>NZ_QQAU01000002.1:0-527211 GCF_003350445.1 Lentzea flaviverrucosa
GGAAGACCCGCCCCGGCGGGCCAACGCCGACGCCGCAAGGCGCCGGCTGCCTGAACACAGTGGACTCACATTCACTCACACCTCAGGTAACGGTAAGTGGTGCTGGAGCGGTTGACCGGACATGAAGACCCGCATCCGATCTACGAGCGGCTGCGCGCACTCGGGCCGCTGACCGGTGAGGGTGGCCTCTGGTTCACGACGAGCCACGCGGTGGCCAACCCGGAACTCGCGTCCGCCGTGGTCGAGGAGACGCTGCGCTGGGCGCCGCCGGTGCAGATGACCAGCAGGATCGCGCACGAGCGGGTCCACGGGATCGGCAAGGACGAGGTCGTGACGCTGCTGATCGCCGCCGCCAACCGCGACCCGGAGGTCTACCCCGAGCCGCACAAGTTCGACGTGATGCGCGTGCACAAGCCGGAGCACCTGGCGTTCTCCAGCGGCATCCACTACTGCCTGGGCGCGACGCTCGCGCGCATGGAGGGCGAGGTGGCGTTCCGCGCGCTGGCCCGCCGGATGCCGGACCTGCGGCAGACGGGCCCGGTGGTGTTCCGCGACTCGGTGGTGATCCGCGGGATGAGGAGCATGCCGGTCAGCCGGTCTTGACCTTCGTCCAGGCGTCCGCGTAGAGCGCTTCGGCGTCGCCGCCGAGGTCCTTGGTGAACGGGAGCTTCGCCAGCTGTTCGTCCGGCGGGTAGACCACCGGGTCGTTCAGCAGCTCCTCGTCGATCAGAGGCTTCGCGGCGGCGTTGGGGCTGCCGTACCGGACGGCGTTGGACAGCGCCGCACCTGCCTCGGCGCCCAGGACGTAGTCGATGAACCGGTGCGCGTTGGCGGCGTGCGGCGCGTCCTTCGGGATGACGAGCAGGTCCACGTAGGACAGTCCGCCCTCCACGGGGATGGCGTACCCGATGTCGTCGTCGGCGGCGCGCGCCTGGAACGCGTCGCCGGAGTACGACTGCGCCAGCCGCACCTGGCCCGAGGTCAGCGGTTCGATCACGTCGGAGGTGATCTGGCCGAGCTTCTTCTTCAACGACAGCAGGAAGTTCGCCGCGTCGTCGATCTGCCGCGCGTCGGTGGTGTTCGGGTCGTGGCCGAGCTTCAGCAGTCCGATGGCCATGCCGTCACGGGCCTCGTCGAGGATCGAGCTGCGCCCCTGGGCGTTCGGCAGGTCGTAGGCGTCGAAGCCGGTGACGTCGCCGCCGATCTGCGACCTCGAGTACGCCAGACCCGTTGTGCCCCAGGCCCACGGCACGGAGTACCGGTTGCCGGGGTCGTACTCGGCCTCCACGAACCGCCGCTCCAGGTTGCGCAGGTTCGGGATCGCGTCGTGGTCCAGCGGCTGGAGCAGGCCGGACCGCAGGAACCGGCGCAGGAAGTTGTCGCTCGGCACCACCAGGTCGTACCCAGCCTGGCCGGACGCGATCTTGGCTTCCATCTCGTCGTTGGTCGAGAAGTTGTCGTACGTGACCTCGATGCCGCTCACGGACGTGAAGCCCGGCAACGTCTCCGGCGCGATGTAGTCGGTCCAGTTGTAGAAGTTGAGCTTGGGCTCGTCGGCCAGGTTCGCGGCCCTGCCCGCGCTCGGGCCGCCGGAATCGATCGGCGCCGGGCCGACCGCGCAGGCGGCGAGCGCGAAGAACGCCATCGAGCCCAGCATCGTGCGCCGGGTCACCCGTGGGCTGTCGACGTCCCACAGCCGGGCGATCCGGACCTGCTCAGCCATCGTCCGGCTCCAGCAGCACGGTGAACTCGGGGTCCCAGGCCACCCGCACGGACTGACCGGGCGCGCCCGCGTCGTCGATGCGCTGGGCGTTCTGCACGAACGCCGTGAGCACGCCTCCGGGCGTGCCGACCACGAACTGCGTGGACACGCCCGTGTAGACGACGTCCTGAACGACGCCCCGCAGCACGCACCAGCCGGTCGGCGGCTCGGCGGACTCGTTGAACAGGTGCACCTTCTCCGGCCGCACGGTCGCGGCGACCTTGCGGCCGTGGCTGACGCTGCCGGAGAACTTGGCGCGCAGGTTCGTGGCGCCGGGAGCCGTCAGCGACACCAGGCCACCGTCCACACCGGACACCTCGGCGCCGAGGACGTTGGACGTGCCGATGAACCCGGCGACGAACCGGGTCGCGGGCCGTTCGTAGACGTCCTCGGGGTAGCCGACCTGCTCGATCCTGCCCGCGTTCATCACGGCGATGCGGTGCGAGAGGACCAGCGCCTCTTCCTGGTCGTGCGTGACGTGGAGGAACGTCGTGCCGACCTCGCGCTGAATGCGCATCAGCTCGATCTGCAGTTCCTTGCGGAGCTTGGCGTCGAGCGCGCCGAGCGGTTCGTCGAGCAGCAGCAACCGCGGACCGGCGGCGAGCGCGCGGGCGATGGCGACGCGCTGCTGCTGGCCACCGGAGAGCTGCGCGGGCCGGCGCTGGGCGAACTGCGACAGCCGCACCAGTTCGAGGTGCTCGCCGACGCGCTTCTTCAGCTCGGCGCCGCGGATCTTCTTGCGCTTGAGCCCGTACGCGACGTTGTCCCACACCGACATGTGCGGGAACAGCGCGTACGACTGGAAGACGGTGTTGACGTCCCTCCGGTGGGGAGGGACGCCCACCATGTCGTTGCCGTCGAGCTCGATGCGGCCCTCGTCCGGGTCCACGAACCCGGCGATCATGCGCAGGACCGTGGTCTTGCCGCAGCCGGAGGGCCCGAGCACCGAGAAGAACTCGCCCTCGTGGACGTCGAGCGAGACGCCGTCGACCGCCACCTGGTCCGAGAAGCGCTTGCGCACACCGTGCAGACCGATCTCGACGGGGGCGAACGTGTCCGGGGTTGAGCCCTCGGCGGGAGAGAAGCCGGTCAAGTCGAGGCGCCTTCACAAGATCGGACGGGTAGGCCTCGAAGAGCCTAGACCCGTGCGACCTCGCTCGTCAGTCGTGCGCGCGCGACCTCACACCTCCGTGCTCACCGTCATGTGCGACGATGGCTTCGTAATCCGGATGAGCAGTGGAGGAAACCGTGGCTACGTCCTCGGAACTGGACAAGCGTCCTGCCGTCGACCCTCACGAGGAGCCGTCGCACGAGTGGGGCTGGCACGGCACGTTCCCCAAGGGCACCCGCATCGCGGGCTGGCTCTCGGCGATCTTCTGCTTCCTGATGCTGATCGGCAACCACCACGGCAAGACCGAGGACATCTTCCTCGTCGCCACCGGGGTCTCGATCATCGCGTTCCTGCTGTGGGACGCCGCGCGCAGCAAGAAGCCGTGGCGTCGCTAGAGCGTCTCCAGCACGATCTTGCCCTGGGTGCGGCCCGTCCCGCCCAGGGCATGTGCTTTTCCGGCGTCTTCCAGCGGGAACGTCGCGTCGACGTGCACCCTGAGCTCGCCCGACTCGACCAGCGCCGCGATCGCCTCCAGACCCGCGCGGTCGGGTTCGACCAGGATCGGGCTGGTCCTGATGTCGTCGCGCAGCGGCCTGTCCACTCCGGACGGCACGCCGACGAACAACCCGCCGGGACGCACCGACTCGGGTGACGAACCGCCGACGAGGTCGACGAACACGTCGACGTCGGTGCCTTCGTAGTCGCCCTTGGTGTAGTCGACCACCTCATCGGCACCGAGGTCCCTCAGGAACGCGTGCTTGGGCTCCCGCGCCGTGCCGATGACGTACGCGCCGTGGGCCTTCGCGATCTGGACCGCGAGGTGACCGACGCCGCCCGCCGCAGCCGTGATCAGCACCTTCTGGCCCTTCTGCACCTCCGCGGTGTCGATCAAGATCTGGTGAGCGGTGAGCGCGGCGAGCGGGAGTGCGGCCGCCTCGACGTGGGTGAGGCTCTTCGGCTTCTTCGCGAAGTGACGGGACGGGGCCGTGACGTACTCGGCGTACGCGCCCGCGGCACGGGGGAACCACGGCATGCCGTAGACCTCGTCGCCGGGCTTGAGGGTCGTGACGCCGAAGCCGACCTCCTCGACCACGCCGGAGACGTCCCAGCCGTTGATGAACGGGAACGTCTGCATCCCGGCCATGCCGCTGCCCGCGCTGGTCTTCCAGTCGACCGGGTTGACGCCCGCCGCGTGCACCCTGACCAGCACCTCCGTCGGAAGTGGTGACGGCTTGGGCACGTCGGTGAGAGTCAGGGGGCCGCCGAACTCGTTCTGGATGATCGCTCGCATGCCGTCAAGCATGGGAGAGCAGGTCTCTTTTCGCAATCAGGCACTATCTTGTGCACTAGGTACCTGGTAGAAACTACCCGTGATCAGGGACGTTTACCTCAAGATGTGTCCGTGCCGCGACCTGCTGGACATGGTCGCGTCGAAGTGGACGGCGCTGGTGATCGGCGACCTGGAAGACGGGCCCAAGCGGTTCGGTGAGCTCAAGCGCCGGCTGGAGGGCGTCAGCCAGAAGATGCTCACGCAGACGTTGCGCACGTTGGAACGCGATGGGCTCGTCACGCGCACGGTGTACCCCTCGGTGCCGTTGCGCGTCGAGTACGAGCTGACCGAGCTCGGGCGCAGCGTCACCGAGCCGCTGGCCGCGCTGCGGTTGTGGGCGCAGAAGAACTACGAGACTGTCGCCGAAGCGCGCGAGACGTTCGACAGCGCCGACCCGATCGGCCTGGAACCCGCCACGACCCGCTAGCCGACGACCCAGCCGAACTGGAACTCCCGCTGGTAGCCCTCGCAGTTCACGTCGGGCGAGTCGAAGTGCGTGCCCTTGAACAGGCAGCGGTACAGCGGCAGAGAGGGCACGTCGGCGGGCTTGCCGGTGAAGACGTGACCGAGCGGGGTGGCGCTGACGACCGTCTGACCTTCGCAGGTGGGCGAGACCGAGGTCATGTGGTCCTCGGACCCGTTGATGCGGCAGGCGTAGAGCGGCTTCGTGCCCGCCTCCTCCTTCGCGAGGAGCTTGCCGAGGTTGACCGCCTCCGCGCTGAAACCCGCCGGCGTGGCCACGCGTGACGTGCCGCTGAAGTGGTAGCCGCTCGCCTTCAGGTGACGGGTCAGCACCAGCGTCTCGCGCGGCGGCTTCGGCTGCGTCGTCGGTGGCTGTGGCTGACCCGGTTGCGTCGACTGGGAGGGCTTCGACGGCTGGCTGGACGACGGTGCCGCGCTGCTGCTCGGCGCGGCACTGCTGCTGCTCGCCGGTGCGCTCGACGCGGTGCTGCTCGCGTTCGCCGACGGCTGTTCCGAGCTCGGCCCCTGCTGGGCGGCCGCCCTGCCCTGCTGGATCTCCGGCCTGAGGAGGAACACCGCGGTGAGCGCGATCACCACGACCGCGGCCGCGGCACCCGCGAACACCCCGATCTTCTTGCGGGACTTGGGTTTCTCGTCCCAGTCCGCGTGCGTCGGCGTGTTCGGCGTGACGTAGCCGGTGACGGGTTCGATCACGACGGTCTGCTCGGACGGCGTCAGCGGCTTGACCACGGTCGTGGCGCCGCTGAGCCGCCCCCGCAGCTGGGCCGCCGTGAGCCGGCGCGTGTCGTCCTGGCTGAGCAGGGCCATGATCGTGTCGCCGAGCGGGCCCCTGGTGCGCTGCAGCGCCGGTTCCTCGTACATGATCGCGTGCATGGTGGCCGCAGTCGTGTCGCGCTGGAACGGAGAACGGCCCTCGACGGCGTGGAACATGGTGGCGCCCAACGCCCACAGGTCGCTCGCCGGTGACGGCTGCTTGCCCGCGAACAGCTCCGGCGCCATGTAACCGGGCGAGCCCATGATGCCGCCGGTCGCCGTCAGTCCCGGATCGTCCATCGCGCGGGCGATGCCGAAGTCGGCGAGCTTCACACGTCCGTCGGGCAGCACCATGATGTTGCTGGGCTTGACGTCCCGGTGCACGATGCCCGCCGCGTGCGCCGCCTCCAGCGCGTTGAGCGTCTGCAGGCCGATGTTCGCGACCTCGTCCTCGGTGAGACTCCTGCGGGTCATGACCTCGGAGAGCGTGGGCGCCTCGACGAGTTCCATGACCAGGTACGTCACACCGTGCTCGACGATGACGTCGTAGATGCCGACGACGTTCGGACTGTTCAGGCGGCCTGCCGTGCGGGCTTCCCGCAGCACCCGCTCGGTCTCGGTGGTCCGCAGCTCCTTGAGCGCGACCTGCCGTCCGATGACCCTGTCCTCGGCCAGCCAGACGACCCCCATGCCGCCCCGGCCGAGCTCCCTGAGCGTCGCGTATCTGCCCGCGACGAGCCTGTTGTCTTCCCCCACGAGCCCGGATGGTAGCCGCACGGCCGCCTGTCCTGTTCCGGTACGGCTCCAGTTGCGTCGGCCCCCGCTTATGTCCGATCAGGCGGCATTCCCACCTTCCGGGCGCTGTTGCAGGTATGCGCATACGACAGTTTGCTCACCTGTACATCTCCGGTGAGAGGACAGAAATCATGTCGGTGACCGACGAACTGCTCGCCAACAACGCCACCTACGCCGCCCAGTTCTCGGGCCCGCTCCCCCTGCCCCCGGCCAAGCACGTGGCCGTCGTGGCGTGCATGGACGCCCGCATCGACGTGTACCGCGTGCTGGGCCTGAACGAGGGCGAGGCGCACGTCATCCGCAACGCCGGCGGCGTCGTGACCGAGGACGAGATCCGCTCGCTCGCCATCAGCCAGCGCCTGCTCGGCACGCGCGAGATCATCCTCATCCACCACACCGACTGCGGCATGCTGACGTTCACCGACGACGAGTTCAAGCGCTCGATCCAGGACGAGGTCGGCGTGAAGCCCGCCTGGTCCGCCGAGGCGTTCGGCGACCTGGAGGAGGACGTGCGCCAGTCGATCGGCCGCATCACCGCCAACCCGTTCGTGCCGGTGAAGGACTCGGTGCGCGGCTTCGTGTTCGACGTGGCAACGGGCGTGCTGACCGAGGTGAAGCCCTAGACGCACACCCAGCAGTAGAGCCGTTCGCCGTTCTTCACCGCTTCCACGGCCAAGGCCTTGAGCTCGTGGAGCACGCCGGCCAGCACCAGCGGATCGGCCCCTTCCAGCTCTTCGATCCGCGCCCAGGCCACCGCGATCTCGTCCAGCCCGCTCGCCTCGCTGAGCCCGTCCCGCACCCCGTCGGTGACGGTGAGGACCAGGACCTCACCGTCCTCTTCGAGCACGAGGGCGTGACCACACCGCGGGTCGTCGGTGATGTCGTCGTAGGGGCGGCCGGTGAGCAACTCCTCCAACTGCCCCATCACCACGACAGGATCGAGCGCCTTCGTCTCGACCGTCCTGAACAGCCCCACCGGCCCGCCGTCGATCGTCGCGGCCGCGAGTTCGTCGGACGGCGCGGCGAAGTAGTCGTACATGACACCCATGATTTCGAGGCCCCCTCAGGCATGGACGCGATGTTCGTGGCAGTAGATCAGGTGCATCCAGTTCCAGTGCCGCCGATCCTCGGTGATCTCCGCGCAGCAGTGCTCACCGGGGTTCTCGTGCATGAACCGAGGGCCATTCTCGACCAACTTCCGGAACTCCTGTCCCTGCGAGTGGAACGCGGGCGCGCTGCCCACCATGAACACGGTGTCGCCCGAGATCTCCCCGCGCAGCACGTCCCGGTTGTCCCGCCAGTGCAGACGTTCGTAGTCGGGCTCCGGCCCGAACCCTTGACAGGTAACGGTGTGCGGCCGCCCACCCCGGAGCCTGGCACGCACTTCCTTCCACTTCGACAGCCGGAAACCCAGACTGTGGTGCAGCAGCACCAGGTCCAGGAACGGGCCGTCGCTCCAGACGCACTCCTCCGCGGCACTCTGCCGCAGCGGCAAGTACACCAACGTGCGCGGCGACCGCATCGCGAACGCCCACGCCATCGCCATCATCCGTGCCGCGGCTTTGTCCACACACGACTCAACGCCCACGCATGCTTCGTACAGCGGTGCGTGCTTCACCGGCTGGGCGGGCCGCACCACCCGGTACTCGTCCCGCCCCAGCCGAACCGTGCTGACGAGCGTGCGCCAGCGTTCCCCTTCGATCTTCATCGGCGCGTGCTGACCCGGTGTTCGTCGCAATACACGACGTGCAACCAGTTCCAGTACCGGTCCTTGGGGGTGAGCTCGGCGCAGCAGTGCGTGCCAGGAACTTCGTGCATGTGCCGGGGGCAGTCCTCGACCAACTGCCGGAACGCCTGACCGCCGGCCTGGAACGAGGACCTGTCGCCAACGATGAACACGGTGCTCTCCGCGATCTCCCCGCGCAGCACCCCCTGTTCCCACCGAGGCAACGCACGCTCCTGCGGCATCCCTTGACACACAACGGTGTGCGACCGGCCACCCCGAAGCCTGGCGCGCACGTCCCGCCACTTCGACAACCGGAACCCGAGACTGTGGTGCAGCAGCACCATGTCCAGCGCGGGCCCGTCGGCGCTACGGCACTCGCAGTCGCTCTGCCGCAACGGCAGGTACACCAACGTGCGCGGCGACCGCATCGCGAACGCCCAGGCCATGGCGATGTCGAGCGCCGACGTCTTGGTCACGCACGTCTCGACGCCCATGTACCCCTCGTACAACGGCGCATGGCGCAACGGCCGGGCCGGCTGCACCACCCGGTACTCGTCCCGCCCCAGCCTGACCGTGCTGACGAGCGTGCGCCAGCGTTCCCCCTCGAGTTTCATCGCGGGAACGGTAAAGCCCGGCGGGGCGTTCGGCGACTGATTTCGATCTCGACGACAACGCATCAACGTTCGATCCACACGCGTGCCGAACCCTGGACGCATGGCGCCCAGCAGACCCTTCTCGATCTACTTGCTCAAGGAGTCGTTCGACGCTCTCAACGCGCTCGAAGCGAACAACTCACTGCGCTCTGCGGACGCCGACAACCTCCCGACAGGGGCGACCTTGCTCGTCCACGACGGCCCCAGGCATTCGCCCTGGTGGAAGGCCTACTTCGGGGTTCAGCGCACACTTCTCCAGTCGAGCAAGGGCGCGATGGTCTTCCTCCCCGTGGACGAACGCGTGTTCGTGCTCTGCTTCGGCCACGTGGCGCACAATCTGAAGGACGAGTCCTACGAGTACGACTTCGGCATCAGAACCACGCTGAACTGCGTGGATCCGCAGAAGCTCAAGAACACGGACACGGTCGAGCCCGGTTCAGCACGCCGGCAACGCACACAGCACGCGTTGGAAACCGACCTCACCTACTTCGACTTCGACGCGGACAGCGCGGTTCTCAAGAGCATCACCGGCAAGGTGAAGGACGAGCACGCCGACATAGTTCGGCACGCGACCGGCGCGAGCAGTCTGCGAATCAGCACGCCCGTCCCGTCCGACGAGCTGACCAAGCTGTGTTCACGCTTGCTCGTCCTCTACCAAGACGATTCCTACCTCACGAGCTTCCCCGACATCCAGAAGATCGCGCCGGTCCGTGACCCCGGCCGGATCGCCGACCTCAACACAACGCTTCTGGCAGATGTGCACGCACGAGCAGACAGCGTGCGTCTCACGACGCCCGCCTTGATCGACTACGAGCACGACAACGACAGCCTCTACGTCAGATTCCTCAACGCCGGTCGAAGCATGCTCTACCCGGACGTGGCGATCGAGCACTACTACCAGCACCTGGACGAGTCCGGCCTGTCCGTCGACGGTCTGACCGTCGAGCAGTTGAAGTCACATCGCCTGGCTTTGACCGATGAGTTCGGTGAGGTCCGGCAGAGCTACACGATCTTCAAGTCACTGCACTTCGACACGGCCGACGGAACGAGCGGGTCCACCTTCTACCTCAACGAAGGGAACTGGTACGAGGTCGACAGCTCATACATTTCGGACCTGCGAGCCAGGCTCGACCCGTTCTGGTCGGACCTGGCGTTCCTGGCGGACTGTCCGCAGGACCTCGAAGGCGACTACAACGCGGACATGGGCAAGAAATCCGGCTTCGTGTGCCTCGACAGGACGAGCGTGAGCCCGAAGGGGCAAACCGGCATCGAGCCGTGCGACATCTACCTCGCCGACGACGGCAAGGCGACGCTGGTGCATGTCAAGATTTCCACGGACTCGAGCCTGCTGAGCCACCTGTTCAACCAGGGGACCAACTCCGTCGAGCTGCTCAGGAGCGAGGACAGCGCGCCGGGACGACTGGTCAAGCTGATCAGGACCAAGGCCAACGAGCACAGCGACGTCGACGCCCTCGTGGCCGCCGTCCACAGCGGCAACTACGCGGTCGTCTTCGCGATCATCACGCGCAAGGATCCCAACGAGAAGTCGCTCAACCTGCCGCTCTTCTCGCGCATCAGCCTCGCACGCAACATCAAGGCACTGGACCGCGTGATGCGCGTTCCCGTGAGCTTCGGGTTCATCAAGCACACAGCGCCGCGCAAGCCACCCAAACCCAAGACCAGACGGCGAGGTCAGCCCTCGGCGGCGAGCTGACCGCAGGCGGCGGCGATCTCCTGCCCGCGCGTGTCCCGCACGGTGCACTCGACGCCCTGCTCGCGAACCCGCCGCACGAACTCCCGCTCCACCGGCTTCGGCGACGCGTCCCACTTGCTGCCCGGCGTCGGGTTCAGCGGGATCAGGTTCACGTGCACGAGCTGCCCGAGGTGCTTGCGCAGCTTCTTGCCGAGCAGGTCGGCGCGCCAGCCCTGGTCGTTGATGTCGCGGATCAGCGCATACTCGATGCTGACGCGGCGGCCGGTCTTGTCCGCGTAGGCGCGCGCCGCCTCCAGCACCTCGGCGACGTTCCACTTCGTGTTGACCGGCACCAGCGTGTCGCGCAGCTCGTCGTCCGGCGTGTGCAGCGACACCGCGAGACGGACCTGCAGGTTCTCCTCGGTCAGCTTCTTGATCGCGGGCACGAGACCGACCGTCGACACCGTCACGTGGCGCTGCGAGATGCCCAGGCCGTCCGGCGCCGGGTCGCAGATGCGGTGAACGGCCTCGAGGATGCGCTTGTAGTTCGCGAGCGGCTCGCCCATGCCCATGAAGACGATGTTCGACAGGCGGCCGGGACCGCCGGGCAGGTCGCCGTCACGCATGGCGGCGGCGCCGAGGCGCACCTGGTCCACGATCTCCGCGGTCGACAGGTTGCGCTGCAGGCCGCCCTGGCCGGTCGCGCAGAACGGGCACGCCATGCCGCAGCCGGCCTGCGACGAGATGCACAGCGTCGCGCGGTCCGGGTAGCGCATGAGGACGGACTCGATGAGCGTGCCGTCGTGCGCGCGGAGCAGCGTCTTCGACGTGGTGCCCTCGTCGGCAGTGACCTTGCGCACGACCGTGAACAACGGCGGCATCAGGTCGGCCACGAGCTTGTCGCGCGTGGTCGCCGGGATGTCCGTCATCTCGGCCGGGTCGACGGTCAGACGGCTGAAGTAGTGGTTCGACAGCTGCTTGGCCCGGAACGGCTTCTCGCCAAGGGCCGCAACGGCTTCCGCGCGTTGGGCGGGCGTGAGGTCGACCAGGTGGCGCGGCGGCAGGCCGCGCTTGGGCGCGTCGAAGACAAGGGGAAGCGAGGTCATAGCACATCTAGTGTCCCACGAACTTCACCAACACAAGACCGTTGCATCGCGATAGGTTCCGATATATCGTTAACGACATGATGATGAAACCACACCACAGAGATCACCACCACAGGCACCGCCACGGACCCTTCGGGGGCGGCGGCAGGGGCGGCCGCCAGAGGCGCGGCAACGTCCGGGCGGCCGTTCTGTCCTTGCTGGCAGAACGGCCGATGCACGGCTACGAGATCATCCAGGAGATCGCCAGGCGTACCGGCGGCATGTGGAGCCCGAGCCCCGGCTCGGTCTACCCGACGCTGCAGATGCTCGCCGACGAGGGCCTCGTCTCCGCGGCGGAGGAAGGAGGCAAGAAGCTGTTCACCCTCACCGAGCACGCCAGGACGGAGCACCCGGCCCCGCCCTGGCGCGACATCGAGATCCAGCTCGACCCGGTCGACGGCGAACTGCGCACAGCCGTCCGCCTGCTGGGCGCCGCGATGGAGCAGATCTCCCACGCGGGCACGCCCGAGCAGAAGACCCGCGCGGCCGAGCTCTACAACGAGCTGCGACGCAAGCTGTACGCCATCCTCGCCGAGGAGTGACCTACCACCGGTCGTGCACGTGCGGCCGGATCAGCTCGTCGTACACCTCGGCGACGGCCTTGCCGTCCACCGGTTCGAGCGAGGCCGCCTGCGAGTTGGCCCGCGCCTGCTCCACGTTGCGAGCACCGGGAATCACCACCGTGACGCCGGACTGGTCCACGATCCACCTGAGCGCGAACTGCGCCATCGTGGCACCTTCCGGCACCAGCGGACGCAGCCGCTCAACAGCCTCCAGGCCGACCTCGTAAGGCACCCCGGAGAAGGTCTCGCCGACGTCGAAGGCCTCACCGTTGCGGTTGTAGTTGCGGTGGTCGTCCGCACCGAAGGTCGTCGCCTTGTCGTACTTCCCGGTCAGCAACCCGGACGCGAGCGGCACCCGCGCGATGATCGCGACCCCCGCCTCGGCGGCCTTGGGCAGCACCTCTTCGAGGGGCTTGAGCCGGAACGCGTTCAGGATGATCTGCACACTGGCAACGTTCGGACGCCGGATCGCCTCCAACGCCTCCTCGACCTTCTCCACGGACACGCCATAGGCGGCAATCCGCTGCTGCTCGACCATCTCGTCCAAGGTGTCGTACACCTCGTCACGGCTGTAGACCGCGGTGGGCGGACAGTGCAACTGCACGAGGTCCAACGTGTCGACACCGAGATTGCGGCGGCTCCGGTCGTTCCACGCGAGGAAGTTCTCCCGCGAGTACCCCTCAGCGACCTGCGCCGGCAGCCGCCGCCCCATCTTCGTGGCGACGAAGATCCCGTCGTCCTTGCGCTCCTTCAGAAACCGCCCGACGAGCGTCTCACTGCGGCCGTCCCCGTACACGTCGGCGGTGTCGAAGAAGTCGACCCCCGTGTCGGCGGCGGCGTGCAGCAACGCGAGCGCGTCGCTCTCGTCCACCTCGCCCCAGTCGGCGCCGAGCTGCCAGCAACCCAGTCCCACGACGCCGACCTGACGGTTCAACCTGCCTGCGTTTCGCTTCTCCACGAACCCGAGCCTAAACGGCTGAGCGGACAGGGGCCTACGACCTCGGGTTCTGCCAGCCGATCCCACGGAGCACTCTGACCCGCCCACACACGACAAATCCCATGCGCTCACCGTCCGAAACCACAAGTTTCATGAACCTGTCTTCGTAGCGTTTGGGCGAACGCAGGAAGTCATCCATCTCGGACGCGTCGGCAGCGGCCTCCACTGAAAGTCTCGCGTAACCGGTTGCAAGCTTCATTCCGAGCACGTTGCCGAACTCGACGTCCACATAGTGATCGTAATTTTCCCCGGGCCGTCCACGCAAGACGAGCATGCGGTGAGAGTGGCTGTACGACCACACCTGGAAAGGGTGCTCCAGGTGCAGTGGCAAAACTTCCTTGCTGTCCAGCATCTCCAAAGCACCTTCCATCAGCGCGACATTGCCGCACACCTCAGCCACGACCACCTTGCCCCGATCGTCCTGCGTTTCGCTTCTTCTCGATCGGCCCTAGTCCAGCTCTCCGCTGCTGACCGCTTCGGCAGCGATGACTACGAGTGCGCTTCGCAGCGCATCCGACAGTTTCGCCATGTGAGTCAAAGCGTCAGCGTCCCGCCCGTCCACGAGCCGCAAGATCTCCAGCTGAGCCTGGATCTCCGCCGCAGGCAACGGCGGGACGTCCTCATACGGGCTGGGCGATGTCGAACCGAATTCAGCCACCGCCCGCAGTTCCATGCAGTCCAGGTGTTGCATCACATCGATAGAGATGGAGGAGCACATGCTCGCCCATTCCTCCAGGAAGGCGCGATCCGCGTTTGCATCGGCCCTCAACACCAGTTCCGATGCCATGGCCAGCAGCTCGGCGCGGTCGCTCTCCCCCCGCACCTCGCCAGTCTCGGGATCGGCGCCGTAGACCGCCAAACTTTGCCGCGCCGACATCAAGGCGCTCAGAACAGCGCTTGTGTCGCGCAGCTCAGCCAGCTCCACCAAGGAGCCCGTGGAGAACGGCGCGGCGTCCTCCTCCACAACGCCTTCAGCCACCAGAACGGCCGACGTTCGATGGACGCATCCAAGCGCACTCAGAGCCAAACCCCAGTCAGAAGCGGCTTCAAATGCCGCGACGAGACCTCTGTACGGTTCTTGCGGCATGATCACGAACTCCAGAGCGGCCTGGACGGCCTAACGGCTTCATCTATGACAACGACCAAGGCTCCTCCCCTCGGTCACAGGATCAGGCCCTCCGGCTTGCGACGGACGTGGAGCCGGTAGCCGACCGGAAAGCTCAACCCGCTCACAGAAGCGATCGCCCTTTCGGCCACCTGCGCGGAGAACTCGATGCGCAACACGGCTTCGAGGTCCTCGCGCTTCTCGAAACGCCATTCCGCGGTGACCCGCCGCAGCGAGAACCCGTTGTCCGCGAAGAACTTCTCGACCACGGCCGGGTCGTAGCGCGGTTCGTCGGCGCGCAGCCACGGTCCGTACGGATCGGCCGAACCGTCCAGATCCACGATCGCCAACGCGCCGCCGGGCCGCAGCACCCGGTCCGCCTCGCGCAGGCCCGGTTCGCAGCCAGGTCCGAAGAAGTAGGCCGTGCGGGCGTGCACGAGATCCGCGGAGGCGTCGTCCAGAGGCAAGCCTTGTGCGGGACCGGAAATGACGCGGGCGTTCGGCAGTGAGGCGACGCGGTGCTTGGCGCGCACGACCAACGGTGGGTGTGGCTCGACGCCCGTGACGGACTTCGCCTCCTGCGCGAAGAGCGGCAGGTGGAAGCCGTCCCCGCAGCCCACGTCTACGACGTCCTTGCCACCAAACGGACATTCTTCGCTTAACGACGACCAAATCGCGCCGTGGACGTCCTGCGCGCGGTTCTCGACCTCGTACACGTCGGGCCAGTGCCAGATGTTCGGACTGGGCACGACGTCTGCCGGACGCACCGCGTTCAACGCCGCCCGCACGAATCCCCTCACGAAGCCACTGTAGGACGTCCATTTGCCTGTGACCGTACGAATTCGTCCAATCACGGCGTAGCGTGTCAGCATCTCTTTCCCTGCAGGAGGCGGCAGTGTCGATCGCGCCCAACACGCCCCAGCTCGCGCCGTTGCTGTCCGGAAGTCCGTGCTGGGTCGAACGAACCGTCGACGACCTCAAGGGCGCGATCGAGTTCTACACCGGCCTGTTCGGCTGGCACTACGCCGACGACGACGGCTACACGGTGGCGATGGTGGACGGCGTCCCCGTCGCCGGATTACCCCAGGGTGATCCAGATGCCTGGCGGTTATACCTGGTCACGCCACATGCGCGCGCTACCGCGGAGAAGGCTTTCCACCTCGGCGGGTCGGTGCTGCGCAACCCCGAGGACGGCTCGGACCACACGCAGAGCACGGTGATCGCGGACCCGACCGGCGCCGTCGTCGGGTTCCGGCACGTGCCACCGGACTGGCGGTTCGGCACGGGCGGGCACGGCGCCTACGCGTGGGCCGAGCTGAACACCCGTGATGGAGCGGCGGCCGACGAGTTCTTCGGCGAGCTGTGCCACTACGACATCACGCAGATCGGCGACGGGCACCGGCTGGACTACGCGTCCTGGTCCGTCGAGGGCACCGAGGTCATCGGCCGGCAGAAGATGGGGCGCGAGTTCCCGTACGGAGAGCGCTCCCACTGGATGGTCTACTTCAACGCCGCGCCCGAGATCGGCACCGACTCGGTGGCGTACCGGGTGCTGGAGCTGGGCGGCCGGGTCACCGTCGAGCCCTACGACACCCCGTTCGGACGCATCACCGTGGTCGAGGACCACGCGGGAATGGCGTTCTCGGTGATCGACCAGTCCCGCGTGATCGAGGCCGAACCGCTCGCCGCGGTGGACGACCCGTTCGACGACTAGCGGCGGCTACTGCACGAAGAGGTGCAGCAGGAGCCACGAGGCGACGGCGGACGGGAGGAGCGAGTCCATCCGGTCCATCAGGCCGCCGTGGCCGGGCAGCAGCGTGCCCATGTCCTTGATGCCGAGGTCGCGCTTGATCAGCGACTCGACCAGGTCGCCCGCGGTGGCCGTGACGACGAGCACGGCACCGAACAGCGCGCCCTGCCACCACTGGCCGTCGAGCAGCATCGTCACCGTGAGCGCGCCGCCGACCGCGCCCGCGGTCAGCGAACCGGCGAAGCCCTCCCAGGACTTCTTCGGGCTGATCGTCGGCGCCATCGGGTGCTTGCCGAGGAAGACACCGGCCGCATAACCGCCGACGTCCGACAGCACGACGCCGATGATGAACGCGAACGCACGGCCCGCGCCGTCGTCGGGAACCACGAGCATGGCCGCGAACGCCGCGAACAACGGGATGTACGCGATGGTGAACACCGAGGCGCTCAGATCGCGCCGGTAGCCGTCGGAACCGCCGCGGAACCGCCAGATCATGCACACCAGCACGGTGACCACGAACGCGGTCATCATGCCGGAGCGCTCGAGCGGCCACGACAGCCAGATGATCGCCTGGCCGCCGATCAACGCCGGCCACAGGGCGACGTTGATGCCGGCCTTCTTGAAGGCGTTCGCGATCTCCCACGTCGACACCGCCGCGGCGGCCGCGACGATGGCGATGAACGTCTCTTTGACGGTCAGCAGCGACACGATGATCATGGCGCCGAGGCCGGCGCCGACCAGGATCGCCGCGCGCAGGTCACGTCCCGCGCGCGACGGCTTCGACGTGGGGACGTCCGCGGGACCGCCTGCCACCTGTGCTCCCATCAAGACCTCCGCCCGGCCTGGGCAATCACGCCTGCGGCGACTCGGCCGGGCGAACCATCAGTGGAACATCAGACTTCGAGGAGTTCGGCTTCCTTGTGCTTCACGAGCTCTTCGACCTGCGCCACGTAGCGGTGGGTCAGAGCCTCGAGCTCCTTCTCACCACGTGCGCCGTCGTCCTCGCCGACCTCGCCGTCCTTGACGAGCTTGTCGATCTCTTCCTTCGCCTTGCGACGAACGCCGCGCAGGGAGACCTTCGCGTCCTCGCCCTTGGACTTCGCGACCTTCACCATGTCCCGGCGGCGTTCCTCGGAGAGCTGCGGGATCACGATGCGGATGATCGCACCGTCGTTGCTCGGGTTGACGCCCAGGTCGGAGTCCCGGATCGCCTTCTCGATGGCGTTCAGCTGGCCCGCGTCGTACGGCTTCACGACCGCCATGCGCGCCTCGGGGACCGTGATGCTGGCCATCTGGTTCAGCGGCGTCATGGAGCCGTAGTAGTCGATGTGGATGCGGTTGAACATCGAGGGAGTCGCACGACCGGTTCGGACGGAGGAGAGGTTCTCCTTCGCGACCGAAACCGCCTTTTCCATCTTCTCCTCGGCGTCGAGGAGGGTCTCGTCGATCACGACTGCTCCTTGCTCTGCGTGTTCGTGCCCAATTCCCGGTCCTGGAGAGATCCCACCAGGTCTAGAAGGCCGGGCGGCCACCGGGGGTGCTGACCAGAGTTCCGATCTTCTCACCACGCACCGCGCGTGCGATGTTCCCCTCGGTGAGGAGGTTGAAGACGAGGATCGGCATGTTGTTGTCCATGCAGAGGCTGAAGGCCGTGGCGTCGGCGACGTTGAGGCCGCGCTCCAGCACCTCGCGATGGGTGATGTTGTCGAACATCAGCGCGTCCGGGTCGATCTTGGGGTCGGCCGTGTAGACGCCGTCGACGGCCTTGGCCATCAGGACGATCTCGCAGCCGATCTCCAGCGCGCGCTGGGCGGCCGTGGTGTCGGTGGAGAAGTACGGCAGGCCGGCGCCACCGCCGAAGATCACGACGCGCTTCTTCTCGAGGTGGCGCATCGCGCGGCGCGGGATGTAGGACTCGGCGACCTGCGTCATCTGGATGGAGGTCTGCACGCGCGTGTCGATGCCGTGTTCGCGCTCGAGGAAGTCCTGCAGCGCCAGGCAGTTCATGACCGTGCCGAGCATGCCCATGTAGTCGGCGCGCGACCGGTCCATGCCGCGTTGCTGGAGCTCGGACCCCCGGAAGAAGTTGCCACCACCGATCACCACGGCCACCTGCACGCCGGACTGGTGGATGGCCGCGATCTGCCGGGCGACTGTCTGGACGACGTCGGGATCAACACCGACGCCACCACCGCCGAACATCTCGCCACCGAGCTTGAGCATCACCCGGCTGTAGCCGTGGCTACCTTCTTCGCTCACAGGTCCTCTCCTTTGGGCCCCGGGAAACTTCTGTAGACACGCCAAGGGCGGGGTCGCTGGTACCCGCAACCCCGCCCTCGCGCGAATCAGCTCTGGCCGACCTCGAACCGAGCGAAACGGGTAACCGTCACGCCGGCCTCGTCCAGGAGAGCCTTGACCGTCTTCTTGCTGTCCGTCACGGAAGCCTGCTCGGTGAGCACGACGTCCTTGAAGAAGCCGTTCACGCGACCCTCGACGATCTTGGGGAGCGCGCCCTCGGGCTTGCCCTCCTCGCGAGCGGTCTCCTCGGCGATGCGACGCTCGTTGGCGACGAGCTCCTCGGGGACCTCGTCACGCGTGACGAACTTCGGGCGCATCGCGGCGATCTGCATCGCGGCACCCTTGGCGACATCGGCGTTGTCGCCGGTGTACTCGACCAGGACGCCCACGGCGGGCGGCAGGTCGGCAGCGCGCTTGTGCAGGTAGACCGAGACGGTGCCGTCGAAGTCGACGGCCTTGGCCAGCTCGAGCTTCTCGCCGATCTTGGCGGAGAACTCCTGGACCAGCGCGTCCACGGTCTTGCCGTCGACCTCGACGGCCTTGAGGGCCTCGACGTCGGCGACCTTGTTCGCCTTGGCGAGCGCGACGATGTCGTCGGCCAGGGCGATGAAGTCGGCGTTCTTGGCCACGAAGTCGGTCTCGCAGCGCAGCTCGATCATCGCGCCGTCCTTGACGGCGACGAGGCCGTTGGACGTGGTGCGCTCAGCGCGCTTGCCGACGTCCTTGGCGCCCTTGATGCGCAGGATCTCGACGGCCTTGTCGAAGTCGCCGTCCGCCTCGTCCAGCGCCTTCTTGCAGTCCATCATGCCGGCGGCGGTCAGCTCGCGGAGCTTCTTGACGTCCGCGGTGGTGTAGTTCGCCATCGTTTTCCTTCTGCGATGTACGCGCTTAGGTCACGAGGTGCCCGCTTGTGTGCGGGCACCTCGTGGGGAAATCAGGACTGGACGGGCTGCTCGGCCGGAGCCTCGGCCGGGGCCTCGGTCGCGACGGCGGCGTTGGTGGTGAGGAGCTCCTGCTCCCACTCCGCCAGCGGCTCGTCGGCGGCCTCGGGCTTGTCCTGGCCGTCAGCGGCGTCGCGACGACCACCGGAGCGCTGCATGAGACCGGCGGCGGCGGCCTCGGCCACGACCTTGGTCAGCAGGGCCGCGGAACGGATCGCGTCGTCGTTGCCCGGAATCGGGTAGTCGACCTCGTCCGGGTCGCAGTTCGTGTCGAGAATCGCCACGATCGGGATGTTCAGCTTGCGAGCCTCACCGACCGCGATGTGCTCCTTCTTGGTGTCCACGATCCACACGGCGCTGGGCACCTTGGACATGTCGCGGATACCGCCGAGCGTGCGCTCCAGCTTGTCCTTCTCGCGGTTCATCATCAGGATTTCCTTCTTGGTGAAACCCTGGAAACCGCCGGTCTGCTCCATCGACTCGAGCTCCTTGAGGCGCTGAAGCCTCTTGTGGACCGTCGAGAAGTTGGTGAGCATGCCGCCCAGCCAGCGCTGGTTCACGTAGGGCATGCCGACGCGGAGCGCCTCGTTGGCGATGGCCTCCTGCGCCTGCTTCTTCGTGCCGATGAACAGGATCGACCCGCCGTGCGCGACCGTCTCCTTGACGAACTCGAAAGCCCGGTCGATGTAGGTCAGCGTCTGCTGCAGGTCGATGATGTAGATGCCGTTGCGCTCGGTGAAGATGTAACGCTTCATCTTCGGGTTCCAGCGCCGGGTCTGATGCCCGAAGTGCACGCCGCTGTCAAGCAGCTGCCTCATGGTTACGACGGCCATGGCCGGTTCGCACCTCATCTGTCGGACGCGCGAGGTCTCGCCTTTGCGCGTCGGTTCGGTTGTCGCTTCCGGCCGGTAGGCCTTCAGCCCTGGTGCCATTGCCGCCGTCCGCACCCGCGGAGCATCTCTGCACCGTCAGGACCGTCGAACGTCGTGACTCGACTCTGCTGGGATCAGCCAGGTCGGATCTGCGTTGGCACGCGAAGTCGTCTCGCACACAGACGGGACGCGCCCAAAAGTCTACTCCCCATCCCCGACAAACTTCGAATCGCCCCCACCTCGCAGGGCGTAGTTGTCCACAACCGGCGAGTAATCCACAGATTCCCAATAGCCGCTGGTCGCCGAGGTGCCCTTGGCCGACCGTTGACCCATGCCCCTCCTCCCCGCCGCACTGCTGTTCACCACCCTCCTGAGCCCGCCGGCCGACCGCTTCTCATGGCCCCTGCCCCCACCGCACCCGGTGGTGCGAGCCTTCGAGGCCCCCGCCTCCGCGTTCGGCCCCGGTCACCGAGGCGTCGACCTGTCCTCACCGGCCGGCACCCCGGTCCTCGCCGCGGGCGACGCCACCGTCGTCTTCGCAGGCGCGGTGGCCGCCAGGACCCTGGTGTCGCTGCAGCACCGCAACGGCCTGCGCACCACCTACGAACCGATCGCGCCTGCCGTCACCGCGGGCCGCCCTATCCGCCGGGGAGAGGTGATCGGCCACCTGCAGGCGGGCCACTGCCCCGCCCCGTGCCTGCACTGGGGCGCCCGCCGAGGCCACGCCTACCTGGACCCGCTCCGCCTGGTCAGCTCAGGCCGCGTGCGCCTGCTGCCGCTGGCGGCCCCCACCTGACCCGTCCAGCCCCGCGCCGCGCATCACCCCGCGCGGCGCTCCACACGGGCGCATCCCCGCCGTTCCCCAGGCGGCTGGACAGCGGCGCACCCCGACACCCGCCGCAGCGCCCGTCAGGCGCCGGGAGGCGGCCGCCCGCTCACTCAGGCCGTCTCCCGGCCGCCGACATCCGGCTGCGCGACCCGCGCAGTCCGCACTCCCCGCCCCCAGGTCACCCGCCCGCCGGCACGACGCAGCGATCGCCACGACATCAACCCAGTGCACGTCCGAAGGCGCCGCCTGTCCGGCGCACTGCGCTACCGGGTCCGAGTGACTCCAGCCGCCCAACTGGCGGCGCGTGTGTCCGTCGGCTGCCCGATTGCCGACGCGACCGTTCCGCTGCCCGGTGGTTGCGGACCGGCTGCTCAGGAACTGCTCAACCCCGGGGCACAGGCGGTCGTCGACCTGACGAGGGCGACGCAGCCGGGCTTCGCTTCACCGTTGCGCTCGATGGGCCGGCGCGGTGTGCGCCCGACTCGCGGTTCGGATGGTCGGCGCGATGCCCGAGTGGGCACGGGGCGTACTTGGAGCAGGCCCAAGCGCCACCCGTTCGAGTGAATTAGGCCTGGCGGCAGGCAGAAAGGAGGTTCGAAGCGGCTTTGTGAGGGTCTCGAAGCTTCCCGGTACGGGCGTTCGGCAGCCCGGCGGTCGCCAGGCTGCTGGGTGATCGAGGTGCGGTCAGGCCTCGGACTGCTCGTTGAGCTTCGTGCGCAGGCGCAGGACTGCGCGGGTGTGCAGCTGGCAGACCCTGGACTCGGTCACGCCGAGGACCTTGCCGATCTCGGCGAGGGTCAGGTTCTCGAAGTAGTAGAGGGTCACGACCACGCGGTCGCGTTCTGCCAGCTGGGCGATCGCGTCGGCCAGCTGACGGCGGCTGTCCTGGTCGACGAGGCTCGCCACCGGGTCTTCGGCGGCGTCGTCGGGCAGCGACTCCGCCAGGGAGGAGCCGCCCTTGTTCGGGGCGATCAGCTCGTCGAGGGCGACGACGCTGGTGAGCTGCAGCTGGCCGTAGAGCTCGCGGAGTTCGGCCAGGCCGATCTTGAGCTCTGCGGCGAGCTCGCGGTCGGTGGGCGTGCGCTGCAGCTTCGCGCCGAGGCGCTCCAGGGCTCGTTCGACGTCGCGCGCCCGGCTGCGGACCGAGCGCGGCACCCAGTCCTGCGAGCGCAGGTCGTCGAGGATCGCGCCGCGGATGCGCTGCATGGCGTAGGTCTCGAACTTGAGGCCGCGTTCCGGCTCGAACTTCTCGATCGCGTCGACCAGGCCGAAGATGCCGGACTGGATCAGGTCGGCCACGTCCACGTGCGCGGGCAGGCCGGTGCCGACGCGGCCTGCGACGTACTTGACCAGCGGCGCGTAGTGCAGCACCAGGCGGTCGCGCTGGCTCTGGTCGCGGGACTCGCCGTAGCTGCGCCACAGGGCGACGATGCCGGCTTCGACGTCGTCACCGGACCGCACGTCCGCGCGCGTCACCGCAGTCGGAACGGCCGCGGGCGTGCCGTTGACATGCGTGTCGGCACCGGGCTCGGGGGTCGCCTCGGTGCGTGGCGCGCCGTTCTGACGGTGCCCGTTGCTCGCCTGCTTCGACGCTGGTGCGGGCAGGGCGGGTTCAGGGGGCACGGTCGCCGTACGCGATCCTCCCCCTGCGGCGTCAGGAACGGGGGTGGGTTCGGTCATGGATCGCCTTCAGCCGTTCGACAGTGACGTGTGTGTAAAGCTGAGTCGTTGCGAGCGTAGCGTGACCAAGCAGTTCTTGGACGGTGCGCAGGTCCGCTCCTCCTTCCAGCAAATGGGTCGCAGCGGAGTGGCGCAACCCGTGCGGCCCGATGTCCGGTGCATCCGGTACCACGGCGACGACCTCGTGCACCAGGGTTCGAACAGCCCGCTGGTTCAGCCTGCCGCCGCGAGCGCCGAGGAACAAGGCCGGCGGCGAATCCGGTGCTACCAGGGCGTTTCGGCCCTCGTCCACCCATCGCCGCACCGCGCGCTCGGCAGGCACGCCGAACGGCGTGCTGCGCTCGCGACCACCTTTGCCCAGAACTCGAATCACCCTTAGGGAGTAGTCCACGTCGTCGAGGTCAAGACCACAGAGTTCGGCCACGCGGATACCTGTGGCGTACAGCAACTCCACCACGGCCTGATCACGCAGCGCAACCGGATCGCCTTGGGACGCGCCAGAGGATACGGCCCTCATCGCGTCCTTCGCCTGGTCTTCGCGCAGCACCGACGGCAGCGTCCGGTGCGGCCGCGGAGCGGCGAGCCGAGGCCCCGGATCCGACGCCACATGCCCTGCTCGGTGCGCCCACGCGGTGAACGTGCGCGAAGCAGCCGCGCGCCGCGCGAGTGTCGTGCGACTCGCCCCCGCAGTGTGTTGTGCGGCAAGCCACGACCGCAAATTCGCCAGGTCGATGCGCCCCAGATCTGCGTTTTCCGGGATATTCCCAGCGACGTGGCCGAGCAACGCCACCGCATCACCGACGTAGGCGCGCACCGTGTGCGGCGACAGGTCACGCTCCAACATCAGGTGCCGTTCGTACTGCCGCAACACGGCTTCCACGTTCGCCGGCAGTTTTTCGCGCAGGCGAACGAGATCGACACGACGTGTCCGACCATGCGGCGGCGGGGACATAGGCCAAGACGCTGCGCCAGTCGGGGCGTTTGGTCAAGTATCGCCACACCCCCGCGCCATTTGGGAGCGCTCTCATGATCGGGATGACGATAACGTTTCAACTCCCTGTGACGAGCAGGGGTTCGGCGGCACTTGCAGATCACCTTTCGGAGTAGCGACAGCCGCCGGCGCCACCACCCGAACAGCCGAGGGAATCGCTCGCCGCACAGCACGCAAGATCGCACCCGAGCAGTTGCTGCCGTCCGGCAGCAGCGCTATTCCGGCCTCACAGAAGCCCCATACAGGCCAAACGCCGCCCGCGCGCACTCCGACGACACTCCCGCCGAGCCGCCGAAATCTCTTTCAACCGAGGCGAAACCGCAGGTCAGCCGCAGCTGACTATCCACAATGGACGAAAGTCACCTCATCTCCAGCTTCTGCCAGCCCTGGTCCACCTGCATTGCGAGCCCGGCGAGTTCCAGTTCTGGCAACAACGCCCGGACCCGGTCCAACGGCACCCCGGACTCGACCGACACGGCCTCGTCGCTGACGCCGTTGCGCTTCCCGAGGGCCTCGTACACCCTCATCGCCTCTCCCTGGGGTGCCCCGAGGTCGCTCTCCTTCTCGGCAGGCCGGGTGGCGAGGTCATCGCCGAACCGCCCCACCGACTCGACGATCTCGGCCACCGAACTCACCGACTCGGCCTGCCCTTCCCGCAACAATTCATGGCAGCCGACCGAGCTCACCGACGTCACGGGCCCCGGCACCACCATCAACGGCCGACCCAGCGCGAGCGTGATCGCGGCCGTGTTCTTGGCGCCACTACGCCGCCCGGCCTCCACGACGACGGTGCCGCCTCCCAACGCGGCGATGAGCCGGTTGCGAGTGAGGAACCGATGCCGCGCGGGCGTCACGCCGGGCGGGTACTCGCTGACGATCAGCCCTTCCCGCGCGACCCTGCCGAGCAGTCCCTGGTGGCCGCCGGGATAGGCGATGTCCGCACCGCACGCCAGCACCGCGATGGTCACCCCGCCGGCCCCGAGTGCACCGCGATGAGCAGCGCCGTCGATCCCGTATGCGGCCCCGGAGACGACGGTCAGCCCCGCCGACGCCAACCCGAAGGCGAACTCGCCGGCAACGTGCTCGCCGTACCCGCTGGCAGCCCGTGACCCGACCACGGCAACGGCCTTGTCCACCACGTCGGCCAGGACGTGCGGCCCCCGCACCCACAGCGCGAGCGGCTCACCGCCACACCGCCGAGCGGCAACGTTCTCGAGTGCGAGGAACGGCCACCGCGGCCACTCCTCGTCCTCGGGAATGACCAGCCGCCCACCACGCCGCGCGATGAGGTCGAGGTCTGCGCGGGCGTGCTCCTCGGCCCGCCGCGCCGACGTCTGGCTGGTCACCGACGGCGAAACTCCGCCGGCCCTCACCCGGTCCGCGGCCTCGATCGGCCCGACGTCGGCGACCAGGGACGCCAGCGCCGCCGGATAGGGCTCCGCGACGCGCGACAGATAGGCCCTGGCCAGGCGAACGGCATCGGTGGCCGGGGCGGTCGGCGCTGTGCTCACCGGAACCACCACCAGGACAGCCAGCGCCGCCAGGGTTCAGCGCGCCACGGATTCGGCGGGCTGAACCCTGACGTGCGCCTCCTGACCGTGCACCGCAACTGCAGCAGTGCGGGCATCGCGGCCGCCGCGGCGGTGATCGAGGTTGTGGCGGGAATGAGGCTTGGAGTCATGGTCGGGCTTCCTTCCGGGGAGTTCGTGAGGTTCGACCGGGATGAGAAGGGACGAGCAGGTGAGCGGGTCGCCCGCTGGGGAAGGGCGAGCGACCCGCTCGGACCGGACACGAGCCGAGGCTCGGAGCTCGTGCCCGGTGGGTTCGGGCGCCTGGGTTGGGACAGGCGCCCGAACGCTTCGGGTGGGGTGGTGCCGGGCGCGGAGCGGGAGTGGGGCTCCGCGCCCGGCGGCTCGGGGCAGACCGGGTTCACCAAGGGGTTGGCCTGGGACGGAGAGGGGGGGCGGCAGGTCAGGCGGGCGGGCGCTCTCAGGGGACGAGCGCCCGCCCGGCTGGGCCGGACGCGGAGTCGGGGCGTTGAAGCTCTGCGACCGGCGGCTTGGGGCGGGCCATGAAGATCCGCTTCTCGTGGGCAGGCTGTGGTGTGCTGGAGGCGAGGATCGCTGCGGAAGGGAACCGGCCTCCGCTGGTGGGTGGCGCTAGGGCGTGTCCCGTGAGCCTCGTCCGCGACAGTCGCGCGGACTTACGGGACACGCCTTAGGGGGCTCTGCGTTCTCGGAAGTGGAGAGCGGCGGCTACGTGGTCTGCGGTTGGGCGGTCGGCTTCTGCCAGGTCGGCCAAGGTCCAGGCGACTCGTAGGCAACGGTCGGCTCCTCGGCCCGTCAGGGCTCCTAGGGCCAGGGCTCGGTCCAGCAGGGCCGTTGTCTGCCTTGGGAGGGCGAACTCTCGCCGTAGGGCTGGGCCTGGCACCAGGGCGTTCGCCAGCCAGGTGTGGCCGTGCGCGAACCAGCGGGTGGCGGCTCTTGTCCTGGCTTTCAGGACTCTGGCTCTTACCACCGCCGTTGGTTCCGGTGGGGCGGCGTCTGCGTTCGCCATGGCCGTTGTCGCCCTCATGCGCACCCTCAGGTCCACGCGGTCGAGCAGTGGGCCGGAGAGGCGGGACTGGTAGCGGCGGCGGACTGTGGAGGTGCAGATGCAGTCCGTTTCCTTCGGCGGGGCGCAGGGGCACGGGTTGGTGGCGAGGATCAGCTGGAAGCGGGCCGGGTAGCGGGCTATGCCGTCTCGGCGCGGGATGCGGACCTCGCCCTCCTCCAGGGCCGTGCGGAGGGTGTCGATGGTCTTCTGGCCGAACTCGCAGGCCTCGTCCAGGAAGAGGACGCCCTTGTGGGCGCGCGAGGCGGCGCCTGGCTTCGCCATGCCGCTGCCCCCGCCGATCAGGGCCGCCATCGACGTCGTGTGGTGGACGTTGACGAACGGCGGGCTGGCCACCAGCGGGTAGTCGGAGGACAGGACGCCCGCTACCGAGTGGACGGCTGTCACGGCCAGCGAGTCTTGGCGTGTCAGCGGTGGGAGGAGGCCGGGGAGGCGTTCTGCCAGCATCGTCTTGCCGGTGCCCGGCGGGCCCGTCAGGAGGAGGTGGTGGGCACCTGCCGCGGCCACCTCTAGTGCCCAGCGGGCCTCTGGCTGGCCCACTACGTCGGCCAGGTCCGGTGCGGCAGGGAGCGGTGGGTCGGCCGGCTGCGGTGGCGGGTGCAGCGCCACGGGCTCGCCGCGGAGCCATGCCAGGACTTCGGCGAGGGTCTGGGCGCCGTGGAGGTCGATGCCGTCGACCAGGGACGCCTCCGCCAGGACCTCCACCGGGACGATCGCTGTCGTGAGGCCGGCGCGACGGGCTGCGAGTAGCGCGGGCACGGCCGTCCAAGGCGAGTTCGCCCAGCAGGACGGTGGTGGCCAGGCGCTCGCACGGGACTGAGCCCGCGGCGGCGAGGGTGGCGCAGGCGATGGCGAGGTCGTAGCTGCTGCCGCCCTTGGGCAGGTTCGCCGGGGACAGGCCCAGGACGATGCGCTGCTTCGGCCACTCCTCCTCGCTGTTGCGGACGGCGGCCTTCACCCGCTCCTTCGACTCGTGCAAGGACGCGTCGGGCAGCCCGAGCAGGTGGGTGCGGGGCTGGCCCACGCCCACGTCGGCCTCGATCTCGACCGCGATGCCGTCGACGCCGTAGAGCGCGACGGACCAGGCCTGCGCCAAGCCCATCTCAGGCTCCCCGCAGGTGCTGCAGGCGTGCTTCGCCGGACGGAGGCCAGGTGACCGAGATCAGGTCGACGCGGACGTTGCACCAGCCGACGCCGTGCGACGCGAGCCAGCGCAGCGCCGTGCGACGCAGGCGGGAGAGCTTGTGTTGGTCGACGGCCTCGTCCGGGCGGCCCCAGGCCGGGCCGGACCTCGTCTTGACCTCGCAGACGACCAGGCGGTCGCCCTCCACGGCCACGACGTCGAGCTCGCCGTCGCGGCAGGTCCAGTTCCGCGACAGGACGACCAGGCCCTGCCCCTCCAGGTACCTGCACGCCAGGTCTTCGCCCTGGCGCCCCATCTCCTGCTGCCTGGTCTCGACCAGTGCCTGTGCCACCACTGCCCTCGCCTCCCTGCGGGTCGTTGGACACGACCTTGCAGGGCGGGACGGGGTGGGCGACCGGGCCGCGGGGAATCTGTGGACAACTCGGCGGTTGTGGACAAGTCGGCCGTTGTAGATCTTGGAACGACGGAATCGTCGGTGGGGTGTGCTAGGAGCGTGGCCCGAAACGCCGCCGTGAGATTTCGCGGCCGCACGGGCTCATCGCGGTACCGCGGACGGCACCGCCAACGTTTCGGGTCACTCCTCTTTCAGCTGGGGAAAGGGCCGCTCTCCGGCAGCCGGAGATCCGGCTTGTCCAGCTCCTCCACGTTCACGTCCTTGAAGGTGATGACACGAACGTTCTTGACGAACCTTGCAGGGCGGTACATGTCCCACACCCATGCATCCGACATGCGCACCTCGAAGTACACCTCGCCGTCGGCGTTGCGCACCTGCACGTCCACCGAGTTGGCCAGGTAGAAACGCCGTTCGGTCTCCACGACGAACGAGAACTGGCTGACTATGTCGCGGTACTCCTTGTACAGCGACAGTTCCATCTCGGTCTCGTACTTCTCGAGATCCTCTGCACTCATTACGCCTCCGCGCGGGTCATCTGCTCCGCGCCCTCACTCGTCGCGAGCTCCCCGGCGTCAGCCGGGGTTGCATCATTCTGGACCACGGCCTGCGCGGTTGTGCCGCGCGCCACCCTGTGCGGCGCGGCGAGACCGTGCTTGGCAGCCGCCGCTGCCACATTTACATACGACCAGCGATGCTCCGCACACGGGCCGTGTTCCATCAACGCCGCCGTGTGGTCGGGCGTGCAGTACCCCTTGTGCACGGTGAACCCGTACTCGGGATGACGATCATGCAGATCCGCCATGATGCGGTCCCGCGTGACCTTGGCCAGCACCGATGCCGCCGCCACGCACGCCGCGGCCTGGTCGCCCTTGAGCACCGCCACGTTCGGCGCCGGCATTCCCGGCACCTTGAAACCGTCCGTCAGCACGTAGCCGGGGTGCGTCTCCAGCTGCGCCACCGCACGCCGCATGCCCTCGATGTTCATGACGTGGATGCCCAGCCAGTCGATGTCGGCGGGCGGAACGACCACGACCGAGTGATCCAGCGCACGCTTGAGCACCAGGTCGTACATCCGATCGCGGGCAGCCGCCGTCATCAGCTTCGAGTCGTTCAGCCCTTCGAACCGCGAAGCATCACCCGGTCGAAGGACACACGCGGCGATCACCAGCGGACCGGCGCACGGCCCGCGGCCCGCCTCGTCCACACCGGCGACGGGTCCGAGGCCCCGGCGCTCCAGCGTGCTCTGCAACGCCCAGTTCCCCGCAGAGCCCCGCACCACCGCACGGGGCGGCATCAGCATGGTCATCGGCGGAATCGGTCTCGCACTCGACGCCCGAGCAGCAGAAGCGGCCACGCGCCGACGATACCGAGGCCCAGCGGGACGTTCTCCTGCCAGCCCGGCGCACCCATCGAGACGATCTGCGGGTCGTGGTCGGACACGCCGCCCCACCTCGACGGAGGCAGCACGATCACGCGCGCCTTGCCGATCACGTCGCCCACCGGCACGAGCCCGTTGAGGCCGCCCTGGCCCTGGCAGCGCGAGTCGCACGAGTGGTTGCGGTTGTCGCCGAGCACGAACAGCATCCCGTCCGGGATCTTGAGCTCCTCGAAAGACTCCTGCTCGGCCGGCGTGCCCTCGTCGAAGTGCTTGTACGGCTCGTCGAGCGGCTTGCCGTCGACCGTCACGCGGTTCTGGTCGTCGCAGCACTTCACGGTCTGCCCGCCGACGGCGATCACGCGCTTGACGAAGTCCTCCTCGTTCGCCGACGGCAGCCCGACCAGCGAGCCGAGCCACGACAGGCCCTGCGAGATCGGGTTGCCCGGCTCGGCGGAGACGAAGTCGTTCTGCCACGACGGCGGCCCGCGGAACACGATCACGTCGCCCGGCGCCGGATCGGTGAAGCGGAAGGTGACCTTGTCGACGAGCACCCGGTCGCCGTAGCAGTCGGTGCACCCGTGCAGCGTCGTCTCCATCGACTCGGACGGGATCATGTAGACGCGGCCGAGGAAGATCTGGATGCCGATCGCGAGGCCGAACGCGACCAGGATGAGGACAGGCAGTTCCTTCCAGAAGTTGCCCTTTTTCTTCTGCTTCGCGGGCTTGTCCGAAGCGTCCGAACTGGGCTCGTCACCGGGAGGGTTCTGCTCTGGAGCGTCGTCGACCACGAGATCAGCCTAGGGGCTGGGGGTTGTGATCCGACACAACACTCCACCGATCTTTCGGGAAAACGACGTACCGGGCCTTGCCGATGACGTTCTCGACCTGCACGGTGCCCGCTACGCCCCCACCGCCCTGTTTGCGCGAGTCGGTGGAGTTCATCCGGTTGTCCCCCATCACGAACAACCGGCCGTCCGGTACGCGGATCGGTGCGAACGGCTCGTGGTCCGCGGGCGAAGTGCCTGCCTGCCAATGCACGTACGGCTCGTCGAGCGGTTTGCCGTCCACAACGACACGGTGCTGCTCGTCGCAACACATCACCGTCTGGCCGGGCAACGCGATCACGCGCTTCACGAAGTCGCGCTCGTTCGCCGGCGCGATGCCCAGCAGAGAACCGATGTTCTGCACGAAACCCGCGACGGGATTGGTCGACCGGGGGTTGCGGAAGTCGGTCGTCGTCCACGCCTCGGGGCCGCGGAACACGACCACCTCGCCCGGCTCGACGTCGCTGAAGCCGTAGGTGAGCTTGTCGACCAGCACGCGGTCGTTCTCGCAGCCGGTGCAGCCGTGCAGCGTGTTCTCCATCGACGCCGAGGGGATCACGTAGACCCGCGCCACGAACGCCTGGATGAGCACCGTCAGCACGACGGCCGTCACGACGACGTAGAGGATTTCTCTCCAGACAGGAGTACGCCCCCGCTCCGGTTCATCCGGTGCGGAGGCGTCCTCGAAGTCTTCTGGGCTCGAAGCCACCGATCAGGAGACCGGACGGGCCTCGCGCTTCTCCTTGATCTTGGCAGCCTTGCCGCGCAGGTCGCGCAGGTAGTACAGCTTCGCGCGACGCACGTCACCGCGGACGGCGACCTCGATCTCGGCGATGTTCGGGGAGTGCACCGGGAAGGTGCGCTCGACGCCGACGCCGAACGAGACCTTGCGGACGGTGAAGGTCTCGCGGATGCCGCCGTTCTGACGACGGATCACAACGCCCTGGAACACCTGGACGCGCTCGCGCGAGCCCTCGATGACGCGGACGTGAACCTTCAGCGTGTCACCGGCGCGGAAGGCCGGGATGTCAGTGCGCAGCGACTGGGCGTCAAGCGCGTCCAGGATGTTCATCGGTGGTTCCTCACGTGTTTTGAACTCCCCAGAGCATGCTCCATGGCTGTGCACGACATGATGGGGGTCGGCTTGTGTGCGCACGCCGGTATCACACCGGCTTCGGCAACTGTTCCAGTGTGCCAGACCAGGCACTCCGGAATGAAATCGGGCTACTCCCCACCCTCGCGCAGGCGCGTGAGCAGGGCGCGGTCGTGCTTGTCGAACATCTCCGCCGGCAACGATTCCAGCAGGTCAGGGCGCCTGGCGAAGGTCCTGGCCAGCGACTGGTCGCGGCGCCAGCGGTTGATCAGCCTGTGGTTTCCGGAACGCAGCACGTCCGGCACCGGCAGGTCGCGCCACACCTCGGGCCGCGTGTAGCTCGGCCCTTCGAGCAGCCCGTCCTGGAACGAGTCCTCGGCGTGCGACTTCGGGTTGCCGAGCACGCCGGGCAGCAACCGCGCGACCGCTTCCACGATCGCGAGCACCGCCACCTCGCCACCCACCAGCACGTAGTCACCGATGGACACCTCATCGACGCGTACGCGCCGTGCGGCGTCATCGACCACACGCTGGTCGATGCCCTCGTAGCGACCGCACGCGAACACGAGGTGCGACTCGTTCGCGTACTCGTGTGCGACCGCCTGCGTGAACGGACGTCCGGCCGGCGTCGGCACGATGAGACGGGTCTCGTCCGTGCACACGTCGTCCAGGGCAGGACCCCAGATGTCGGCCTTCATGACCATGCCGGGCCCACCACCGTACGGGCTGTCGTCGACAGCCTTGTGCACGTCCTGGGTCCAGTCACGCAGATCGTGCACGCCGACGCTGATCAGGCCCTTGTCAATCGCCTTCCCGAGCAACGCCGCGCGCAGCGGCGCGAGGTACTCGGGGAAGATCGTGACGACGTCAATCTGCATCGAGCAGGCCCTCTGGCGGGTCGATCACGACACGGCCGCCGCGAACGTCCACGGTGGGCACGATCTCGCGCACGAACGGGATGAGCGCCTCCCCCTGGTCACGGATGACCACGAGCAGTTCGCCACCGGGGCCGTGCAGGATCTCCTTGACCGTGCCGATCTTCGTGCCGTCGACGAGTTCGGCCGCGAGCCCTTCGAGCTCGTGGTCGTAGAACTCGTCCGGGTCGTCGATCGCCGGCAGGTCGTCGGTGCTGCCCAGCAACAACGTGCCGCGCAACGACTCCGCGACGTCGCGGGTCACGACTTCCTCGAAACGCACGAGCAGCCGCCCGGAGTGAGGCCGGGCGGCTGACACGGTGAGGCTTCGGGACGTGCCGTCACGCAGCTTGGCCTGGAGCGTGGCTCCGAGCTTGAACCGCATTTCGGGTGAATCGGTGCGCACGTCAACGGCTAGTTCACCGGTGATCCCGTGCGCCTTGGCCACACGGCCGACGACGACGTCCATTTGCCCTTTGCAGCTTCGTTCAGCGGTCGGTGTCGACGACGTCGACCCGCACACCACGACCGCCGATACCGGCCATCACGGTGCGCAGAGCCGTCGCGGTGCGACCGCCACGGCCGATCACCTTGCCGAGGTCGTCCGGGTGGACGTGGACCTCGAGGGTGCGGCCGCGGCGGGTCGTGACGAGGTTCACCCGGACTTCTTCCGGGTGGTCGACGATGCCGCGAACGAGGTGTTCGAGGGCGTCAGCCAACAAACTCACGCCTCGTCCTTGGGCGCCTCGGCCTCGGCCTTGGGCGCGTCGTCGGTCTTCTTGGCCTTCTTCGCCTTCGGCGTGGTGGCGTCGGTCATCGGCTCCGAGTTCGCGGCGGCGAGCGCGGCGGCGAACAGCTCGGCCTTCGGAGTCTTCGGCTCCTTGACCTTCAGCGTGCCCTCGGCGCCCGGCAGGCCCTTGAACTTCTGCCAGTCACCGGTGATCTCGAGGATCCGCTGGACCGACTCGGTCGGCTGCGCGCCGACACCCAGCCAGTACTGCGCACGCTCGGAGTCGACCGCGATGAACGACGGCTCGTCCTTCGGGTGGTACTTGCCGATCGTCTCGATGGCCTTGCCGTCGCGACGGGTGCGCGCGTCGGCGACCACGATGCGGTAGTACGGCTGGCGGATCTTGCCGAGACGCTGAAGCTTGATCTTGACGGCCATTGGCCTGGTACTCCTCGAACTCTGTGTTGGTGGTTCGCACAGTCGCGGCCCGGGCAGAGGGGCCGACCACGACGGACAGCGGGCAATTGTGCCAGATGGGGACCGGCGGATCCGAATCGGGTCCTACGCGAACGGTGTCACGGTGCCGAGCGCTTCCTTCACCGCACGCGCGTGCGCGACCGCTCCAGGCGTGTCGCCGTGCACGCACAACGACTCCGCCTGCGTCTTGATGACGGTGCCGTCGACCGCGACGAGTTCGCCCTGGAGCAGCCGGGTGGCCCGTTCGACGATCTGCGCGGTGTCGGTGAGCAGGGCGTCCGGCCCGCTGCGCGGGACCAGCGTGCCCTCCGGCGTGTAGCCGCGGTCGGCGAACGCCTCCTGAACGGGCCGCAGGCCTGCCCGCGAGGCCTTCTCCAGCAGCTGGGAGCCTGGCAGGCCCAGGATCGGCAGGTCCTTGAACGCCTTGGTGCCGTTCACGACCGCCTCGGCCTGCTTCTCGTGGTGCACCGTCGCGTTGTAGAGCGCGCCGTGCGGCTTCACGTACACGACCTCGGTACCTGCTGCTCGTGCGCACGCATCGAGCGCACCGATTTGGTAGAGCACCTCGTCCGCGAGCTCGACCGGGTCGGCGTCGATGAACCGCCGGCCGAACCCGGCCAGGTCGCGGTAGCTCACCTGGGCGCCGATCTTCACGCCGTTCTTCGCGGCTTCCTCGCAGACCTTGCGCATCGTGGACGGATCACCGGCGTGGAAGCCGCACGCGACGTTCGCGCTGGTGATGACGCCCAGCAGCGCGGTGTCGTCGCCGAGCTTCCAGATGCCGAAGCCCTCGCCGAGGTCGCTGTTCAGGTCCATCAGATGACCCCCACCGACAGGAGCAGGAGGGACAGTCCCGGCAGGAAGTTGTTCAGCACGTGCGCCACCATGCTCGCCCCGAGGCTGCGCGTGACCAGGCGGGCGACGCCGATGGGGATGGCGATCACGAGGAGCAGCCACGTCCGCTGCGGTTCGAGGTGGCTGAGCGCGAAGATCACCGTGGTCAGCACGAACGCGGCCCACCTGCTCCAGCCCTGCCGCTCGACCGCGCCCCAGAGCAGCCCGCGGAAGATGATCTCCTCGCAGATCGGGCCGATGAAGCTCATGTACAGGAACATCGTGATGGCGGCGGCCAGGGGCAGGTTCGCGTTGCTGAAGAGCTCGCCGATGGCGCTCGTGGCGTTGTCCTTGCCGACGATCTTCGCCCACACGGTGGCGGCGACGTAGGTGAAGACCAGGCCGATGACGCCGATCTTGAGACCGAAGACGACGTCCGACTTGGTCAGGCTCAGCCGCAGGTCGATGACGGGGCCGTTGCCGCGCACGTACGTGATCACGACGGCCACCGCGGCCGCGAGCATGATCGGCACCAGCGAGCCGACGAGCACGAGCGAGGTCGAGCTCTCGAGCGTCGCGCCGTAGCTTGCGCCCACGGCCGTGATGAACACGGCGCTCAGGATGAAGACTGCTTCCACCAGTAGGAACGCGCCGAATCCCCAACGCTGGCCGACCCGTTCGGGCTCCGGGTTGCGGCTGATGTCCCGCACGCTCTCGATGAAGCCCCGCTTCGGCTTCAGGGATTCCGGCTCACTCACGCTCTGCAATTTAGTCACACCGCGGCTACCAGCGGTGGAACAGCAGGCAATGCCACTCTCATGATCAGCCCACCTCGCGATCGACGCCGGCCCAGAAGCCGAGGCTACTGTGCGGCACCGGCGGAATCCCGGTCGAGCACCTGGTCAAAAAATGGTCAGATCGGGTCCCCGCCGGGTGTCCTGCTCCTGGTGGTTGGATCGGCGCGCGAAGGCGGGGACTAAACCCCGAGGCCAAAGGCCGCGCGCGGCTATCGTCGAGGCATGGGGCCGGACTGGTACTGCCACGACGTCATCCCCGGCACCGTGCGGGTCGAGGTGCTCGCGCGCACCGCGAACACGCTCACGTTCCGTCCGCCGATCCCCGGCTTCGGCACCGACCACGTGATCGTGATCCCCACCCGGCACGTGTCCTCGTTGCTGGAACTGGACGACGAGCTGGCCGTCGAGTTGCTGGCTGCGGTGAAGCAGGCGGCGGCGCAGGTCGTGGCGCTGCACGGCGGATGCCAGGTGCTCACCACGGTCGGCGACGAACAGCACAACAAGCACCTGCACTGGCACGTCGCGGCCGGCGCGGGGGTCGCGCGGTTCGTCGCCCGCTGATCAACGGCGCAGGGTCGTCTCCTCGGTCATGTGCGAGAGCTTGGCCGGGTTGCGCACCGCGTACAGACCGCTGATCAGCCCGTTCTCCACCCGCACCGCGACCACCGTGTCGAGCTCGCCGCCGAACCGCACGATCAGCGCCGGGCAGCCGTTGACCTGGGCGGGTTCCATCGTCCAGCCGCTCACCTTCAGCAGGCCGCCGAGCAGCATGCGCGCGACCTTCGAGGAACCGACGACGGGGCGCGGGACGGCCTGCTTCACGCCGCCGCCGTCTCCGAGGAACACGACGTCCGGCGCGAGCAGGTCGAGCAGGGCCTGGAGGTCTCCCGTCTCGGTGGCGCGCTGGAACGCGGCCAGGGCTTCGCGGGACGCTGCCTGCGTCACGACCTCGCGCGGGCGGCGGGCGGCCACGTGGGAACGGGCGCGGTGCGCGATCTGGCGGACGGCGGCCTGGTTCTTGTCGAGTGCTGCCGCGATCTCGTCGTAGTCCACGTCGAAGACCTCGCGCAGGACGAAGACCGCTCGTTCGGTCGGGGTGAGGGTTTCGAGGACCAGCATCATCGCCATCGAGACGCTGTCGGCGAGTTCGACGTCCTCGGCGACGTCCGGGGCGGTGAGCATCGGTTCCGGGAGCCAGGAGCCGACGTAGGACTCCTTGCGGCGGCCGAGGGTGCGCAGGCGGCCGAGGGCCTGGCGGGTGACGATCCGGACCAGGTAGGCGCGGTGGTTCTCGACGGTGCCGTGGTCGACGCCCGACCAGCGCAGCCACGTCTCCTGCAGCACGTCCTCCGCGTCGGCGGCGGAGCCGAGCATCTCGTAGGCGATCGTGAAGAGGAGGTTGCGGTGGCTGACGAACGCGTCGGTGGCGGCATCCATGGTCACAAGACACCAGTCCGCCGGGCTTTGTGACAGTGGGCTGGATCACAGTCACAGGGAACGGGCCGCCGGCATCTCGTGGTCGTCAAGCAAGTCCACGAGGGAGGAAAGATCATGGAACCGCGTTTCAACCTCTTCGGCACCGAGACCGGCAGCAAGATCGCGAAGCGGTTCGCGGGTCTCGGGCAGGCCGTGCACCAGACGTCGCTGCCCGCGACCACGGCGGAACTGGTCAGCCTGCGGGCGAGCCAGCTGAACGGCTGCGGCTTCTGCCTCGACATGCACGTCAAGGAGGCCATCGCGGCCGGTGAGGACCCGCTGCGGTTGCACCTGGTCGCCGGCTGGCGCGAGACCACGGTGTTCACCGAGGCCGAGCAGGCCGCGCTGGCGTTCACCGAGGAGGGCACCGTGCTCACGCGGGAGGGCGTGAGCGACGAGACCTGGGACAACGTGCGCAAGCACTTCGACGACGAGCAGGTCGCGGCGCTGGTCTGCCTGCTCGGGCTGATCAACGCCGCCAACCGGATGGCCGTCATCACGCGCCAGAAGGGCGGCTCGTACCAGGTGGGCGCACTGGCCCAGCACGCCTAGTGGATGCGGCCCCGGAGCATGACCATGCGCGGCGACCGGAGAGTCTCCAGGTTCTCCCGCGGGTCCTCGTCGTAGACGACGATGTCCGCGGCCGCGCCCTCGGTCAGCGACGGGAAGCCGAGCCACTCGCGGGCACCCCACGACGCGGCGCCGATGGCGTCCACAGCGCTCATCCCCACGCCGTGCAGCGCGACGATCTCGTCGACGATGCGGCCGTGCTGGATGCCACCGCCCGCGTCGGTGCCCGCGTAGACGGGGACGCCCGCCTCGATCGCGGACGCCACCGTGGTGGAGACGCGGGCGTGCAGGGCACGCATGTGGTTCGCGTACTTCGGGTACTTGCCGGCCCGGTCCGCGATGCCGGGGAACGTCTCGATGTTGATCAGCGTGGGCACCAGCGCGGTGCCGCGCGCGGCCATCAGCGAGATCGTGTCGTCGGTCAGTCCGGTGCCGTGCTCGATGCAGTCGATGCCCGCGTTGATCAGGCCCGGCAGCGCGTCCTCGCCGAAGACGTGGGCCGTGACCTTCGCACCGGCGTCGTGGGCGACCTTGATGGCCTGGGCCAGCTCGTCGTCCGTCCACAGTGGAGCGAGGTCGCCCTCGCCGCGATCGATCCAGTCGCCGACGAGCTTGACCCAGCCGTCGCCGTGCGCGGCCTGCTCGGCCACGGCCGTCGCGAGGTCGGTCTCGACCTCCACGCCGATGTGCGGGAGGTAGCGCTTCGGGCGGGCGATGTGCCGGCCCGCGCGGATGATCCGCGGCAGGTCCAGGCGCTCCTGCAACGGCGTCGTGTCGATCGGTGAGCCGCAGTCGCGGATCAGCAACGTGCCCGCGTCGCGGTCCGTCAGAGCCTGCTCGACGGCCTCGGGCAGCTCGACGCCGCCCTGCGGGCCCAGGCCGACGTGGCAGTGCGCGTCGACCAGGCCCGGCACGAGGAACCCGCCGTCGACCACGGTGGAAGCGCCCGGCACCGGCTTGGTGCGAACACGGCCGTTCACGACCCACAGGTCTCGCGGCTCACCGTCCGGCAGGACGACGCCACGCAGGTGCATGGTCACTTCTTCTTGTCGTCCCCGTCGAACTTGAACTTCGACGGGTCGAAGCCGGGAGGAAGCTCGTTCAGGCCGCCGAGGTTCGGCAGACCGCCGCCGGGAGGCATGCCGGGGATCCCACCGGGGGGCATGCCGGGCATGCCGCCGGGGAACATCCCGGGCGGGAAGCCGCCCTTGACCTTGGGGGGCGTCGGGCCGCGTCCGCCCTTGCCCTTCTTCCCCTTCTTGCCCTTGCGGGTCTTGCTGCCGCCACCGCCGCCGAAGCCCATCCGGCCGGCCATCGACGCCATCATCTTGCGGGCCTCGAAGAAGCGGTTGACCAGGTCGTTGACGTCGCTGACCTTGACGCCCGACCCGTTCGCGATGCGCAGCCGGCGGGACCCGTTGATCATCTTGGGGTCGTCGCGCTCGGCCGGGGTCATGCCGCGGATGATCGCCTGGATGCGGTCGAGGTGCTTCTCGTCCAGCATCCCGAGCTGGTCCTTCATCTGCCCGGCGCCGGGCAGCATGCCGAGCAGGTTCGCGATCGGGCCCATCTTGCGGATCGCGAGCATCTGCTCCAGGAAGTCCTCGAGCGTCAACTGGCCGGAGTGCAGCTTCGCCGCGGCCTTCTCGGCCTGGTCCTGGTCGAAGTGCTGCTCGGCCTGCTCGATCAGGGTGAGGACGTCACCCATGCCGAGGATGCGCGACGCCATCCGGTCCGGGTGGAAGACGTCGAAGTCCTCGAGCTTCTCACCGTTGGACGCGAAGAGGATCGGCTGGCCGGTGACCTCTCGGACCGACAGCGCGGCACCACCGCGGGCGTCACCGTCGAGCTTGGTGAGCACGACACCGGTGAAGCCGACGCCGTCGCGGAACGCCGTGGCGGTGTTGATCGCGTCCTGACCGACCATGGCGTCGACCACGAACAGGATCTCGTCGGGGTTGACCGCGGCCCGGATGTCGATGGCCTGCTGCATCATCTCCTCGTCGACGCCGAGCCGGCCGGCCGTGTCGACGAGGACGATGTCGTGCTGCTTGGCCTTGGCCTCCGCGATGCCGAGGCGCGAGACCTCGACGGGGTTGCCGACGCCGTTGCCGGGCTCGGGAGCGAAGACGGGCACGCCCGCGCGCTCACCGACGACCTGGAGCTGCGTCACCGCGTTCGGGCGCTGCAGGTCGGCGGCGACGAGCAGCGGGGTGTGGCCCTGGCCCTTGAGCCACTTGGCCAGCTTGCCCGCGAGCGTCGTCTTACCGGCACCCTGCAGACCCGCCAGCATGATCACCGAGGGCGGGTTCTTCGCGAGGTTGAGCCGCCGCGTCTCGCCGCCGAGGACGTTGACGAGCTCCTCGTTGACGATCTTCACGACCTGCTGCGCCGGGTTCAGCGCCTGGTGGACCTCGGCGCCCTTGGCGCGCTCCTTCACCTTCGCGATGAAGTTGCGCACAACGGGCAGCGCGACGTCGGCCTCGAGCAGGGCGACCCTGATCTCGCGGGCGGTCGCGTCGATGTCGGCGTCGCTGAGCCGGCCCTTGCCCCGAAGGCCCTGGAGAACCGTGGTCAGCCGGTCGGAAAGCGTGGAGAACACGTCGTCCAGACTAGCTAACCGAACGTTCACCCGATCCCGTGGCTCGCCAGGGCCTGCAGGAGGACCGGTTCGCGGCGGCCGACCGGAGCAGTGGAGATCTGCGCGAACCGCAGTCCCGCCGCCACCGCTGCTCCATCCGCCACCGGGTCGTCGCCGACGTACAAGCACTCGGACGGCTCGACGTCCAGGCGGACGCAGGCGGCTTCGAACGCACGGGCGGACGGCTTCGAGACGCCCAGTTCGTAGGACAACGCGAAGGCGTCCACGACCAGCTGCTCGCGCGCGAACACCCGCCGGATGTCCCACGAAATGTTGCTCAGCACCCCGACCTTCAACGGCCTCGCGGCCTCCAGAGCGGCGGCGGTGTCGGCGTAGGGCAGCCAGAACGCCGGGTTGTGCAGGCGCTGGAACAGCTCGTCGTCGAAACTCAGCCCCGCGAGGCGGAACAGGATCCAGTGGGCCGACCGGTTCGCCAGTGCGGTCAGGTCGCGGGCGTCCCACACCGCGCGCTCGGCGGCGTTCATCCGCGCCACGAACGGCGCCGGCGCGCGCAGCACCGAGAGGTGCCGCGGCGAGAGCCATTGGTAGGTCGGGCGCCCGAAGAGGGTGCCTGCGAAGTCGAAGAGGACGGCCTTGATCACGACACCATGATGCGCAGACCACCCGAGGTCTTCGCACGGGTGAGGAGCGTCACGCTGCGGAAACCGAACGGCACCCAGCCCGCCTCGAACTGCGCGCGCATCGACGAGCCGCGGCGGACGTGGCGTTCGAACGCGTGGGTGCGCACGACGCGCTTGCGGGCGATCTGGCCGTCGAGGGCCTGGGCCGCGGAGGCGTCGAGCCACAGGAAGTGACGGGAACGGCCCGACAACACGCCGGCGAGCACCAGCATGAAACGCGTGCCGGGCCTCGTGGACGGCTCGTGCACCACCAGCAGGCCTGCGCAGAACAGTGCCGCCCAGAAGACGCGCATCCGGTGCGTGAGGTGCACGAACACGCGCCAGTACTTGTACGGGAGCGGGACGCGCGGCTCCAGCCACGAGCGCACCTGGTCGGAGTCGAGCACGGTGACCGGCTCGTCCGCGTCGAGGCGGTTGAGCAGGGTCGTCTTGCCCGCGCCGGGAATGCCGGCGAGGACTACGAGCGAGCGCGGCTGCACTCGGACGACTGCGATCTGCGTGTTCAACACGGCGGTCATGTCCTAGAAGACGTTTCGACCATCCCTCTCGTTCAGTTTGGTCCGATTTCCGCCGAAATGCACGGGGTCGGCGCCAGACGACGGAGCGGTAGGCGCTGTCGGCGAACGTCGCCAGGCCGATGACCTGCCCGGCCTCGCTCAGCCCCGTCACGCAGTGACGTGCGGCACCAGGGCAGCGCGGACAAGGGAATCGGCGGCGGTGCGAGTGCCCGGTACCTCCCCCGGCGCCGTCACTGCGCACCACCGCCTCTGCCTGTCCGGGAAGCGGTCCACCCCTCGAGGACGCTTTCCGGACACCACGAACACTGCCGTGTTCCGGAGCCGTGCAGGAGCGTGAGCACCCGGAGAGGTTGTGCGTAGAGCTACTCAACCTCTACCTGGCCGCGTCGAGCACCGCCTGTTCGATCCGGCGCCGGTCGAGGTCCGCGCCCGCGATGCTGAACGAGTCGACGACCGTCGCGCCCAGCGTGGACACGCGCGCCCACTGCACGTCGGCGCCGCACTGCTCCAGCGCGCCCGCCACGCGGTGCAGCAGCCCGATCCGGTCGGCGGCGCGCAGTTCCAGCACCACCGCGCCGGTCGCCTCGTCGTCGAACCACAGCACCTTCGCGGGCGGCGGGTCGAGCGGCGGACCGCCGTAGTCGCGTTCCTTCGCGGTGAGCTTGTCGGCCAGCGGCAGCGAACCCTCGATCGCCCGGGAGAGCTGTTCGCGCAGCAGGGTGGCATCGGGCAGCGAGCCGAACCGCGGTGACACCGTGAACGCGTCCACCGTCGCACCGCCGTGTGCGCGCAACGTCGCCGCGTGGACCTCCAGCGAGTTCAACGCGAGCACGCCCGCGGCCTTGGACAGCAGGCCCGGGCGGTCCGGCGCGATCACCGTGACGACCGCCGCGTGGTCCTGCTTCTCCAGCAGCACGTCCGGTTTCCCCGACGCCGCAACGCGTTCGGCCATCGCGACGTGCACGGGGTCGAGCGGTTCCGGCTTGGGCAGCGCCTCCCCGGCCATCGCCTTGCGGCAACGGGAGACCAGGTCGGCCATCAGCGCGGCCTTCCAGTCCGTCCACACGCCCGGCCCGGTCGCGATGGAGTCCGACTCCGCCAGCGCGTGCAGCAGTTCCAGCAGGATCGCGTCGCCGCCGAGCGTCTCCACCACCCGGTGCACGGTCGCCTCGTCCTCGACGTCACGGCGGGTCGCGGTGTGCGGCAGCAACAGGTGGTGCCGGACCATCGCCGACAACGTCTCGACGTCCTGCGGCCACAGCCCGATGCGCTCCCCGATCTGGGTCGCCAGCGCGGCCCCGACCTCGGAGTGGTCCTGCTGCCGGCCCTTGCCGATGTCGTGGATCAACGCGCCGAGCAGCAACAGGTCGGGCCGTGCCACCGTCGTCGCCAGCCGGGCCGCGTGCGCGACCGTCTGCACGAGGTGCCGGTCGACCGTCCACATGTGCGCGGCGTCGCGCGGCGGCAGGTCCCGCACCGCACCCCACTCGGGGAACAGCCGGCCCCACAGGTCCGTGCGGTCCAACGCTTCCACCACGTCCACGAGTCCGCTTCCGCTGCCCAGCAACGCCAGCAGCTCCTCGCGGGCCTCGCGCGGCCACGGCTGGCGCAGCTCCGGCGCCGAGTCCGCGAGCCGGGACAACGTGCCTGTCGCGATCGGGTGCTTGCTGCGAGCCGCCGCCGTCGCGACACGCAACAACAACGCCGGATCACGGCTGGGGATCGCGTCACGGGCGAGCGAGACCTCAGAACCGTGCAGCACAACGCCTTCGTCCAGCGGCCTGCGCGGCGGTTGCCCGCGGAGGAACGCCCCGAGCCCGCGTTTCGGCGCGGCGGCACGAGCGGCCCGCATGGCCACGTCGAACGCGTAGACGACCGTGCGAGCGGCGGAAGAGAGGGAACGGGCCAAGGCGAACCGGTCCGCCAGCCCCAGGGCCGACGCCACCTCGTCACCGTCCTGCGCCCGCAGCACGTCACGAGGTTTCCGGGCCACCCGGCGGAGTTCGGTGCGCACGTCCAGCAGCAGCCGGCGTGCCTCGTCGACCTCGGCGGAGGGCCGGTCGACCAGCTGCGCGAGCGACAGCGCGTCCAGGAGTGTGAGGTCCCGCAGTCCCCCGCGACCGTGCTTCAGGTCGGGTTCGACGCGGTGTGCGATCTCGCCGCCGCGCGCCCAGCGCTTCTGCGACGACTCGGCCATCTCGTCCAGCCGGTTGCGGACGTTGCCGCGCCAGGCCTGCTTCGCGCCTTCGGCGAGCTTCTGGGTGACCTCGGGATCACCCGCGATGTGCCGGATGTCCAGCAGCCCCAACGCTGTTCTCAGGTCACCGGCGGCGACCCTCAGAGCTTCCCCCACGGTGCGCACCGAGTGGTCGAGCCCGATGCCGGAGTTCCACAGTGGATACCAGAGCTTCTCGGCGATCTCGTCGACGTTCTTGACGCCGTTGTGCACCAGGACCAGGTCGAGGTCGGAGTAGGGCACGAGCTCACGCCGCCCCAGCCCGCCGACCGCCACGAGCGCGATACCCGGTCCGGATACCCCCGCTCCCCCCGCATGTTTGGTCAGCCAGAACTCGTGCAGGTCCACGAGTGCCTCGCGCAGCGGTTCGGCGGCCAAGCGACGACGACCTGGCACGAGCAGCCTTTCGCGTGCTCGCACCAGGTCGTCAGCCGTGACGACGGCCGTTTCGTTGTTCTCCACGGGCCGTCTCCTAGATTGTCAGTGCTGTGATCGTCGGCCTTTACCTCGTATTTCGACGGTCAGACGGGTGCATCGCGGTGTCCCGCTGAGCGCCGGAAGACGCGGTGACGGTTGGCGGTCACAGCACTAAAGTGCGTCCGATCCACGTTCGCCCGTGCGCACGCGCACGACCGTGTCGACCGAAGTCACCCACACCTTGCCGTCGCCGATCTTGCCGGTGCGGGCGGCCTCGACCACCGCTTCCAGCACCTTCTCGACGGCCGTGTCGTCGATGACGACCTCAATCTTGATCTTGGGCACGAAGTCCACCGAGTACTCCGCACCGCGGTAGACCTCGGTGTGGCCCTTCTGGCGCCCGTAGCCCTGCACTTCACTGACCGTCATGCCCAGCACCCCGAGCTGTTCCAGGGCGCCCTTCACGTCGTCGAGCGTGAACGGCTTGATGATCGCGGTGACCAGCTTCATTTCTTGTTGCTCCCCTCGAGGACCGCGGTCGCGCCTGCGGCCACGCTCGGCTTGCCGGTACCACGCGCACTGGTGAGGCTGCCGTACTCGTAAGCGCGCTCAGCGTGCTCGGCCTCGTCGATGCTCGCGACCTCGGACTCCTCCGACGCGCGGAACCCGACGGTGAACTTCACCAGGTAACCGAGCGCGAGGCTCAGCACGAACGAGTACCCGAGCACCGCGAACGCACCGACTGCCTGGCGCCAGAGCTGGTCGACGCCGCCACCGTAGAACAGGCCGTTGACCTTGGCCGGGGCCGACTCGCTGGCGAACAGGCCGATCAGGATCGTGCCGGACAGACCACCGACGAGGTGCACGCCGACGACGTCGAGCGAGTCGTCGAAGCCGAAGCGGTACTTGAGCGACACGGCCAGGGCGCAGAGGACACCGGTGATCGCGCCGATCGCGATGGCGCCGACCGGGGTGACCGCGGAACAGGCCGGGGTGATCGCGACCAGACCGGCGATGACACCGGACGCGGCACCGAGCGTGGTGGCCTTGCCGTCGCGGATGCGCTCGGTCAGCAGCCAGCCGAGCATCGCGGCGCAGGTGGCGACGAGGGTGTTGATGAAGGTGACACCGGCGGTGCCGTTCGCGCCCAGGGCCGAGCCGGCGTTGAACCCGAACCAGCCGAACCACAGCAGGCCGGCGCCGAGCACGACCAGCGGCAGGCTGTGCGGCTTCATCGGCTCCTTGGGCCAGCCGACGCGCTTGCCGAGCACGATCGCGAGGGCCAGACCCGCGGCACCGGCGTTGATGTGCACGGCCGTACCACCGGCGAAGTCGATCGCGAGGAGCTTGTTGGCGATCCAGCCACCGGGGTCGATGACGTTGCCGGCGTCGTCCTTGCCGTCGAAGTCGAACACCCAGTGCGCGACCGGGAAGTAGACGATCGTCGCCCACAGGCCGGCGAACAGCAGCCACGGGCCGAAGCGGGCGCGGTCAGCGATCGCACCGGAGATCAGCGCGACCGTGATGATCGCGAACATCGCCTGGAACGCGACGAACACGGTGCTCGGGATCTTGCCGAACAGCGAGTCTGCGGCCAGCAGCCCGTCGAGGCCGAAGAACTCGAACGGCTTGCCCAGCAGGCCTCCGCCGAGGTCCGCACCGAATGCCGTCGAGTACCCGAACAGCACCCACAGGACACCGACCACGGCCATGGCGCCCAGGCTCATCATCATCATGTTGAGCACGCTCTTCGAACGGACCATGCCTCCGTAGAAGAAGGCAAGGCCCGGCGTCATCAGCAGCACCAATGCGGCGCTGGTGAGCACCCAGGCGGTGTCCCCTGTATCCACTTCGACCTCCACTGCACGTCGGTTGCAGGGAGCATCGAGATGTCCTGTTTCACGCACTTACGTGCAACGTTTCGCGGAGGTGAACTGTGGGGCCCACGTTGTTACGTCCGCGTTTCACGCCGTTCACGGCCTCGATTCGGCCACCTCACGGCGTCGAAGTGGTCACGAGAAGTGACGCGGGGCTCCTGCTTTCCGGGGATGCGGGACACCTCGGTGGAGATCGCTCGTGACACCGCGATGCCCCCGGTGCGAACACCGGGGGCATCGCGACTGATCGGCTTTTAGCGGACCGAGAACGGGCCCGCCGGGACCCGCGGCTTCGCGGACATGATCGACGCCTCGGCCGGCGGCTCGACAGCGGCACACGAGGTGCCGTTGCGCGGCAGCTTCAGCGAGACGAGGTACTCGTTGTTGATCTTCAGCGTGCACTCGCTGCGGTCGTAGACGCCGTGGCCCCAGCCTTCGTAGGTCACGAAGACGGTGGTGTCACGGGACTGACGGTGCGCGTTGACCGCCCACTCGTACGCCGTCGCCGGGTCGTGCTTGGCGTTGGTGAGCAGGATCTTCGGCGAGTTCTTGATCTTCAGCGGGTGCTGCGGGTTCGTGGCCTTCGGGAACCCGACGCAGCCCATCATGGCGCCGTGGCCGAGCGAGGAGCCACGCGTGTTCGGCGCGATCCGGTACTCCGACTTCACCAGCGACTGGTACTCGCCCCACGAGCTGACGCGGAGGTTGTAGTCGTTGCAGAAGATGCCGGGGAACGGGTTGTCGAACGTCTCCTCGGCGGCGAACGCCGAGAAGGCCGCCTTCGGGGCCTGGGTGCCGTCGATGATCTGCTTGATCTGGTCGGCGAAACCCTTCCAGCTCGGCCCGTAGGCCATGCTGACCACACCGCCGCCGAGGTCCTCCGGCGTCAGCTTGGCGTTCGGGTCCCAGGGTGCGGGCACCTCGCCGCGTTCCGCCTTCGCCAGCAGGTCCTTCCAGATCTTGCGGAGGTCCTGGCCGTGGAACGGCGACGACGCGTCCCGGTCGTTCCACTTGATCCACTCGTTGAACGAGTCCTCGGCGGTGCGCGCCTCGGAGTCGAGGAACTGCTTCGTGCCGAGGCTGTGGTCCATGTTGGAGTCGATGATCATGGCGCGGATGTTGCGGCCGAACTTCTCCGCGTAGTGCTGGCCCATGATCGTGCCGTACGAGATGCCGTAGTAGTTGATCTTCTTCTCGCCCAGCGCGCGGCGGATGGCGTCGATGTCCTGCGCCACCTCGTCGGTCGAGGCGTTGTTGAAGATCGGGCCGCTCTGCTTCTCGCAGTCCGCGCGCAGCTCCTTGTTGTAGGTGACCAGCGCGTCGAACTCGGCCCTGGTCTTCGGGTACACCGACGGCTGCCTCTGCAGCACCTCCGCCGAGCACTTGATCGGCGCACTGCGCGCGACACCACGCGGGTCGAACCCGATGACGTCGAACTTGTCGACGATCTCCTTGCTGAAGTACCTGTCGGCGCCGAACGAGAAGTCGACGCCCGAACCACCCGGTCCACCGGGGTTGATCACCATCGCGCCGATGCGCTGGGACGGGTCGTTCGCCTTGCGGCGTGACACGGCGAGCTGGAACTTCTCACCGTTCGGCTTGGCGTAGTCGATGGGCAGTTCGAGGAAGCCGCACTCCACCGTCGGCACCTCTTCACACGGCTTCCAGTCGACCGCGCCGACGTTGAACTCCGGCTGCCCTTCCGGAGCCGCGATCGCGACCTGACTCGCACCTAGAACCAATGCAGAACTGGCGATCGCGGCGCCAAAGGCGCGCACCATCGGTTGCATGGATTTCCTCCCTAGATCCCCGATCTTGCGGGAGGAACGCTTCCACCGATCGTGTGACGCAGACAACCAACCTAGGTAGGGACACGAATCAGACCGTGGTCGTACAACCACCGTCAGTTAGTCGTTTTGGCCCACTTCGCCTGAAGGTGTGATACGCCTTCGCTCGTAAGGGTGCCGAGGATTCGGAGGCGTGCCATTCCTCCGTCCGGGTAGATGTCGAGGCGGACGGCCGTCGCCTCGGTCGCGTTCACGACGAACCGGTGCCGCGTGTCGGGCTGCAGCCGGGTGCGCGGGAGCAGGTCGAACCACGCGTCGGGGTCGTCGCGCTCGTCGCAGCCGCGGACGGACGCCCAGCCCGGCGCGTTGCCCTTGAAGTGGCTGGTGTCGAGCTCGACGAGCTGCACGACGCCGGGGGCGGCGAGCCGGAGCGACACCCAGTCGTTGCCGTCGTCACGGCGGCGCGCGGTCTCCCAGCCCTCCCCCATGACCGTGGCCTGACCAGGGGCGATGAGGTTGTTGGGCGAGCTGTAGAACATGTTGCTGCAGCCGGTGACGACCGCGCCGTTCTCCAGCGCGGCGAGGTCGATGCCACCCACGAGCAGACGCGGGTCGGCGAGCGGTTCGCCGTGCACGCGCAACCGGGCGACGCCGCCGTCCGGGTCGATGGTCAGGCGTACGTGCGTGACGCGGCGTCCTTCGGTGACGTCGAAGAAGTGCTTCTCGTCGCCCTTCAGCGCGGTCCGTTCGACGAGAGGGAACCACTCGGTGATCTCGTCGGCATTTGGATGACCATCGACCTGCGCACCCTCGACCCAGCAGAACGGCGGGTAGTTGCCCTTGAAGAACGCCGTGTCGACGACGATCCCGCGCACGACACCGGGCATGCCGAGCCTGACCACCGCCTGGTCCACGCCCGCCTCACGGCGGCGGCGCGTCTCCCAGCCGTCGTACACCTGGCCTTTGTGACCGAAGGTGTAGGTCTGGTAGACCGGCTCGGCGGGCTTGATCAGGTTCTCCCGCTCGGCGAACAGCTCGTCGTTCGCCCACACCACACCACCACCGACCGCGCGCGAGGCGAGATCGGGAAGCCGGGTCCACTCGGTCATGCTTCTCCTCGTCTGAGCAACTTGCCTTGCGTTGTACTGATCTCCTTGCCACGCAACCACGTCTGCCGCACGACACCGTGCAGCGTGCGACCGTGGTAGGGCGTGACGGGGTTGCGGTGGTGGAGCTTGTCCTTGTCCACCACGAACGTCTCGTCCGGTGCGAACACCACGAGGTCCGCGTCCTTGCCGGCCTCGATGGCGCCCTTGGTCTCCAGCCCGACCTGGCGCGCGGGGTGCGCCGACATCCAGCGGACGACGTCGGTCAGGTGGAAGCCGCGCTCCCGTGCACCCGTCCACACCGCCGGCAGACCGAGTTGCAGCGAGGCGATGCCACCCCACGCCGTCGCGAAGTCGCCTTCCTTGAGCTCCACCGTGCTCGGCGAGTGGTCGCTGACGACCAGGTCGATCACGCCGTCGCGCAGGCCCTGCCACAACGCCTCGCGGTTCTCCGCCTCGCGGATCGGCGGGCAGCACTTGAACTCCGTCTGCCCGTCGTGGATCTCCTCGGCGGTGAACGTCAGGTAGTGCGGGCAGGTCTCGGCGGTGATCCGCAGGCTCTCGCGTTTGGCGGCTTCCAAGATCGAGAGCGCGCCCGACGACGAGAGGTGCAGGACGTGCGTGCGCGCGCCGGTCCTGCGGGTCAACGCCACGACGTCGCTGATCGCCTTGTTCTCGGCCTCGCGCGGCCGTGACGCCAGGAAGCCCGCGTAGTCCGGTTCGGAGTCACGAACCGTGTGCGCGTCTTCGGCGTGCACGATCGTCAACGCGTCGAGCGTGGCCAACTGCCTGAGTGCCACTTCGAGTTCACCGGTCGTCACGGCCGGGAACTCGTCCACGCCCGAATGCAGCAGGAAGCACTTGAAGCCGAAGACACCGGCCTCGTGCAACGGCTTGAGGTCCGCGAGGTTACCGGGGACGATGCCGCCCCAGAACCCGACGTCCACCGAGACGTTCGCCGCGGCCTTGCGCTTGATCTCCAGCGCCGCCACCTCGACCGTCGGCGGGATGCTGTTGAGCGGCATGTCGATGATCGTCGTGACACCACCGGCGGCCGCGGCCCTCGTGGCGGTCTCGAAGCCCTCCCACTCGCTGCGGCCGGGGTCGTTGACGTGCACGTGCGTGTCGACCAGGCCTGGCAGCAGCACCTCGTCGTCCGCGAGGTGCACGACGTTCGGTGAGTCGATGCGGGGCTCGACGGCGACGATCCGGCCGTCGACGACACCGACGTCGCACGCGATCTCGCCCTGCGGGGTCACGACCCTGCGGGCGCGGAAGACCAGGTCCATGGCACTCACTCTGACACCCACTCGCGGGCGATGCGACCGCCGAGAACTCCCAGCAGTGAATCGGCCTGGGCCATGCACCGCGTGACGTCCGGTTCGACGTCCAGCAGCGCGTAGGCCGCCTTGAGCCCCAGGTCGCCGGGCTCGACCGAGCACTGGCCCGCCACCGCGACCACCGGCACCGCGCCCGAGGCCCTGACCACCCCGTACGGCGCCTTGCCGTGCCGGGTCTGCTCGTCCAGCGAACCCTCGCCCGTGATCACCAGCGACGCGCCGGCGACGGCCTCGGCGAACCCGGCCAGTTCCAGCACGACCTCGATGCCCGGCCGGAACCGCGCGCCCAGCACCGCGAGAGCGGCGAACCCGATCCCGCCGGCCGCACCCGCTCCGGGCAGTGAGGCGTACTCCGGCCCGATGCGCCGGGCGAACTCGGCGAGCCGCGCTTCGAGGACCTCCACCTGCTCGGGGGAAGCCCCCTTCTGCGGCCCGTAGACCGCCGCCGCGCCGGAAGGCCCGAGCAACGGGTTGTCCACGTCCGAGGCCAGCACGAGGTCGACGCCCTCGAACGACGCCTTGCCCAGCGCCTCCAGCATCCCCGCGCCGCCGTCCGTGCACGCGCTGCCGCCCAGCCCGAGCACGATCGTGGTGCAGCCGACGTCGAGCGCGGCTTTCAGCAGCTCACCGACGCCGTAGCTGGTGGCGTCGAGCGGTGCGGGCCGTTCCAGCAACGTCAGCCCGGCTGCCGAGGCCACCTCGACCACGGCGGTCGTGCCCTTGACCGCGAACGACGCGGGCACGGGCCTGCCGACCGGCCCGGTGACCCAGCGCCCGACCTTCACGAACCCGGCGGCGACGGCGGCGTCGACGGTGCCGTCGCCGCCGTCGGCCACCGGGAGGAGGCGCACGTCCACGTCCGGGACCGCCTCCCGCAGGCCGCGCGCGACGGCGGCAGCGACCTGCGGGGCGGTGAGCGATCCCTTGAACTTGTCCGGCGCGACGATCACCCGACTCACGGCAGCGGCTCGAATTCCTTCATCGCGGCGATCGACGTGCCGTTCGCGGTGTTGCCCTCGCGCTCGATCATGATCTCCACGAGCACCGGCCGCGACGTCCTGTCGGCCTCCTTGCGCGCCCACTCCAGCGAGCCGCGGATCTCGCTCGGATCGGCGACCCGGATGCCGGAGCAGCCGTAGGCCTCCATGATCTTCACGTTGTCCGAGCCGCTCGTGTCGTAGTGGATGTCGACCTCGTACTTCATGTCGTAGCCACCGTGGTCCTCGGCCATCCTGATCAGCCCGAGGTACTCGTTGTTCAGCATGATCAGCACGAACGGCACGTCGTACTGGGCGCCGACCGCGAGTTCCTCGACCAGGAACTGGAACGAGTAGTCGCCGACGATGCCCACGACCTCGGCGTCCGGCCGTGCCTTCTTCACGCCGATCGCCGCCGGGATCTCCCAGCCGAGCGGGCCCGCCTGGCCGCAGACCTGGTAGTGCCGCGGCTTGTGCGCCTTCTGGTGCTGGCCGGACCAGATCTGGTAGAGCCCGATGGCCGTGACGAAGTAGGTGTCGGGGCCGTAGAAGTCGTTGATCTCCTTGAAGACCCGCGGTGCCTTGACCGGCACTGTGTCGAAGTCCTCGCGCCGCAACAGGGTCCGCTTGAGCTCCTGGCAGCGGTCGACCCACTCGCCGGCCGCACGCGGTCCCCGTGCTTTCGCCTTCTCCAGCAACGCCTGCAGGAACAGCTTGGTGTCCGCGACGATCCCGAGGTCCGGCCCGAACACCTTGCCGATCTGCGTCGGCTCGACGTCAACGTGGATGAACTTGCGGTCGCCGCGGTAGGTCGCGAGGTCACCGGTGTGCCGGTCGCCGAAGCGCGCGCCCAGCGCCAGCACCAGGTCCGACTCCAGGAACGACGCGTTGCCGTAGCGCTGCGAGGTCTGGATGCCGGTCATACCCGCGTAGAGCGGGTGGTCCTCGTCGATCGCGCCCTTGCCCATCAGCGTGGCCTGGACCGGGATCTGCAGGAACTCGGCCAGGTCCAGCAGTTCGGCGGACGCCTCGCCGAGGATGACACCGCCACCGGCGAGCAGCAGTGGGCGTTCGGCGGCCAGCAGCATCTCCAGCGCGCGGTCGACCCGTGCTTCGGACGGCACGCTCCTCGGGACGGGCAACGGTTCGTCGATGCTCGAGTCCCACTCGATCTCCTGCTTCTGCACGTCGATCGGCAGGTCGATCAGGACCGGGCCGGGACGGCCGGAGCGGGCGATCCGGAACGCCTCGCGGAAGATCCACGGCATCTGCGCGGCTTCCTTGACCTGCACCGCCCACTTCGTGACGGGCGCGGCGATCGAGACGATGTCGACGGCCTGGAACGCCTCCTGGTGCAGCTTGGAGACCGCGGCCTGGCCGGTGATGCACAGGATCGGCACGGAGTCGGCCTGCGCGGTGTAGAGGCCGGTGATCATGTTCGTGCCGGCCGGGCCCGAGGTGCCGATCGCGACACCGACGTTGCCGGTCGTGCGCGACCAGCCGTCGGCCATGTGCGTCGCGCCCTCCTCGTGCCGCACGATGAGGTGCTCGATGCCGCCGTCCTGCTCCATCGCCTTGTACAGCGGGAGGATCGCGGCGCCGGGGCAGCCGAACACGGTGTCGATGCCCTCGGACTTGAGGACCTCGACGACCGCTTGCATGACTGGGATCTTCGGCATTGTCTACGACCTTCCCGCGAAGTTCTCGATGACCTTGAGCAGCGCGGAGTGGTCGAGCGACCCGTACCCCTGCGCGCGTGCCGCCGCGACCAGTGCGGCGATCTGGTTGGTGACCGGCAGCGAGACGTCGGCGGCGCGTGCCGCGTCCAGTGCGATGCCCATGTCCTTGTGGTGCAGGTCGATCCGGAAGCCCGGCTGGAACTCGCGCGCGATCATCGACTCGCGCTTGAGGTCGAGGATCCGGTTCGCGGCGAGACCACCGGCGAGCACGTCCAGGCCCGCCTTCGGGTCGACGCCGGACGCCTCCAGCAGCACGATCGACTCCGCCACGAGGGCGTAGATGCCGCCGACCATCAGCTGGTTCGCGGCCTTCACGACCTGGCCGGCGCCGTGCGGTCCGACGTGGACGATCGTCTTGCCGACGACCTCCAGGAACGGCCTGGCCGCGGCGAAGTCGGCCTCGTTGCCGCCGACCATGATGCTGAGCGAGGCCTGCACAGCACCGGTCTGGCCACCTGACACGGGCGCGTCGAGCACCCGGACGTTCGAGAGCTTGCGTGCGATCTCGATCGACGTGGACGGGCGGATCGTGCTCATGTCGATCAGCAACGTGCCGTCGTCGAACGCGACCTCGTCGATCACCGCCTCGACCTGCGGGTGGTTCGGCAGCATCGTGATGACGACCTCGGCGCCGCTCACCGCTTCCTGCGCGGACGCGGCCGCCTTGCCGCCGTCGGCGACGAGCTTGTCGAGAGAGGCCGGGCTGAGGTCGAAGCCCGTCACGTCGTGCCCGGCGGCTACGAGGTGGGCCGCCATCGGGCTGCCCATGATGCCTAGGCCGATGAAAGCGACAGTGGATCCTTTTGGCCGGGTCATGCGTTGTCCCTCCAAGCGAAGGAGTGGGTGACGGGCTTGTACTCGGCGCCGACGAAGCCCGTGTAGCCGTTGGCGCGGAGTTTCTGCAGGTGCCCGAAGAGGTCGAGCTCGCCGGTGCCGGGCTCACCGCGTCCGGGAGCGTCGGCGATCTGCACGTGACCGATGCGGTCGACGTGGTCGGCGAGGAGGTCGAGGTCGTCGCCGTTCGTGGCGAGGTGGTAGAGGTCCGCGAGCAGCTTCACGTTGCCGCGGTCGATCTCGTCGATGAGCTCGAACGCCTGGTGGGCGGTCTTGATCGGGTACTTCGGCGCGCCGCTCAGCGGTTCGATCACGAGCTGGGCGCCTGCCTGCGCCGCGACGTCGGCGGCGAAGCGGTAGTTGGAGACGGTCTGCGCGGTGGTCTCGAAGTTGCCGTGCAGCGCGTTGAGCGTGCGGCAGCCGAGGCGGGCCGCGATGGCCGCGGTGATCTCGACGTTCGCGCGGAACTCCGTCTCGCGGCCGGGCCAGCTCGTGAGGCCGCGGTCCCCCGCCGGCATGTCGCCCGCGTAGAAGTTGAGGCCCACGAGGCGCACCTGCGCGTCGACGATGGCGCCTTCGAACGCCTCGATCTCCCGCGTCTCGGGTACGGCGTCCGCGAACGGCCACCAGATCTCGACCGCGTCGAACCCGGCGGCGCGTGCCGCGGCCGGACGCTCCAGCAGCGGCAGCTCGGTGAAGAGCATGGACAGGTTTGCGTCGAACATCTTGGGCTGTTCCTTCCCAGCGGAAGATTCCACATTGCGGAAGTTGGATTTCGCTCTATGGAGACACTAGACATCTCGCTCGGCTCGGGTCAAGAATGTGGAAGTTAGATTCCGCGATACAGAAACTTGGAGAGCCGTGGACAGCTTCAACAGCGCCCCGGAGGCCGAACTGCGTCCTCTGCTCACCGAGTGCCTCGCGGTACCCCGCTGGATCGACGCGGTGGTGGCGGGCAGGCCCTACGCGTCGGTGGATGCACTCCTCGCGGCTTCTTCGGTTGCCGCACAAGGACTTTCCGACGAGGAGGTGCTCGGCGCCATCGCCGGGCACCCGCGCATCGGCGAACGGCAGAAGACAGGTGGGGTGTCGGCGAGGTGGTCGCGGTCCGAACAGTCCGGTGTGGACGCCTCCCAGGCTGATCGCCTGGCGGCCGCCAACGCCGCGTACGAGGATCGGTTCGGGCACATCTACCTGGTGTGCGCGACCGGCCTGAGCGGTGCGGAGATGCTCGGCGACCTGTCCTCCCGGATGGACAACCCGCCGGACGTCGAGCTCCGCGTCGTCAACGACGAACTCGCGAAGATCGCCGCCTTGCGGCTGCAGAAGCTGATCGGGAGCTGAACATGGCCATCGTCCTGGGCCCCAACCAGTACGGGAAGGCGGAGAACCGCCTCGTCACGGTGTCGCGCAACGGTTCCGTGCACACCGTCAAAGACCTGACCGTCAGCACCTCGCTGCGCGGAGACCTCGCGGACACGCACCTCACCGGCGACAACGCCAAGGTGCTCGCGACCGACACGCAGAAGAACACCGTCTACGCCTTCGCCAAGCAGGCCCCAGTAGGCGAGATCGAGGACTTCGCGCTGCGGCTCGGCCGGCACTTCGTCGGCTCGCAGGAGCCGATCACGGGTGCCCGCGTCCTGATCGACGAGCACGCGTGGGACCGCATCGACGGCCACGACCACTCGTTCGTCCAGGGCTCGAACGAGAAGCGCACCACCGCCGTGACGATCGAGGGCTCGCAGGCGTGGGTCGTGTCGGGCGTGCGCGACATGGTGGTGCTGAAGTCGACGGGATCGGAGTTCCACGGCTACCCGAAGGACCCGTACACGACGCTGAAGGAGACCGACGACCGCATCCTGGCGACGTCGGTGACCGCCCGCTGGCGCTACGCCGGCACGGACGCCGACTGGGCGAAGTCATTCGCCGAGATCCGGTCGATCATGCTGAAGACGTTCGCGGACAAGCATTCCCTGTCGTTGCAGCAGACGCTGTACGCGATGGGCGAGGCCGTGCTGAACGCCCGTTCCGAGGTCGCCGAGGTGCGGCTCTCCATGCCGAACAAGCACCACTTCCTGGTGGACCTCAGCGCGTTCGGCCTGGAGAACGACAACGAGGTCTTCTACGCCGCGGACCGCCCGTACGGGCTCATCGAGGGCTCGATCCTGCGGGACGACGCCCCCGAGGCTGGTCTTGCCTGGAGTACTTTGCCAGCCTTCTGAACACGACCGGGTTGAGCAGGGTCGCAGGCGTTGCGACCATGTGCACGACCCGGACGAAGCGGCGGAACAGGTCGGGGTCGTGCACGATCCCGGCCTGCCACTTCTTGAGGTACCAGCCGAGCAGGCCGCCGCGCCGGGGGCCGAGCCAGTTGCGGTCGGCGTTGCTGGACATCGCCCACGACCCCTTCGAGGTCTTCGCGATCTTCCGCTGGAACTCCCGGCACCCCTTGGCGCTGAAGTCCGCGTGCCGCCGGAACAACAGCGCCTCCATCGCCGCCACGGTGATGCCCTGCCCGTACACGGGGTTGAACGCGCACACCGCGTCTCCCACCGCCACCAGCCCGCCCGGCCAGTTCACCACGTCCTCGAAAGCGTTGCGGCGAGAGGCCGTCCGGGCGAACAGGTAGACCGGTGTGAGCGGTTCGGCGTCGGCGAGCATCTCCGAGATCGGCACTCGCAACGAGTCCAGGAACTCCTGGTAGCCGTCGAGGTCGCGCGGCGGGTGATCACCGACGGCCCCCTGCGCGGTGACCATGAGCCGGTCGCCCTCGACGCGCATCGCCGCGACGCCCCGCGGGAGGTCCGGCGCGGACAGGCTTTCCGCGTACACCACCGGGAAGTCCTCCGGCGCGGTGTAGATCCGGGTCGCGTACCCCGTGCCGGAGTCGACCACCTCGGGTTCCGGCGTGGCGATCCCCGCGGCCGCGAGCCAGACCGGCAGCTTCGACACCCTGCCGGTCGCGTCCACGACCAGATCGGCATCGACCCTGCCGTCGCGGGTGAGCACGCCGTCGACGACGCCGTCGCGGAACGACAGGCCGGTGACGTGCACGCCGTCCACGATCTCGGCGGTGACCCGCCGCCGGATGCAGGTCTCCAGCAACGGGCGGCTCAACGACAGCAGCGGCAGGCCCAGAGGCGTCTTGGCGAGCCAGCCGAGCGGGTTGAGGATGCGCATGTCCCCCGCGTCGGCGAGCACCGCCCCCTCCGCCACGAGTTCGTCGCGCAGTCCGGGGAACAGTTCCTCCAGGAGTTCGCCGCCCCGCACCAGCAGTCCGTGCGTGTGCCTGCCCTGCGGCACCCCGGCCCGGTACTCGGGCTCCTCCGACAGCTCGTCCCGCTCCAGGACCACCACCTCGTCGCACGTCTCGGTCAGCACCCGAGCAGCGAGCAAGCCGGCGATTCCCCCACCCATCACCACGGCCTTCATGCGGCCATTCAACCAGCGATCAGCTGAGAGTCAGCGGTTCTCGCTCGTGCGCAACGACATCTGCTGATCACGCCACGAGTGGAACAGGTCGGCCTCGCAGTACCAGTCGACGCCGGTCGGTCGTTCGCCGGAGATCATGAACTCGATCAGCAGCTGCCGGAACAGGTCGAGCGGAACGCCGACGCCGGGCGGGAAGTCCGTGTACTTCTCGTTGACGTACGGCGCTTCCGGGGCCCCTTTCGGCCAGCCCATGAAGGTGTTGTCGACGTAGTACATGTAGCCCCACGCACCGCGCACGGCGAGCACGACGTTGTGGTCCGGTTCGCCGTCGGCGGTGAGGTCGCGACCGAAGTGGTCGAGCGACCCGTCGTTGCACTCGGGCCTGTCGAGGAGCCGGATCAGCGTGTCCACGTCCGCCTCGCACGCGACGACCTGGTACTTGTGCTCGGCAGCGTCGAGGTCGGGTAGGCCGGTCCAGAGGCCCGCACGCATGCTCATGCGAGCCACCCTGCACCCATTACCCGCACTATTCGACACCCATTGACAGAACCACACGAACGGGTGATGACCCGATCAGCTCGAACGGGTGGCGAGCCCCCGCAGTGCTGACTCGTCCAGACCCGTCGCGACCTGCACCTCCGCCGGATCGAGCGCACCGCAGTCCACCGCACGGAGGAAGAACGACGACAACGCTTGCGCGGTCGCCGGCTCGTCCAGAACGCCTCCGGAGACGTTCTCCACGTACGCCTTCAAGCGTGCGGCGTCCGCGTCCAGACCTTCGCGGTAGAAACCGTAAACAGCCGCATATCGTGTCACCAGTTGTGCCGGGTGCAGGTCCCAGCCCTGGTAGAAACCGTGCTCCAGCGAACGGCGCGTCAGCCGGTAGTGCGTGTCCCAGCCGTGCTTCTTCTGATCACCGACGGGAAGCACGTTGGTCGAGCCGTCCGACAGGCGGACACCCGTGCCGGCGGCGGAAACCTGCATCACGTGCCGGGCGAAGTCGCACGCACCGTGCGCCAGATGTTGCTGCGCCGCGGACAGCCCGCAGCCCGCCGTGTAGTCGTAGGTGCCGAAGTGCAGACCCGTCACGCGCCCGCGCCCCGCCGCGATGAACCGCGGGATCGCGAGCCGCCCCTCACCGTCCACGATGGACTGGGTGGTCTCCACCTGGATCTCGAACTTCAGGTCCCCGCCGAAGAGGTCGAGGACCTCGCCGAAGACCTCGACCTGGTCGACCGACGTCACCTTCGGAAAGGTGATCACGAATCCCGGCGGCACTTCCTCCAGCGCCGTCAGGAAGATGTCCAGGGTGCGCAGGCCGCGCTCACGCAGTTCGGCCGTGTCGAACGACTTGATGCGCAGCCCGATCGACAGCGGCGCGGTGCCCTCGGCGACCCAGCGCGACAGCAGGATCGCCGTGCTCTCGGCGTCCATGTCCTCGACGTCGTCCTCGGGCGCGCCGTAGCCGTCCTCGAAGTCGATCCGCAGGTCCTCGATCGGTTCCCGGCGGAGCTTGGCCTCGACGCGTTCCAGCACGCCCTCGGGCAGTTCCGGGAGCAGTTCCGGTTCGATCGACTCCAGCGCCTCACGGCCCCAGTCGGCGACCGTGGTCCCGATGATGCGACCGGCGGGCACGTAGCACGTGTGCACGGGCTGACGCCCCACCGGCCAGCTGCGTTCCACAGTGGACAGCCGGGCGGTCACCCGCGCGACGTCGTCGGGAGACAGCGATGTCTCGTACATCAGATGCGCTCGTACGCCGGCAGCGTCAGGAAGTCCACGAAGTCCTCGGACAGCGCGACCTGCTCGAACAGCTCGACGGCCGACGCGACGTGCGGCCCTTCGAGCTCGTTCCCGACCCGCGCCAGCACCTCCCGGACGGCGTCGGCGGTGACCTCCGTGCCGTCGTCGAGCACGACCTCGTTGTTGATCCACTGCCAGATCTGCGACCTGCTGATCTCCGCGGTGGCCGCGTCCTCCATCAGGTTGTGGATCGCCGCGGCGCCGTTGCCGCCCAGCCAGGACGCGATGTACCGCACGCCGACGTCGACGGCGGCCTCGAGCCCCGCGCGCGTAGCCGCACCACCCGCCGACTTGAAGTCGAGCAACTGCTCCGCCGTGACGCTGACCTCCGGACGCTGCTTGTCGATCTGGTTCGGCCGGTCACCCAGCACCCCGTCGAAGATCTCGCGGCAAATCGGCACGAGGTCAGGATGCGCCACCCACGACCCGTCGAAACCATCGTTCGCCTCGCGCGTCTTGTCCTCGCGAACCTTGCGCAGCGCGTTCTCGGTGACCTCGGGATCACGCCGGTTCGGGATGAACGCGGCCATGCCACCCATGGCGAACGCCCCGCGCTTGTGGCACGTCTTCACCAGAAGCTCGGTGTACGCGCGCATGAACGGCGCCGTCATCGTGACGCTGTTGCGGTCCGGCAGCACGTAGTCCGCACCCGCGTCACGGAAGTACTTGATGACGCTGAAGAGGTAGTCCCACCGACCGGCGTTGAGCCCCGACGCGTGGTCCCGCAGCTCGTAGAGGATCTCCTCCATCTGGAACGCGGCGGGAATCGTCTCGATGAGCACAGTCGCCCTGATGGTGCCGTGCGGCACGCCCTTGAGCTGCTGCGCCGTCGTGAAGACGTCGTTCCACAGCCGCGCTTCGAGGTGCGACTCCATCTTCGGCAGGTAGTAGTACGGCTTGCCGAGCTCGGCGTTGTGGAAGAAGTGCAACCCGAAGTCCACGAGCGCACCAACGGCGTTCTTCCCGCCGAACTGCAGGTTCCGCTCGTCGAGGTGCCACCCGCGCGGCCGCACGACGATCGTCGGATACGGCCCACCCTTGAGCTTGTACTCCTTGCCCTCGGGTGAGGTGAACTCGATCGTCTCCCGCGCCGCCTCGTACAGGTTCACCTGCCCCTGCACGACGTTGTCCCAATGCGGCGTGTTCGCGTCCTCCAGGTCGGCAAGCCACACCTTGGCCCCGGAGTTGAGCGCGTTGATCGTCATCTTGCGCTCGGTGGGCCCGGTGATCTCGACGCGCCGATCCCGCAGCGCCTCCGGCGCCTCAGCCACCGTCCACTCCCCGTCACGCACGTCCTGCGTCTCGGGGAGGAACCCGAGGGGCCGGCGCTCCTTGCGAAGGGCGAGCAACTCGTCCCTGCGGGCGGCGTGCGCCTCATGCAGCTTCGCGACGAACTCAAGAGCCTCTTCGGTCAGGACCTGCACCTGGATCCACCTCTCTCGGTTTTGCTGTGTGGACTATAGTTTTTGCATTGCGGAACTGCAACGAGAGGAGTCGCACCGTGTCCACAGGTGGCGTGCAGTCCCTGCAAAGAGCCTTCGACCTGCTAGAACGGCTAGCAGACGCAGGCGGCGAAGCCTCACTCTCCGAACTGGCGGCAACCTCAGGCCTACCACTCCCCACGATCCACCGCCTGATCCGCACCCTCGTCACGCTGGGCTACGTACGCCAGAACAGCAACCGCCGCTACACCCTCGGCTCCCGCCTGATCCGCCTGGGCGAAACCGCCTCCCGCCAATACGGCACCTGGGCCAGACCCCTGCTCTCGCAACTGGTCGACTCAGTCGAGGAAACGGCAAACCTGGCCGTCCTGGACGGCGACGAGGTCGTCTACGTGGCGCAGGTGCCGTCGAAGCACTCGATGCGCATGTTCACAGAGGTGGGCCGCCGCCTGCTGCCACACGGCACAGGCGTGGGCAAGGCGATGCTCTCGCAACTCCCCCGCGCAGACGTCCGCGCACTGCTGGACCGCACGGGCCTACCCGCCTACACGTCGAACACGATCACAGACGCGGGCGAACTGCTCGACTCGCTGGACGAGATCGCGACACGCGGCTTCGCACTGGACGAGTCCGAACAGGAACTGGGCGTGCGGTGCATCGCAGTCCCGGTGATCGGCGGCCCGACCCTGGCCGCGGTGTCGGTGTCGGGCCCAGAGGGACGACTGACGAAGGAAGCGGTAGCCCGAATCCTGCCGGAGGTGCTGGCAGTAGCGAAGCGACTGGCAGACCAAGCCGCAACAGCCTGATCGCACGCGATGCCGCAGGCGAGCCGTCCCCCGCACGCGATGCCGAAGGCGAGCCGTCCTTACCGCAAGGCATGGGCGGTGGGGTCCCGTCACGGGTCGCGCTATAGCACTTGCTGCACCTGAAGAAGGGTGTCAAGCGGACACGCTTTTCGTCCGCTTGACACCCTTCTTCAGGTGTGGCCCGCTCTTGGTGCGACTCGTGACGGGACCCCACCGCCACAACGCACCCTCAACGCACCAGGCAGCCGCCCAACGCAACAGGCGTGCCATCAACCCACCCACGGCGCCACCCCCCGATCAGATTGCCGGGGTCTGGGGCAGAGCCCCAGGAAAACGCACGCAACCGCAAGCTCGCCGCCCGCAAGGTGACCAACCGCAAGCTCGCCGCCCGCAAGGTGACCACCCGCAAGCTCGCCGCCCGCAAGCCGACCACCCGAAAGGTCGCGGCAAGCCGACCACCCGAAAGGTCGCGGCAAGCCGACCACCCGCAAGGCCGCACCAAGCTGACGCAGGGGTCCCCCCGATCCGGGAACCCCTACATCTCAACGTACTCAGAGGGTCCGACAAGATCACCCAAGCAGGGCATCCACAAAAGCCCCAGGCTCGAACGGAGCCAAGTGATCAGCCCCTTCCCCGAGGCCCACAAGCTTCACCGGCACCCCAAGCTCCCGCTGAACCTGAAAAACGATCCCGCCCTTGGCCGTGCCATCCAGCTTGGTGAGCACAATCCCAGTGATGTCCACCTGCTCAGCAAAAACCCGAGCCTGAGTCAGCCCGTTCTGCCCGGTGGTGGCGTCAAGAACCAGCAGAACCTCATCCACCACAGCCTGCTTCTCGACGACGCGCTTGACCTTGCCAAGCTCGTCCATCAGCCCCTTCTTGGTGTGCAACCGCCCAGCGGTGTCGATCAACACCGTGTCAACCCCGGTGTCCATCCCCCGCTTCACGGACTCGAACGCCACGGAGGCAGGATCCCCACCCTCAGGCCCACGCACGGTCTCAGCCCCGACCCGCTTGCCCCAGGTCTCCAACTGGTCGGCAGCGGCAGCACGGAACGTGTCAGCAGCCCCCAGCAGCACAGTGCGACCGTCAGCCACAAGAACGCGCGCCAACTTGCCGGTCGTGGTGGTCTTACCGACACCGTTGACCCCGACGACAAGCAGCACAGCAGGCTTGCCCGCGTGCGGCAGCGCCTTCAACGAACGGTCCATCTTGGGCCCAAGGGCGTCGACCAGCACCCCGCGCAACAACGCCTGCGCCTCAGCCTCGGTCCGGACACCGGTCCCGACGATCTTCGAGCGCAACGTCTCGACGATCTCGGTCGTCAGCGCCGCCCCGAGGTCGGCGATCAGCAGCGTGTCCTCGACGTCCTGCCACGAGTCCTCGTCCAGGTCACCGGCACCCAGAAGCCCCAGCAGCGAGGTGCCGAAGGCGTTGCGCGACTTCGAGAGCTTGCCGCGCAGGCGTTCCAGGCGGCCGGACGTCGGCTCGATCTCCTCGACCTCGGACGCCTCTTCCGGCAGGTCGACCTCGACGAAGCCGCGCTTCTCCGAGTCGCGCGGCACGGAGGCGTCGTCGCCTACTCCCGGCTGGCCGTCGACCTCGGTCCGCTCGGCCACCGGGTGCTCGACGGGCGCTGGGCGCTCTACGGGCACCGGCACCTGGGGCACCGCGACCGCCTCGGCGGTGGTGGCTTCGGGGGCCGCCGGGGTCAGCGAGATCCCGGACGACGCCTGGTATCCGCCAGGCCTCGGCGCCTCCTCCTTCTGAGTCAGGCTGATGCGACGGCGACGCGTCAGCACCACACCGGTCACCAGCGCGGCGATCAGCACGACCGCTACGACGACGAGGATCAGGACAAGGGAGGACGTCGACACTGGCTCATGGTTTCACAGACCCTCATGTGACCTGTCAACCATGTATTGCTCATTTAGGCGAAGATTTCACCAAGGCCCTTGCGTCCCGCCACGCTGTGGAATAGACCACACGTCGTGAGGGTGATCGGACTGATTTCCGGCACGTCGATGGACGGTATCGACGTCGCCGTCGCCGACCTGTCGATCCACGGCGACGTCGTCGAGCTCGTGCCGGTGCAGTGCGCCGAGCACCCGTTCCCGAAGGACCTCCTGGAGAAACCACGGGACCTCGCTGAAGTGTGCGCCTTCGACACCTCGCTCGGACAGGCTTTCGGCGAAGTCGCCGCCGGGTACCTGCCGGCGGACCTGATCTCGTCGCTCGGGCAGACCGTGCACCACGAGGTGCAGGACGGCGACTGCCTCGGCACCCTGCAACTCGGCCAGCCCGCCTGGATCGCCGAACGCACCGGTCTGCCCGTCATCGCCGACCTCAGGGTCCGCGACGTGGCAGCGGGAGGCCAGGGCGCGCCCCTGGCGTCCACGCTCGACGCGCTGTGGCTCGCCGGCATGGTCGAGGCCGGGCCCGCGATCGCGCTGAACATCGGCGGCATCGCGAACATCACCGTCGTGAGACCCGGAAGCCAGCCCATCGCGTACGACACAGGGCCCGGCAACGCGCTGATGGACGCCGTCATGGAGGTGCTCTCCCACGGCGAACGGCGCCAGGACACCAACGGCGAGTTCGCGAGCAGGGGCAACGTCCGCGAGGACGTCCTCAAGAAGCTCCTCGCCGACCCGTACTACGCCAAGCCGTGGCCGAAGTCGACCGGCAAGGAGCACTTCAACGCCGAGTACCTCCAGGGCTTCCCCACGGTCCAGGCCGAGGACATGCTCCGCACGCTCGCCGAACTCACCGCCCGCACCATCGCCGACGCCTGCCGCGCGCACGACGCGAGCACCGTCGTCGCGTCCGGCGGCGGCATGCGCAACCCGGTGCTGGTCGAAGCGCTGGCCAAGGCGCTCGACCCCGTCCCGTTGAAGATCAGCGACTCGCTGGGTCTGCCGCGCGACGGCAAGGAGGCCTACCTCGCCGCGCTGCTCGGATTCCTGACGTGGCACGGGGTCGCGGGCAACACGCCGTCCGCGACCGGCGCGTCCGGGCCGCGGCTGCTCGGCAGCATCACGCCCGGCGACGGGCCGCTGCGACTGCCAGAACCCGTCACCGGTCCAGTGACCAAGCTGAATGTGGGGAACCCGAAGTGCGTGGACTAGACCTCGCGATCATCGTCCTGTTCCTCGTCGGCATGCCGTTGCTCGGCATGTGGATCGGCGGCAGGCAGAAGTCGTCCACCGACTACTTCGTCAGCGAGAAACGCATCTCGTGGTGGGTCGTCTGCCTCTCGGTCGTGTCCGCGGAGACGTCGACGCTCACGGTGCTGAGCGTGCCGGTGATCGCGTACATGGCGACGCCCGCGCAGGGCGGCATGACGTACCTGACGCTCGCGCTCGGCTACATCGTCGGCCGCATCATCGTCAGCTTCGTGCTGCTGCCGCGCTACATCGCCGGTGACCTCGTGACGGCGTACGCGTTCCTAGGCAAGCGCTACGGCAACGGCATGCGCGCCACGGCGTCCGTGACGTTCCTCTTCACCCGCCTGCTCGCGGACGGCATCCGGCTCTTCGCGACGGCCATCCCGATCAAGCTCGTGCTCGCCCAGTACGGCATCGCCGCGAACTACTGGACGATCATCCTGGCGCTCGGCATCGCGATGGTGTTCTACAGCTTCTTCGGCGGCGTGCGCGCGGTCGTGTGGGTCGACGCCATCCAGATGCTCTGGTACGTGCTCGGCGGCGCCGTGGTGATCTGGTGGCTGTCGGGTCAGCTGCAGGACGGCTGGTTCTCCAAGGCCGTCGACGTCAACAAGTTCCAGATCTTCGACTTCACCTCGTCACCGCTGACGGGCGCCTACCCGTTCATCGCCGCGTTCTTCGGCGGTGCGCTGCTGTCGATGGCCTCGCACGGCGCGGACCAGCTGATCGTGCAGCGGCTCATGTCCACGAAGGACGTGAAGTCCGCGCAGAAGGCGCTGATCGCCTCCGGTTTCGTGGTGTTCCTGCAGTTCGCGTTCTTCTTGTTCATCGGCGTGATGCTGTGGGCGTTCTACAACGGCGTGGACCCGGTGAAGGACCTGAAGCTCGGCAACAAGGACGAGCTCTTCGGGTACTTCATCGTCAACTCGCTGCCGTCGGGTCTGTCCGGCTTCGTGATCGCCGGCATCCTCGCCGCCGCGCTGTCGTCGTCGCTGGGCGCCCTGGCCTCCAGCACGGTCACCGACGTCTACGAACGCATCCGCAAGACCCCGATGACCGACGAGGAACGCCTGCGCCACGGACGGCTCTGGACCCTCGCGTGGGCGGGTCTGCTGATCGTCTGCGCGGGCCTGTTCGCCTCCTCGAACAAGACCACGGCGGATCCGATCGTGGTGCAGGCGCTCGGCATCGCCGGCTACACCTACGGCGCGCTGCTCGGGGCCTTCCTCCTCGGCCTCATCTTCAAGCGCGTCACGCAGGCGGACGCGATCATCGCGTTCGTGTCGACGGTGCTGGTCGTCGGTTTCGTGATCCTCGGCGTCAAGTTCGCCGGCAGCACGCCGACGATCAACTTCGGGAAGGCGACGGCCGACCTGAAGTCCTTGACCGGCTGGTGGAACACGCCCCTGGGGGTGGCGGTCACCTTGCTCGTGGGTGGGTTGCTGTCACTGAGGCACTCACGCGGTGTGCCGGTACGAGACGAGCTCGATGTGAAGGCGGAATCCTAGGCGGGCGAACATGTTCTGCGACGACTCGTTGCCCGCGTAGATCGACGCGGCGGCCTGTGGCCGGGCACCGTGGTCCGCCGCGAGCTTCCAGAGCAGTTCGGTGACGAGGGCGGCACCGACGCCTTGACCGCGGACCCCGGGCTCGACGGCCACGAAGTCGACGTAGTACTCCTCGGGCTGGGCTTTGCCGGCGGCATAGCCGAGCACGCGCTGGCCGTCCATGGCGACGACGACCGTGCGTTTCGCCGGATCGGACTCGACGAGTTGCCGGCCGGACAGGTACGTGTGCGGGAAACATCGTTCGTGCAGGACCGCGACGGCCTCGTGCACGAACTCGTCCGTCGGGAGGACGCGCATCTCACGGTCGCTGGGACATTTGGCGTCCCTGAGCAGCAACGTGCGCAGGTCCCCGTTGTCGAGGACGTGGATGGCACTCGCCTTGCCGGCGCTGAAGGCGTGCCGTTCGGCGAACGCCGCCAGCCGCCGGTGGGCCGTGTGCCCGTAGAGCTCGAGGTCGGTGATGCCGGTGAGGAGCTCGGTGGCGCGGCGGAACATCGCGTCGGCGGTCTGGTCCCAGATGCGGCTGCCCGCGGGGTGGTTGACCGGTACGTCGACGAACGGTCCGTGCAGCCACGCACGGCCGAGCTCGGCATCGATCTCCACGCTGAGCATGCCGGTGATGTTGTCGTCGGCGTCGACGGCCACCACCGTGCAGTCCGCCCAGGAGGGCTCGAACTCGCCGAGCTCCGCGCGGAGCTCTTCGACTGTCTCACCGAGGTACCCGATGTGGTGCGCTTTGTCGGCCTGGAGCCGGACGAGCAGCGCCATCGTGGCGCCGAGGTCGCCAGGTTCGGCGAAACGGATGTCGTACATAGGAGGAATGGTCACTCGCACGGCCGTTCGAAGCGAGGGAGTTTTCGGCGGTCCCAGGTCACGAACGCGTTGCTCTGTAAAATGGCGCGGATGTCGTCCGTCGGAGAACCCGAAGAGCTGACCGCCAGAGATGCTCAGGCGCAGGCCAAGGCCCACGCGGGCGACTTCAGGGGCGCGGCCGCCGAGTTCAGGGCGCTCGCGAGGGACTACACGCGCACGGCGGGTGCGGACGACCCAGCGACCCTCGCCGTCCGGCTCAACCTGGCACGGGTCCTGGGCACGTCGAAGCAGTTCGGCAAGGCCGTCGAGGTCTGCGAGCCGCTGCTGCGCGACCAGGTCCGGGTGCTGGGTCCCGAGCACGACGACGTCCTGGAGACCAGGCAGCTGCTCGCCAGCCTGCGCTATTCGGCCGGTGACGCGGCGGGAGCGGCCGAGGACCTGGAGCAGCTGCTGACGGCGCTGTCGCGGGTGCTCATGCCCACGCACGACCGGATCACGAAGGTGAAGCGCGACATCGCGTTCTTGAGGCGCGCTACATGACGCACGAGACATCACTCACACCGGCGGGGTCCGCGGCGCTGGTATGCCATGTCACGAACACCCACGTCACAGCCGCAACTCCCAGATTCGGGCTTGCAGGGCAGGTGAGGGTGGGGGACTCTTTTACAGTGAGTGAGGAAACGATCCAACTCGATCTCAACGAATCCGGGGTGGCCGTCGACCTGCCCTTGCCGCCGAACAACCGGGACGGTGTCCAGGGTGTTCCGTATCGGCCGGTCGAATTCCGAGACGATGATCTTCCGTCAGCTCTGGAACGCGCTGCCGCCTGGTTGCGGCAGACCCAGGACTGGCTGGGCGAGCCCGTGGACGTGATCGCAGTCCATCTCGACTACGACGACACCCACGGCAACCCGTACTACGACCTCAAGCTGCTGTGCAACGACGAGGATCTGGCGGGCGTGCCAAAGATCATGCGAGAACACGAAGGGGCCGCTACCGGTCAGTAGTCCTTACGGCTACCGTTCGGAAGTATGTCGGATCGCGTATATCCCCCGGTGATCGCCGCAGCGAAGCTCATGTTCAAGGTGCTCGACCTGCGGCTCACCGTGGAGGGGGCGCACCACGTTCCTCGCACGGGTGGAGCGGTGCTGGCGTCGAACCACGTCAGCTACCTCGACTTCATCTTCGCGGGCTACGGCGCGCATCCCTCGGGGCGCCTCACGCGGTTCATGGCGAAGCACGAGATCTTCGCCAACAAGATCGCAGGCCCGCTCATGCGCGGCATGCACCACATCCCCGTCGACCGGAGCGCGGGCCAGGCCTCCTACCAGCAGGCCCTGTCCGCGCTCCGCACCGGCGAGGTCGTCGGGATCTTCCCCGAGGCCACGATCAGCCGTTCGTTCACGGTCAAGGACATCAAGTCCGGCGCGAACCGCCTGGCGCACGAGGCCGGCGTCCCGATCATCCCCGTCGCTCTGTGGGGCACCCAGCGCCTGTGGACCAAGGGCCGTCCCAAGGACCTGACCCAGCGGCACGTGCCGGTCACCATCCTCATCGGCGAGCCGTTCGAGCCGTCCCCCGGCGACTCCGGCGACGACGTCCTGCGCAAGCGGATGCAGGACCTGCTGGACACCGCGCAGGCCTCCTACCCGAACGAGCCCGGTACCTGGTGGACGCCGGCGCACCTCGGCGGCACCGCGCCCACTCCGGAACAGGCCGCCAGGCTGGACTCCCGCGGCGCCTGAACACCTGCTGCGAGGATCGGGCGAGCACTGCCGCGATGAGTGCCTGACCTGGCGATACAAGGTTTTCACAAGGTTCGTCGGGCAGAGTTGCGGTGCGCACCTGGAGTGGTGAGGTGGAACCGGGGATCTCACCCCTTCAGGCGCCGGGCTGCGTCCGCACGGTGTAGAAGGGGGACCTGTCTCCGTTCCGGAGGAAGGTCACCGCGCTGGCGCAGCCCGCGCAGAGGCCGCGGCCGGGGCCGGTTGAAGCCCCCCAGGCACCCGCTCCGGCCGCCCTCTCAGGCCTCTGCATCCGTCGGCTCGGGCGAAGGTTCCGCGGTCTCAGCGGACTCCACAGGCTCAGCGGACACCACCGGCTCTGCGACCTCCACGGGCTTTGCCGGCGCCGCCGCACGCGCGGGCTCGTCGCCGGTCGTGCGCAGCCGCTGCGAGATCACCTGCGAGATGCCGTCACCGCGCATCGAGACGCCGTACAGGGCGTCCGCGATCTCCATGGTCGGCTTCTGGTGGGTGATGATCAGCAGCTGCGACTTCTCCCGCAGCTGCTCGAACAGGCTGATCAGCCGGTGCAGGTTCGTGTCGTCCAGCGCGGCCTCGACCTCGTCCATCACGTAGAACGGTGAGGGGCGGGCGCGGAAGATCGCGACCAGCATCGCGACCGCTGCCAGCGACTTCTCGCCACCGGAGAGCAGCGACAGGCGCTTGACCTTCTTGCCGGGCGGGCGGGCCTCCAGCTCGATGCCGGTCGTCAGCATGTCGCCGGGCTCGGTCAGCACCAGGCGGCCCTCGCCGCCGGGGAACAGGACCTTGAAGACGATCTCGAACTCGCGCGCCACGTCCTCGTAGGCCAGCGTGAAGACCTCGAGGATCTTGTCGTCGACCTCCTTCACGACCGTGAGCAGGTCGCGACGGGTGTCCTTGATGTCCTCGAGCTGCGTGGAGAGGAACTTGTAGCGCTCCTCCAGCGCCGCGAACTCCTCCAGCGCGAGCGGGTTCACCTTGCCCAGCAACGACATGTCGCGCTCGGCACGCTTGGCGCGGCGCATCTGGGTGTCGCGGTCGTACGGCATCGGCTGCGGCTCGGAGACCTGCTCGCCGCGTTCCTTGGCGGCCTGGTACTCCGCCATCTCGGCGGCCGAGGCGGGCACCATGACGTCGGGGCCGTACTCGTTGGTCAGGTCTTCCAGGCCGATGCCGAAGTCCTCGGCGATCTTGGTTTCCAGCTGCTCGATGCGCATGCGCTGCTCGGCTCGCATGACCTCGTCGCGGTGCACGGCGTCGACGAGCTTCTCCAGCTCACCGGACATCTCCCGCACCAGGCCGCGCACCTGGGTCAGCAGGAGTTCGTGCTGCGCACGGCGTTCCTGGGCATGGTCGCGCTCGCGGGCGGCGCGGGACAGCGAGATCTCGATGCGTTCCAGCGCCTGCTCGCCGCCGCGGACGACGGCCTTCGCGACCACGGCACCACGGGCGCGGTGCTGGGTGGCGCGGGCGTGGCGTTCGCGGGCCTCGCGCTCGGCGCGGGCGGCACGGCGCAGGCCCTCTGCCTTGCCCTGCAGCGCCCGTGCGCGCTCTTCCGCGGTGCGCTGCACCAGGCGTGCGTCCATCTCGCTCTGACGCGCCTGAGCCAGCTCAGCGGCCAGTGCGTCGCGCTGGTCGGTGTCCGGCTCGTCGTCGAGGGTCTGCTCCTCCTCGGCCATCAGCAGCCGCTCTTCGAGCTCGCCCAGCTTCATCAGGGCTTCCTCGCGCGACCGCTCGACCTTGGCGCGCGCCTCGGAGATGCGGTTGACCTCGGCCTCCGCGGACCGCACGGCCGTGGCCATCCGGTTCAGCCGCTCGCCGGAGCGGGCCTGCCGGACCTTGGCCTCCTGCATGGCCTCCTTGACCGCGTCGAGCACCTTGCGGCGGGCCTGCTGCTCGGCACGGGCGCCTTCGAGCGCGGCCGAAGCGTGCTCCAGCGCCCGTTCCGCGGTCGCGAGCTGCTCCTGCGCCTCGTCGACGGCGGCCTGCACCTCGATGACGCTCTGGCCCTGGGCACCCGAGCCGCCGACGGCCCAGTCCGTGCCGAAGAGGTCGCCCTCACGGGTGACCGCGCGGCCGTTGAACCCGGCCGCGGTGTCCAGATCTCCCACCACGGCAAGGCGATCGAGCGCACGGGCCAACGCCGGGCGCAACGCTTCCGGCGCGTGCACGACGTCGATCGCCCACCGCGCGCCGTGCGGCAGGTAGCCCCACTGCGAGGTGTCCACGGCGGACCCGTGGGAGCCGATCAGCACGCCCGCGCGGCCGCCGTCCTTCTCCTTCAACAGCTTCAGGGCCGCGAGCGCGCCGTCACCGGACGACACCGCGACGGCGTCGGCGATCGGGCCGAGCGCGGCGGCCAGTGCGACCTCGTAGCCCGGTTCGACGGTCAGCAACGCGGCGACGGAACCCAGCAGGCCCGGCACGTCCGACGCGAGCAGCGCGCCCGCGCCGTCCTTGCGCGTCAGGCCAAGTGAAAGAGCGTCGACACGAGCGCGCCACGACGCGATGTCGCGTTCCGCGGTGCGTTCGGCCTTGACCAGTTCCTCGACGCGCTGCCGTGCCGCGTCGTGGGACTGCACGGCCTGGTGGTGGCGTTCGTCGAGGCCGTGGTCGTCCTCGTCCTCGGTGCCGGTGATCTCGCGGGCCTCGGCCAGCTCCATCGACGCGTACTCGGCGCGTTCGGACGCCTCGGACAGCGTGACGGAGAGGCGTTCGATCTCCTCCGCGGTCGCGTTCGTCTTGCTGCGCAACGCTTCCACCTGACCGGACAGGCGGGCGAGGCCCTCCCGGCGGTCGGCGATCGCGCGGACGGCGGCGATGTGCGCCTTCTCCGCCTGCGAGACCATGCGCTCCAGTTCGGCGCGCGTCTCGACGGCCTCGGCCAGCGCGATGCGGGCCTCGGTCACGCCTTCCTGGAGCTCCAGCTCCATCTCGGCGGTCTCCTCGGCCTCGCGGTCGAGGTCGTCCGGGTCACGTCCGCGCGACGGCGCGTCCACGTCGGCGGACAGGTGGCGGGCGCGTTCGGCGGCGAGCCTGACCGTGCCGCGGAGGCGTTCCTCCAAAGCGGACAGCCGGTACCAGGTGTCCTGCGCGGCCTGCAGCTTCGGCGAGTCGGCCGCGACCCGCTCCTCCAGCTCGTTCTGCTGGTACTGCGCGGCCTGCAACGACTTCTCGACCTCGGCGCGGCGCACGCGGGCCTTCGCCTCGTCGTGCTCCTCCTGCGCGATGGTCTCGCGCTGCGTCACCAGGTCGTCGGCGAGCAGGCGGAGCTTGCTGTCCCGCAGCTCGGACTGGACGACCTGCGCGCGGCGGGCGATCTCGGCCTGCTTGCCCAGCGGCTTGAGCTGGCGGCGCAGTTCCGCGGTGAGGTCGGTGAGGCGCGTCAGGTTGGCCTGCATCGCCTCCAGCTTGCGCAGCGCCTTTTCCTTGCGCTTGCGGTGCTTCAGGACGCCGGCGGCCTCTTCGATGAACGCGCGCCGCTCCTCCGGTTTGGACTCGAGGATCGCGGCGAGCTGGCCCTGACCGACGATCACGTGCATCTCGCGGCCGATGCCGGAGTCCGAAAGCAACTCCTGGATGTCCATCAGGCGGCACGAGTTGCCGTTGATCTCGTACTCGGTGGCGCCCTCGCGGAACATGCGGCGGGTGATCGACACCTCGGTGTACTCGATCGGCAGCATGCCGTCGGCGTTGTCGATCGTCAGCGTCACCTCGGCGCGACCGAGCGGCGCGCGGCCGGACGTGCCGGCGAAGATGACGTCCTCCATCTTGCCGCCGCGCAGGTCCTTGGCGCCCTGCGTGCCCATGACCCAGCGCAGCGCGTCGAGCACGTTGGACTTGCCGGACCCGTTGGGGCCGACCACACAGGTGATGCCGGGCTCGAAGCGCAGCGTGGTAGCCGAGGCGAAGGACTTGAAGCCCTTCAGCGTCAGGCTCTTGAGATGCACGCGGGGCAGAGTACCCAAGCGCTTGCGCGTGCTGCGGGAGGCGTGGGTTGACCTGCGCGTCCAACCGCTGTGATCGTCGGCCTTCGCCCCGTGTTCCGTTGTTCAGACGGGCGCATCGCGGTGCCCTGTTGAGCACCGGAAGGCGCGGCGGAGGTCGGCGATCACAGCGCTAGGGACGGAGAGTGACCAGCAGCCCGCTTTCGTCGGACACCTCCATGCGTTCGATCTGGTCGACGCGGAACGACGTGGAACCGGGAATCCGCTCGTCAGGCGCGTGATCGGAACCCCACCAGCCGCCGACCTCGCGCTGCCCCTTCCGGTCGAACACGATGACCTTGCACCGCCCGCCCGGCTTGACCGCGCCGAGCTTGAACCACATCTCGGTGCCCCAGGTCTTCGAGACCATCGAGACCTCGCCGTTCACGCCGCTGGCCGCGTCCCTGGCGGCCCAGGTCGGCGTGGGCGGCTGGCTCGAGGTGGGCGGCGCAGAAGCGGGCTGCGACGGCGTCTGCCACAGGAAAGAACTGCCCCCGGCCAGCGCGAGCAGGACCAGCACGGCCGCGCACACGATCAGCACGCGGCGCTGGTCGTGCTTCGGCTCGGGCGGGCAGGCGGGGATCTCGTCGAGGTTCTCGACGTCCTCCAGGGTCAGGCGGCCGAGCAGCCCCGGCAGCGGGGCCAGCCGCAGCATCTCGGCCTGACAGCAGTCGCAGTCGCCGAGGTGGCGTTCGAAGGCGGCTCGTTCCTTGAGGTCGAGCGAGCCGAAGAGGTAAGCGCCGACTTCGACGGTGTGCTGGCAGCTCACGCCTCGGTCACCCCTCTTTCCTCCAGTGCGTCGCGCAGCGCCCGCAGTGCGTAGAAACAGCGCGACTTGACCGTGCCCGGCGGTATGCCGAGCGTCTTGGCGGCCTCCGCGACGGTGCGGCGGCGGTAGTACAGCTCGATGACGACCGTCCGGTGCTCAGGCGTGAGCGCTCTCAGCGCCGACGCGATCTGCCACGTCTGCAGCACGTGTTCGACCTGGTCGCTGACCGGCGGGAGGTCCACCGGTTCGAGCGGCACCTCGGTCGCGCGTGCGTTGCGGCGGCGGTAACCGGAGATCACCAGGTTCTTGGCGACCGTGTAGAGCCACGGTGCCGCGTCGTCCGGTTTCAGGTCCTCGTGGTTGCGCCACGCGCGGAGCAGCGTCTCCTGCACGACGTCCTCTGCCTGCTGGTAGTCGCCGTCGACCAGCCGCAGCACGTAGTGCAGCAGCGGGCCCCTCCAGCGGTCGTACAGCTGGATGAGGACGTCTTCTGAGGAGTCCACGATTCCCTACTACGCCGGCTCTCGAAAAACGGTTCAGCGCTCGACGAACCCGGTCAGGTCGCCCCTGGCATCAGACCACTGCTCACCGACAGATTCGACGTGTCCAGGAGTTTCACCCGAACGGAGAGCTTTCAGCAGTTGTTCACACTTCTCCCGCGAACCCTCGGCAACGACCTCGACCCGGCCGTCCGGCCTGTTCGAAGCGCTGCCCACCAGGCCTAGTTCTAGCGCCCTGGCGCGCGTCCACCAGCGAAAACCAACGCCCTGAACCCGTCCACGCACCCACGCGTTTAGTCGCACGTCCACCTCCGAATGGTTGCGTAGTCACGCCAGGTGACTGAAGACGCACTCTGGGGTTGTCACCCATTAGTGGTACGGTCCCGACCCGTGAGTGCCCGCAGCCTCTTACTCGGCCTGCTGATCGGTGCAACCGGAATCGGCGGCCTCGCCCTCTCCGGCACCTCCCCTCTCGGCATCGGCTTCACCAATGCCGCGCAGCAGGAGAGCACCGACGCAGCGAACCAGTTCGGAACGGGCAACGCCGCCGCACCCAACGGCGGCAGACAGCCGTCCGACGGCGGTGACACCAACGGCGGCACGTCCGCACCTCAGACGTCCTCCTCGGTGCCCGCCACCTCGACGACGACCGAGACTCCTTCTTCCACGCCTTCGACGCCGCCGGCCCCGTCCACCACGACGCCACCCCCCGAGGCGCCGAAGCCGCCCGCCCAGACGAAGCCGCCCACCGGTCAGACGCCGGAGCAGGCCGTGCTCGCGCTCGTGAACGACGCCCGCTCCGCCGCAGGGTGCAAGGCCCTCGTGATCGACGACCGCATCACGACCGCCGCGCAGGCCCACAGCACGGACATGGCGACCAAGAAGTACTTCTCGCACACCTCGCAGGACGGCAGGACGTTCGACGTCCGCATGCGCGAGGCCGGTTACCCGAAGCCGGGCGGCGAGAACATCGCGATGGGCTACCCCAACGCCGCCGCCGTCGTCGACGGCTGGATGAAGTCCACCGGTCACCGCGAGAACATCGAGAACTGCAGCTTCACCACGATGGGCGTGGGCCTGGACACCCGCGGCAACTACTGGACCCAGAACTTCGGCCGCTGACCGTTTCGAGCAGGGGAAACTTCGTGTACGAGAGCCCGGAACCGGACTCGCGCTCGCGCTTCTTCCGAGGTGCACCGCAAATCGTCCTAGCTGCCTCAGGCGTCGTGCTGGCGACCGTCTTCGCCGCCGTCGCCTCCCTCGCCGCGGGCGCGAACACCGCGAACGAGTCCCCGGCGACCCAGCCGCCGCGCAAGGAGGCCGTGCGCGACGCCCTGAGCATCGTGCCGACCTCCGCGCCGTCCTCGACCGCCGCGCAGACCACGACGACAGCCGAGACCACGACGTCGGCGACGACCACGACGACGAAGAAGCAGACGCGCGTCACGACCATCACGCGCGCCGACGGCACGACGACGACGGTCACGACCGACGACCCGCCGCCGGTGATCACGTCGAACACCACGACGACCACCAAGGCGTCGACCACGACCACGACGGCCGTCGTCACCACCACGACGACGGCGGACCCGGTCACAACGACGACGACCCCTTAGGGTTACGCCAGTCACCGCCTTGTAACGCAGAGCTACACGAAGGTGTGGCTCCGCTGAGGCTTTGGTGCGTTTCCGCCGATAACTCGAACACAAGTCCATCCGACCGGGTTTCCCCCGAGGAGCGAGTGGTGTTCGAGGAAGATCATCCGCAGTCACCGACCGAGCCTGCCCAGCCGAAGAAGCGCGTGGGCACGGCAGTGATGCTGGCTGCGGGCGGCGTGGTCGTGGCGACGTTGTTCGCCACCGTGGCCTCCATGCTCGCCGCATCGGGCCGCGAGGCGGCCCCGGAACGCACGTCGGCCGACGTGGTGCAGACCATCACCAGCGTCGCACCGGACGGCAGCACCAGCACCGTCGTGGTCACAGTGTCCTCCGGCGCACCGAAGCCGGCATCCGCACCGGACCGCAAGCAGGCGGCCCGCCCGCAGGACCAGCCGAAGCCGGGCACGCCGGACCAGCCGCAGCTGACCACCGCCCCGGCCCAGCCGACGCAGACCGAGACGCAGAGCACGCCGCCTTCGGAGACGGAGCCGCCCACGTCGACCCCTTCTTCTACGGAGTCGCCCACCGCGCCGCCGTCGTCCTCGTCGTCGAGCACCGGCACGCCGGACCCGACGCCCTAGTCCGGCACGGTTCTGAGCGTGGCGGCGGCGGTCCGCCGGATCCGCTTGGTCCGGCCGCCACACCGCGCACAGGAGTCGGCGCGCGTCCGGCACAGCGACCGCGTTCGGACGCAAGATCAGCGAAGCCGGTCGCGCGAACCACAGCGATGGTCCGTCACAGCTCGAACCGGTAGCCCATGCCCGGCTCGGTCAGCAGGTGCCGCGGCCGGGCGGGCTCCGGCTCCAGCTTCCGCCGCAACTGCGCCAGGTACACCCGCAGGTAGTGCGTCTCCTTCTCGTACGCGGGCCCCCACACGTCCCGCAGCAGCTGTTTCTGCGCGACGAGTTTGCCCGCGTTGCGCGCCAGCACCTCCAGAAGTCCCCACTCGGTGGGCGTGAGGTGCACCTCGGCGCCGTCCTTGAGCACGCGCTTCGCCGCCAGGTCGACGGCGAACGAGGCGGTCTGCACGATCGGCTCGTCCTCGGGGCCGGTCGTGGCCGAGCGGCGGACGGCGGCGCGCAGGCGGGCGAGGAGTTCGTCCATGCCGAACGGTTTCGTCACGTAGTCGTCGGCGCCGGCGTCCAGGGCGTCGACCTTGTCGGCCGAGTCGGTGCGGGCGGAGAGGACGATGATCGGCAGGGTGGTCCAGCCGCGCAGGCCTGCGATGACGTCGGTACCGTCCATGTCGGGCAGTCCCAGGTCCAGGACCACCACGTCTGGTTTGCCATCCGCTGCCAGACGAAGGGCCGTGGCGCCGTCGGGGGCGGTGAGGACTTCGTAGCCCCTGGCCGAGAGGTTGATTCGCAGGGCGCGCACGATCTGCGGCTCGTCGTCGACCACCAGTACTTTTGTCACGCGATCCTCTCCTCGGCGGGGAGTGAGATCACCACGGTGAGGCCGCCACCGGGTGTGTCCTCCATGGTGATCGTGCCTCCCATGGCCTCGGTGAAGCCCTTCGCCACGCTCAGACCGAGACCAACGCCACCCGGCGTGCGGTCGCCGAGGCGCTGGAACGGGGCGAAGACCTGGTCCGCGGTGCCGCTGGGCAGGCCGCGGCCGTGGTCGACGACTCGCAGCTCCACCTCGGAGCCATGTGCCGAGGCGCGCAACGCCACGGCACCGGCGTAGCGCACGGCGTTGCCGACGACGTTCGCGATGACTCGTTCGAGCAGGCCCACGTCGGCACGCACGGGCGGCAGTGACTCCGGGACGTCGACCTCGACGTCGCCGCTCTGGCCGACCAGTGCCCGTGCGACGGCCTCGTAGTAGCCGACGGCGCGGAACTGCGGTTCCACGGCGCCGGTGGCGAGGCGCGAGGAGTCGAGCAGGTTGTCGACGAGGCCGGTCAGGCGGTCCGCCGACTCCTCGACCGCCTCCAGCAGCTCGGCGGTGTCGGCGTCCGACAGCGTCAGCTCCGGGTCGCGCAACGAGCCGACGGACGCCTTGATCGAGGTCAGTGGTGTGCGGAGGTCGTGGCCAACGGCGCTCAGGAGTGCGGTGCGCAGTTCGGTGCGAGAGGCCTGGCGCTGGGCGTCGAGGGTCTGCTCGGCCATTCGTTGCTGCCTCAGCGCGAGTAGCGCCTGGCCTGCGGCCGCTTCGAGAACCCGGCGGTCGGACGCGGGCAGCGAACGGCCGCGCAGCGCGAGGTGCACGTCCGGGGTCACGGCGATGTCGACGTCCGCGTCGTCGGGCTCGTCGCACGGGCCGATGCCGACGCACGCGACGCGCTCCCACGAGCCGTCGACACGCTCCAACAGCGCGACGGACGTGAGGCCGAAGTTCTCCTTCACCTTCTCCAACAGCCGTGCGAGTGGCTGCGGGTTCGTCAGCACGGTGCGCGCGTACGACGCGAGGAGCGTGGCCTCGGTGCGAGCGCGCGCCGCCTGGGTCGCACGGCGAGCGGCGTGGTCCACCACCAACGCCGTGGACACGCCCACGATGATCATCGCGAAGAAGGTGAGCACGTTCTGCTGCGCGTCGATGGTGAACGTGTAGAAGGGCTCGGTGAAGAAGAAGTTCAGCAGCAACGCGTTGATCAGCGCGGCGGCGATCGCGGGGCCGAGCCCGCCGACGATCGCCACGACGAGCGTGACCAGCAGGTAGCCGATGACGTTCGTGGAGAAGTTCAGACCGCCGCGCAACGACGCCCCGGCCGCCGTGACCAGTGCGGGACCGGCCACCGCGAGGAACCAGCCCCAAGCGAGCCGGCTCGGCCTCAACGGACTGCCGGCGAACCGGGCGCGCCAGCCGCTGGTCGTCGCCGGATGCGTGACCATGTGGACGTCGATCGCACCAGACTCCTGCACGACCGTGGAGCCGATACCCGCCGAGAACACGCGCGCGAACCGCGAACGGCGCGAGGTGCCGACCACGAGCTGTGTGGCGTTGACGCCGCGTGAGAACTCCAGCAGCGCCGTCGGCACGTCATCCCCGACGACGGTGTGGAACGTGGCACCGACGTCCTCGGCGAGCTTGCGGTACTTCTGCAGTGAGTGCGGATCAGCGCCTGCGAGGCCATCGCCGCGCAGCACGTGCACGACGAGAAGGTCGCCACCCGCGCGCGTGGCGATGCGACGCGCGCGACGGATGAGCGTCTCGCTTTCCGCGCCACCGGTGATGGCGACGACGACACGTTCGCGCGTCTCCCACGTGTCGGTGATCTGCTGTTCGGTCCGGTAGCGCAGCAACGCGACGTCGACCTGATCGGCGACCCAGAGCAGCGCGAGTTCGCGCAGCGCGGTGAGGTTCCCGACGCGGAAGTAGTTGCCGAGCGCGGCGTCGATCTTGTTCGCCGCGTAGACGTCGCCGTGAGCGAGCCTGCGGCGCAGAGCTTCCGGCGTGAGGTCGACGAGCTGGATCTGGTTCGCTTTGCGCACGACCTCGTCCGGCACCGTTTCCTTCTGCGGTACGCCCGTTATGCGGTGAACGACGTCGTTCAGGGATTCCAGGTGCTGAATGTTGACCGTGGACAGCACATCAATCCCGGCTTCGAGGAGTTCCTCGACGTCCTGCCACCGTTTTGCATTACGGGATCCCGGTGCGTTCGTGTGCGCCAGTTCGTCGACGACGGCAACCTGCGGCGCACGGGCCAGCACGGCGTCGACGTCCATCTCGGTGAGCTCGACGCCACGGTGCTCGGAGCGCCTGCGCGTGACGACTTCCAGGCCTTCTGCCAGGTCAGCGGTCTTCGCACGACCGTGGGCCTCGACGAATCCGACGACCACGTCCGTGCCGCGTTCCCGCCGGCGGTGCGCCTCCCCGAGCATGGCGAACGTCTTGCCGACACCGGGAGCGGCGCCGAGGTGGATGCGGAGCTCGCCACGTCTGGTTTTCGGACTCACCGGACCAGTCTGCTCCTGGACCGAGGTGGGCCGTTCGGGGGTACGCGCTGCGCCACACGGGTAAACGAGTGCGCCTTCCCACAGTTCTGACCGCAGATCTGTCTCGTTGAATCATGCTTCAGCCCGGCGCCCGTTCGAGTGAGCTTCGCTGCGCTTTTTACGCCGTTTACCAGCACATTTAAGTGTGTCGGACGCGCGCCGTGACACCTCGCGTCACCACAACGGCCGAATGGGTTATCGGCAGTTGGCGGATAGCGCGCGGAGCGTGAATGAGGGAAAGTGCCAGGGTTCGTGTCCGAATTCGGACAATCACATGCGCGCGGAGAAACGATGCCCACCACCGTCACCAACCACGAGGCACTTCAACTCGTGGTGGCCGTGCACCGGCTGGTGCGAAGTCTTCGACAGGCCGCTCCGGCCCGTCGTTTGCAACCCACCCAGTTATTGGTGCTGTCAGAACTGAGCGCCCACGGCCCGATGCGGATCGGCGAGATCGCCGTGCGCGCGCTGTGTTCTCAGCCGACCGCTACAACCGTCGTGACCAGCTTGGAGTCCACTGGCCTCGTCCGAAGAGAGCCTGACGCAGCCGACGGCAGAGCAACGATAGTCGTGCTCACCGAAGTCGGCCGCGACACGATCCTGTCGCTCGCTCACGGCGAAGCCGAACTATTGAGTGAAAGAATGTCCGAACTTTCCCCAGAAGACAGAGAACACCTGCGCTCGGCCATGCCGATTTTGCGCCACCTGGCCGACCCACAGCAGAACAAGTAGGAGCGGGACCCCCCGACGGGTCCCGCTCCTTCGATTACTTGCTGGGTGACACAGAAGTAGGTGGCACCGAGCTCGGAGTCGCGCTCGCAGAACTCGGCGGTTCCGCACTCGACGGTGATGACGGAGCGGTCACGGTCGGTTCCACTGTGTAACAGCGGCCGTTTTCGTAAGCGACCTTCGGCCGCGGATAGCGGTTAGCGGGAATGACCGGCTCAGGGCCGTTGTCGGAGTCGTAGCAGCTGGAGTAGCCCTGCCGCGCGTTGATCGGCTGGCCGTCCTGGTCGTACAGCGTCACGTTCGAGAGCAGCTTGCCGTTCTCGTCGTACACGTAGATGTTGTCGTACGTCTCCATGACGGGCCCCGAGTACGACGAGCGCGACGCGTTGTACCCGAGCTGTCCCGCGGTCACGTCGATCACCTGGAACAACAGACCCACCGCCAACGCCGAGGCGGGCAGGCTGAACCACAGCCAGCGCCGGTCGACCTTGGCGCGCGGCCCGGCGAACACCGACACCACGGCGACGGCGGCGATCGCGAGGAACCCGAGGATGTCGCGACCGGCGAGCAGCACGGCACCAAGACCGAGCAGCCCCGCCCGCACCAGCCACCAGGCGGGCTGCAACGACCTGAGATAGGTGATCGCCCGCTCGGCCGGCGTGCCCGGCTCCGGCGTCAGCCACTTCTTGAGCCTGATCGTCTCCGGCAGGTTCATGATCTCCTGCTGCGCGGGCCCCCGGTCGTTCACGAGCGCCAGGCTCAGCACGAGGATCACCGCGGGCAGGAGCAGGATCGCCGGCTCCCGCAGCGCCGCCGCCCCCGCGAGCAACGTGACGCCGGTGGCCCCCACGAGCCCCCAGGCCGCCGCCCGTGGCCGGGTCAGCAGCTGCTTCTTGGTCGTGACCGGCAACCGCTCGGTCCGCGGCGGGTACCCGGCGGCCTGCCGGAGCTCCTGCGCGTACTGCTCGGGCGGCCCGAGCCGCTGCTCCAAGGTCTCGTTCTCACCGAGCTCGGACGACAGTTCGGCGATGTGCGCCTCGACGTCCTCCATGATCTCGGCGACCTCGTTGGGAGGCAGGTCGTCGAGGCCGGCACGCATCCCGGTCAGGTAGTACTCGACACCGAGCGCTTGCGTGTTCATGCTGCGACCTCCTCGAGCAGGCCGTCCAGCGTGCTGGCGAACGACCTCCACGTCTCCCTCGACTCAGCCAGGCGCGCCCGCCCGGTCTCGTTGATGCTGTAGTACTTGCGGTGCGGTCCCTCTTCACTGGGCACCACGTACGAGGTCAGCATCCCCGCGTTGTAGAGCCGCCGCAGCGTCCCGTACACCGACGCGTCGCCCACTTCGTCCAATCCCCCGGCGCGCAGTCTGCGCACCACGTCGTACCCGTACCCGTCGTCCTTGCGCAGAACCGCAAGGACGGCCAGGTCCAGCACCCCTTTGAGCAGTTGACTGGTGTCCATGGCCCCCTCCGACCCTCGGCTTGGTGGTCGAAATCGGCGAAGCCCATTTTGATCACCAAACGAACTCCGCTTTGGGGAGTGTCACTGTTGCGCCGTGGACAGTACTACGCAGTGCGCAGTACTGTCTAACGCGCGTTACGGCTTCGAGATTTGAGACGCGGAACAAGGGTTTGACTACAGGACGTTCAGGCGCGTGCGCGGGTTGTCAGCACGGCTGCGGAGCAGAGGAAGAAGCCTCAAGCCCTGGGGCGAGGCTGGCAACGCGGGCACGAGTACGAGGAGCGGTTCATGAACGGCTCCCGCACGATGGCGGCACCGCACCGCTTGCACGGCCTGTTCTCCTGGCCGTACGCGTTGAGTGACCGGTCGAAGTACCCGGACTGCCCGTTGATGTTGACGTACAAGGCGTCGAACGACGTCCCGCCCTGGCCGAGCGCCTCACGCATCACGTCGGTGGCGTGGTCCAGCAGCTCGGCGGCCTTGGGTTTCGTGAGCTTGTCCGTCATGCGGGTGCCGTGCAGCTTCGCGCGCCAGAGGGCCTCGTCGGCGTAGATGTTGCCGATGCCGGACACGAGGGTCTGGTCGAGCAGGGCACGTTTGATCTCGGTGTGACGCAGGCGCAACGCGCGCACGGCAGCATCACGGGAGAACAAAGGGTCCATGGGGTCGCGGGCGATGTGTGCGACCGAGTCGGGCACCAGGGTGCCGTCGACTTCGACCAACTCGGCCAGCGCTAGGCCGCCGAAGGTGCGTTGGTCGACGAAACGCAGCTCTGGTCCGCCGTCGGAAAACCGGAAGCGGACGCGCAGATGCTTCTCGTCGGGGGCCGACGAGGGCTGGACGAGCATTTGGCCGCTCATGCCCAGGTGCGCGAGCATGGCGGCCTTGTCAGCCAGTTCGACCCAGAGGTACTTGCCGCGGCGCCTGGCGGCGGCCATTGGCTGGCCTGCCAGGCGCGCGCAGAAGTCCAAGGAACCCATGTCGTGCCGGCGGATGGCGCGTGGGTGCAACACCTCTACCGAGGAGATGACCCTGCCGGCGACGTGGGCTTCAAGGCCGAGGCGTACTACCTCGACCTCCGGGAGTTCGGGCACGTCAGGCTTCGGACTTGCCCTCGTCGAGGGGCTGCGCGTCGATCACGGCGGCCTGCGGCTTGGTGGGCTTGAGAACCCACACCCCCGCGCGGCTCGTGTCCCTGACCAGCACAAGGCCCTGGATTCCTCCACTGCGGGAGGTGTTCACCGGCCCGCGAGCGGTGCGGGTGCGGCGGTTCGTGCGGTTCCTGGTCGCATACATTGCGGTCTCAGTCTTCCTCGGTTGGGGAGATCCCTGGCGTCACCGAGGCGCCATTCTGTCCGTTCTTGGCCCTGACCGACTCCTGCTCGGCCTTGGCCCGTTCCGACAGAACATGATAAGCCGCTTCAGCGGCTTTCTGCTCGGCTTCCTTCTTGGTGCGCCCATCACCCTTGCCGTAAGGCTGGCCACCGACGAGCACCGTTGCGGTGAACTCCTTGCGGTGGTCCGGCCCCTGGTCGTCCACGCGGTACTCCGGGACGCCGAGGCTGGCTTGAGCGGTGAGCTCCTGCAGGCTTGTCTTCCAGTCCAGTCCAGCACCCAAAAGCGGAGCTTTGGCCAAGAGCGGATCGAACAGCCGGTGAACGAACGTTCGTGCGGTATCGATACCGAACTGCAGGTACACCGCACCGATGACGGCTTCGAGGCCGTCAGCGAGAATGCTTGCCTTGTCCCTGCCGCCGGTCAGCTCTTCGCCACGACCGAGCAACAGGTGTGCACCGAGCCCGCCGTCACTCAGGTTGCGCGCCACGCCGGCCAGTGCGTGCATGTTGACCACGCTGGCACGGAGCTTCGCGAGCTGACCTTCGGGAAGGTCGGGATGGGTGCGGTAGAGGTGGTCGGTGACGACCAGCCCCAACACCGCGTCTCCCAAGAACTCGAGACGCTCGTTCGGCGGCAAGCCGCCGTTCTCGTACGCGTAAGACCGGTGGGTGAGCGACAGCACGAGCAGCTCGGCGTCCAGGTGGACGCCGAGCGCTTCGAGCAGGTCCGCGCGGTCCGCTTGCGGTGCGCGCGGCGGCTTTCCCCCCACTACGTCGCCGAGGAGATCAGGCCGGCTGAGCGACCTGGCGGCCAGCGTACTGACCACAGGCCGGGCAGGCGACGTGCTGCGGCTTCGGCTGGCGGCAAGCCTTGTTGGAGCACGCCACCAGGTGCACGGCAGACGTCTTCCACTGGGAACGGCGCGCGCGGGTGTTCGAACGCGACATTTTCCGCTTCGGGACGGCCACGACTACTTCTCCTCCGAGTTGTCATCGTCGAACCGCTCTTGCAACGCGGCCCAACGAGGGTCAATCGTCTCATGCCCGTGGTCGGGCCCGAGCTCCGCCCACCTGCCACCACACTCGGAGCAAAGCCCCTTGCAGTCCGGCTCGCAGAGCGGTGCCTGCGGCAGCGCGAGAACGATGGCGTCCCGCACCACAGGCTCGAGGTCGATCAGATCGTTGACGATCCGGCTGACCTCGTATTCATCCGTGGTCTCGTCCGTGGTGCTGTCCGGCCACGCGTAGAGCTCCGTGACCCGGACTTCAACCTCATCGGTGAGCGGCTCGAGACACCTCGAGCACTCCCCTTCGACCTTCGCGGACGCTGTCCCCGTCACGAGCAGGCCCTCCACGACCGATTCGATCAGGAGGTCCAGCTCAACTTCCCCGCTCTCGGGCACCGCGATCACCCCGAGCAGCCCCACACCTTCGCCGGGAACCGACCTCACGAGGGGTCGGCTTAGACCGGCGCGACGGCCGATGTCCCTGGTGTCGATGACCCAGGGACTGGATGCTGTGGGACGCGTGGACGCGTGACGATGCTCAGTCATGATTTCGGGTTTTGCCGGCGGGGACCTACCACGTCCAGCCGGTCCAGGGTACGGGACGACGCCCCCGCGCGTGAAATCGGCAGGTGATCGCACCTGTCCGACGTAGCGCGAATCACACGTTCAGTCGACCTGGGACCGGGCTGGTTCGTCAGGAACCGTAGTCGAACGGCGCCGCGGCACCCGCGACGGCCGGTCCGCGCAGGTGCGAACGGCCCTTGCCGACCGACCTGAGCGTGTGTGCGAGGAGGTCCTCGAAGTCCGCGAGCTTGCCGTCCACGTACGCGTCGCACTCCGACCGCAGCCGGATGGACTCGTTCTGGGCGGCGTCGAGCAGGCGTGCCGCCTCGGCGTGCGCCGTGCGGACGACCTCCTGCTCGTTGACGAGCCTGGCCTGCTCGGCGCGGCCGTCCTCGGTGGCGCGCTCGTAGTTGGCGCGGCCCGCCTGGATCATGCGCTCGGCCTCGGCGTGCGAGCGACCCACCAGGTCGTCGTACTCCTGGCGGCCGGCGGCCACGGTCCGTTCGGCCTGGTCCTCCGCCTCGGCGATCATCCGCTCGGCACGGGCGCGCGCGTCGGACAGCATCGCCTCGGCCTCGGCCTGCGCCTCGGCGAGCATGCGGTCCGCGTCGGCGCGTGCCTTCGACACGCCGGACTCGGCCTCGTGCTTGGCCTTGCCGACGACCTCGTCACGGTGGTCCAGCACGTCCTGCGCGTCGTCGAGCTCCGCGGGGATCGCGTCGCGCACGTCGTCGAGCAGTTCGAGCACATCGCCGCGCGGCACGACGCAACCCGAGGTCATCGGAACTCCGCGCGCTTCCTCGACGATCGTGACGAGCTCGTCGAGTGCCTCGAACACCCGGTACACGTCTCACTCCCTAACCCCTGTGACTCCCACCCACAAGTGTGCCCTGCCGATCTCTTCGGGAGAGGGAGATCGGCAGGGCGTGTCAGGATTTGCCCACATCCAGCCGGGGAGAAACGTGAAGATCACAATCAGGCGGGCGACGGCCGCCGATGTCCACCCGATCGTGGCAATGCTGGCCGACGACCCGCTCGGCGCGCAGCGGGAGAAGCCCGGCGATCCGGCCTACCTGAAGGCGTTCGAGGTGATCGACGCCGACCCGCACCAGCACCTGGCCGTGGCGGTCGACGGCGACGAGGTCGTGGGCACGCTGCAGCTGACGTTCACGACGGGCCTGTCCCGCCTGGGCACGACCCGCGCGACCGTGGAGGCCGTGCGGGTCCGCTCCGACCAGCGCGGCAACGGCCTCGGCGAGCATCTGATCAGGTGGGCGATCGACGAGGCGCGCGCACGCGGTTGCGGCATGGTGCAGCTGACGACGGACGCGTCACGCGTGGACGCGCACCGGTTCTACGAGCGGCTCGGGTTCGCCGCGTCGCACGTGGGGATGAAGCTCGTCCTGGACTAGCGCGTCTCGGCGAGGCGCTGCTGCAGCCGCTGCTCGATGGAGGCGGGCAGCAGCGTTGAGACATCGCCACCGTACGTCGCGACCTCCTTGACCAGCGAGGACGCCAGGTAGGAGTACTGCGGGCTGGCCTGCATGAACAGCGTGTCGACGCCGGTGAGCTGGTGGTTCATCTGCGCCATCTGCAGCTCGTAGTCGTAGTCGCTGACCGCGCGCAGGCCCTTCACGATGGCCTTGATGTTGTTCTCGCGGCAGTAGTCGACCAGCAGGCCGTGCCAGGAGTCCACGCGCACGTTGTCCCACTGCGACGTGACCTCGCGCAGCATCTCCTGCCGCTCCTCGACGTCGAACAAGGTGCGCTTGTTCTTGTTGATGAGCACAGCGACGACAACCTCTTCGAAGAGGTGCGCGGCTCTCCCGATGATGTCCAGGTGACCGTTGGTTACCGGGTCGTAGGAGCCGGGGTACACGGCACGCGTCATGAGCCGGACGTTAGCACCCGATCGGACGCCTCCAGGCGTGTCCGTGGTTCTCGTCACCCATCAGCACGCACCTGGGCCCAGTACACAGCCGTGTCCCCGTAACGCTTGGCACGCAAGGATTCCACCTCTTCCGGCCACGCTGGTTCGGCACTTCGCGAAGCACGTTCCACGATCAAGATGGCGTCAGCGGTGAGCCTCGGCACGATCCCGTGGAGCACCTTGGCGAGCTCGTCGTCACCCACGGCATAGGGCGGATCGGCGAACACGACGTCGAACTCCTCCCCTTCGGCCAAGACATAAGCCTCAGCCGTGCGATTCACGACCACCGCGTTCGCGAACCCGAGCTCCTGGGCGTTGCCCTTGAGCACGTCGGCGGCCCGCTTGTCCGACTCGACGAACGTCGCGTGCCCAGCGCCCCTGCTCAGCGCCTCCAGCCCCAGCGCCCCCGACCCGGCGTACAGGTCAAGCACCCGCACGCCGTCGAGGTCGATCAACGCCTCGAGCGAGCTGAACAACGCCTCCCGAACCCGGTCGGACGTGGGCCGCGTGCCCTTGGGCGGAACCTTGAGCCTGCGGCCTCCCGCCGTCCCGGCAACGATTCGTGTCACCACCCCATCGTCCCAGGTGCGTCAGACCCGCATGACCCCCACCGCGACCCGGATGGGCGGCGACGCCGAAGGCGAGCCGTCCTTACCGCCAACGCAACCCTCACATCAACAGGCAGCCGCCCAAAGCAACAGGCGTGCCATCTGCCCGCTCATGGCCCCCCCCCGATCAGATTGCCGGGGGTCTGGGGGCAGCGCCCCCAGGAAAACGCACGCAACGCAAGGTCGCCGCCCGCAAGCCAACCCACCCGCAAGGTCGCGACCCGCAAGCCACCCCACAACAGACGCCTCAGGCGAGCGCCTGCCACCACCCGTCAACCTCGCCCGGCTTGTCCACATCGACCCGCTCCCCCGGCCGAGGCACGGCCAACGTCACCCCACGCGCCTTGGCCTCCCGCCAGATCCGGTCGATCGGCTCCCCCCAAGGGTGGAACCCGAGGTTGAACGTCGCCCAGTGCACCGGGATCAACAGCCCGCCGCCGACGTCGTCGAACGCCCGGACGCCGTCCTCGGGCGTCATGTGGATGTCCGGCCACGCATCGTCGTACGCACCGACCTGCATCAACACCGCGTCGAACGGTCCGTGCGCCGTCCCGATCGCCTTGTACCCCTCGAAGTACCCGGTGTCGCCGCTGTAGAACACCGACCGCGCCCCACGCTTGATCACCCAGGACGCCCACAACGTGACGTTGCGCTGCACCGAACGCCCGGAGAAGTGCTGAGCCGCGGTGCAGGTGAGGGTGAACCCGTCCACGGAGTGCGACTCGTCCCAGTCCAGCTCGACGATCCGGGCAGCGGGCACGTCCCACCGGGCCAGGTGCGCACCAAGCCCCAACGGCACCACGAACACAGCGGAAGTGCTCGACGTCAACGCCTGCACGGTCTGCATGTCGAGGTGGTCGTAGTGGTCGTGCGAGATCACCACGGCGCTGACAGCGGGCAAATCCGACAACTGGTGCGGAACCGGGTGCAGCCGCTTGGGGCCGACGCGCGTCGAAGGTGAGACGCGGTCGCTCCACACCGGATCGACGAGCACCGCGGCGCCGTCGATCTCGATCAGCGCGGAGGCGTGGCCGTACCAGGTGATGTGCAGGCCCTCGGACACCGGCGCGGCGGGTCCCACGAGCGGGACCGCGACGGACGGCTTGCGGTCCTCGCTGCCGAAGACGAAGTCGCGGATGGAGAAGGAGTCGCGGTCAGGGACCGTGCGGACTTCCTTGTCGTTGTGGAACTTCCCGTCGCGGTAGCGCGGTGAGCGCGCCATCCTGGCCGGGTCGGGCTTGCCGCCCAGCTGCTTCGGCACGTCCTTCAGCGCCCACGCCACCCCTGCCAGGCCGAGCAGGCCGGCCAACGCCTTCTTCATGATGCGAATCCCTCTTCCCTGTCCCCGTGACCGGTGCAACGCAGGGAATCGTCGTGGAGTTCCGCGCTCCTCGCACCACGAAGGGCCCGGCCTCGAGACGAGACCGGGCCCTTCGGGACCAACGACTTACTCCAGGACGATCAGCAGGTCGCCGCCTTCGACCTGCTGGGCGCCGCGCAGCGCCAGGCGCGCGACGACACCGGCCTTCGGGGCGGTGATCGCGGCCTCCATCTTCATGGCCTCGATCGTCGCGACGGTCTGACCGGCGTCGACCTGGTCGCCCTCGGCCACCACCGCCGTCACCACGCCGGCGAACGGGGCCGCCACGTGGTTCTGGTTCGTGCGGTCGGCCTTCTCGGCGGCCGGGATGTCGGCGGCCACCGAACGGTCGCGGACCTGGATCGGGCGCATCTGGCCGTTCAGGGTCGCCATGACCGTGCGGATGCCTCGCGCGTCGGCCTCGGAGATCGCCTCCAGGCCGATCAGCAGCCGCACACCCGGCTCCAGGTCGACGGAGTACTCCTCGCCCGGACGCAGGCCGTAGAAGAAGTCCTTGGAACGCAACACCGACGTGTCGCCGTAGGCGTCGCGGTGCGTGCGGAACTCCTTGGTGGGCCCGGGGAACAGCAGCCTGTTCAAGGTCGCCCGGCGGTCGTCGACGAGACCCGCCTCGTCCTCGGCGGAGAGCTCCTCGACCGGCTTCGGCGCGGGACGGCCCTCCAGCGCCTTGCTGCGGAACGGCTCCGGCCAGCCACCGGGCGGGTCGCCCAGTTCGCCGTGCAGGAAGCCGATGACCGACGCCGGGATGTCGAACTTCCCGGGGTCCGCCTCGAAGTCCTTCGGCGAGACGCCCGCGCCCACGAGGTGCAGCGCGAGGTCGCCGACGACCTTGGACGACGGCGTCACCTTCACGAGGTGGCCGAGCATGCGGTCGGCGGCCGCGTACATCGACTCGATCTCCTCGAACTTCTCACCGAGGCCGAGAGCGACGGCCTGGGTGCGCAGGTTCGAGAGCTGACCACCGGGGATCTCGTGGTGGTAGACGCGGCCGGTCGGGCCGGGGATGCCGGACTCGAACGGCGCGTAGATCTTGCGCACCGACTCCCAGTACGGCTCCAGGTCGCAGACGTTCTGCAGGTCGAGGCCGGTGGAGCGCTCGGTGTGGTCGGTCAGCGCCACGATCGACGACAGCGGCGGCTGCGACGTCGTGCCCGCCATCGACGCGGTCGCGCCGTCGATCGCGTCCACGCCCGCCTGGATCGCCGCGAGGTACGTCGCCAGCTGGCCACCCGCCGTGTCGTGCGTGTGGAGGTGGACCGGGAGGTCGAACTCCTTGCGCAGCGCGGTGATCAGGCGCGACGCGGCCGGAGCCCGCAGCAGGCCGGCCATGTCCTTGACGCACAGCACGTGCGCGCCGGCGCCGACGATCTGCTCCGCCAGCTTCAGGTAGTAGTCCAGTGTGTACAGACGCTCGTCCGGGTTGGACAGGTCGCTCGTGTAGCACAGGGCGACCTCGGCGACCGCCGTCCCGGTCTCGCGCACGGCCTCGATCGCCGGGCGCATCTGCTCGACGTCGTTCAGCGCGTCGAAGATCCGGAAGATGTCGATGCCGGTGTTCGTCGCCTCCTGCACGAACGCTTTGGTGACCGCCTCCGGGTACGGCGTGTAGCCGACCGTGTTGCGGCCGCGCAGCAGCATCTGCAGGTTGATGTTCGGCACGGCCTCGCGCAGCGCGGCGAGGCGCTCCCACGGGTCCTCCGCGAGGAACCGCAGCGCCACGTCGTACGTCGCGCCGCCCCAGCACTCCAGGGACAGCAGCTGCGGCGTCATGCGCGCGACGTGCGGCGCGACGGCGAGCAGGTCCTTGGTGCGCACTCGGGTCGCGAGCAGCGACTGGTGGGCGTCGCGGAACGTCGTGTCCGTGACACCGACGGCCTTGCTCTCCCGCATCCACCGCGCGAAGCCCTCGGGACCGAGCTCGACCAGCTTCTGCTTGGACCCGGCGAGCGGTTCCGCGTTGAGGTCGATGACCGGCAGCTTCTCGCGCGGGTCGACCGCGGTCGGGCGGGTGCCGTTCGGGTGGTTGACGGTGACGTCGGCGAGGTAGGTCAGCAGGCGCGTGCCGCGGTCGGCCGAGTGGCGCGCCGTCAGCAGGTGCGGGCGCTTCTCGATGAACGACGTGGTGACGCGGCCCTCGTAGAAGTCCGGGTCGTCCAGGACCGCCTGCAGGAACGGGATGTTCGTGGAGACACCGCGGATGCGGAACTCCGCGATCGCGCGACGCGCACGGGCGACGGCGAGCTCGAAGGTGCGGCCGCGGCACGTGAGCTTCACGAGCATCGAGTCGAAGTGCGGGCTGATGGCCATGCCAGCGCCCGCCGTGCCGCCGTCGAGGCGGATGCCGGAACCACCCGGCGAGCGGTAGGCGCTGATCGTGCCGGTGTCCGGGCGGAACCCGTTGGCGGGGTCTTCCGTGGTGATGCGGCACTGCAGAGCCGCGCCGCGCAGCTGGACGGTCTCCTGGGACAGGCCCAGGTCCTCCAGCGTCTCGCCGGACGCGATGCGCATCTGCGACTGCACCAGGTCGACGTCGGTCACCTCTTCGGTGACCGTGTGCTCGACCTGGATGCGCGGGTTCATCTCGATGAAGACGTAGTGGCCCTGCGGGTCGAGCAGGAACTCCACGGTGCCGGCGTTGCGGTAGCCGATGTGCCGCGCGAACTTCACCGCGTCGGCGCAGATGCGGTCGCGCAGCTCGGGCGCGAGGTTCGGCGCGGGCGCGATCTCGATGACCTTCTGGTGGCGCCGCTGCACGGAGCAGTCGCGCTCGAAGAGGTGGATCACGTTGCCCTGGCCGTCGGCGAGGATCTGCACCTCGATGTGGCGCGGTTCGACCACGGCCTGCTCGAGGAACACGGTCGGGTCGCCGAACGCCGACTCCGCCTCGCGGGACGCCGCCTCGAGGGACTCGCGCAGCGCGCCGGGTTCGTCGACCTTGCGCATGCCGCGGCCACCGCCACCGGCGACGGCCTTCACGAACACCGGGAAGCGCATCGTCTTCGACGCTTCGAGCAGCTCGTCGATGTCGGAGGACGGCGGGCTCGACTCCAGCACCGGCAGCCCGGCCTCGCGGGCGGCGGCGATGGCGCGCGCCTTGTTGCCCGTCAGCTCCAGCACCTCGGCGACGGGGCCGACGAAGGTGAGACCTGCCTCACGGCACGCCATGGCCAGTTCGGGGTTCTCGGACAGGAAGCCGTAACCGGGGTAGATCGCATCGGCGCCGGCCTTGCGGGCCGCCTTGATGATCTCCTCGACGGAGAGGTAGGCGCGGACGGGATGTCCGGGCTCGCCGATCTCGTAGGACTCGTCCGCCTTCAGGCGGTGCAACGAGTTGCGGTCCTCGTGAGGGAAGACGGCGACCGTTCCCGCGCCTAGTTCGTAGGCGGCGCGGAACGCGCGAATCGCGATCTCGCCGCGGTTGGCGACAAGAACCTTGCGGAACATCCGTGCCCTCCCGGTGTTACTCGGCAGTCATCAGTCGTGGCACGTTACCGTGCGACTCTTGCCTGTTGGGAGGACCGTCCCACGTGATGGGTGTCATCCTGATCGGTCTTGTTCACACGGATTCTCGCGTGGTGAGAGCAAAGTGGATACCCACCACCCGGTCAGACTGCGGCCGGTAGTGGGTTTAACCAGATCGAGTGACGATCTTCGCGACTATCTCGGTAGGGTGAGCCATATGGCCGGGGCTGATGGAGCCGGGCAGCCTACTGCCCGCACACCGCATTTCGACGTTGTCCTTCGTGGTTACAACCAGCGACAGGTGAACGAACGAGTCACCCGCTTGGAGTTCGACCTCAAGAACTCGAACCGCTCCCGTGACGCGGCCGCGGCGCAGGTGGGAGAGCTCACCAAGCTCCTGAACTCGATGCGCGCGGACCTCGACAAGACCAAGATCCAGCTCCAGAACCTCGCCAACGCTCCAGTCAGCGCGTCGAACGTCACCGAGCGTGTCCGGGTGATGATGAGCCTCGCCGAGGAAGAGATCGCGGACATCCGCAAGGACGCCCTCGACAAGGCCGCCGCGACGCGGGGTGAGGCCGAGAAGTGGGCGGCCGGCCAGCGCGAGGCCCACCAGCGCCTGCTCGCCGAGACCGAGGCGCGCCGCAAGCAGCTGGAGATGAACTACCAGCAGCGCCACGCCGAGCTCGACCAGCAGACCGCAGGTCGCAGGTCGGAGCTGGAGGCGGAGCACGCGTCGTTGCAGGCGAAGCTCGCCGCCGAGCACGAGGCGCTGGTCGCCGAGGTGCGCGCGAACGGTGAGCACCTCGCCGCCGAGTTCGAGAAGAAGTCGGCGGACCTGGACGCCCACCGCGTCGAGCTGGACGCCAAGTACAAGGCGTACCACGACGAACTGGACAAGGAGTACGACGGCCTCAAGGCGACGCTGACCGCCGAGCACCAGAAGGTGATGGCGGACGCGCGCGCCGAGGCCGAGCGGATCACCGCCGACGCCGAGGCCAAGCGGACCGCGGCGCTGCAGAAGCTCGACAGCGAGCTCCAGGCGAGGCAGGAGGAGGCCGCGAAGGTCCTCTCCGACCTCGAAGCCGAGACGATCGCTCGCGCCGAGCAGACCACCACCGAGGCGTCCGCGAAGGCCGTCGCCCTGGTCACCGCCGCGGAGGAGAAGGCGGCGACGACCCTGCGCGAGTCCGAGGACAAGGCCGAGACCACCGTGCGCGAGGCCAACGAGAAGGCCGTCACGCTCGTCCGCGACGCCGAGACCCGGACGTCGGCGCTGGTGCGCGAAGCCGAGGAGAAGAAGGCCAAGGCCGTCGCCGAGGCGGACCAGCGCGCGGCCGCCGCGGCAGAGAAGGAGTCGTCGCTGCGTTCGGCGCACGACAACCTCGCGACGCAGTTCCACGCCGCGCAGGCAGCGGTGGAGGCGGCGATGTCGGTGCTCAAGCCGCTGGAGGACGGCAACGGCGACGACGAACCCGTCGCGCCCGCCGCGCCTTCCGGTGAGCAGAAGACCGAGCAGCTGCCGAAGCCTCGGCAGAAGGACTGAGTTCTACCCGGGGAACGGCGGCAGGCTGCTCGTGGCCCAGCTCGTGTGGCAGCTGCCGTTCGCCGCGACATCACTCGCGAACCCGATGAGCTCGTCACCGTCGAGCGACGCGACCCCGCTGGGGTGGTAGTTCGCGCACTTGTCGTCCCGCGCGCCGGCGACCGCAACGGGCGCGGGCGCCTCGTACCAGCCGTCCCTGCCGCCGTTCTCGGACACGAAGACCGTCCTGCCGTTGCCGGGGTCGACCTTGCCGTCGGCGGACATCAACATCTGTCCCATGAGGATCACACGGCCCCATGGCGTGCCGTTGGGCGCGAGGGTGATCGACGGCGTGTGCGCGAAGTACTTGCCGTCCTTCGTCGTCGGCCTCATGCCCTGCCACGCCGGGTCACCCCAGTTGATCCCGTCGCGTGAGCTGCGGTGGTACGCCTCGCAGAAGTACTGGTCAGGCTGCGAGCAGATCTCGTACATCATGTAGAAATCGCCGGTCGGCAGCCGCTTGACCTGCGGCATCCCCGGCCGGAGCCGGCCGTCCGACACGGCGACGACCTTCTCCTTGCCCGACCAGAGCACGCCGTCCGCCGACACCGACCGCCCGATGTACCGGCTGTGCCTCTCGTGGGTCTCGTCAGCGAAGTAGCAGTTCAGCCGCCCCCGAGCGTCAACGGACAGGTCCGGCTCCCAGAGCCCGCCGCCAGGCATCTCCCGCGCGCACTCGGACAGGTGCTGCCAGGTCTCGCCGGCGTCGTCGCTGCGCCAGATCCGCGCTTTCAGCCCCTCGTGCCGCAGCCCCACCGACCCCGCCCACAGCACGGTCCCGGCAGGCATGTCGCCGACCTGGCGCGGCAGCTCGTAGAGATGACCGCAGCACGACGCGTGGGCGCTCACCTCGTCGGTGAAGGTGCCGATCTGCCGGAACTTCTTGCCGGCCCTGGTGGCACGCATGACGTTCACGACGTGGAACCCGTGCAGCGCAACGAGGATCGACCCGCGGTACGTCCCGTGCTCCAGCCTGATGGCGTGCGGGTAGCGGGACTCCACGCCGGTGAGCAGGACCGGGGCGGCGAGGACCGGGCTGGGGCTGGTGAGGACGGCGAGGGTGGCGGCCAGCGCGGTGATGAGCATGCGACGCACGGGTGGGACCGTACCGAGACGTTTGGGTGGATACGGTGCTGGCGCGCGCACACGTTCGAGTGACGTGGGTGGCGGGACGGCGATAGGTGTGGTCAGGCCACCCACGCACCCCTCGGCCCGTCCAGCCGCGCGGTCCACACCGCCCACCCGACCGCGCAGACCGCGGCTAGGTCTTCTCCAGGTACTCGGCGCGCTCCTCCGTCAGCAACGTCGCCACCATCCCCGCGAGGCCGGGGTGCTGCTCCAGGTCAGGGTCCGCGTCCACGACCTGCTGAGCGGCCGTGCGGGCGTCCGCGATGATGTCCTCGTCGCGCAGCAGGGACAGCATCTTCAGGCCCGAGCGGCGGCCCGACTGCGCTGCGCCCAGGATGTCGCCCTCGCGGCGCAGCTCGAGGTCCAGCTGGGCGAGTTCGAAGCCGTCCAGAGTGGACTCGACGGCGCGGAGGCGTTCCATCGTCGCGGTCATCTCCGGCATCTCGGTGACCAGCAGGCACAGGCCCGGCGCGCTGCCCCGGCCCACCCGGCCGCGGAGCTGGTGGAGCTGCGAGACGCCGAAGCGGTCCGCGTCCATGATGGCCATGACCGTGGCGTTCGGGACGTTGACGCCCACCTCGATGACGGTGGTGGCCACCAGGACATGGACCTCGTTGGCCGCGAAGGCGCGCATCACCGCGTCCTTCTCGTCCGGGGGCATGCGGCCGTGCAGGATCTCGATCCGCAGGCCGCGCAACGGGCCCTGCGCGAGCATGGTCGCCACGTCGATCACGGACAGGGCCGGGCGCTTGTCCTCGTCGTCGGACTTCGCCGGCTCCTCGTCGCCGATGCGCGGGCAGACGAAGTACGCCTGGTGACCCTTCGCCACCTCCTCGCGCACTCGGGCGAAGGCGCGGTCGAGCCAGGTGGGCTTCTCGCGGACGGGCACCACCGAGGTCTTGATCGGCGAGCGGCCTCCCGGCAGCTCGCGCAGGGCCGAGACCTCCAGGTCTCCGTAGACCGTCATGGCCACCGTGCGCGGGATCGGCGTCGCGGTCATGACCAGCACGTGCGGGTTCTCGCGTTCGCCGCGCGCCGAGAGAGCGGCTCGTTGCTCGACGCCGAAGCGGTGTTGCTCGTCGACCACGACGAGGCCCAGGGAGTGGAACTCCACCTTCTCCTGGATGATCGCGTGCGTGCCGACGACGATGCCCGCCTCACCGGTCACGATGTCGAGCAACGCCTGACGGCGCTGGGCCGTGTTCATCGACCCCGTCAGCAGCGTCACGCGGGTCGCGTCCTCGGCGCCGCCCAGCTGGCCCGCCTGGGCGAGGTCGCCGAGCATCTCGGTCAACGAGCGGGCGTGTTGTGCCGCAAGGACTTCCGTGGGGGCGAGCATCGCGGACTGACGGCCCGCGTCGACGGCCTGGAGCATCGCCCGCAACGCGACCATCGTGTTGTGGGTGACGATGAAGTGATCGGTGACGTAGAGCTGGTCAGGGTGTGCGACAGAGATGCACTGCACGGGCTTGCGTCCGACGAACTCGACCGCACGGATCGCCCGCACGGGCTTCTCGTACTTGGTGCGCTCCTTTACGAGCTCCGCTTTCCGAGTGAGGCGGAACGGCGGAAACTCGTTGGGCAGACGAAGGCTGACCAGGTGGTACGTGTTTCCCATCTTCTCGACAGGACGGACTCTGCCCGTGCCACCCAGTGACTCCGCCAGCCAGGACACCTGATCAGCGAGCCGTGGTGACGCCGACAAGAAGGTCACGTTCGAACCCTGGTCGTGATCGAGCGTGCCATCGGTGTCCAGCAGCCCCTGCAACAGCGCATGCCGAACCTTCACCGGGGCGACCATGTAGTTCTCCGGTAGGAACTTGTCCCTGGCACGGTGACCGTAGACCCCGAGAGCCCGCAATGCGTCGAGAACCGGGTTCGTGCCCTTGCGACATCCGTTCACAAACCAGTCGTACTCGTTCGCCCACTCAGGCTTGACGAGGTGTGCCCCCTTGGGGAGAGCCGCCATCAGTTCTACGAGCAACTCCGGATCAGCGCTGGTGAACATGACTCTGCCGTTGAGCAGAGAGCCGTCTCCGATCAGGAGCCCCAGCGCGTACGGGTCCAGAGGCCGGTCAGTCACACAGTCCAACTCCGGTGCTTCCAGCACGGGCAGGTACCACTTCGACGACTTGTTGCCTGTTGTCAGGTCGTCGCGAATCTCCCGCAACGTCAGCACTTTGAGCGGATTTCCCCGGTCCCGGCGCACAGTCGTGTTCACGGCCCACAAATGCTCGAGATCGGACTCCACGCTGCGTCCATCAGAGAGCACTACTCGGTAGACATCTCGCTCGCCTTGAGGAAAAACGCCGGTCACGACGGTGATCTCGCCGTTGGGCGCTATCACCTCGTCCCCAACCCGAACCTCGCCCATCTTGATGAAACCGGTCGGCGTGAGAACGAGCGAGTCGAGCGGTTGTGCCTTACCGCTACCCACCTCGCCCTGCAACAACCGGTTCATCGGCACGGTCGACTCGAGGTCCGAAGCGACCTGCTCGCCCACCTCCACCTGGCCCGCCGTCAGCGTGAACGGCAGCCGCGCGTCGAACGCGTCGAGGATCCCGCCGGAACGGCGCGCGCAGGCAGGCGCCGGACGAGCGGTGGAAGCCTTGCGGCGCTGTGCCAGGGCCAGCTGCACGGCCAGCGCCTCGTCCCACTTCAACCGCAGCTGCGCCACGGAGATCTGCGCCCAGCTCTCCGGCCGGTGGATCGCCCGCAGCGCGTCCTCCAGGCCGATCAGGCCCTGCTCCTCGCGGAAGTCGGCGGGCAGCGGGTCCTCCGGCACGCCGTCCCAGATCTCCAGGAGCTGCTTCACGCAGTTCGCGATGTTCCACGTGTTGATGTGCTGCGACGCCGGGTAGACGGGCAGGAACGCCTGCAGGAACGACGACCCGTCCTGCTCCGCGGTGAGGACCTCGAACGCCGGGTGCACCAGCTGCAGGTTCTGCCGGTAGCGGCCCACCTTGCCGGCGAACAGCGCGCGCGTGCCCGGCAGGAGCTCCTGCTCGGCGACGAACGCCGGCTTGCCGAAGAACACCAGGTGCAGCTCGGAGGTGCCGTCGGTGATCACGGCCTCGGTCATCTGGCCGCGGCGCGCCTTCATCTGGCGCTTCTGGCACTTGCGGACCTCGGCCTGCACCGTGACGTGCTCGTCGATTTCCAGCGACCTGATGTCGGTCAGCTTCCCGCGCTCGTCGTACCGGCGCGGGTAGTGGCGCAGCAGGTCGCCGACCGTCGTGAGGCCGAGGCCGGTCTCCAGTGCGTCGGCGGACTTCTTGCCGAGCAACGGCTGCAGCTTGTCGTCGAAGGAGATCATCGCGCCCTATTGAACTACTCGACACCGACAAAAATCACCGCGTCCGGCTGTCCACCCGGATACGCGGTCACCTCGACCTCCGGATGGGTGACCCGCACGTGGTCCTCCAGCACGCCGGCCAGGCCTTCCGGGGCGTCCGCGCCCAGGATCACGGTCACCAGCTCGCCGCCGCCCGAAAGCATGCGGTCGACCAGCCGGCAGGACAGGTCCATCAACGACTCCGGCGTCGCGGGGCCCGGTTCGATCAGCACGACCTCGCCGTCGAGCATGCCCAGCAGGTCGCCCGGCTGGCAGCGGCCGACCCACGTGAGCGCCTCGTCGGCGGCGATCGCGAGTTCGCCGCGACGGGTGGCGGCGGCGGCCTCGGCCATGGCGACAACGTCGTCACCAGCGCGCCTAGAAGAGTCGTGCACTGCCAACGCCGCGAGAGCCTGCACGGGCGAGAACGTCGGCACCACCACTACGTCCTGCCCTGCGGCCTGTGCGTATGCCACGGCCTCGTCCAAGGCCTCGCGGAGGTCCGGATCGCCCGGCAGCACCGCGACGTGACGCGCGCGCGTCGACACGATGGCCGACAACAGGTCCGTGGGCGTCGCCGAAGAAGAAGCCAGGTCGAACACCGTGGCACCCTCCGCGCGGAACAGGTCCACGGCACCGCTCACCACCACCACAATGGCCCGGTCACGCACGAACCGTGAAGCCTGCGCGGCGATCTGATCAGCGAACCGCGCCACCGTGATGCGGTGCGGACGCCCCGCGCGCACACCCGCCTCGACGGCAGCACCGATGTCGTTGCAGTGCACGTGCACGGTCCACAGCGAGACGCCGTCGCCCACCACCGACACGCAGTCGCCCAGGCCGTTCAACGTGGCGCGCAGCTCGGCGACCGACTCCTCCGAGGTGCCGTCGAGCAGGTACATGACCTCGTACTCGAACTCCGACGACCCGCTCTCGCGCTCGGTCGTCAGCGACTCCGGCGTGCGCGGCAGCAAGGGCGCGTCCACCGGTGTTTCCACGCTCTGGCCGGTGATCACCGCAGCCAATGTGTCCAACAACACAACGAGCCCTCGCCCGCCCGCGTCGACCACCCCGGCCTTGGCCAGCACCGCGAGCTGGCGGGGCGTGTCGGCCAGCGCCACGGCACCCGCGCGCGACGCCGCCATCACCACGTCGTCCAGTTCGTCCGACTCGCAGTCACGAGCGGCCTCGGACGCCGCGTGCAGCACCGACAGGACGGTGCCGGCGACCGGCTTGGACACGGCGGCGGTGGCCAGCTCGTCGGCCCGGTGCAGTCCGTTGCGCAGCGCGGTACCGGTGACCAGCGACACCTCCTGCACGGTCTCCGCCAGGCCCCTGAGCACCTGGGACAGGATCACGCCGGAGTTCCCGCGCGCCCCTGCCAGCGCGCCGCGGGCGAGCGCCGACAGCGCGTCCCCCACCGTCGACATGGGCGAGCGCAGCAGCGCGTCGAGCGCCGACTGCATCGTGTGCAGCAGGTTCGTGCCCGTGTCACCATCCGGGACGGGGAAGACGTTGATCTGGTCGATCGACTCCCGATTGGCGTCCAACGACCGCACGCAGGCGTCTGCCCACCGGCGCACCGCGACCGCATCCATGACCTGCATGGCGGCGAGAGTATCCACCCGGTTTGGTCGCAGGTGATGCCACCGGCTACCCTCGTTGAGTTGCCGTGCCCGGTTGAGGCTTGTGCACGCTTGCGCGCCCACCGGGACGCGAGACTTACCGCTTGAGGAACCTGAAGGAGTGGCTGACGTGGCTGCCGTGTGCGACGTCTGTGGCAAGGGGCCGGGCTTCGGCCATTCGGTTTCGCACTCCCAGCGGAAGACGAACCGCCGCTGGAACCCGAACATCCAGTCTGTGCGCGCGAAGGTCTCGGCCTCGCAGCGCCAGCGGATCAACGTGTGCACGTCTTGCCTGAAGGCCGGCAAGGTCGTGCGCGGCTGATCACCGCCACAGATCGTTTTCAGTTCGAAGAGAGCTCGGCCACGGCCGGGCTCTCTTCGCGTTTCAGGGCACGACGCACGAACACCAGGCAGGCGACGCCGCTGAGCAACGCCCCGGTGCCGCCGAGCGCGAACACCGCCCGAGGCCCCATCACCAGCAGCAACCCGCCCGCGGCAGCCGTCCCGAGCAGGTTCGCGCCGGTCACCATCGACCCGACCGCGGCGAACGCCCGCCCGCGCATCTCCTCAGGAGTGCGCACCCGCACGATGGCGTTCATGCACACGTTGTCGACGCCGTTGGACACGCCGCCGATCAACCAGCCGATGCCCGCCGCCACGACGACGGGGAACGTCGCCGGGATCAGCACGGCGATCCCGGTGGTGATCCCGGAGATCGCAAGGGCCTGAGCCACCTGCGAAACGCTCCTCAACCGCGCGGCCAGCCGGTTCCCGAAGAGGATGCCGACCATCCAGCACGCCTGCATCGCGCCCAGCATGAACTCGTCGCCGTGCAGCACGTACCGCACGAACGCGGGGTCGGCGACGTTGATCACCACGACCGCGCCGACGAAGAACGCCAGACCGATGATCGCGGCGAACAGCACGGGATCACGCCGCACGTGCCGAATGCCCGCCAACGCGCTGGGACGCGCCGCGTGCTCGCCTGAAGGCCTGCGTTCCGCACGCACGAACGCCAGCAACACGGCGTAAACGAGGAACGTGGCGCCGTCGACGAGCAACGCGACGGGATGCCCGAAGAACCCGGCGAGCAACGCACCGAGGGTCACGCCGGCGAGGCTGCCGAGGCTGCGGGCGGTGCCGACCCACGCGTACCCGCGCGTCGCTTCTTCTTCGCCCGCGATGTGCGGCACCAGAGCTGAGGTCGCGGGCACCGTCACCGCACGACCGCACCCGGAGACCAGCACGAGTGCGACGACGAGCAGGGGCTGGCTCATGACGGGCGCGATGGCCGCGATCGCCACACCCTGCACGAGCAGGGCGGTGATCAGCAGCCTGCGGTTCGGCAGCTTGTCGACCAGCATTCCGGCGATCGGTGCGCCGAGCACGAACGGCAGCAGCTCGGCGACCAGGATCGCGGCCACCAGCAACGGGCTGATGGGCGTCGACCAGAACAGCAGGACGAGAACCGACAGGGAGCTGCCGAACTCGGACACGGCCGAGCCGGCAGCCAGGATCTTCAGATCTCGATTCCCCCGCATGTCCCGCGACGCTAGTGCCGAGGGACGTGCGGGGAAGAACCAATTACGGGAGCTTCCAGTCGATCGGGTCGGCGCCCTGCTTCTCGAGCAGTTCGTTGGCACGGCTGAAAGGCTTCGAACCGAAGAACCCGGCGTGCGCGGAAAGCGGCGACGGGTGCGCGGACTCGATGGCGGGCAACGGTTCGAGCAACGGACGCAGGTTGCGCGCGTTGCGGCCCCACAGGATGGAGACCAGGGGTGCGTCACGAGCGGCGAGCGCCTTGATCGCCTGCTCCGTCACCTTCTCCCAGCCCTTGCCCTGGTGGGAGTTCGCCTTGCCGGGCTGCACGGTCAGCGCCCTGTTGAGCAGCAGGACACCGCGCTCGGACCACGGGGTCAGGTCGCCGTTGGACGGGATCGGGTGCCCCAGGTCCTCGGCGTACTCCTTGTAGATGTTGATGAGCGACTTGGGAATGGGCCGCACGTCGGGGGCCACCGAGAACGACAGGCCGACCGCGTGGCCGGGCGTCGGGTACGGGTCCTGGCCGACGATCAGCACCTTCACCTGGTGGAACGGCTGCTGGAAAGCACGCAGCACGTTCTCGCCCGCGGGTAGGTAGGTGCGACCGGCGGCGACCTCCTCGCGCAGGAACTCACCCATGGCGGCGATCTGGTCAGCAACGGGGGCGAGAGCTTCAGCCCAACCGGCTTCGACAACTTCGTTGAGGGGACGAGCCACGGCTGTGAACCCTATCTCACTCAATCGAGCCGACGGAGCTTCTCCCGGTACAAAGCGATGTTCTGCACGTACTTCTCGACGATGAACGCCCAGGCCTGTTCCGGCACAACGTGTCCGGCACGTTCGCGGGCGGGAACCCCCAGCACCATCGTGCGTTCGCGGACGTGGCCGTCGAACGACACCACCGCGCCGGCGCCGACGATCGCGCCCTTCTCCACGATGGAACCGTTGAGCACCACCGAACCCGAGGCGATCAGGCATTCGTCGGCGACGGTCGCGCCCTCGATGTGCACGTTGTGGCCGATGACGCACGACGATCCGATGTGCACCGGGTGGACCTCGGTGCAGTGGATGACCGTGCCGTCCTGGATCGACGTGCGCTCGTCCACGACGATGCGCCCGTAGTCGCCGCGCAGCACGGCCTGTGGCCACACCGACGAGAACGCGCCGATGCGGACGTCGCCGATCACCGTCGCGTCCGGGTGCACGTACGCCTCCGGGTGGATCTGCGGCGTGTAGTCCCCCAGCGCATAGATGGCCATGCGCCCGAACCTACAACGGCTTCCCGAAGCAGCGACTCTCCGGGTGGTCGCGGTACACGCCGAAGTTGTCGATCCGCTCGTATCCGCTGGACGTGTACAGGGCGATCGCCTCGGGCTGGCGCAACCCGGTCTCCAGCACCATCCGTTGCAGGCCCGCTTCGCGCGCGGTGAATTCCAGATGAGCGAGCACGAGTCGTGAGAGGCCTTTGCCGCGTGCGGAGTCGATGACGTACATCCGCTTGATCTCGGCGGCGCCGTCCAGTTCGTCGTTCACGCGCCAGCCGCCACAGGCGACGGGCAGGTCGTCCAGGTAGCCGATGACGAAGTAGCCGAGCGGCGCGGCGAACTGCGCCGGATCGACCGGCGTGACGTCCACGTCGCCGTAGCGCTCGACGTAGACCTGCTGGAGGTCGGCGATCATCTTGACCGAGTCTGGATGGTCATACGCCCGCGTGCATAGTTCCACGGAATTGAATTCTACGCGCGCCAGTGCTCCCAGCCAGGAGGTTTTTCGTAGTTCCTGCCGTCGACCGTGACACCTGCTCCCGCGCGGACCGTGCCGATGGTCGTCCAGTTCGGCGGAACCGCCTTGGGGCCGGGGAACGTCGCCGCGAGGGCGTGGTCCTCGCCTCCGGTCAGCGCCCAGTGCCGCGCGTCCCCGCCGAGAGCCGAGGCGACGTCGAGCAGCCGCGGGTGCAACGGCAGCAGCTCGGTGCGGATGTCGATCGCGACACCGGACGCGTCCGCGATGTGGCTCAGGTCCTGCAGCAGTCCGTCCGAGACGTCGATCATCGACGTGGCGCCGGCCTCGGCGGCCCTGGGTCCCTCCTCGTACGGCGGCTCCGGGGTGCGCTGGGCGTTCACGATGCCGACCGGGGAACGGAATCCGCGCCCGAGCACGGCGAGTCCCGCGGCGGCCCAGCCGAGCCTTCCGGTGACCGCCACGACGTCCCCGACGAGTGCTCCGGACCTCGTGATCGGCTCGAGCCCGTTCATGTCGCCCATGGCGGTGATCGAGATCACGAGTGTGGCGGAGCTGACCATGTCGCCTCCGACGATGCCCGCACCGGCCTTCGCCGCCTCGTCCCACAGCCCCGCCATGATCCCCTCGATCACCGACGCGGGGGTGTTCGCGGGGCAGGCGAAACCGACGAGCAGCGCGGACGGCAGCGCTCCCATCGCGACGACGTCGGCGAGGTTCACCGCGGCCGCTTTTCGGCCCACCTGCTCGGGACTGGACCAGTCGAGTCTGAAGTGGACACCCTCGACGAGCAGGTCCATCGAGGCCACGACCCGTCCGTCCGGGACGGCGACGACGGCCGCGTCGTCACCCGGACCGAGGATGGTCGTCTCCGGCTGCGCCCGACCGGTCGTCACCCTGTGGATGAGGTTGAACTCACCCACATCGGCGACCGTCTCCGCGTCGCGCGGCGGCTCCGGACGCAAAGTTGCCTCCCAATCTGAGCATTCGGAACCCCAACTGGGGTACGTTGCGTGACACGTTCCTACCTCGACCCAACCTGTCGCGACGAAGGGGCACGCCGTGGTGCATGCATACATCCTCATCCAGACCGAGGTCGGCAAGGCCGCCGCAGTCGCCTCCGAGATCTCCGGGATCACCGGGGTAGCCACCGCAGAAGACGTCACCGGTCCTTACGACGTCATCGTGCGCGCCGAAGCGGAGACCGTCGACCAGCTCGGCCAGCTCGTGGTCGCGCGCATCCAGAACGTCGAAGGCATCACCCGGACGTTGACCTGCCCGGTGGTGCATCTCTAGCCCGTGTTGTCATAACCGGGTGACTCAGCAGGAATCCACGTCGGCGCTGTCCCGGCCGCTGCTCGCGGCGGTCGGGCTCGCTGTGCTGCTCGCCATCGGTGTCGCCGGGCTCGGTCTAGTGCTGGGCACGGGAAACCAGTCGGAGGACGTACCCGGTCGCACGGGTCCGCTCGCACTGGTCTCGATCGACGCTCCTTCGGCCGGCAGTCCGGAATGCGCTTCCCTGGTCGAGAAGCTGCCGGTGGGCCTGCCGTCCGGGAAGGACATGCTGTCCCGCCGCGAGATCGCCACGCCCGCTCCCCCCGCCACGGTGGCTTGGGGTGACGCCAAACACGATCCGGTGGTTCTGCGCTGCGGCCTGCCGAGGCCGACCGAACTGTCCGCGACCTCGCAGCTGCGGGTGATCTCCGACGTGCAGTGGCTCGAGCTGCCCGGCTCGGACAGCTCGACCTGGGTGATCGTGGACCGCGGCGTGTACGTGGCGCTGACGGTGCCCGCCGACGCGGGCACCGGACCGTTGCAGGACATCTCCACCACCGTGCGCGACCTCCTGCCCAAGCAGCCGGTCAAGACCACGGCCTAACGGAGGCCTGAACCGCGTGCGATCGCCGTCTCGATCAGCGTGGTCAGCAGCGTCGTGAAGTCGATGCCCGTCGCGTCCCACGCCTTGGGGTACATGGAGATCGGCGTGAAGCCGGGCATGGTGTTGAGCTCGTTGACGATCAGCTCGTTCTGCTCGGTGAGGAAGAAGTCCACCCTGGACAGACCCTGGCAGTCGAGCGCCTTGAACGCGGTGACGGCCAGCTCGCGCAGCTGCGCGGTGATGTCGTCGTCGAGCTTCGCCGGGATGTCGGCCTCGTAGGAGTCGTTGACGTACTTGGCCTCGAAGTCGTACCAGTCGGCACCGTCACCGACCGGGCGCAGCTCGGCGGGCAGCGAGGCCTCGACGCGGCCGTCCGGGAACTCGAGCACCGCGAGCTCGATCTCGCGGGGGTTCACCACGGCCGCCTCGATGATGACCTTGGGGTCGTGCTGCCGCGCCTCGAAGATCGCGGCGTCCAGGTCGGCCCAGTCGCTCACCTTGGAGATGCCGACGGACGACCCCGCGCGGGACGGCTTCACGAACACCGGCAGGCCGAGGTACTCGCGTTCGTCCAGCGTCAGCGTCGTGGCGGCGCGGTCGAGGGCGACGAACTCGCCGACGTTGATGCCCTCGGCCTGGAGGATCTTCTTGGCGAAGACCTTGTCCATGACGGCGGCGCTCGCGAACACACCGGGCCCCACGTAGGGAAGGCCGCCGAGTTCGAGCAGGCCCTGGATCGTGCCGTCCTCACCCCATGCACCGTGCAGCAACGGGAAGACGACGTCGACGTCCTTCAGCGCGTGGCCGGGCTCGATCGCGACGACGGTCTGGTTGCGCAGCGTCGGGAGGTTGCCGGCGCCCGGCTCCAGCGCGCTCGGGTCCGTGCCGAGTGCCCACTGCCCCTGCGGCGTGATGCCGATCGGCACCACCTCGAACCGGTCCGCGTCCAGGTGCGGCAGGACGCTCTTGGCGGACTGGCAGGAGACCTCGTGCTCGGAGCTGCGGCCACCGAAGACCACGGCCACCCTTGTCTTGCGCTGCGTCATGCGGGCGACCCTACCCGTTTGGGCGATTGTGCCTACCCGCCAGTTAGCCTCGGCCGCGTGCTGGAGATCAAAGCGCTCGACCTGGCCGACGACGCCGGACTCCGCGCCTACGCGGACGTGCGGATCGCGGCACATCCGGGGTCGAGCAGGGAACGGATCATCGCGTCGCTGCGGGAGACGAACCCGGACTTCGGCGAGGTGATCCGCCTGATCGCCCGCCGTGACGGTGAAGGCGTCGGCATCACCTCCGTCGGTCTGCTCGGAGGTGTGAACGCACGGCTGGCGATCGGCCCGATCACGGTGCACCCGGATCACCGCAGGCAGGGCATCGGCACCGCGTTGCTGGAGCGGTTGCTGCCGGAGTTGCGCGACCGCGGGCGGGACACCTTCGAGAGCTGGGGTGTGATCAAGGGCAGCGCGGGCGAGCACTGGGCGGTGGCGCGCGGGTTCCACGTGGCCGCGTCCAGAGTGATCCAGCTGCTGACGGTCGCCGGCGCAGATCCGGCCACCTGGGAACTGGACGCGCCGCGTGGGTACCGGCTGGAGCGGTGGATCGGTTCGACGCCGGAGCACCTGCTGCCGTCGGTGGCCGCGACCCGGCAGTCGATTCACGACGCACCGGCCACGGAATCCGCGGTGAGGGCACCGGAGTGGACGCCGGAGGTGGTGCGGGCCGAGGAGGCCGAGGCTCGCGCCGACGGTGTCGAGCAACGCGTCGTCGTCGCGGTCGAGGAAGCCACCGGTCTCGTGGTCGCCCTGACCGACGTTCCGCTGCACCCCGGCGACTCGACGAACACGCGCTGGGGAAGCACGATGGTCGCCCCCACCCACCGCGGCCACGGCCTCGGCCGCGCCGTCAAGGCTCACATGCTGCGGTGGCTGTTCGCGGAACGGCCCGCGCTCGAACGCATCGACACCGGGACCGACGCGTCGAACTCCCACATGATCAGGGTGAACGAGCAGCTCGGCTTCGTCACCGACCGCGAAGTGGTCGTGGTCAGCCGGACCTTCTGAGCAACTCCGTCAGCACCGGCAACGCGCTCACCAACTGCTCCCGCGAGCAAGCGCTGTACCCGATGACGAGCCCCTGCAGCTTGGGCCGGTTCACGTAGTGCCGGGCCAGCCCGTCCACCCGCAGCCCGCGCTCGAGCGCCTGCCTCATCAACGAACGCTCCTGCTCGGCGCTGGGCAGCAGCACCACGACGTGCGCGCCTGCGTCGTCGCCGAGCACCTCGATGCCGGCGTCGGCGAACGTGTCGATGATGAGTGCGCGCCGTTCGGAGAGTTCTCGCCGGAGTTTGCGCAGGTGCCGGCCGAGGTCGCCCATCCGTGCCAGTTCCACGACCACCCGCTGGCCCGCTGCCGCCGGGCTGGTGCCGGTCAGGTCGCGGTGTTCGAGGACGGTCGTGGCGATGTGTTCGGGGGCGACCATCCAGCCCGCGCCCAGGGTCGGGGTGAGGATCTTGCTCGTGGTGCCGAGGTGGACCACGACGTCGGGGGCCAGTGCGGCCAGGGACGGCAGCGGCGCCACGTCGTACCTGAGTTCGCCGTCGTAGTCGTCCTCGATGACGAGCCAGCCGTCGCGTCTTGCCCGTTCCACCAGCGCGACCCTCCGTGCCGCCGACATGCGCCCGCCCAGCGGGTACTGGTGGGCGGGCGAGCAGTAGACGGCCTTCACGCCTGCCGGCACTGCGTCCGGGAGAAGGCCCTCGGCGTCGACTGCGGCTTGGACGACCTTCAGGCCGTTGGCTCGGAAGACGCCCACCGCCCGTTGGTAGCCGGGTTCCTCGACGGCCACGGCGTCGCCGCGCTTCAGCACCGCGACGGCGATCTCGGTGAGCACGGCGGTGGTGCCGCCGGTCGCGAGCACGGGGTCGGCGTTGACGGCCAGGCCGCGGTGGCGCAGCAGGTGTTCGGCGATGGCCTCGCGGTATTCGGGCAGGCCTGCGCGTTCGGGACGGGACAACGGGGGCGCGTCCGCCGCGGCACGCCAGGCGCGGCGCCAGGCCGCGCGGTCGAGGCCACCGGCCCAGGGTGCGCCGGTGCCGAGGTCCACGAAGTCGGTGATGACGGGCGCGACGGGCTTGCGCGAACGTTTGCGCAGCGGGCCGGGCGGCGTCGTGGTGACGTAGGTGCCGGAACCGTGCCGGCCGGCGATCCAGCCCTCCGCGTGCAGCTGTTCGTAGGCGGCGGCGGTGACCGTGCGCGACACTCCGAGCGAGTCGGCCAACGCGCGCGTGGACGGCAACCGGTCGCCCGCGCGCAGACGGCCCTCCGACGCGGCGGAACGCAGTGCGTCGGCGAGCTGGACGGCGAGTGGTTCGGCGGACTCGCGGTCCAGGGCCACGGGGAGCGCGGTTTCTGCCAAAGTGGCCTTCTCAAATCGACGGAAAATGGCGCTTCAATAATGCCACTTCCGCCAGCACAGTGGAACCATGACCACTGACGTGCAGCTCTCCCCCACCCCGCGCAGCACCGTCGTCCGCGGCAAGAACCGAGCCGTCGAAGATCGTCAGGTGCTCTACGACATCCTCGACGCGGGTCTCGTGTGCCACCTCGCCGTGGAGGTCGACGGGGCGCCGTTCCTCATCCCCACCGCGTACGGACGGGACGGCAACCGCATCTTCCTGCACGGCTCGACGGGCTCACGGTCCATCAGGAGCATGCTGGAGGGCAAGCAGGTTTGCGTCTCGGTCACGCTCGTGGACGGCGTCGTCTACTCGCGGTCGGTGTTCCACCACTCGATGAACTACCGGTCCGCGATCGTCCACGGCACCGCGAAGATCGCCGAGGACGCCGCGCACGCCCTGCGCACGATCGTCGAGCACGTCACGCCGGGCAGCTGGGACTACGCGCGCGAACCGTCCAAGAAGGAGCTCGCGCAGACGGCCGCGCTGGAGATCGACCTGACCGAGGCGAGCGTCAAGGTGCGCGAGGGCGGGCCGGGCGAGGAGCCGTCGGACCTCGAAGCGAACCTCGTGTGGGCCGGGCACATGCCGCTCATCACGACGTGGGGCGCGCCCGTGCCGCACGAGACGGACAAGGCCATCCCGCCGCACGTCAGCGAACGGGCCCGTTGACCGGGTCGTAGCGGTACGAGGTCATGGCACGTGTGCCGTGGCGGTAGACGTGGATCGACACGGCCGGATCCACACCGTCGTTGCGCACCTGGTGCACGTAGCCGGGCCCCCACACGCGCGACTGACCGGCGTGAAGCGAGTGCACGACCTGGATCTTGGTGGTCACGACCTCGGTCAGCATGCCGCTGACGACGGTGAACGCACCCGAAGTGTGGTCGTGGTCGTGCAGTGACGCGGTCTGTCCGGGGAGCCAGCTCATCAGCCAGATCTCCTGGTCGTCGGTCTTGTCGACCAACGCCGAGAAGCGCTCCTCCGGGTCGTACCGGAGCAGGTGCTTCCAGCGGTCGCGGTCGGCAGACCACGACAGAGCCACCCGAACGGGGTGCAAGAGAGCGGAGTTCTCAGACAGCACGACGCTGTTCTCAGGAACGGCGAACATCGGAGAAAGGGTCCTTACCAGGCGAATGCGCGAAAAGAGGACGCGGGACTATCGCCAGGTACAACAGCAACATGCGTGCAAGGACATGGAGCAGAGGGTCCCGGAACCGGGACCCTCCGTCAATCCAGTCCCAAAGCGTGGGACACGTCCGCGACCAGGTCGCGGGTGTCCTCACAGCCGGCCGAGAAGCGCACCAGGCCTTCCGGCACCGGGTCGCCGAACTGCGCACGCCTGTCCGCCGTCGAGTGCAGGCCGCCGAACGACGTCGCCGCCGACACCAGCTTCGAGCGCTCCAGGAACCGGTTCACCGCCTCGACCGACTCGAGCTCGAACGTCAGCACGCCGTTGAAGCGCCGCATCTGCTGCGCCGCCACGAGGAACGCGGGGTCGTCCGACGCTCCCGGCCACCGCAGGTTCGCCACCCGGCCCTTCAGCAACGCGTGGATCGCCGCCGCGTTCTCCGCCTGCCGCGCGAGCCGCAGGTCCAGGGTTCCGAGGCCGCGCAACGCGAGCCACGTCTCGAACGGCCCGGGGATCGCGCCGTTCAACGTCCGCGCGTCGCGGATCCGGGCCGCCAGCTCGGCGTTCGCCAGCGTGACGTGTCCGAAGAGGACGTCGCTGTGGCCCGCGACCGCCTTGGTGTCCGAGGCGACCACGACGTCCGCACCCAGTTCCAGCGGCCGCTGCCCGAGTGGCGTCGCGGTCGTGTTGTCCACGGCCAGCAACGCACCCGCGGCGTGCGCCCGGTCCGCCAGCGCCGCGATGTCGCAGACGTCCAGACCGGGGTTCGACGGCGTCTCCAGCAACACCAGCCGCACGCCCTCGAACGACGGGTACGGCCCCGCCGTGGGCACCTCGACCACGTTCACGTCCATTTCGGACACGAACTTCCTGGTCAGGAAGTAGCCGTCCGACGGGACGACCAGGGTGTCCCCCGTCGACAGGACCGTCCGCAGCAACGTCGAGACCGCCGCCATCCCGGACGGGAAGACGACGCACTCGCCACCTTCGAGCGAGCCCAGCGCCGTTTCGAGCGCACGCCACGTCGGGTTGCTCGCGCGGCCGTAGTAGTCCTGGCCGCCCAGGTGGTACGCCGACGCGAACACCGGCTGCGCGCCGAACGGTTCGCCCGGCTCACCTGAGACCGCGTGCACGACTCGCGTGCCGTCACCGAGTTCGGGGGTCACTGGCGCTCGTGCTTCCTGTCGCGGCCCAGCAGGGCGGCGCCGAGGTCGCGCACGCTCAGCCCGTCGTGGCAGACCTGGTGGACGCCTTCGGTGATCGGCATGTCGACGCCGTGCGCGTTGGCGAGCTCGCGGATCGACGAGCAGGACTTCACGCCCTCGGCGACCTGCCCGTGCGCGGCTTCCTGCGCCTGCGCGAGGGTGTCGCCGCGCCCGAGCCGTTCGCCGAAGGACCGGTTGCGCGACAACGGCGACGCGCACGTCGCCACCAGGTCGCCCAGTCCGGCGAGGCCCGCGAACGTCAGCGGGTCGGCGCCCAGCGCCGCGCCCAGCCGTGCCGTCTCGGCCAGGCCGCGGGTGATGATCGACGCCATCGTGTTGTCGCCGTAGCCCATGCCCGCCGCCATGCCGCACGCCAGGGCGATGACGTTCTTGCACGCCCCGCCCAGCTCGCAGCCGACGACGTCGGTGTTGGTGTACGGGCGGAAGTACGAGTTCGAGCACGCGTGCTGCAGGTCGACCGCCCGGTCGTGGTCCGTGCACGCGATGACGGTCGCGGTCGGCTGCTCGACGGCGATCTCCTTGGCCAGGTTGGGCCCGGACACCACGGCCACCTGCGACTCGTCGACGCCGGCGACCTCGCGGATCACCTCGCTCATCCGCTTGAGCGTGCCGAGCTCGACGCCCTTGGACAGCGACACCAGCGTCGCGTCCGGCGGCAGCAGTTCCTTCCACGCCGACAGGTTCACCCGCAACGTCTGCGACGGCACGGCCAGCACCACCGCGTCCGCCCCGTCCAGCGCCTTCGCCGGGTCGGAGGTGGCCGTGAGGTTGGCCGGCAGCGAGATGCCGGGCAGGTAGCCGGAGTTCACGCGCGTCTCGGTGACCTCGGAGGCGACCTCCTGACGCCGCGCCCACAGCACGACCTCGGGACCGGAGTCCGCGATGACCTTCGCGAAGGCCGTGCCCCACGAACCGGAGCCGAGCACCGCAACACGTTCGATCGCCATGGTGTTCAGGCCTTCCTGGGTCCGTAGAAACCTTCGGGCGCCTGCTCCTGGCGCACCTCGGCCAGGTGCTCCTTGACGGCGCCCATCAGCAGGTCCGTGACCTCGCGCAGCAACGGGAGCGTCTCCTCCCTGCCGCGGTACGCGGAGAGGTCGATCGGCTCACCGACGAAGTGCGTGATCGTCTTGCGCGGCAGCGGCCGGAACTTCTTCTGGTAGTGGTTGTAGAGGTCGAGCGTGCCCCAGCGGGCGACGGGGATGACCGGGCCGTCGTGCTGCAGCGCCAGCCGGGCCACGCCGGTGCGCGAGTTCGCGGGCCAGCCGTCGGGGTCCTTGGTGATCGTGCCCTCGGGGTAGATCACCACGACCTGACCGGTCTCCAGCGCGTTGTGCGCCTCGCGCAGGCTCTGCTGGGCGTCCGTGGTCCCCCGGTAGACGGGGATCTGCTTCGCGCCCTTGAGGATGCTGCCCATGATCGGCACGTTCCACAGGCTGTGCTTCGCGAGGAAGTGCGGCACCCGGTAGTTCTTGTGCACGAACATGGCGTCGTAGCACGGGTCGAGGTGCGAGATGTGGTTCATGACGAGCAGCGCCGCCCCTTGGCGCGGGATCCGGTCTCCGTGCAGCATCCGGTGCCTGCCCAGCACGAACGACATGGGGTAGACGATCGCCGCGGCGACCCCGACCCAGAAGCCGCCCTTCTCCCTTTTGGCCACGAGGCCTCTCCTAACCTGCGTAGATCTGCGCCCGACAGCACACTAGCCCGCGAATCGTGGACTATGGCGAGGTGCGGGATGAAGTTGACCTCGTGGTTCCGGTGAAGACGCTGGACCGGGCCAAGACCAGGCTGACCAGCGCGACCGGCGGAGATCCGGTGTCACACGCGGCGCTGGCGCTCGCGCTCGCCCTCGACACGGTGAGCGCGGCCGTGGCCACCCCCGGAGTCCGCCGAGTGGTCACCATCACATCGGATCCGGCGGTCGCGGCGGAAATGGCCGCACTCGGCGTCGAGTCGCTGCCGGAACCGCCGCAACCCGGCCTCAACGAGGCGTTGCTCCACGGCGCGCGCACGCTCCGGTCGTCCCGCATCGGCGCGCTCCAGGCGGACCTGCCGGCGCTCAAGCCCGACGAGTTGCAGGCCGCGCTCGAAGCCTCGGCCGGTCGCCGCGCGTTCGTCCCCGACCGGCAGGGCACCGGCACGACGCTGCTCCTCGCCGCGCCCGGCGGCGAGCTCGACCCGCGGTTCGGCGTCGGATCGGCCGGGCTGCACCGGCTTTCCGGTGCGGTCGCGCTGATCGGGGCGTGGCCGTCGCTGCGCTGTGACGTGGACACCGAAGAAGACCTGCGGCTCGCGCTCGCGCTGGGGCTCGGCACGCGCACCGCGAACGCCTTGCCCGCCTGGACAACCTGAACACGCGCCACACGTCTTCCGGGTCACTGGGGTGATCACGATTTGGGAGACTGATGCGAGCGCTCATCGCGCTGGCGGGTGTCACGGCCCTCGCGGGCTGTGTGGCCGCCTATCCGATCGACCGGCCGTCCGACTACACGGCGGAGAGCAAGCTCAGCACCTGCCGGGTGGACCTTCCCCAGAACTGGAAGGACCTGCTGTCCCTCGACAGGACGGAGGCGGGCCCGCACGAGAAGGTCATCGTCGTCGCGGCGAACGAGGACGCCGGCACCACACTGGTGAAGACCACGCGCAACAGGACGACCGAGCTCGTGCTGCACGACCACGGCAAGCGCCAGCAGGTGATGGCGGTGCAGGACGACGGACAGCTCTTCGGCGTCGAGTTCGACGGCCGCTGGGTGACGTTCTCCACGACACCGCACCCGGAGAACCACGCGACCACGACCTACGCGTGGGACTCGCGCAACGACGGCGCGCCCGTCCGCATAGGCAGCAACGGCGCTGTGGTGCACAACGGCAAAGCCGCCTGGTCCGACAGTTCAGGCGTGCACCTCTACGACCTGGCCAAGAAGAAGGACAGGGTCGTCGGCCCCGGCACACTGCCGGCTTTCCTCGGTGACGCGGTCATCTGGCTGCAGGACGGGAAGTTCCGCGCCGAGGGCGCGCTGCCCGAACAGCTGAAGAACGCCGAACCCGGTGGCAGCGTGGTGTCCGACGGCCGCACGGTGGTGTGGACGCGGGGCGAGAAGCTGATCGGCTGGCGCGAGGGCTGGACCGAACCGCGGGAACTGGCCGGGGTCAGGTCCGCGCCGAGCACGGAGGGCATCCTGTTCCCGCGGGTCAGCGGCGACTTCGTGTCGTGGCAGTCGGAGTCGTCGTACGTCACGGACATCCGCAGCGGCGCGACCGTGCACACCACCGAAGGCGGCTACTGGCTGGAAGTCCACGGCGGAGCGCTCACCCAGCAGGGGTGGCGCGTCGCGGCCACCGCTCCGCTGGCCAAGCTGTCACCGCTCTCCCGCTGCTGACCGGGATTCACCCTGTTGAATCCGTGACGAACAACACGAAAGTGTTGGTTTGAGCAACTCGGCAGGGAACCCCGGCACCTTTACATCCGTATCCCCCTGTGCCCGACGACGCTTCCCCCGGTGTCGTCCTCCCCGACGCATTGCCCTGAGGTGTTTCCTGCATGAGTTCACTGACGCACGCCGACTACCTGGCGTTGCGCCGCTTTCCCGCTCTGGACGGCCTGCGCGCGATCGCCGCGGTTCTGGTCGTCTTCTTCCACTACGGCGGACCGGACCGGCTCCAGGGCTGGGCCGGGGTCCAGATGTTCTTCGTCCTGAGCGGATTCCTGATCACCACGCTGATGCTGCGCGAGGAGCAGCGGACCGGCCGGATCTCGCTTCGTGAGTTCTACCTGCGGCGAGGTTTCCGAATCCTCCCCGTCTACTTCGTGATCCTGCTCGTGACGGTCGTGGCGTCCGCGCTGGCGGGCACGTTCCTGAGCAACGGCATCGGCCCCGCGCTGCCGTACTTCTTCTCGTTCACCAACGAGTTCGCCGGCGCCAGCCCGTACGGGCAGTCCTGGTCGCTGGGCATCGAGCAGAAGTTCTACCTGGTCTGGCCGCTGGTGGCGATCGCGCTGGGCACCGTCGTGCTGCGCCGCCGCGCCGGTGCCGCCGCCCTCGGCATGCTGCTCGCGCTCGTGGTCGTGAACTTCACCGCGTCGCACAGCAACCCCGGCTGGCCGTTGCACTACTTCTCGATCCTGACGGGCGTGCTGCTCGCGGTCGCCCTGCACAGCCCGCGTGGGTTCGCCCTGCTGCGGCCCCTCACGAACCGCGTCGCGCAGGTCGTCGTCGCGGCCGGGTTCGTCGCGGTGCACCTGAGCGTGAAGCCCATCGCCGGTTTCCTCGACGGGATCAACGGGATTCCCGGTCACGTGCTGGTCATCCCGGTGTACGCGCTCGCGACGGCCGTGCTGCTGACCGCGATGATCGCGCCCGGACCGGCCACGACGTTCCTGTCCGTGAAGCCGATGCAGTTCGTCGGCGAGCGCTCGTACTCGCTCTACCTGGTGCAGACGATCGCCGCGACGATCATCGCGTTCTTCTGGCCCGCTCTGTCCGGCCTCGGGCAGGCCGTCGTGGTCACGGCACTGGGTCTGGCGCTGGCGAGTGTCCTCTACGCGACCGTGGAGATCCCGATGATCGGCCTCGGCCGGCGCGTGATCACCCGCCAGCGCGCGAAGGCCGCTGTCAGGTCCGGCGTGGCTCAGCAGGGTGCGCCGCAGGCTCCCGCACCGCAGTCGGCCGAGTCGTCGCGGCTGGCGACCATCGGGCAGGCCCAGCCGTAGAACGGGTTCGGGGCGAGCGGCACGGGTTCCCTGTCGCTCTCCCTCGCCAGTTCCCTGGCGTGGTGCGCGGTCAGCGTCACGGGAGTGCCGCTCGCCTGCGCCTCGTGAGCGCCCTTCTCCAGCTGCAGGATTTCAACGCCGCGCGAGATGTCCGCCACGAACACGGTGCCGCGGTGCCAGTACGGCGCCCAGGACGTCGCGGTGTCCGGCCGCCAGTACCCGATCTGGATCGGCTTGGCCGGGTTGGAGATGTCCAGGAACCGGGTGCCCTGGTTGTACCAGGAGTAGGCGACGACCCTCTTCTGCACGTCGAAGTAGTGCGCGGAGCACGTGACGTTGCCGGGGATCGTGCCCTCCTGGTCGTCCGGGCTCCAGATGCCGACGGTCCTCATCTCCTTGGGCGCCTCGCCCCAGCCCTCCCCGTTGTGCGTGCCCTGCAGCGAGGAGATGACGAAACGGCCCTCGGTCTTGCAGGTGGGCGAGCCGAACGCCTCCTCGGTGTGCAGCAGCAGCGAGCCCGGCGGGTTCTCCCGCGTGGGCAACGGGCCGTCGAGCAGCGTGCGGCCGATCGGCCGGAACGAGTTGTGCGTGAACGAGGTCGGCATGTCCGCCTTCGGCACGGCGCCGCCCGCGTACGGGACGGGATCCCACGCCTTGGCCTCGCGGTACTTGCCGGTCAACGGGTCGCGGTGCCAGCCCTGCGTGTAGTACCCGCGGGTGCCGTCGTCGCCCGCCACCCACGCGATGCCCTGGGCGTCGACCTGCACGTCGTGCGTGATCTTCCCCTCGCCGGCCTTGCCGCGGACGTCGACGGAGACCGGAAGTTCCTTCGGGGTCTTCGGATCGCGGATGTCCGTGACGAAGATCCGCCCGGTCTTGGCGTCCGACCTGTCCAGTCCGGCCGTCCAGAGGAACGAGCAGTCGTTGATGCAGGTGCTGGTGTGACCGGTGTTCTGCCGGTGGAAGCTGAGGACCTTCAGGTCGGCCGGGTCCACTGCGGACACGATGTAGTTGCCGGTCGGGCGGTCGCCGGGCAGCGCACGGCCGAACGAGTTGACCTCGCGCGCCAGGAACGCGAGCTTGCGCTTGGGGTCGACGTTGATGTCCTCGTTCTCCCAGAAGCGCTTCGCCGGGTCGTCGCCCGGCAGCGCCATCTCCTCCTTGGTGAGGTGGTCGAGGAGCTTCGGCTGGTCGAGGTCGGTGACGTCGAACGTCTTGAGCCCGGTCTCCATGCTGACGAACGCCACGTCGCGTTTGCCGTACTGGGCGAACGCGATCGAGATGGCCCGTTCGGTACCGGGAAGTGAGGCCTTCAGGCGGACGTTCTTGGCCGCCGCCTGCAGTCGTGGTTTGTCCACCTCGGGGGTCCGGGGTTCGGCGGAAGCCGCCGAAGCCAGGCCTGCCGTGGTGAAGGCCAACAGGGTCGCCGCGGTGATCGTGGCAATAACCTTCATGAATCGACCCTGGCAGCGCGCCGAATCTGACGTGTAGGTCCGAACGTCTAGGGTTCTGGTCCGTGCAGGCGACCGTGTCTACTTTTAACAGTGACGGCTCTGCCGTCGTTCTGCGTGATGACGGCGTTCTCGTCGACGTGAGTGCCGAAGCCGTCACGGCGGGTGGCTGGCGGATGCTGCGTCCGGGGCAGCGGGTGACCCTCGAACGTAGCCCCGACGGAGTCGTTACCGCTCTTCGCATGCCTGTTCTGTGACGAGGAGTTCATCAGACGGATGCCCTGGTTAGGGGCGCTCACGGCGATAGTGCGCCACAATGCGTGACGTGAGCAAGGACGACAACGACGGTAAGGCGACACCCTCCCGACGCCGCGCCCCGCGTGACAAAGCGGAAGCGGCGACCCCGCGCAAGCAGCCCCGCGCGGCGACCCGGCGAGTTTCGACGACCCGGGCGAAGGTCGAACGCGGTCCCACGGCCGCCGCCCCGTTGCGCGGCGTGCCTTCCGCACCGCCCGCGGTGACGTCCAGCGCGATACCGACCGACCTCCCGGACGACCGGTACTTCAACCGTGAACTGTCCTGGTTGGACTTCAACGCCCGCGTGCTCGCACTGGCCGAGGACTCCTCTCAGCCGCTGCTGGAGCGCGCGAAGTTCCTCGCGATCTTCGCCTCGAACCTGGACGAGTTCTACATGGTCCGGGTCGCGGGCCTGAAGCGGCGCGCGGAGACCGGTCTGTCGGTGCGCAGCGCGGACGGGCTGACGCCGCAAGAGCAGCTCGTGTCGATCTCCAAGCGCACCCAGGAACTCGTGGAGCAGCACGCCCGCACGTTCCTCGACCACATCCGGCCGGGCCTGGAAGAGCACCGGATCAGCATCGTGACGTGGGGCGACCTCACGGACTACGACCGCCTGAGGCTCTCCAACTACTTCAGCGAGCAGGTGTTCCCGGTCCTGACGCCGCTCGCGGTCGACCCGGCGCACCCGTTCCCCTACATCTCCGGGCTGTCGCTGAACCTCGCCGTGACCGTGCGCGATCCCGAGGGCGGCGGCGAGCGGTTCGCCCGTGTGAAGGTGCCGGACAACGTGCCGCGCCTGGTGCGGGTGGAAGGGGACCGGTCTTCCACTTCCGCGACGTTCCTGCCGTTGGAGGAACTCATCGCCGCGCACCTGGGCGAGCTGTTCGCCGGCATGGAGGTCATCGAGTGCCACGCGTTCCGGGTGACGCGCAACGCGGACCTCGAGGTCGAGGAGGACCGCGACGAGGACCTGTTGCAGGCGCTGGAACGCGAGCTCGCGCGGCGCCGGTTCGGTCCGCCGGTGCGCCTGGAGGTCGCCGACGACATGACCGAGCACATGCTCGAACTGTTGTTGCGGGAGATGGAGGTCGACCCGCACGACGTCGTGACCGTGCCCGGCCTGCTCGACCTGTCGTGCCTGTGGCAGCTCTACGGCATCGACCGCAAGACGTTGAAGGACCCGGCGTTCGTGCCGGCGACGCACCCGGCGTTCGGTGAGCGCGAGACGCCGAAGAGCGTTTTCGCGACGCTGCGCGAGGGCGACGTGCTCGTGCACCACCCGTACGACTCGTTCTCCACGTCGGTGCAGCGCTTCATCGAGCAGGCCGCGGCCGACCCGCACGTGCTCGCCATCAAGCAGACGCTGTACCGCACCTCCGGCGACTCGCCCATCGTGGACGCGCTGATCGACGCGGCCGAGGCGGGCAAGCAGGTCGTGGCGCTGGTGGAGCTGAAGGCGCGCTTCGACGAGCAGGCGAACATCAAGTGGGCGCGGGCGCTGGAGAAGGCGGGCGTGCACGTCGTCTACGGCCTGGTGGGCCTGAAGACGCACTGCAAGACGTCGCTCGTGGTGCGCCAGGAGGGCTCGACGATCCGCCGTTACTGCCACATCGGCACCGGCAACTACAACCCGAAGACTGCGCGGTTGTACGAGGACGTCGGCATCCTGACCGCCGAGCCGACGATCGGCGCGGACCTCACCGACCTCTTCAACGTGCTGACCGGCTATGCGCGCCAGGACGAGTACCGCTCTCTCCTCGTCGCGCCCTACGGCGTCCGCAAGGGCATCGTCGACCGGATCAACCTGGAGATCGAGCGCGCGCAGGCCGGTGAGCCTTCCGGTGTGCGCATCAAGGTGAACTCGCTCGTGGACGAGCAGGTCATCGACGCGCTGTACCGGGCGTCGCAGGCAGGCGTGCCCGTCGACGTGGTGGTGCGCGGCATCTGCGGCCTGAAGCCGGGCATCAAGGGACTGTCGGAGAACATCCAGGTGCGGTCGATCCTGGGCCGGTTCCTGGAGCACTCGCGCGTCTTCCACTTCGTCGCCTGCGACGAGTACTGGATCGGCAGCGCGGACATGATGCACCGCAACCTGGACCGCCGCGTCGAGGTGGCCCTGCGCGTGGCCGACCCGCGCCTGACCAAGCAGCTGGGCGACATGTTCGAGTCCGCCCTCGACCCGCACACGCGCTGCTGGGTCCTGCGCTCTGACGGAGAATGGGAGGCCTCGCCTTCGGACGGCTCGTCCGTGCGGGACCACCAGATGGAACTGCTGCACAGGCACGGAGCTCTTGGGTGATCAAAGCTGCTGGGGCGGTGCTCTGGCGCGACGCCGACGGTGACGTCGAAGTCGCGGTGGTGCACCGCCAGCGTTATGACGACTGGTCCCTGCCGAAAGGCAAACTCGACCACGGAGAGACGATTCCGGCCTGCGCCGTGCGCGAGATAGAGGAGGAGACGGGCTTCTCCTGTGTCCTCGGCCGCCATCTCCGGCAGGTGTCGTATTCGGTGAAAGGCGTGCCGAAGACGGTCGACTACTACTCCGCTCAGGCCGTTTCCGGTTCGTTCGTCCCCAATGAAGAGGTCGATCTGCTGCGGTGGCTGCCGATCGCCGAGGCGTCCGAACTGCTGACCTACGAACCGGACCGCGAGGTGCTGGCCGAGTTCGCCCGACTGCCCGCGGACCTGCTGGTCGTTCTGCTGGTGCGGCACGCGAAGGCCGGTAAGCGGTCGGAGTGGAACGGTGACGACGACCTCCGCCCGCTCTCAGACGCGGGCTGGCGCCAGGCCGCGGCGCTGCGCGCCATGTTGCCCCTGTGGGCACCGGTGCGCGTCCACACGGCGCCCAGGGTGCGTTGTGTGGACACCGTGCGAGGCGTGGCCGAGGACCTGGACGTGGAGATGGCCGAGGAGGTGCGCCTGTCGGAGGAGGGCTACTGGCCCGACCCCGACGCAGGCCTCGTGCGGCTGCTGGAGGTCGCTGCCCTGGAAGGCCGCGCCGTCCTCTCCTCACAGGGAGGCGTGATTCCGTCCGTCGTGCAGTCGCTGGCCGAAATGGGCGGGCTGCGGCTCGAGGAGATCCCCTGCAAGAAGGGCAGCACGTGGGTGCTGGCCTTCACCAGGCCGTTCGGCACCTGGTCCACTTCGGACTCGCCTTCGCGCTGGCCAACCCTGGTGTCGGCGCACTACCTGCCCTCCGCGCTGGCCCGCCCGTAAGGCTGTTCGCAGACGTTTTCAGCCGCCGTCCTCCCGCTCCGACGAAAGTTCGCCTGTGGCAACCAAGTCGGGCTGGAAGGCGGCGGTTTCGCTTGTGCCGGGAGCGTTCGCAGGCGTGGCGGCGTTATTTCTATTGGGACGCCACGCGTTCTCGCTGCGGGCCAGCAGCCACCCGCGCGCCTGATCCGCGAGTTCGCGTCGGTCGTCCAGTCGCCTCTTCGGGTCCACCGCCGCAGGCGATTCGGGCCGGAGCGGCGGCTGGACGACCGACTTCCCGGCGAACCCGCCGCCGTCTGCGGAGCAGCGGCCAAAATACAGCAACAACGCGGAAGGCCCCGGCGTGCGCACGCCGGGGCCTTCCGCGTTGTTGCTGAAGTGCTGAAGTGACGCAGCCTCCCTCAGGAGGCCCGTCTCACTTCTTCTTGGCAGCCGTCTTGCGAGCAGCCGGCTTCGCAGCCGCGGTCTTCGCGGCGGGCTTGGCAGCGGCGGTCGTCTTGGCAGCAGCCGGCTTGGCAGCGGCCGTGGCGCGCTTGGCCGGAGCCTTGGCAGCGGCCGTCTTGGTGGCGGCGGCCTTCGTGGCGGTCGCCTTCGCGGGCGCCTTGGCAGCAGCAGCGGGCTTCGCCGCGGCCGTGGTGGTGCGACGGGTCGCGGGCGCCTTGGTGGCGGCCGCGGCCGTGCGGGTGCGCGTCGTGGTCGTCGCGCGGGTCGTCGCGGCCTTGGTCGCCGGAGCCTTGGTAGCCGCGGGCTTCGCGGCAGCAGCGGCGGCGGGCTTCGCGGCGGCCTTGGCAGCAACGGCCTTCGGCAGCTTCTTCGCACCGCTGATGACGTCCTTGAACGTCGAGCCGGGGCGGAACGCGGGCACGTTGGTCTTCTTGACCTTCACGGTCTCGCCCGTGCGCGGGTTGCGCGCGGTGCGAGCCGCACGGGCGCGCTTCTCGAAGACGCCGAAGCCCGTGATGTTGACCTTCTCGCCCTTGTTGACGCTGCGGACGATCACGTCCACGAGGCCGTCAACAGCAGCACCGGCGGTCTTCTTGTCTCCAAGGCGCTCGGCGAGCGCCTCGATGAGCTGGGCCTTATTCACCGTCAGTCCCTCCCAGGACGCTCACGGCCCTAAGAGAGCGGGCCGACTAGAACGCAACGGTAGGCCCAAAACGCGAGAAATACCAATCGCCACGCCAGATTTTTCGTTGTGGCGTGGCTAATTGCGCCCCTTCGAGGGACAGGAGGCGCCGGATTCGCCCCTCTCAAGGGGAGAATCCGGCCCCCTCTCAGACCGCCGGAAGCGGATCCGTTGTGGGCAACCAAGTCTGGCGATTGCCCTCGAATGCGCTGATCTCGGGCTCGTGGCGCAACGTCAAAGCGATGTCGTCGAGGCCTTCGAGAAGGCGCCAGCGGGTGTAGTCGTCGATCTCGAACGGGGCTACCAAGTCCTTGGCGCGAACGGTCTTGTCGGTGAGGTCGACGGTGACCGGCGTGCCGGGTTCGGACTCCAGCACCTTCCACAGCAGCTCGACATCGGACTGGCTGCACTGCGCCGCCACGAGGCCCTGCTTGCCGGAGTTGCCCCGGAAGATGTCCGCGAACCGGGACGAGACGACGACCCGGAAGCCGTAGTCCATCAACGCCCAGACGGCGTGTTCACGAGAGGACCCGGTGCCGAAGTCGGGGCCCGCAACGAGGACGCTGCCCGCCTTGAAGGGCTCCTGGTTGAGGATGAAGTGCTCGTCCCCGCGCCAGGCGGCGAAGAGCCCGTCCTCGAACCCGGTGCGGGTCACGCGCTTGAGGTAGACGGCCGGGATGATCTGGTCGGTGTCCACGTTGGACCTGCGCAGCGGCACACCGACGCCCGTGTGGGTGGTGAAGGCATCCATGGTCAGTTCTCCAGGTCTGCGGGGGCCGACAGGGTGCCGCGCACGGCCGTGGCGGCGGCGACGAGCGGGGACACGAGGTGCGTCCGGCCGCCCTTGCCCTGCCTGCCCTCGAAGTTGCGGTTCGAGGTCGAGGCGCTGCGCTCGCCGGGCGCGAGCTGATCCGGGTTCATGCCAAGGCACATCGAGCAGCCGGCCTGCCGCCACTCGGCGCCCGCGTCGAGGAACACCTTGTCCAGGCCCTCGTCCTCCGCCTGCTTGCGCACCCGCATCGAACCGGGGACGACCAGCATCCGTACTCCTGAAGCGACGTGCTTCCCCTTGATGACGTCCGCCGCGGCGCGCAGGTCCTCGATGCGCCCGTTGGTGCAGGAGCCGAGGAACACCGTGTCCACGCGGATGTCGCGCAGTGGCGTGCCGGCCTCGAGGCCCATGTACGTCAGCGCCTTCTCGGCGGCCACGCGCTCGTTCTCGTCCGCGATCTTCTCGGGGTCGGGGATGTTCGCGCTCAGAGGCAGGCCCTGGCCGGGGTTCGTGCCCCACGTGACGAACGGGGTGAGCTCCGCCGCGTCGATGTGCACTTCCGCGTCGAAGGTCGCGTCGTCGTCGGTGCGCAGCGTCTTCCAGTATTCGACGGCCGCGTCCCAGTCCGCGCCGGACGGTGCGTGCGGACGCCCCTCGATGTAGTCGAAAGTCGTGTCGTCCGGTGCGATCATGCCGGCGCGGGCGCCCGCCTCGATCGACATGTTGCAGACCGTCATGCGCGCTTCCATCGACAGCGCCTCGATGGCGTCGCCGCGGTACTCGAGCACATACCCCTGCCCGCCACCGGTTCCGATCTTCGCGATGACGGCGAGGATGATGTCCTTCGCCGTGACGCCCTCGCCGAGCGGGCCGTTGACGTTGATGGCCATCGTCTTGAACGGGCGCAGCGGCAACGTCTGCGTCGCCATGACGTGTTCCACCTCGGACGTGCCGATGCCGAACGCGAGCGCGCCGAACGCACCGTGGGTGCTCGTGTGGCTGTCGCCGCACACCACCGTCATGCCCGGCTGCGTGAGGCCGAGCTGCGGGCCGACCACGTGGACGATGCCCTGCTCGAAGTCCCCCATGGGGTGCAGCCGCACGCCGAACTCCGCGCAGTTGCGCCGGAGCGTCTCGACCTGCGTGCGCGACACGAGATCCGCGATGGGCTTGTCGATGTCGACGGTCGGAACGTTGTGATCCTCGGTGGCGATCGTGAGATCGGCCCTGCGCAGCTTGCGGTTGGCAAGGCGGAGCCCGTCGAACGCCTGGGGGCTGGTGACTTCGTGCAGCAGGTGGAGGTCGATGTAAAGCAGGTCCGGCTCCGCACCACTTCCGTGGCGCACAACGTGTGCCTCCCACACCTTCTCCGCGAGCGTGCGGCTCATCGCGACATCTCCCACATCATGGACGCGCCGACAGATCTGGACTTCTCACTGTCTGGGAAGTTAGTATCGGCTTGTGGGACAGCATAGCGGGATCGGCGTGCTGGACAAGGCAGTGGCCGTGTTGAACGCCGTAGCAAAAGATCCTTGTGGCCTGGCCGAGTTGTGCAACCGCACCGGCCTCCCGCGAGCGACCGCACACCGCCTGGCCGTGGGCCTGGAAGTGCACCGGTTGCTGCGCCGAGGCTCCGACGGCCGCTGGCGTCCAGGCGCGGCTCTGGCCGAACTGGCGGGCGGCGCAACGGACCCGTTGCTGGACGCCGCCTCCTCCGTCCTGCCGCGCCTGCGCGACATCACGGGCGAAAGCGTGCAGCTCTACCGCCGCGACGGCATGCAGCGAGTCTGCGTCTCCTCAGCAGAACCCCCTTCGGGCCTGCGAGACACAGTCCCGATCGGCTCGAGGCTCCCGATGACAGCGGGCTCAGGTGCCAAAGTCCTGGCGGCGTGGTCGGACCCGGGCACCCAACGCGCGGTCCTGGCCGACGCCGTCTACGGCGAACGCACCCTCCTGGAAGTCCGCCGCCGTGGCTGGGCCCAAAGCGTGGCAGAACGAGAACCAGGCGTGGCCTCAGTCTCAGCACCGGTAAGGGACTCCGCAGGCGCGGTAGTGGCAGCAGTCTCAGTCTCAGGCCCGATCGACCGCATGGGCCGCCGCCCAGGGGCCCGCTGGGCAGCAGACCTACTGGCAGCAGCAGAAGCGCTACAAAGCCGCCTCTAAAGCACCAACGCCCCAACACAGGCCGTCCTCCACCAGGAGGACGGCCTTAGCGTCGCCACCCCACGACACGCCGCCCTTCCCAAACGACACGCGGCAAACCTGTCTCAACAGGCACCAGCCCAAACGGCCCAACACATCGAGCAGAAGCCTGTGACACACGCAACGAGCCCGAATGGCGACGAGAGATCCAAGGATTGCTACCCACGCCTATTGGTGAGGTGAGCAACAAAGGAAGCCCGAATAGCTTCGGCTCGCCCGATCAGCCCGATGCGAAGCGAGGGCACCCATTCGCAAGCGAAGCGACGCGCACACCGCAAGACACAGGTCACACCCACGCGGGGGTCCGGGGGCGGAGCCCGCCGGCTGGGGGTCTGGGGGCTCGGCCCCCAGAGGACACAGACGAAAGAGGCCTGTCTGCGCACTCCGCAGACAGGCCTCTGACACCTCTGTAGCCCCGAAGGGATTCGAACCCTCGCTACCGCCTTGAGAGGGCGGCGTCCTAGGCCGCTAGACGACGGGGCCCTAGAACTTCTTGCTGGTTTGAACCTTATCAGATCGCTCTGTCCGGTCCAAATCCGGCTATTCAGTTCCTTTTACTGCTGGGTCTTGCTTTGGGTCTTACATTTTCAGCAGCTCCGGAAGCATACCCGAGGGTAGTTCTTCCTTCGCAGCTGGGGTACCAGGACTCGAACCTAGACTAACTGAACCAGAATCAGTCGTGCTGCCAATTACACCATACCCCATTGGCTTTCACGATCGACTTCGTTGTCCCGCGGGAGTTCCGAGGTCCTCGTTGCTGCCGAGAGAAATACTAGACCACGCCCCCGGCAGAAGTGAAATCGGCCCCCACCTGAACGCATCCGCGCAGGTGGGGGCCGGTCTCGAAGGTGAACTCAGGCGCTGGCGGTGGAGAGCTCGCACACGAGGAGCTCCGGCAGTTCCGCGAGCGTCGTGATGGACGACAGGCCCGCGGGCAGTGAGCCGCCGGTGGGGCCGGTGCGGTTGATCCAGACACCGTGCATTCCGGCGTCCCGTGCGCCGATCGCGTCGGCGTGCAGCCGGTCTCCCACGTGGACGGTGTCACCGGGCGGGACGCCCAGTGCCAGGCACGCGGTGTGGAAGATCACGCGGTCCGGCTTGGCGCAGCCCACCTCTCCGGCGATCAGCACGGCGTCGAAGTACTCGGCGAGGCCGAGCTGGGCGATCTTCACGCGCTGGTGGCGGCCCGACGCGTTGCTGATCGCGGCGATCGGGAGGCCTGTGGCGCGCAGCCAGTCGAGCATCGGGATCGCGTCCGGGAACAGGCACCAGCCGGCGGAGAGGACCTCCTGGCGGCCGATTTCGCGGCGGGTCGCTTCCTCGAGCGACAGCTCCTCGCCGAGTGCGGCGAAGAAGGCCTGCGTGCGGATGTTGCGCATCTGCTCGTACTGGAGCTCGCCGGCGAGCTGGCGGGAGACGTGGTCGTCGGTGATCCTCTGCCACAACGACCAGGCGTCGGCGTTACCGACCATCGAGGCCAACGCGGCTCGCGAAGAAGCGCTGTAGTCGACAAGTGTGTCGTCGACGTCCAGGCACACAGCGCGGATCTCGCCGGTTCTCTTACGCGTGAAAGTCGGGGACGCAGTTGTCACTCCGGAAGGTTAGGTGCGAGGGGCCCTCGTCCGATTCGGCTAACGAGGTGATTCCTCTAGGTCCTTGCACGATCAAGCGGACCTTGAGGCCCCGAACGAACCAGTGACACTCCTCCGAGCGCCGAATGCAATCGGCCGGTCGAGTGTTGTTCGGCGACGTAACGATCTCCGGCGCGGCCGGCGGCGCGGCGAGCGCGGCACTCTAGCTCGCACAACGACATTTCGCACCAGTCGCAACCTTTTCGAGGCCTGGTGTACCAGACCGTCCACATTAGACGGACCCGAACGAGAGCCACGCCACTCGGCACCGGCTTGACGCACATCGCGATCACGAGCATGCTGAGTTTATTCAACACTGGTTGAAAAGAGGGGATCGACATGGAGAGGACGACCTGTCTCGTCGTCGGCGGCGGACCTGCGGGAATGGTGCTGGGACTGCTCCTGGCCCGCGGTGGCGTCGAGGTCACGGTGCTCGAGAAGCACGGAGACTTCCTGCGCGACTTCCGCGGCGACACGGTGCACGCGTCGACGCTCACGCTGCTGGACGAGCTGGGGCTCGGTCCGGCGTTCGCACAGGTGCCGCACCAGGACGTCGACAAGATCGAGGCGCTGCTCGACGGCGGCGCCAAGGCCACGATCGCCGACCTGTCGCGACTGCCCGGCCCGAACAAGCGCATCGCGATGGTGCCGCAGTGGGACTTCCTGGACCTGCTGGCGGACGCGGGCAGGCTCGAACCGACGTTCACGCTGCGGATGAACACCGAGGTCACCGAGATCACCAGGAGCGGCGACAAGGTCACGGGTGTGAAGTACCGGGATCGCGTCGACGGGCACGAGGGCGAGTACGCCGCCGACCTCGTCGTCGCGGCCGACGGGCGGAGCTCGATCCTGCGCGCGGCCGTGGAACTCCCGGTCTACAGCTTCGGCGCGCCGATGGACGTGTGGTGGTTCCGCTTGCCGCGCAACGAAAGCGACGCCGTCAAGGGCGGTGCCGGCAGGTTCAGCGCCGGCAGCGCGCTGGTGCTCATTCCACGCGGCGAGTACTTCCAGTGCGCCTTCCTGATCCGCAAGGGGACGGACCAGGCGGTGCGCGCCGAGGGCATCGAGAAGTTCCGCGAACGCGTCGTCACGCTCGTCCCGTGGCTCGCGGACCGGGTGCGCCACATCACCGACCTCGACGAGGTGAAGCTGCTGGACGTGAAACTGGACAGGTTGCGCCAGTGGCACGTCGACGGTCTGCTGTGCATCGGTGACGCGGCGCACGCGATGTCACCGGTCGGCGGCGTCGGCATCAACCTGGCCGTGCAGGACGCGGTGGCGGCGGCGACCCTGCTCGCCAAGCCGTTGAAGGAGGGCCGGGTCACGAACGCGACGCTCGCGAAGGTGCGCGGGCGCAGGCTCTTCCCGACCGTGGTGATCCAGACCATGCAGCGGGTGATCCACCGGCTGTTCCTCGGCCGCAAGCTCAACAGCACCGAGACGGTGTCCAGCACGGGCATGCCGCTGCCGCTCAAGATCGTGCAGAAGCTGCCGTTCCTCCAGGCGGTTCCTGCCTACGTGGTCGCGATCGGCCCACGCCCCGAGCACGCGCCTGACTTCGCCAGGAGGGATCCGCAGACCATCGTCAGGTCGTGACGAACGCCTCGGAGCTCTCGCCGAGCACCATCGCCACGGCGTGGGCGCGGTCACGGGCGCCCAGCTTGCGCAGGATCGCCTTCACGTGGGTCTTCACGGTGTCGTTGCTGATGAAGAGCCGCTGGGCGATGCGGGCGTTGTCCATGCCCTTCGCCATCTCGGCCAGCACGTCGAACTCCCGCGCCGACAGCCGGCCGAGCGACGCGGGAGGCGGCATCCGCGCGGGCAGGCGCACGAGCGACCCCACCCGCGCGTCGATCGTGGCCGGAGCACCCCGCACCGCGGCCGCGATCAGCGGCAACAGCTCGGCCACGGGCGAGGTCTTCAGCAGGTAGGCCACCGCGCCGGCGTCGAGCGCCGCGCGGGCCCAGCTCGGACTGTCCGCATTGGACAACACGACCACGCGGGCGCTCGGCCGGTACTGCGCCGTGTCCCGCACGGTGCGCAGCGGTCCGGCGCCCGGCACGTCGAAGTCCGTGACGACCAGGTCCACCAGGGTGCCGCGCAGACTGCGCGCAGCCTCGGCCACGGTGTGGGCGATGCCCACAACGCGGAAGCAGTGCGTGCGGTGCAGTGAGAGCCGCAGCCCTTCGGTGATGAGCTGCGATCCGTCGACCAGCAACACACGGGTGGACGCCAGGTCCGTCATGACACCGGGAAGTTACTCGCGGGTACCCGGATGCGTAACCTGCCGGACGCCGGATTGCTCCGTACGGCTACCTATTTGCGACCGGATTGGTGAGCGTGCCAAGGCCGTCCACAGTCACGGAGACCGTCTGTCCGGCCCTCATCGGCCCGACACCGGCCGGCGTGCCGGTCAGGATCAGGTCGCCCGGCAGCAGCGTCATGATGCCGGACACGTACTCCACGAGTGACGGAATGTCGTGCACCATCAACGAAGTACGGCCGTCTTGTTTGACTTCCCCGTCAACTTCGGTGACGACGCGGACGTCCGACGGGTCGAAGTCGGTCTCGATGAACGGACCCAACGGGCAGAACGTGTCAAAACCCTTGGCACGCGTGAACTGCACGTCCTTCTTCTGCAGGTCGCGCGCCGTGACGTCGTTGGCGATCGTGTAGCCCATGATCACACCGGCGGCCTTGGCCTTCGGCACGTCGCGGCACGGCTGGCCGATGATGACGGCCAGCTCGCCCTCGAAGTCGACGCGTTCGGACACGGCCGGGAGCTTGATCTCGACGTTCGGGCCGACCACCGACGTGTTGGGCTTGAAGAACAGCAACGGCTCCGCGGGAACCTCGTTGCCGAGCTCCTTCGCGTGGTCCGCGTAGTTCCGGCCCACACCAATGATCTTGGTGGGCAGGATGGGAGCGAGCAGCCTCACGTCCGCCAACGGCCACTTCCGGCCGGTGAACGTGGGCGTGCCGAAGGGGTGTTCGGCGATTTCCGCGGCCTCGTCGCCTTGAACGGCGACGAAGGCCACGCCAGCAGGATGAGCAATTCGGGCGATGCGCACAGACAGAGTTTACGGGCCGCCCTGGCGCGCGCTCAGGCAACAACGGGCCGCCCCAGCGCTCGCCCAGGCAACCAACGCGACGGCCCAACGCCTGCTGAGCAACAACAGGGCGCCCCAGCACTCGCCCAAGCAACCAAAGCGCCGACACAAGCGCCTGCCGGGCGACAACGGACGCCGCGAAGACGCCCCGGCGGTCGCTTGGGCAACACCCTGCCTGTACTGCCTACTCGTTCAAAACACTGTTCAAAGCACAGCCCTCATGGATTTGTGCACCAACGCGTCACACAGCGCCAGCCAACTCGCCTCGACGATGTTCCCGTGCACACCCACGGTCGTCCACTCCCGCTCGCCATCGGTGGACTCCACCAGTACGCGCGTCACGGCATCCGTACCGGGATGCTCGGTGAGGATGCGCACCTTGTAGTCAGCCAACTCCACCGTGTCCAACCAGGACAGGTGCGGCAACAACGCCTTGCGCAGCGCCGCGTCCAGGGCGTGCACGGGCCCGATGCCCTCGGCGGTGGCGATGACCCGCTCCCCCGCCACGTGCACCTTGACCGTGGCCTCGGACACGATCTCGCCGTCCGACCGGTGGTCGAGCACGACCCGGTAGGACTCCAGGGTGAACGGAGGAGTGTCCAGTTCGGACAGCTCGGAGCGCAGCAGGAGTTCCATCGAGGCGTCGGCGGCCTCGAACGACCAGCCCTTCGCCTCCAGGTCCTTCACGCGCTTCAACGCGCTGCCTACCTCGGTCCCCCGGCCGGCCAGGTCGAGCCCGAACTCACGTCCCTTGAGTTCGATGCTCGCCCGACCGGCCATCTCGGTGACCAGCACCCGCATGTCGTTGCCGACGGTGTCCGGATCGATGTGGTTGTACAGCTCCGGATCCACCTTGATCGCGCTCGCGTGCAGACCCGCCTTGTGAGCGAATGCTGACGACCCGACGTAGGCCTGGTGGGTGTCGGGTGCGATGTTCGCGATCTCGGCCAACGCATGGGAGACACGGGTGAGCTCGGCCAGTGCCCCGATCGGGAGCACCTCCATGCCGAGTTTGGTCACGAGGTTTCCCACGACGGCGAACAGGTCCGCATTGCCTGCTCGCTCGCCATATCCGTTGGCGGTGCACTGAACGTGCGTCGCGCCCGCCTGAACGGCCGCGAGGGTGTTCGCCACCGCGCAGGACGTGTCGTCCTGGCAGTGGATTCCTACTCGGAAACCGGTCTTTGCGACGACCTCCGCGACCGTCTCCGCGAGCCCCAGCGGCAACTGCCCGCCGTTCGTGTCGCACAGCACGACGACGTCCGCGCCACCCTCCACAGCGGACTCCAGCACGCGCAGACTCGTGTCGGGTGAGAACGCGTACCCGTCGAAGAAGTGCTCGGCGTCGAGGAAGACGCGCCTGCCGTGGTCCTTCAGGAACCGGACGGTGTCGCGCACCATCTTCAGGTTCTCCCCGGCATCCGTGCGCAACGCGCGCTCGATGTGCCTGAGGTCCGACTTGGCCACCAGCGTCACCACCGGCGCCTGCGAGTCGAGCAACGCCTTGACCTGCGGGTCTTCCTCGACCTTGGCCCCGGCCTTGCGCGTCGCCCCGAACGCGACCAGCTTGGCGTGCTTCAGCTCCAGGTCACCGGCCGCCGCACGCGCGAAGAACTCCGTGTCCTTAGGCATGGCGCCGGGCCAGCCGCCCTCGATGAACCCGACGCCGAGCCCGTCCAGCAGCCGCGCGACCGCGAGCTTGTCCGTGACGGAGTACGAAATGCCCTCACGTTGTGCGCCATCGCGCAACGTCGTGTCGTAGACGTGGAATGCGTCGGTCGGGCCGGCCATCGGGGTCATCTCCTCATCCGGGCAAACAAAAAGACCCCCCGCGGGATGCGAGAGGTCTGCGCGTCGGGTGCCAGGGGCGGCAACTACCCGACGCGCTCGTCAATAATGATGGCGATGTGCTGAACCATGTCCCGGATGCTGCCACAGCTCCGCTCGGCGTACCAAGCGACGGGAGGAAATCTCCCACTATCTGGTCACGGGTTCACGCCTGTGACACCACCTCCGCAAGGCGACGGCCCGCACGGCAGGCATCGCGCACGAGGCCTGGTGTGGCGATGCGAAGCGAGCCGTCTGAACCTAGGGCGCCGGGTTGCGGTGCACCCCGCTCATGCCGATTGGGGCTTGACCTTGAGGGGCGGGATGCTCCCCTCACGGGCACGGCCGGGCGCTTTCAGCCCGGCCTTTTCCCGGCCGTCCAAGCGTCCCGCCAGAGGCTCGAGGTAAAGCCCTAATCGCAACCCCGCGCAGTTCCGTCACGACCCGCAGGACCACCCTCGCAAGGCGACGGGCCGCACGGCAGGCGCCCTCCGCTGGAACGTGACCGCCTACCCGCAACCCGGCCCGCGACTCAGCTCCCGGCCAGGAACTTCGCGAACGCCTCGATCGAAGCCGCGTTGCGAGGCGACTCCACCAACGCCGCATAGGGCAACGAGAAGAACCGCTTCCCCTTCACAGCAGGTGAGTTGGCCAACGGCGCGAATCCCTCCAGGAACGCCTGCTTCTGCTGGGGAGTGTTCGCCTCCCCGTCCGCATAATCCACGATGAGCACGACCTCGGGATCACGCTGCACCACGGTCTCCCAGTTGACCGTCGTCCAGCTGTCGTTCAGGTCCCCGAAGATGTTGTCCCCGCCGGCCTTGGCGATGATGTCCTGCGGCGCCGCGTTCTTCCCGGACGTGAACGGCTGGTCCTGCCCGCTGTCGTAGAGGAACACCTTCGGCCGCGGCTTCCCGGCCATCAGCCGTCCGGCGTTGGCGATCTGCTCCTGGTAGGTCCTCACCAGTTCCTCGGCCTTGGCCTCGACCCGGAAGATCTTCCCGAGGTTGCGCAGGTCCGTGTACAGCGCGTCGAGCGCGGGCATGATCCCCCGCTGCTTCCCGACACCGTTGCGGCAGGCCTCGGTCAGCTGGTAGGTCCCGATCCCCAGGGCCTTCAACGCGTCCGGGGTGAAGCCGGTGCTCTCGCTGAACCCGTAGTTCCAGCCGGCGAAGACGAGGTCCGCGTTCGCGCCCTGCACGACCTCCTTGGACACGAGATCGGACAGGTGCTTCACGCTCTCGAAGTCGGCCTTCCAGGGCGAGGTGCGCACGTCGACGGTGTCGACGCCGGAGACGACGTAGCCCGCCATCCGGTCCTTCAGGCCCAGCGCGAACATCAGCTCGGTGATGCCGGTGTCGTTGGTGACCACTTTGGACGGGATCTTGTCGAACGTGACCTGCCGGCCGCAGTTCGTGATCGTCACGGGGTCGGACGTGGAGGGTTCCTGGGCGACCGTGGCGCCGCAGCCGGAAACCAGCAGCACAGCGGCCAGGACAACGGTTCTCAAGGGGTGACCTCCTGGTCGAACAGGAGCTGGGGCACTCCCGTTGTGGGGTGAGCGACCACGTGCGCGGTGACGTGGAAGACCTTGGCGATCAGTTCGGGGACCAGGACTTCGGCCGGTGTGCCGGACGCGACCACGCGGCCCTCGTCGAGGACGTACAGGCGGTCGCAGTAGGACGCGGCGAGGTTCAGGTCGTGCAGGACGGTGAGCACGGTGATGCCCAGTCCGCGCGCGAGCCCGAGGACGTCGAGCTGGTGGCGGATGTCGAGGTGGTTCGTCGGCTCGTCGAGCACGAGCACGCGTGGTTCCTGGGCGATCGCGCGCGCGATGAGCACGCGCTGGCGTTCGCCGCCGGAGAGGCTGAGGAAGCTGCGGGAGGCGAGGTGCGACACGTCCACCGTGGCCAGCGCGTCGGACACCACCCGCGCGTCACGGGCGGGATCACGGTCGTGCGGCAGCCTGCCCATCTCCACGACCTCGGCGACCGTGAAGTCGAACTCGACCTGCGACTCCTGGGTCAGGGCGGCGAGGTGGCGGGCGACGAAGTGTCGCTTGTGGACGTTCTCGCCACCGAGCACGACGGTGCCCGCGTCCGGCTTCAGCGCCCGGTACACGCAGCGCAACGTCGTGGACTTGCCGCTGCCGTTCGGGCCGACGATGCCGACGACCTCGGCCGAGGCGTGCAACGTGATGTCGGAGACGATGTTCCGGACGGTGACGCCGGTGAGCTCGACCCGCATCAGCTGCCTCCGAAGACGTACGACCTGCGGCGCATCAGGAAGATGAAGCACGGCACGCCGAGCGCGGCGGTGATGACGCCGAGCGGCAGTTCCTCCGGCGCCGCGAGCATCCGCGCGGCCACGTCGACCCACACCAGGAACGAGGCTCCGGCCAGCGGCGCGAGGGCGAGCACCTTGCGGTGGTCGGCGCCCACGACCATGCGCGTCAGGTGCGGCAGCATCAGCCCGACGAACCCGACGGCCCCGCTGACCGCCACCAGCACGCCGGTCATGGCCGCGGTGACGATGAACAGGTGCGTGCGGAACCGGTTCACGGCCACGCCGAGCGTGGTCGCGGTCTCGTCGCCCATCGCCATCGCGTTGAGCTGCCGCGCCTTGGTCGCCAGGTAGACGATGCCCGCCGCGGTCACCACGGCGGCGACGGGCAGCGACTGCCAGTTCGCACCGCCGAGGCTGCCGAGCAACCAGAACATGGCGGCCCGCGCCGCCTCACCTCGCGGCGCCTGGAACACCAGCAGCATCGCCACGGCGGAGAACCCGTACGCCAGCGCGGTTCCGGTCAGCACCAGTCGCAACGGTGTGAGCCCTCGGCTCGTGCGCGCGGTGATGTAGACCAGTGCGGTGGCGCCGAGGCCGGTCAGGAACGCCCCCACGGACAGCGCGTAGACGCCGAGGCCGGAGAGCACCCCGAGCGTCGCCACGGCCGTCGCGCCCACGCTCGCGCCCGACGAGATGCCGAGCACGTAGGGGTCGGCGAGCGCGTTGCGGACCATGGCCTGGATCGCCACGCCGACGGTGCTCAGGCCCGCGCCCACGACGGCGGCCAGCAGGACGCGGGGAAGCCGGATGTCCCAGACGATGTGGTACTGCCCGGCGAGGCCGGCGGGGATCGTACCGCCGGTGAACGCCTCCCAGAGCAGGTCGGCGGTGACGCCGAACGGAACGGAGACGGGGCCGAGCGCGACGCCCGCCACGATGCTGACGACGAGCACGCCGATGAGCGCGCCGATCTTGGAGATCACTTGGTCCTTCCCGCAGTCCACGGCGGAATCGGAAACACAGGCCGGCCGTGTGCGGGTGTTCGGGCTCGTCCTCACGAGGAGGCCTACCGTTGCGGGTCAGCGCCGGACTTCGACCGGACTTCCCCCACGCACGACTGAGGCGACCCTACCTGCGGAAACAGGAAGTTCGGAAATTCTGGGGGTGTGATGTCGATCCAGCCCGCGCCCGTTCGACCTGTGGGCGTCACCGAGGAAGACAGCGAGCAGGGAGACACACCGTGAAGTACATGCTGATCATGCGCGCCACCGACGAGGCCTTCGCGAACATGGGCGAGTTCGACTTCGACAAGATGCTGGAGACGGTCGGCGCGTTCAACGAGGAGCTGATCCGCGCCGGCGTGCTGCTGGCCGCGGAGGGTCTTTCCGAGGCGTCCGAGGGCATCGTCGTCGACTACTCCGTCGAACCCCCGGTCGTCACGGACGGCCCGTACGGCGAGACCAAGGAGCTGTTCAACGGCTTCTACCTGCTCAACGTCTCCTCGAAGGAGGAGGCGGTCGAGTGGGCCAAGCGCATGCCGATGACGGGCCCCGGGTTCAAGACCGAGATCCGCCGGGTGCCGTCCATCGACGAGTTCCCGCAGGACAACGAGTGGATCCAGAAGGAGCGCGCGTGGCGTGAGGCCAACGGCCAGCTCTGAGCAGCGCGCGGAAACGCCGAAGCCCCGGCCGGAGGATTCCGGCCGGGGCTTCACAACGTCTGGCAGAACTCAGCCCGTGCGCACGTTCGACGACACGAGAGCCGCGAGCCTGTCACCGATCGCGTAGGTCTGCCCCGGCGACTGGTGGTCACGCGTGGCGAGATCGAACGCCACGGAGGCCTCGATCCTGCGTGCCGACTCGCGCTCGCCGAGGTGGTCGAGCAGCAGCGCGACCGACAGCACGGCGGCCGTCGGGTCGGCGATGCCCTGGCCCGCGATGTCCGGTGCCGAACCGTGGACCGGCTCGAACATCGACGGGTTGCGACGAGTCGCGTCCATGTTCCCCGACGCGGCCAGGCCGATGCCACCCGTGACGGCGGCGGCGAGGTCGGTCAGAATGTCGCCGAACAGGTTGTCGGTGACGATCACGTCGTAGCGGGCCGGGTCGGTGACCATGTGAATGGTCGCCGCGTCCACGTGCTGGTAAGCCACGGTGACGTCCGGGTGCTGCAGCGACACCTCCTCGACGACGCGCGACCACAACGAGCCGGCGTGCGTGAGGACGTTCGTCTTGTGCACCAAGGTCAGGTGCCGGCGCGGACGGTTCGACGCACGCGCGAAGGCGTCCCGGACCACGCGCTCGACGCCGAACGAGGTGTTCAGCGAGACCTCGGTGGCGATCTCGTGCGGCGTGTCCTTGCGGAGCAGGCCGCCGTTGCCCGCGTACGGGCCCTCGGTGCCCTCGCGCACCACCACCATGTCGATCTCCGGCGGGTCCGCGAGCGGGCTGCGGACACCGGGGTAGAGACGAGCCGGGCGGAGGTTCACGTGGTGGTCGAGTTCGAAGCGCAGCCTCAGAAGCAGGCCCCGCTCCAGAATTCCGCTCGGCACCGACGGGTCGCCGACCGCGCCGAGCAGGATCGCGTCGTGCTGGCGAAGCTCTCCCAGCACCGACTCGGGCAACAACTCTCCCGTGGCGTGCCAGCGCGCCGCGCCGAGGTCGTAGCGAGTGATCTCGGCCGCCGGAACGACCTCGTTGAGGACCTTCAGGGCCTCAGCGATGACCTCGGGCCCGATCCCGTCTCCTGGGATCACTGCGAGCCGCATCCACACACCTCCCAGGTGTCAGTCCCCAATTGGTGGGACTACTTTCCTTCGCGAAAGGCTACCGGCATCGCGGGTGCTCGCCGCATGCCGGACACCCCATCGGGGTGTTATCTCCCGTACTGCGGGACACCCACACGGCCCATATCCAACTTTCGAGTGTCACTCGACCGCAGGAACGGGGTCGCGTCAAGGGGTGACGGCAGGCAGTTCCGGGCCGTGACGAGCCGGGAGGCCCGGTTCCAAACGAAGAACCGGGCCTCCCGTGAAACATCCGATCTGGCGCTAGTAGGCGCCGCGTCCGCCCGACTTCACCAGGACGACCGACGCGCGGTCGCCGTTGGCGTTGTGGTGGTTGAGCACCAGCAGGCCGTCGGACTTGTCGGCCTTCAGCGAGGCCTCGTTCTTGTTGACGACGAGCGCGGTGCCCGGCTTCGCGAGGTACGAGAGCGCCGCGTCGCCGCCGCCCTGCGCCCACAGACCCGGCTTGAGCGGGTCGAAGGACAGGTTGCGGTCGATCACGTCGATCAGCTTGTTCGCGTTGCCCGGCGCCGGGTAGTAGCCGCCGGTGCCCACGACGTACGAGATGCGGGCCGTGTCCTTCGACGCGTCGATGCCCAGGGCGCTCAGCAGCACCGGCAGGACGACGACGTTGGTGTCCTGGACGTTCGCGTCGACGTCACCGAACAGGCCGTTCACGCCCTGGATGTCGACGGTCTCGCCCGTCTTCAGGTCCACGGTGGACGCGACCAGCAGGTCGGTGTCGGTCAGGCGGGTCGCGAACACCTCGAAGTCCGCCGTGCCGTCACCGTTGGTGTCGATGTCGACGAACGGGACGGTGTTCTTGCCCAGGTTGTACCAGTTGCCCCAGGTCGCGACACCGAACGCGAGCAGCGCCTCCTCGGGCTTGCCTTGCGCCTTGGCCAGCGGGGCCGTGGAGGCCGCGCCGACGTAGCGGAGGTCGCCGCCCTTGGCGGTCTCGTTGAGCGCGCAGTTCTCGGTGACGTTGCGCTTGCAGTCACGCAGCTTCGGCGACTGGGCCTGCAGCTCGAGGACGCTGATCAGCGAGCGGTAGGCCTGCGAGCCGGTGCCCTGGTCGATGCCCTTGCCGGACACGTTCAGCACGGCCTGCTTGTCGTTGCCGCGGAACTTGAGGCTGGACTGGGTCTTGATGTCCGCGACCGGCTTCGGCGCCGAGTAGACCGACAGGCGCAGCGGCACCGTGGCGCCGGAGACCGGCGTGAAGGTCACGCGGCCGGAGGCGTCCGCGAGGAACTGGCGCGGCGTGTCGAGCTGGTTGGCCTCGACCGTCGAGTCGACCGTCTTGCGCAGCGCCTTCGGGTCGGTGATCTTCAGGGTGACCTTGACCTTCGCGACGCCGCGCGGGCTCAGCTTCACCTTGTCCTGCGAGAGCACGTAGCTCACGCCGGGGATCGTCGTGGCCGCGGTGTAGCCGACCTGGTACTCGACCGGCTTCGTCGACTTGTTGACGAGCTTGATGGTCTTGGACTTCGAGACCGGCTTGGAGACCTCGACGACGCCGAAGTTCGCGCTGACGTAGCCGTTGTCCTCCTCGACGTAGGCGAGGACCTGGTTGTCGATCGCGGACTTGCCGTCCACGCGGCCGGTGCCGACCCGGTTGGGGGCGAAGGTCTTGCCGTTCTCCTTCACGTCCGCACCGGCGGTGTTCATGATCGAGGCCTTGACCTCCTCGAGCGTCCAGTCCGGGTGCGCCTGGCGGACCAGGGCTGCGATGCCGGCGACGTGCGGGGACGCCATCGACGTGCCGGAGATGACCATGCGGTCGTCGCCGGAACCGACAGCGGTCGACGAGATCGTGTCACCGGGGGCCGCGACGTCCGGCTTGATGGACTGGCCGCGGGTGCCACGGCTGGTGAACGCGCTCGGGGTGTCCGAAATGGACTGGTCGTAGGTGGCCGTCGAGGTGCGCAGGTCACCCGCGAGGCGGACGACCAGCGTGCCCGCGTTCAGGGCCGGGCGCACCGCGTTGGTGGCCGAGCCGGTGAACTGGAACATCGGGATGGCCGCGTTGCCCGCGATGCCGGCCGCGAAGTTCTCCAAAGTGGACGAGAGCAGCACGCCCAGGCCGCCCGCTGCCTGCACGTTGTTGGCACGGGCACCGGAACCGCAGCGGCGCGTCGCGTCGTTGTCGTCCCACTCCAGCCAGACGAACTTGCCGGCGACCGCGTCCGTGATGGGCTGGCAGCCGTCGAGGTTGCCGGCCTGCGTCAGCTTGACGACCGGCAGTTCCTCGTCGTAACCGAGGTAGCCGGCGAAGTTCTGGCTGTACTGACCGGGCTTGAGGCCCTGGCCCTTCACCTCGGCGCCGTCACGCAGCACGTACGAGTCGCGCGTGGAGGCGACGGTCAGCGCCTCGGGCGTGTTGCCCGGCGAGCCGCCGATGTCGTAGAGGTCGCCGCCGTTGCCCGCGGAGAAGACCGGCATGACGCCGGCCTTGTACAGCTTCTTCACGAAGAGGCTGTCGGGGTCGTCCGGGGCGCCGTAGTCGGAGCCGAGCGACAGGTTGACCACGTCGAGGTGGTCGGAGAAGTCGCCGTCACCGTCGGGGTCGAGCGACCAGTCGAGGGCCTGCGAGGTGACGTTGGTCGAGCCCTCGCAGCCGAAGACCTTCAGCGCGAAGATCTGGGCCTTCGGCGCGGTGCCGGGGCCGATCTTCATGTCGTTGAGCTTCGCGGCGTCGAGCAACGTGTAGTCGCCCTTGAACGTGCTGCCGTCGGCGTTCTCGCCGAAGCCGGCCGTCGTGCCCGCGACGTGCGAGCCGTGACCGTTGCAGTCGAGGGGGTTCGGGTCCGGCTTCGGCGTGTTGATCGCCGGGTCGGTGCTCTCCCCGTCGTAGTCCTCACCGACGAAGTCGTAACCGCCGACGACCTTCGCGGTCGGGAAGTTCGGGTCCTTCACCCGCGGGTCGACGGCCCTGAACGCCTCGACCGTGCCGGGTCCGCCGAAGTTCGCGTGCGTGTAGTCCACACCGGTGTCGATGATGCCGACGCGGATGTCGTCGCCGAGCTTGCCGTACTGCTGCCAGACGTTGAGCGTCCTGGTGAGCTGGACGGCGTTCGAGTTCTGGCGCTTCTTCGGCACGACCGGGTAGACCGCGAGGACGTCCTCGCGCTGCGCGAGTTCGCGGACCTTCTGCGCGTCGGCCTTCACCACGACGCCGGGGACGCCGTTGGACGTGCGGTAGAGCTCCAAGGTCCGCGTGTCAGCGCTCTTGAGCTGGCCGACGACCTGGTCCGCGGTGGCGGACACGTCGCTCTTGGCCTGCTTGGCGGCCTGCTTCGCGACTTCCTTGCCCTGGCTCTTCTTCTCGTCGAACGCGTCGACGGCCGGCTTGCGGTCCAGCGCGACGAACGCGGTGACCGCGCCGGTGGCGTTCAGCCTGGGGGAAACCTTGAGGTGCAACGCTTGCGCGTCCAACCCTTGCGCACTCTTCACCGGCTGCGCGAGCGGTTCGCCCTGCGCCTGTGCCGTGGCGGGTGCGATCAGCAAACTGGTGATGGCAGAGAACACCACCAGACTCGATCGTCTCTTCACAACGTTGCCCCAACCGAGGTGTGTGTGCCTTCGACCCGAAGAAACAGTGCCGTGCCCTCTACGGCACCGGGTCAACCTCGTGGGGACGCTAATCGCTGATCGTGTCTCTGCGACTGCCCCGAAAGTATGAATGTGGTCTACGGATAGTTGCCTGTTACGACTTCGTTGTGAACGACGATGGACACGGGAAGGGGACTTTGCCGTCCCCTTCCCGGTTTGTCGTGACTATCCGAAGTCGACAGAGCGAACGGTGCGCGCGCCGACGGCGGCACCGATCGGGTCGAGCACCTGGGTGTCGACCGGGCGGTCCACGCGCAGCACCATGACCGCGTCGTTGCCGGTCTGGCTGATCTGCGCGGCCTCGATGTTCACGCCGGCCTCGCCGAGCAGCGTGCCGACCGTGCCCATGACGCCCGGACGGTCCGGGTACTCCAGCAGCAGCACGGTGCCTTCGGCCCTGAGGTCGAAGTTGCGGCCGTTGATGTTCACCAGCTTCTCGACCTGCGCGATGCCGCTCACGGTGCCGGACACGCTGAAGGTGCTGCCGTCCGCGTGCACGGACTTCACCGTGACGAGGCTGCGGTGGTTCGGGCTCTCGGTCTCCTTGACGAGCTCGACGCTCACGCCCAGGTCGGCGGCGAGGCTCGGCGCGTTCACGAACGTCACCTGCGACTCGACGACCTTGGAGAACACCCCGCGCAGCGCGGCGAGCGGCAGGATCGCGACGTCCTCATTGGACAGTTCGCCGCGGACCTCGACGGTGACGCTGGTCGGGGCCTTGGGCGAGAGTGCACTGAGGACGGTGCCGAGCTTCTGCACCAGCGGCAGGTACGGGCGGACCTCTTCGCCGACCGCACCGCCCTGGACGTTGACGGCGTCCGGCACGAACTCGCCGGCGAGCGCGAGGATGGTGCTCTTCGCGACGTCGGTGCCCGCCCGGTCCTGCGCCTCGGCCGTGGACGCGCCGAGGTGCGGCGTGACGACGATGCCGGGGACGTTGAACAGCGGGCTCTCGGTCGTGGGCTCGGTGGAGAAGACGTCGATGCCGGCGCCGCCGACCTGGCCTTCCTTCACGGCCTCGGCAAGGGCCTCCTCGTCGATGAGGCCACCGCGGGCCGCGTTGACGATGATGACGCCGCGCTTGGCCTTCGCCAGCTGCTCCGCACCGATGAGACCCTTGGTCTCCGGCGTCTTCGGCAGGTGGATGGAGATCGCGTCGGCACGCTCGAGCAGCTCTTCGAGGGTGACGAGCTCGATGCCGAGCTGGGCGGCGCGCGCCGCGGACACGTACGGGTCGTAGGCGATGAGCTCGACACCGAACGCGGCGATGCGCTGCGCGAACAGCTGGCCGATCTTGCCGAGGCCGACCACGCCGACCGTCTTGCCGTTGAGCTCGACGCCGTTGAACTTGGAGCGCTTCCACTCGTGGTTCTGCAGCGTCTCGTGCGCGGCCGGGATCTGACGCGCGACGCTCAGCAGCAGCGCGACGGCGTGCTCGGCGGCACTGACGATGTTGGACGTCGGCGCGTTGACGACCATCACGCCGTTCTGCGTGGCGGCCGGCACCTCGACGTTGTCCAGGCCCACACCCGCGCGGGCCACGACCTTCAGCTTGCGCGTGGCCGCGAAGACCTCGGCGTTCACCTGGGTGGCGGAACGGACGAGCAGGGCGTCCGCGTCGGCGACAGCGCTCAGGAGGGCTTCTCGGTCGGTGCCGTCTACGTGGCGCACTTCGACGCCGTCGCCGAGAGCGTCCAGAACGGACGGCGCGAGCTTCTCGGCGATGAGGACAACAGGTCGGCTCGTGTTGCTCACGGACATCGCTCCCAGGAAGGGTCGGATCGTGGGGCGCGGGCGTGGTCGGGGGCGGCTGGCCCGCGCCGACCGGAGCACCGCAATGTGTCCGGACTGTTAACGAGCATAGACACCGGCCTTGCGCGCGCGTTCCGCCGGGTGGCTCAGGTCACCGCCCGCGTCTTGCAGTATGGGACGAAGCATGGGTGGACGTGGCGTTCACCCGTCAGAGTGGCGCCCACGCCCTGGGAACGGGTGGGGCGTTGACGTAGGGCCGGTGGAGGGCTTCGACTGGGCAGGAGGGGCCTGCCGGGGGCGTGCGGGGCCGTGCGGGTGAGCGAGCGCTTCGGCATGCGGGCGGGTGGTTCCGGTTCCAGCGGGTTGGCCGCGTTCCGGACGTTCCGCCACCTTGCGAGGTGGGCGCGCCGCGTCGACAGGCGCCGGTTGGCACCGCGCGGGGCGGGTTGCGCTGACTCGTCGCGTTCCAGCGGAGGGGTCGCCCGCCGTGCGGGCGGTCGCCCCGCGAGGGTGGTCGGCCCTACCAGGGCTCGTCGAACTCGCCGTCCTTCGCGCCCAGCACGAAGGCGTCCCACTCGGCCATCGTGAAGGTCAGAACGGGTTCGAGCTGCTTGGAGTTGCGCATGGCGACGTACGTGGCGCCGTCGGTGTGCTCGATGAAGGCGATCTCGACGTGGCCGTCTTCCGGTTCCGGCTCCGGCGGGCGCTTCCACTCCGCGTTGCGGAGGTCCAGCTTGCCGCGCACGTGGGCCTTGTCGTCGTAGATCGGCGCGCTCTCGGTCATGCGAAAGACGCTAGCGGATGGACGCGAACGAAAAGCGGAAAGGCCCGCGGGGCGTCACACGCGCTCCGCGGGCCTCCCTGGGGGAAAGACCTGGTGAGGAAGGTCAGGCGGTCTCGGTGATCGGGCGGTCGACCCACGACATCATGTCGCGGAGCTTCTTGCCGGTGACCTCGATCGGGTGGTTCTCACCCTCCTGCTGCAGCTTCTTGTAGTTCGCGCGGCCGTTGTCGTCCTCGGCCACCCACTCGTTGGCGAAGGTGCCGTCCTGGATCTCGCCCAGGATCTTCTTCATCTCCTCCTTCACCGAGGCGGTGACGACGCGCGGGCCGCGGGTCAGGTCACCGAACTCGGCGGTGTCGGAGATCGAGTAGCGCATGCGGGCGATGCCGCCCTCGTACATGAGGTCGACGATCAGCTTGAGCTCGTGCAGGCACTCGAAGTACGCGACCTCGGGGGCGTAGCCCGCCTCGGTGAGGACCTCGAAGCCGGCCTGCACCAGCGCGGAGGCGCCACCGCAGAGGACGGCCTGCTCGCCGAAGAGGTCGGTCTCGGTCTCCTCCTTGAACGTCGTCTTGATGACGCCGGCGCGCGTGCCGCCGATGCCCTTCGCGTAGGACAGGGCGAGGGCCTGGGCGTTGCCCGAGGCGTCCTGCTCGACCGCGATGAGCGCCGGGACGCCCTTGCCGTCGACGAACTGGCGGCGGACGAGGTGGCCGGGGCCCTTCGGCGCGACCATGGCGACGTCCACACCGGACGGGACCGTGATGAGGCCGTAGCGGATGTTGAAGCCGTGGCCGAAGAAGATCGCGTCGCCCTCGTTGAGGTTCGCGGCGATCTCGTCGGCGTAGATGTGGCGCTGCGCGGTGTCCGGCGCCAGGATCATGATCACGTCGGCCCACGCGGAGACCTCGGCCGGGGTGCCGACCTCGAGGCCCTCTTCTTCCGCCTTGGCGCGGGACTTGGAGCCCTCCTGCAGGCCGATGCGGACCTCCACGCCGGAGTCGCGCAGCGACAGGGCGTGGGCGTGGCCCTGGCTGCCGTAGCCGATCACGGCCACCTTGCGGCCCTGGATGATGCTCAGGTCGGCATCGTCGTCGTAGAAGATCTCGACGCTCACAGTGTTTCCCTCTTTCTAGTACTAACGAACCGCGGTGGCGGTGATGGAACGAGCGCCACGGCCGATGGCGACCATGCCGGACTGGACGATTTCGCGAAGCCCGTAGGGCTCCAGCATGCGCAGCAACGCGTCGAGTTTTTCAGACGTGCCGGTGGCCTCGATCGTGACCGCTTCCGGGGACACGTCGACGACCTTCGCGCGGAAGAGCTGGACGGTTTCGAGGACCTGCGACCGCACCGTCGCGTCCGCGCGAACCTTGATCAGCACCAGTTGCCGCTGAACGGAAGCACTCGGCTCCAGCTCCACGATCTTGATGACGTTGATGAGCTTGTTGAGCTGCTTGGTCACCTGCTCCAGCGGCAGCTCGTCGACCGACACCACGATGGTCATGCGCGAGATGTCGGGGTACTCGGTGCGGCCGACCGCGAGCGACTCGATGTTGAAGCCGCGGCGGGAGAACAGGCCGGCGACGCGCGCGAGCACACCGGGCTTGTCCTCGACCAAAACGCTCAGCGTGTGCCTGGTCATCACAGGTCCTCATCGAACAGGGGGCGGATGCCGCGGGCGGCCATGATCTCGGAGTTGCCGGTGCCCGCCGCGACCATGGGCCACACCTGGGCGTCCTTGCCGACGACGAAGTCGACGACGACCGGGCGGTCGTTGATCTCCAACGCCTTTCCGATCACCTCGTCCACCTCCTCGCGCGACTCGGCGCGCAGGCCCGCACATCCGAGGGCTTCCGCCAGGAGCTTGAAGTCTGGGATGCGGTGCTTGTGCGTCCCCAGATCCGTGTTGGAGTACCGCTCGCCGTAGAACAGCGTCTGCCACTGGCGGACCATGCCCAGGTTGCCGTTGTTGATCACGGCGATCTTCACCGGCAGGCCCTCGATGGCGCAGGTGGCGAGCTCCTGGTTGGTCATCTGGAAGCAGCCGTCGCCGTCGATGGCCCACACCGTGCGGCCGGGCTCACCGGCCTTGATGCCCATCGCGGCGGGAACGGCGAAGCCCATCGTGCCGAGGCCGCCGGAGTTGATCCACGTGCGCGGGTGCTCGTACTTGACGAACTGCGCGGCCCACATCTGGTGCTGGCCGACGCCCGCCGTGTAGATCGTGTCGGCCGGCGACAGCTTGCCGATCCGCTCGATGACGTACTGCGGGGACAGCGTGCCGTCCTCCGGCCAGTCGTAGCCCAGCGGGAACGTCTCACGGATCGAGTTCAGCGTCTCCCACCACGGCGCGAGGTCGACGGCCTTGGCCGTCTCGCGCTCGGTGCGGACGGCGTCGATCAGCTCGGTGATGATCTCCTTGCAGTCGCCCACGATCGGGACGTCCGCGCGGCGGTTCTTGGAGATCTCCGCCGGGTCGATGTCGGCGTGGATGATCTGCGCGTCCGGCGCGAACGAGTTCAGCTGACCGGTCACGCGGTCGTCGAACCGGGCGCCCAGTGCGATCAGCAGGTCCGACTTCTGCATCGCCGCGACGGCGCCGACGGTGCCGTGCATGCCGGGCATGCCCATGTGCTGCTCGTGCGAGTCGGGGAACGCGCCGCGCGCCATCAGCGTCGTGACGACCGGGATGCCGGTGTCCTCCGCCAGGCGCAGCAGTTCGGCGTGGGCGTCCGCCTTGATCACGCCGCCACCGACGTACAGGACGGGCTTGCTCGCGGCCACGATGAGCTTGGCGGCCTCGCGCACCTGCTTGCCGTGCGGCCGGGTCGTCGGCCGGTAACCGGGCAGGCGCATCTCGGGCGGCCACGAGAAGCTGGTCTGCTCCTGCAGCACGTCCTTGGGGATGTCGACGAGGACCGGGCCGGGTCGGCCGGTCGACGCGATGTGGAACGCCTCCGCGATCGCCCGCGGGATGTCCGCCGGGTCGGTCACGAGCACGTTGTGCTTGGTGATCGGCATCGTGATGCCGCAGATGTCCGCCTCCTGGAAGGCGTCCGTGCCGATCAGCGGCCGCGACTGCTGGCCGGTGATCGCGACGATGGGCACGGAGTCCATGTTCGCGTCCGCGATCGGGGTGACGAGGTTGGTCGCACCCGGACCCGAGGTCGCCATGCAGACCCCGACCTTGCCGGTGGCCTGCGCGTAACCGGTCGCCGCGTGTCCCGCGCCCTGCTCGTGGCGGACGAGGATGTGCCGGACCTTCGTGGAGTCCAGCAGCGGGTCGTACGCGGGAAGGATCGTCCCGCCCGGAATGCCGAACACCACTTCACACCCGACCGCCTCAAGCGAGCGGACGAGGGACTGAGCCCCGGTCACTCGAATCGGCGCGCCAGTGGGCGGAGCCGGTTTGGGCCGCGGACCTGGACGTGGCGACGAGGGCTCGGAAGCCTGTCGCGATGGTGCGCTGGTCATTGGTTTGCCTCGTGGGTATCGGGGTCCGGACACGAAAAAACCCTCGACAACCCGGAGTTGGGTCGTGCGAGGGTCGCGCGTCGACGCAGGCTGTTCGGCTCAGGCGTCGACGCGCCTGAGAAGTACGAGAACGAGCGTGCGCTGCATGAAGCGGACGTTATCGCCTCGCGCAAGAGTGCGTCAACTCTGCGGGATGGAATTCCCGGATCGTGGACGTGGAACAATCGTCCGGGTGAAGAAGCTGGTCTTTCGCATCCCGGCAACGGCCCTGCTCGCAGCGGGTCTGATCGCCATCTGCGTCACCCCTGTGGCGTGGCTCGCTCCGGGGTTGCAAGCGCTCTACGTCCTGCCCCTCGGCTACGCCTACTGGGTGCTGCGCAACCGCACGACGGTCACCGAGGAGCAGATCGTGGCGCGCGGCGTGTTCGGCACGACGACGATCCCGTGGACCGAGGTCAAGTACATCCGCCTGATCCAGAAGGGCTGGCTGCGGGCGGTCAAGGAGGACGCGTCCGAGGTGACGCTGCCCGCGGTGCGGTTCATGTACCTGCCGGCGTTGTCGTTGGTCAGCGGCGGACGTGTGCCCGACCCGACGGTCAGGGAAGAACCCGTTGCGGAGGAGCCCGCGGAAGCGGCCGCGGACGAGGTCGTAGAGTCGGATAAGTGACCAAACGAGTTCCGCTGCTGAGCCTGCTGCTGTCCATCGCAGGCCTGCTGACCTCGGCTTACCTGACGTACACGCACTTCGACGCGAGCGCGCTGGTGTGTTCCGCGGACGCCGTCATCGACTGCGAGACCGTGACCACGAGCGAGCAGTCGGAGTTGCTGGGCATCCCCGTCGCGTTCCTCGGACTGGCCTTCTTCGCGTTCCTGACGGTGATCTGCCTCCCGTTCGCGTGGCGGGTCGACGCCCTGAAGTGGGTGCGTCTCGCGGCGGTCGGCATCGGCGTGCTGATGGTCGTCTACCTGGTGGCCGCCGAGTTCCTCATCATCGGCAAGATCTGCCTGTGGTGCACCGTCGTGCACGTGATCACGCTCGCACTGGCGTATCTGCTGGTCTCCGCGAGTCTGCGCACAAGTAACCTTTGAGGCACCGCTCCCAGACTGGTGGACGCCTCACCCCCGCGTCCCGCGCGCCTTTTTCTTGAACTGAATCTGGAGGAGCAGTGCCTCAGCTCCGCTCTCGCACCACCACGCACGGTCGCAACGCAGCCGGAGCCCGCGCGCTCTGGCGGGCCACCGGCATGACGGACAGCGACTTCGGCAAGCCCATCATCGCGATCGCCAACTCCTACACGCAGTTCGTGCCGGGCCACGTGCACCTGCGCGATCTCGGCGACATCGTGGCCGAGGCCGTGCGCGAGGCGGGCGGCGTGGCACGCGAGTTCCACACGATCGCGGTCGACGACGGCATCGCCATGGGCCACAGCGGGATGCTCTACTCGCTGCCCAGCCGCGAGATCATCGCCGACTCCGTCGAGTACATGGTCAACGCGCACCAGGCCGACGCGATCGTGTGCATCTCGAACTGCGACAAGATCACCCCCGGCATGCTCAACGCGGCCATGCGCCTCAACATCCCCGTCGTGTTCGTGTCCGGCGGCCCGATGGAGGCCGGCAAGGCCGTCGTCGTCGAGGGTGTCGCCGTCGCGCCGACCGACCTGATCACCGCGATCTCCGCCTCGGCCTCCCCCGCCGTGAGCGACGACGGGCTCTCCGAGGTCGAGCGCTCCGCGTGCCCGACGTGCGGTTCCTGCTCCGGCATGTTCACCGCGAACTCCATGAACTGCCTCACCGAGGCCCTCGGCCTGTCGCTGCCGGGCAACGGTTCGACGCTGGCCACCCACGCCGCGCGCCGCGAGCTGTTCTCCGAGGCCGGCCGCGTCGTCGTGGAGCTGTGCAAGCGCTGGTACGGCGAGGACGACGAGTCGGCGCTGCCGCGGTCGATCGCGAACCGCAAGGCGTTCGAGAACGCGATGGCGCTCGACATGGCCATGGGCGGCTCGACGAACACGGTGCTGCACATCCTCGCCGCCGCGCAGGAGGGCGAGATCGACTTCACGCTGCAGGACATCGACGACCTGTCCCGCCGCGTGCCGTGCCTGTCCAAGGTGTCGCCGAACTCCGACTACCACATGGAGGACGTGCACCGGGCCGGCGGAATCCCCGCACTGCTGGGCGAGCTCTACCGCGCCGGCCTGCTGAACGACGACGTCACGTCGGTGCACACGCCGACGATGGCCGAGTGGCTCGGCAAGTGGGACATCCGCGCGGAGAACCCGTCGCCGGAGGCGATCGAGCTGTTCCACGCGGCCCCCGGCGGCGTGCGGACGACCGAGGCGTTCTCGACGTCGAACCGCTGGTCCTCTTTGGACACCGACGCGGCCGGTGGCTGCATCCGCGACGACGAGCACGCCTACACCCGTGACGGTGGCCTGAACGTGCTGCGCGGCAACCTGGCCGAGCGCGGCGCGATCATCAAGTCCGCGGGCATCGACGAGGAGCTGTGGCACTTCGAGGGCCCGGCGCGCGTCGTCGAGTCCCAGGAGCAGGCCGTCTCGGCGATCCTGAACAAGGAGATCCAGGCGGGCGAGGTGCTGGTCGTGCGCTACGAGGGCCCGTCAGGTGGCCCCGGCATGCAGGAGATGCTGCACCCGACGGCATTCCTCAAGGGCTCCGGCCTCGGCAAGAAGTGCGCGCTGATCACGGACGGCCGGTTCTCCGGCGGTTCGTCGGGCCTGTCGATCGGCCACATCTCGCCGGAGGCGGCGGGCGGCGGCACGATCGGGCTCGTCCAGAACGGCGACCGGATCCTGATCGACGTCCACGAGCGGCGGCTGGAGCTGCTGGTCGACGCCGACGTGCTGGCCGAGCGCCGCGCGAAGATGGAGGCGTCGGAACGGCCGTGGCAGCCGGTGGACCGGGTTCGCCCGGTGACGGCGGCGTTGCGGGCCTACGCGCGGATGGCGACGGACGCGTCCACGGGCGCGGTGCGCAACCCGGACCTCTAAAGAGCCAGTGCGAGCGCCATGCAGGCGCCGAACACGAGCCAGCCCGTCAGCGGTCCGCTGACGGGCTGCTCCGTTCTCTTGACCATGACGCCGGCGACGACGAGGCCCGCGAGCAGGCCGAGCGGCGGCAGCAGGGACTTCGCGGTGAGCCCGAACGGGAACGCCACCAGGTAGACGACCGGGATCCCGATCACCAGCAGGGCGAGCTGGAGCACCGCTCCCGTCAGGTTCTTCCGCATGCGGGGATTCTTACCGGAAGACGAAGTAGGTCACCGCCGCGCCACCGGCTCCGATCAGCAGGGCGATGAACCCGGCTGCCAGCGGGTGGCGGAACCAGCTGCGGTTGTAGTCCAGGGCGGCGCGGCCGGGTCCGGCGAACAGCGCCGCGAACGCCATGCCGGCGAGGGCCAGCTCCAGTTCCACGCCGTTGGGGCCGAAGAAGCCGCCCTTGTACTGCAGCGCGATGACGTTGGCCATCACGGCGAGCAGGCCCGCCGCGGCGAGCGGGGTGAACAGGCCCAGCACGAGCAGGCCGCCGCCGGCGAGTTCGGTGATGCCGGTGACCCAGGCGAGGACGACCGACTCGCGGTAGCCCATCTTCTCGAGCGACTGGGCGAAGCCGTTGATGCCGGGGCCGCCGAAGAGGCCGAAGACCTTCTGCAGGCCGTGCAGCACGAAGATGCCGCCGAGCACCGCGCGCAGCCCGAGCAGGCCGATGTCCGGGCCGGCGGTCCAGCCGAACTTCCTGCGGTCGTCGTCGAACGGGTCCGCGTCCCGGGAGTCCTCAGTGGACGTCTCCAGCGGCGTGTAGGCCGTCGTGTCGAACGACTTCGTGGTCGAGTCGTACGGCGACAGGGCGTCCGACCCGGCTCTGGTGGTGCCGTCGTCGAAGTGGTGCACTCCCCCTCCGCTGCTCGAGTAGAACGAGTCGTCGGAGAAAGCGCTCGAACTCGCCGAGCCTTTGTCGTGAGTAGCCACGCCCGCACGCTAGGGGGCCACGTGCGGGCGCGCGAGAGCCGAACGGCAGCCCAGTTTCACCCGGATGGACTAGTAGGCGCCGTGCACGAGGTTGCGCGGCTGCTCCCCCGCGGCGAACCGGGCGATCTCCGCGGCGGCGATCGCGTAGGCGCGTTGCGTGTGCCCCGTGCAGGACCCGGCCACGTGCGGGGTGAGGAACAGGCCCGGCGCGGTCCACAGTGGATGATCGACCGGCAGCGGTTCGGGATCGGTCACGTCGAGGGCCGCGCGCAGTCGCCCGGAATTCAGTTCGGCGAGCAGTGCGTCCGTGTCCACGACGGGGCCTCGCGCGCCGTTGACCAGAATCGCGTTGTCCTTCATCGCGCCCAGGAACTTGGCGTCGACGAGGTGGTGGGTCTCCTCCGTCATCGGCGTGAAGACGACCACCGCGTCGAACTCCGGGAGCAGCTGCGGCAGCTCGTCCTGGCCGTGCACGCCTTCGCGGGCGGTGCGCCCGACCAGGGTCGCCGTCGCGTCGAACGGTTCGAGGCGGCGCTTGAGCTGCTCGCCCAGGTCACCGGCGCCGACGATCAAGACCTTCTTGTCCTGCAAGGTGTCCGTGAGGTGGTAGTCCCAGCGGCCCTCGGCCCTGGCCCGCTCGAAGACGAGGAAGTCCCGGTAAATCGCGATCAACGCGCCGATGGCCCACTCCGCCGTGCTGCCGCCGTGGGCGCCCCTGCAGGTGGAGAGCAGCACGCCGTCCGGCACCTTGCCGACGAAGTTCTCCGCACCGGCGCTGAGCAACTGCACCAGCCGGAGGTTCGGCAGCTGTGCGAACACCTCGCGCGGGTCGGTGCCCGCGAGGAACCGGGGGATCAGCACCTCGGCGTTCTGGGCGTCAGACGGCAGCGGCTCCCCCGGCACGTAACGAACCGGCCGGACACCGTCCACCTGGGACAGCGCCTGGACTCCGAAATCATCTGGCACGAGCACGGTGAGCGTCACCCCTGCAAAATACGTCAGAATGTTCGTCATGCGGGAGCACGACATCGTCGCTTGGGACGGCACGAAGATCCGGACCTGGGAGGTGCCAGGTGGGGGAACACCTGTGCTCCTGTGCCCCGGTGTGGGTTCGGGCCCCGAAGCGTGGCCGTCGCTGACCGACCGCGGCGGCCTGCTCAGCTGGTACATGCGCGGAACGATGGGCTCGGACCGCCCGGTCGACGAGCGCAACATCTCGCTGGACGACCACGTGTCGGACGCCATCGCCGTGCTGGACGACGCGGGCATCGAGCGGTGCGTCGTCATGGGCTGGTCGATGGGCGTGACGGTCGCGGCCGAGCTGGCGTTGCGTCATCCGGAACGGGTGGCGGGCCTGCTGCTCGTCGCGGGCGCGCCGGGTGACTCGTTCGACGCCATGCTGCCGCTGGTGCCGAAGGCCGTGCGCCGGTTCGTCGGGCTGACGAGCACGAGGTTGCTGCGACAGGCCGGTCCGGTGCTGGACAAGGTGCTGCACCGCGTCCCGGTGACGGACGCGACGACGTTCCTGTTGCGGCACAGCGGCGTGATCAAGCCTTCGAGTGACCCGGCGGCCGTCGGGCAGGCGGTGAGCCGGTTCCTGCAGCACGACTGGCGCTGGTACTTCACGCTGGCGCTCGCGCTGGGCGCGACGCCGCGCCAGGACCTCGCCCCGATCGTGTGCCCGGTCACACTGCTGGCCGGTCGTGACGACGTGCTGGCGACGACGGAGAGCATGTCCGGGCCCGTCAGCGCGCTGCCCCAGGCGCGGCTGCGGGTGCTGCCGTGCAGCCACTACCTGCCGCTGGAGGCGCCCGAGGTGGTGAGCGCCGAGCTCGACCTGCTGCTCGACCGCGTCCGGTCGGTCGACTTCGCCACTTCCGAGAAGTTGACTTCGGGCTCACGGCCCCGCACCTAACCTGGGAGTCGTGGTTCGTTCCGTAGCGTTGCTGACCGCCGTCTGCCTGCTGGCAGGGGGCTGCGCGAGCTTTCCCGACGAGCCGGCGCCCACGCAGTGGAGCGCGCAACCACAGCTGACCCCGCAGGCGGGCCCGAAGCCGGAACTGCCGGGCGAGTACCGCCCGACGCCGGGCGACCCAGGCCGCAACCCGGCGCCGCAGAGCGTGCCGCCGCCGCAGGGCTGCAAGGACTACCACCCGGCCGTCGTGGCCACCTGCCTCAACACCGTCACGGGCGTCGCCCCGATCGGCGCGGACGCCAAGGGCGGCGTCGCGGCGTACGCGACCGAACGCGGCGGACGCCTGCTCAAGGTCACCAAGGACGTCGACCCCGTCGTGGTAGCCCAGCTGGAGGTCGACGCGTCGACCGACGGTGGGCTGACCGGCCTGGCGCTGTCGGCGACGTTCGCCGAGGACCAGCTCGCGTACGTCTACGTGACGACCGCGACGGACAACCGGGTGCTGCGCATCGCGCCCGGCGACTCGCCCAAGCCGATCCTCACCGGCATCCCGAAGGGCCCGTCGGGCAACCGGGGTGTGCTGGCGAGCGACCGCAAGGGCGCGATCCTCGTCGCGACCGGTGACGCCGGGAACCCCGCGCTGGCCGCCGACCCGAACTCCCTGGCCGGCAAGGTGCTGCGGATCGACGGCTCCGGCCAGCCCGCCCAGGGCAACCCGACGGCCGGCAGCACGGTCGTCTCCTCCGGACTGCGGCTGCCCGGCGGCCTGTGCGTCTCGGCCGACACCTCGAAGATCTGGGTGACGGACTGGGCCGCGAGCGGCGACGTCGTCTACCGCGTGGCGCCGGGCAAGCTCGGCGAGGTCGCGTGGGCGTGGCCGGACCGGCCCGGCGTGATGGGCTGCTCGTCGTACTCGGACCAGCTGTCCGTGGCGACGTCCAAGACGCCCGGCTACCAGTCGTTGTCGATGAACGCCGCCGGTGCCTTCACGGGCAAGCCGGAGATCGCGATGGCCGAGGACGGCTTCGGTCTGCTCGGGCCGATGGAGATGCTGAACGAGTCGGCGTCGCTGGTCGGCACGGTCAACAAGGCCGGTGGCACGCCGGTGTCGTCGGACGACCGGGTCGTCATCATCGTGCGCCCGAACAACGGCGGCGGCACGAAGGACTGAGGTTCTAGGAGAGGGCGAACTGCTCTCCTCCGGCGCGCCACCACCGCGCGTAGACCTCGCTCTCCTCGACCAGCTTCAGGTAGCCCGTGGCGACCTGGTCGCACAGGTCGTCGATCCCCTCCGCAACTGGTGCGTCCGTGCGCCAGGCCAGCACGACCTCGCGCACCAGCGGGTTGCCGGTGACCGGCAGGCGCGCGACGCCGGGCGGGGTGCCGCCGACCGGGTAGAGCGGGCAGACCGCGCCGGACTCCCTGATCAGCGTCAGCGCGACGTGCGCCTCGCTGCTGAAGTGCGCGATCCGCTGCTCGAAGCCTGGCGCTGATCCAGCAGCGGCTCGACGGTGACGTGCCGACCGGCTTCAACCACTTCGGGTTCCAGGTGGACGACGTCGCGCCGTACCTGGAGACGCTGGAACCGCGGCCCGCGTTGAGGGGCGGCGACCGGCCGTTCGCGGAGTACCGGGCGATCGACCCCGAGGGCAACTGGTTCGACCTGTCGGCGCACGGCTTCCTGCCGCCGGGGGTTTCGTAGATCCGGAAACGGGAATCCTTGAGCGGGGTATTGCAAGAGGGGCGAGGAAGGCTGTCGGGGCCTTCCCCGCCCCTCTTGGTCTTAGCCGGCGCTCCAGAACAGAGCGCGCGCGACCTGCGCGTACAGGCCCTTCGGGTGGTTGCGGAACATCGGCTCGGTGCCGAACAACACCACCTTCGCGCCGTTCGCCGCTATTCCGGACACGACCGCCGCCTGACCCGCGGCCGCGTCCTGGCCACCGGTGCCGTTGTCGCGTGCGTGCCAATGGCCCGCGGCGATCACCGTGCTGCCGTAGCGCTGTTCGACCGTCACGCCCGTGCCGAGGTTCGTGAACCACTGCGGTGAGTAGACGAACGAGTGCGGCAACGCGTTGGCGCCGACCGGACCGGTGCCGTTGACGACGTTCACGACGCCGTTGGCGTCCTCCCACCCAGCGACCGGGGTGGCCTGCAGGAGCTTGGCGTCGGTGTTGAACCTGCTGCCCGTCGCACCGCGCGTGACCACACCGCCGCGCTTGAGGAACTCGTCGAGCGCGGTCTTCGCGGCGGCGTTGAGCTGCGTGTAGTTCAGGCCCGCGCCCACGTACAGCGCGTCGATCCGCGACCAGTCGAAGCCCGCGTTCAGCACCGCCGTGGAGATCGTGCGGACGTCGAAGCCGGACTCGCGCAGCACCTGCAGCTCGTCGGCGGAGACGGCGGCCGCGACCACCTTGCGCTGCAACGCCTCGCCACCGGCCTTGGCGGTGGTGAAGCGCACGCCGTAGCGGTCGGCGACCTCCTTGGCGGCGGCTCTCTCCCGTGCCGGGACGACGATCGTGCCGTCGTCCTGGCGGCGCAGTTCAAGCCCGCGCGACAGCAGGTCGTTGACCGCGTTGACGTCCTTCTGGTCGGTCAGGCCGAGGGCGAGGTCTGCCCCCGGCGCGGCGTCGACGGCGCCGGTCGGCGCGGCCGCCGTGACGGGCTTGCCGTCGAAGCGGAGCTGGCCGCCGCGGTGGATCTCGACCGACGCACCCCACAGCAGGCGGTGGCTCCAGCCGGAGATGTCGTACATGACCGGCGCCTTGTCGGAGATGTCGCTGCCCTGCTCCAGCATCACGTTCGCGAGGCCGCGCTTGGGCTGGTGCATGTCCACGACGTACGACCCGGCCGGATAGCGCTTGCCGCCCAGTGTGAACGGCCGCTCCGCGCGTTCGACCCGGACGTCGTGCCGGACGAGCTGGTCGACGAGCCGCGCGGCGGCGGGTGCGGACCGGTCGTTCGTGATCACGTAGGCGCGCGGGAACTCCGTGCTGAAGCGGTCCTCCGGTCCGAAGCCGGGCACGAAACCGTCCGGGATGTACCGCTGCTTCTCACCGGCGGCGCCGCGGCGGAACATCTCCGTCTGGTTCTCGATCAGGCTGCGCCGGTTGTCGTCGACGTAGTCGAGCGTGGTCTTGATGGTGGCCTCGACAACGTCCGTGTTGATCTTCGAACGCCGCTGCAGCTCCGTCACCGGCAGGGTGTCGTAGTCGCCGCGGTTGACGCGCATCGGGATCTCGATCGTGTACGAGACGGCACCGTGGTACATCGCGTACTGCGCGGTGTAGATCGGCGCCCAGCCGTCCCACTCGCCGACGGGGTAGTCGCGGAACGGGATCTCCGGCTTCGCCGCCTCGGGGTGCCCGAGCGCCTGCACGGCCTTCTCCATCAGCAGGCCGTTGGCAAGGCCGTGCTTGATGTACAGGTCGAAGTCGTAGTTCTGGCCGTGCGGCGGCGTGGTCGGCTCGATCAGCGTGTTCGCCACGTAGCCGTGCTCGTCCAGCATCATCAACGGCTGGGTGCGCTCCACCACGTCCTGCATGGCCCGGTTCTCGGGCTGGGAGCTCGTGACGAAGTCGCGGTTGAGGTCGAAGCCGGCGCTGTTCGCGCGCGTGCCGGCGACGCGGCCGTCCGGGTTCGCCGTGAGGTTGAAGTAGACCCTGCTGCGCTGCAACAACTTCTTGGTGTCCGCGTCGTTGCTCGTGGCGAGGTGCTCGATGACGCGCAACGCGCCGTCGGTGCCCTCCCACTCGTCGCCGTGGATGTTGTTGTTGATCCAGATCGGCGCCTTGTACAGCCCCGCCGGGACGTTGCGGCCTTCCTCGACGGTGGCGCGGAACCGTTCCTGGATCCGGGTCTCCGTGGCGCTCTCCGGCGCCGTCAGCGTGACGAGGTACAGGTCGCGGCCGAGCCCTGACTGGCCGACGACCTCGACGGAGATCCGGTTGCTCTTCTGCTGCAACGCGTTCAGCTTGGGCGCCAGCGAGTGGTACGGCGCCAGGCCGAGCTTGATGGACTTGTCGGCCGTGTTCTCCGGGTACGTCCGCAGCGTCGTCCGGCGCGGGTAGCCCTGGTGTCTGTCGGCCTGGTTCTCCCCCTGGGCCAGCACGGACTGCGCCTGGAAAGCGTTGTCCAGCGTGGCGACTTCGTTGCGCTCAGGCCCGTTGCCGGGCTCTCTATCCGGGCTCGACGGTTGCGCTGTTCCAGGTGCAGGGGCCGCTATCACCGCGGCGGCGGCCAGGAGAACAGCGAGCAGAGTTCTGCGCATGCGGTCGTTTCTCGCACAACGGCCCGCGTATCGACTAGAGCCGATAGGCGGGCCGTTGCATCCCCTCGGTCCAGACCAAGATGGCACAACTAGGAGAGAAGTTCACCAAGCACCTTCGCAGCCAGCGTGGAAGTCACCGCTGACCAGCGACTTCTCGCCGTACGACCACTCGATCGGCCTAGCCGGACCCCAGGCAGAGGAACGGCCGGCGGAACGGGTCCTTCGCCATCGCCTCAGCGAGTGCCACCGCCGGCGCGGCCCCGGCCACCAGCGCCCGGTGGTAGTCGGCCATCGCCGCGGCACTGGCCTCGTCCCCGACCTTGCTGGCCGCTGCGACCACGGTCCGCGTGCCTCCGGCCAGCATCGCGCCGGCGAACCCGAGCGCCTCGTCACCAGGCCTGATGCGGTTCAACGCCAGGGAGCAGGCGGCCAGCACGACGTGGGCCGGCGGCTTCTTGAGCCTGCCCAGTTCGTGGGCGAACAACGGTCCGTCGACCAGCTCAAGACGGGAGAACAACGCGTTCTCGGTCTCGTGTTCGCCGTGCGCGGCCACGTGGACGAGGTCGGCTCCGTCGAGGTGCGCGAGCACATTCCCCGCGGTCGCGTCATCACCGGAGAGTACGGTGGCTTTGGCGTGACAGGCAGCGAGGCGGTCGAGCTCGCCGTCCGCGAACTGCAGGCTGGGCCCCCTCACCAGCAGCACCTGGTCGGTTCCCGGCTTGGCGGCCTGGGTCGCGGCCAGCCATGCCGTGGCCGAAGGCGCCGTCACGATCGGGCGGCCGTGCAGATGCGGAAGCACGCCCCAGGGCACGGCGTAGAGCGAACCTGTCGGCACCACCACCAGCTCTCGTTCACCGATGAGGTGCTTGAGCGGCTTGATCAGGAGCTCGTCGAGCCGATCCGCCTGCCTGCGTGCGGAGCCGCCGATGACCGCGACCAACGGCGGTGGCAGGTGGTCCGGAGCCAGTGCGTTGAGGTCGAAGTGCAGCTTCTGGGCACTCTCCAACGCCTCGCGCGCGTCGCCGAGCCTGACCAGCCGAACTTGGCCGCCCGCGACGACCACAGCGACGATCCCGTCTCCCGAGACCACAAAGCTGACCATGGCCCGCTCGCCCAACTCGGTGACGATCTCGCTGATGCCCGCCATCGGACGCGGCCTGCCCCAGCGCTGAGCGCTCCAGCCGAGGCGATTCGCCTCACGCTGGGCCTTCGAGAGCTTGGCGCGCAGGTCCGCGGTCGGTCTTCCGTCGAGACCAGCTCGCATCAGGTCGCGGCCGAGACCTCGCACTTCGACGATCCGCTCAGCCAGCTCCGGGTTCTCGATGTCCTCCAGCGGTTCGTAGCGGTACGTCTGCGCTCGCGTCCGTTCCAACCACACGAACAACTGGCGCGCGGCATTGATCTCCAATGCCAGATTGACAGCGAGTTCACCCAGTTGACGCCCGTGCACAGCGGTTGCCGACACCAGCTCGAGTCCGCCGAGCTGATCGCGGACCTGGCCCAGTTCCTCAAGCCCCTTGCGCGCGTGCAGCAACGCCGATCGGCGATTTCCCTTGGCCAGCGCGAGTTCGGCGAGCACCAGTCTCCGCTGCATGCGGTGGTCGATCGGGGTGACGGCTCGCGGACCCGGTAGCTGACGCAGCAGCTCTTCTCCGTCGCCTAGCCTGCCCCTGCGGACCTCGAGACGCGCCGCGAGCAGTTTCGCCAGCCTTGCCTCGTCGACGAGGTGGTTGGCCGCGAGGTGCCCGGACAGCGTGAGAGCTTTCTGCGCCAGGGTGTTCGTCACGCGCTTGGCCTGCATGGCGTGCGCCCAGAGTTCGATCAGGGCGGCCATCATCCACCACGTGCTGCCGCGCTTCTCCAGCTTGCGCATCGAGGCCTTCGCCATCCGCCGCGCGAGGTCGAGCTCACCATCCAGCAGGGCCGCCGAGGCCCGGAACATCTCGACCTCGGCTATCTCCTGCCCGAACTTGTGCGTGCGCATCATGGGCAGCGCCTCGTCGAGGTGCTTACCGGCCTCATCGGACAGACCGATCATGAGCATCGTCTCGGCCTGGTCCAGCTGCAGCCGGGCGAGCCGCTCAGGCTGGTCGTCGGCGCGGAAGATGCGCTCCGCTTTCCTCGTAGCGGCGAAGGGCCTCCGCCAGATCACCGCTCTGTTTGTGGACGTTGCCGAGCGCATGGACCGCGAAGGGGTAGTACTGCGGCAGGTTGTGCTCGCCGCCGATCTTGATGACCCTTTCCAGGTCCGCGATCGCGGGGTCGCGCTTGCGGACTGCCGCGTAGGCGAACCCCCGGTTGAGCAGGCAGGAGACCAGCCCCTGGGTCAAGCTGGGATCGTGTCCGCCCAGCTGGATCTCCTGCTCCGCGTAGGAGATGTACCGGCTGAACCACTCGACCGCCTGGTCCGGTTGTCCCAGGCGCATGACCATGAGGCCCTGGTTGCCGTCGACGCTGCCGTGCAGCCGTGCCCGCAACGCCGCGGAGGGAATGGTGTCGATCTCCCGGCGTGCTTGGTCGAAAGCCTCGACCGCGACACCCATGCCGCTGATCTCACCCTGGCAAAGGCCGAGGGTGTACATGATGCGTGCGCGCAGTTCCGCGCGTTCAGCGGTGGCGTCCGCACGTTCGGTGTGCACGAGAGCACGCTTGAGAAGCCGGATGGCCGACGGAAAGCGGAACTTCGCTTGCTCGGCCCACCCTCTCTGATACGACTCGCGTGCCCGGTCCAGAGCACGAGCAGGCATGTGATGATCACACCACACCCTGGTGCACGCCGCTGTCCGCCAACCAGGGGCACGCCCAGTTGACGGACAGAACACGCACGGTTACACAACCTCGAACTTGGGGCAACCCGGCTGGTGCGGCATCTTCAGGAGAGGCATACCAGGACCCCCGCCACAGCACATCGGCGTGACTTCGGGGTCTTCCTTCTTGTCCGGCTTCGGCACCTCGGTCGGCGGCGCCGGAATGGGGTCCGGCTCGACGACCGGCGTGCCCTCGAGCACGGACTCGGCTTCCTGAACGACCTCGGTCGCGGCCACGTCGAAGTTCTCGCGCTGAACAGTCATGAGGATTCCCCCCTCGTTTGGACTATTACGTCTCATCCCCCCAGATGAGTTGCAACGAGAGAGTGACACACACGGCTACACGCATACGTCTCATTTAGCTAACAGCCACTCAGACGGCCTAAGATCACAAAGGGCCACCTGCACGAACAGGTGACCCTTTGTGATTTTTATGGCCAATGTGTATCTACGAGCAGCGTGCGAGCACGATCTCGCGCACGCGCGCGGCGTCGGCCTGGCCCTTGGTGGCCTTCATGACCGCGCCGACGATGGCGCCGGCCGCCTGGACCTTGCCGTCGCGGATCTTCTGGGCGACGTCCGGCTGGGCCGCGAGGGCCTCGTCGACGGCCTTCTCGAGCGCCGAGTCGTCCGAGACGACCTTGAGGCCGCGCTTCTCGATGACGTCTTCCGGGGAGCCTTCGCCCTCCAGGACGCCGTTGACGACCTCGCGGGCGAGCTTGTTCGTCAGCGTGCCCGCGTTCACCAGCTCGATCACCTTCGCGACCTGCGTCGGGGTGATGGCGAGGTCGGTGACCTCGACGCCCTTCGAGTTGGCCTGCTGCGCGAGGTACGACACCCACCAGGAGCGGGCCTCGTCCGGCTTCGCGCCCGCCTCGACCGTCGCGATGATGACGTCCAGCGCGTTGGCGTTGACCAGGTCGCGCAGGACCTCGTCGGTGAGGTTCCAGTCCTTCTGGATGCGCGCGCGGCGCTCCCAGGGGAGCTCGGGCAGGGTGAGGCGCAGCTCCTCGACCCACTCGCGCGACGGCGCGATCGGGACCAGGTCGGGCTCCGGGAAGTAGCGGTAGTCCTCCGCCGTCTCCTTCTTGCGGCCCGGCGACGTCGAACCCGAGGACTCGTCGAAGTGACGGGTCTCCTGGGTGACCTCGCCGCCGGACTCGAGCACCGCGGCCTGGCGCGTCATCTCGAAGCGGACGGCGCGTTCGACGCTGCGCAGCGAGTTGACGTTCTTGGTCTCGGTGCGGGTGCCCAGGGCGCCGGTGGTCTTCGGCGACAGGGAGACGTTCGCGTCGCAGCGCAGCGAGCCCTGGTCCATGCGGACGTCGGACACGTCGAGCGCCTTGAGCAGGTCGCGCAGCGCCGTGACGTACGCACGGGCGACCTCGGGCGCGCGCTCCTTGGTGCCCGGGATCATCTTCGTGACGATCTCGATCAGCGGCACGCCGGCGCGGTTGTAGTCGAGCAGCGAGTGCTCGGCACCGTGGATGCGACCGGTCGCGCCGCCGACGTGCAGCGACTTGCCGGTGTCCTCCTCCATGTGCGCGCGCTCGATCTCGACGCGAATGACCTCGCCGTCGTCCAGCGTCACGTCGAGCCAGCCGTTGAACGCGATCGGCTCGTCGTACTGCGACGTCTGGAAGTTCTTCGGCATGTCCGGGTAGAAGTAGTTCTTCCGCGCGAACCGGCACCACTCGGCGATCTCGCAGTTGAGCGCGAGGCCGATGCGCATCGCGGACTCGATCGCCTTGGCGTTCACCACCGGCAGCGCGCCCGGCAGGCCGAGGCACGTGGGGCAGGTGTTCGTGTTCGGCTCGCCGCCGAACGTGTTGGCGCAGCCGCAGAACATCTTCGTGTTGGTGTGCAGCTCGACGTGCACTTCCAGGCCCAGGACGGGGTCGTACTTCTCGATGACCTCGTCGTAGTCCATCAGCTCAACCAGAGCGGTCATGCCAGGTCGTCCTTCCGCAGAGCACGAACGGCCAGCGCCGCACCGGTGATCGCCACGGCGATGCTGGCGATCGCGTTCGCCAGGGCCAGCTTGTCGTTCTTGGCCCGCGCGTTCCGGAAGCCCGAGAACGCGCCGGCGGCACCGGCCACGGCACCCGCGAGACCGAGGAGACCGCGTGCCTTCTTGATGTTCACAGCGACGGACCTCCGAACGCGCCGCGCGCGGCCTCGTACGCGGCGGCCACCCGGTACATGCGGTGGTCCTGCAGCGCCGGAGCCATGATCTGCAGGCCGACCGGCATTCCGTCCTCGTCGGACAGACCGCTCGGGACGCTCATGGCGGGGGTGCCCGCGAGGTTCGCGGGGATGGTGCAGAGGTCGGCCTTGTACATGGCCATCGGGTCGTCCGCGCGCTCGCCGATCTTGAACGCCGTGGTCGGCGTGGTCGGGGAGATGAGCACGTCGAACTTCTCGAACGCCTTCGCGAAGTCCTGCGTGATCAGCGTGCGGACCTTCTGCGCCGAGCCGTAGTACGCGTCGTAGTAACCGGACGACAGCGCGTACGTGCCGATCATGATGCGACGCTTGACCTCCGGGCCGAAACCGGCCTCTCGGGTCAGCGACATGACCTCCTCGGTGCTGCGCGTGCCGTCGTCGCCGACGCGCAGGCCGTAGCGCATGGCGTCGAACCGCGCGAGGTTCGACGAGCACTCGCTCGGCGCGATGAGGTAGTACGCCGGGAGCGCGTAGTCGAAGCTCGGGCACGACACGTCCGCGATCTCCGCGCCGAGCTCCTTGAGCTGCGACACGGCGGCCTCGAAGCTGCGCAGCACGCCCTGCTGGTAGCCCTCGCCGGTGAACTGCGTGACGACACCGATGCGCAGGCCGGACAGGTCACCGCTCAGACCCTCGCGGGCAGCGGCGACGACCGGCGGCACGGGCGCGTTGATGGACGTGGAGTCCATGTGGTCGTAGCCCGCGATGACCTCGTGCAGCAACGCGGCGTCGAGCACCGTGCGCGCACACGGACCGGCCTGGTCCAGAGAGCTGGAGAACGCGACGAGGCCGTAGCGGGAGACACCACCGTAGGTGGGCTTCACGCCGACGGTGCCGGTGACGGCGCCGGGCTGGCGGATCGAGCCACCGGTGTCGGTGCCGATCGCGAGCGGCGCCTGGAACGCCGCGAGCGACGCGGACGAGCCACCGCCGGAGCCACCGGGGATGCGGTCGAGGTCCCACGGGTTGTGCGTGGGGCCGTACGCCGAGTTCTCGGTCGACGAACCCATGGCGAACTCGTCCATGTTCGTCTTGCCGAGGATGACGACGCCGGCTTCCTTGAGCTTGCGCGTCACCGTGGCGTCGTAGGGCGGGATCCAGCCTTCGAGGATCTTGGAACCGACCGTGGTCGGCACGCCCTCGGTCGTCATGACGTCCTTGAGCGCCAACGGCACGCCGGCGAGCGGCGAGACCTGCTCACCGGCCTTGACGGCCTCGTCGACCCTGCGGGCCTGCGCGAGCGCGCCCTCGGTGTCGACGTGCAGGAAGGCGTGGACCTTCCCGTCGGTCTCGGCGATGCGGTCCAGGTGGGCCTGGGTGACCTCGACGCTGGAGACCTCGCCGCTGTGGATCTTCGCGGCGAGTTCCGCCGCGGTCGCGTGGATCAGGTCGTTGGTCATGCTTCCTCACCCAGGATGCGGGGCACGCGGAACCGGCCGTCCTCGGCCTCAGGAGCGCCGGAGAGCGCCTGCTGCTGACCGAGGCTCGGACGGACCACGTCCTCGCGGAAGACGTTGGTCAGCGGAACGGCGTGCGACGTCGGCGGGATGTCGGCCGTGGCGATGTCGCCAACCGAGGCCACCGACTGGAGGATCACGTCGAGCTGTCCGGCGAACAAGTCGAGCTCGTCCTCGGTAACAGCCAGCCTGGCGAGCTTCGCCAGGTGCGCGACCTCGTCGCGGGAGATGCTGGGCACTCCTGTCAACCCCCGTAGGGTCGGGATACGAATCGGGAACCCCGTGAGTCTATGGGCTGGTCAGGCGCGCCTTCGAACGGGTTACCGCCTCTGTGGTTGACCGGCACGTCAACTTAACCGTTCCGCAACGCGGACAGCAGGTCATGCGTTGACGATGCGTCTGCGAGAATCACCGACCGGCAACGGCGCAAGACGCGGGGTCTCGCGCACGAGCTATGGAGGCGTTCACCTTGTCGTTCCTGATCCGGGTCCAGCTCCCGGACCGTCCCGGCACCCTCGGCGCGGTCGCAACGGCTTTGGGCGAGATCGGGGCGGACATACTCAGCGTCGACGTGGTGGAGCGCGGTTCCGGCATCGCCATCGACGACCTCGTGGTCGAACTGCCGTCCGGCCGCCTGCCGGACACCCTGATCACCGCCGCGGAGTCCATCGAGGGCGTCGAGGTCGACGCGGTGCGCCCCTACGCGGGCATCCTGGACACCCATCGCGAGCTGGAGCTCGTGGAGGAGATCGCCGAGGAGCCCAAGAAGGGCCTCGAGATCTTCACCGAGGGCGTCCCGAAGATCATCCGCGCCGGCTGGGCCATCGTCGTCGGGCCGAAGGGCCCCGGCATCACCCGGCTGACCGCGTCGTCGGCCGCCCCGGAGACGCGGATGGGCGACGTGCCGTGGTTCCCGCTGGAGCGCGCGACCGTGCTCGACGGCGAGGAGGAGTGGGTACCGGAGACCTGGCGCGAGCTGGGCACCGAACTCGCCGCCACGCCGCTGGGCAAGCCGGACCGCGTGCTCGTCGTCGGCCGCCCCGGCGGCCCGATGTTCCGCGCGGCCGAGGTGGCACGTCTGGCGCACCTGGCCGGCATCGTCGCGGTGGTGCTCCCCGACTAGCTCGGAGCCCTCGACCGCTGCCGCCTGCGGGCCAGCGCGACCAGTTCGGCGTTGTTCCTGGCCCGGCGGCCGTCGGGCAGGTGCAGCGTGTCCTCCAGCCCCATGCGCACGTGGTGCTCGAGGAGCGCGGCGTAGTCGAGGACCGTCCAGGCGTCGGCGTCCCTGCCGTGCAGCAACACCGGCAGGCCGAGCGGTTCCACCTCGGCGAGCAGGCTTTCCGCCGTCTCGCGCGTCGCGGTCACCGTGACCCGGCTGACGCCCTTCGGCAGCTCCGTCAGCAGGCCAGGGGACGCCACGACGAGCTCGACGCGGACGTTGACCCGGTGCAGGGCCTCGGCGAGGTCCTGCCAGCCGGGCCGGCCGACGTGCACGCAGGCGATGTCCGGCCGCCCCGACGCGAGCGGCGCCCAGCTGCCGATCAGCCTGCCCTGGTCGCCGGGAACGTCGGTGGACACGCTGATCTCGATACCGGGCACGGCGGCGCGGACGGTGGCGATCGTCGTGGCCACCTCGGGCCCGACGAGCGTGAGCGCGCCGATGACGTCCCGCGGGTGGATGTGCACCGACGTGACGCCGAGCGCGGCGACGTCAGCCGCGTCCTCGGCGAGGCGCTCCGGGGACAACGGCAGGGCCGGGTGCTCCTCGGCTGTGCGGGAGCCGTTCAGACAGGCTTGCAGCACACCTCATACGGTCCCACACAATCCTCCTCGCGGGGTTGCTCCAAGGGTTAGTTTGGTCTTCATGCGACTGGCCTTGGTGGTGGCACAGGAGAACGGCCTGGCGATCGGTGATCTGGCGCTGGGGGTGGGCGGCTTGCTCGCGGTGGCCGCGGTGGTCGTCGTCATGCTCAAACGACGCAAGCCATGACTCGTACTGCGGAATACCGGATCTGACTCCAGAATCTGCCGTGATCGCCCCACCTCTGGAGGTATGAAGATCATGGCCATCACCGTGAACCTCGACATGCTCCTCGACAAGGCCTACGAGAACCTCCCGCTCACCGAGATCCTGGACGCCCCGGTCGACGCGCTGCAGGGCGTGAGCCCCGGCGACGCGGAGAAGCTGAAGGCCGCGTTCAACATCAAGACCGTGCGGGACCTGGGCACCAACAAGTACTTCCGCGCGGCCGTGACGTTGCTGGACCTGGAGACGACGGCTCGTTAGAGCACGATTCGGCAGTGGACGAACGCCGTCTTCTCCGCGACCTGGTCGTAGAGCCCGCGGGCGGTCTCGTTCCACTCGCTGGTGTGCCAGTAGACGCGGCAGCAGGCCTGCTGCTCCGCCCAATCCGCCACCGCCTCGATGAGCGCGCGGCCGACGCCTCGGCCGCGTGCCTCGGGGGCGGTGAAGAGGTCCTGCAGTTGACATCCTCTCCGCCCTAAAGGACGAAGATTCCCTCCACGCTGCGCGTGGATCGCGCGGCGTCCGGGCGGGTTACCGTTTCACGGCGCGGTGCCAGCACGAGTGCTGGTCTTACCTGCGCTCCACGGTCGTTTGGGCTCTCCGCCTGTCCGGCGGCGAGCACGTTCTTGGCGGCGTTGATGTCCCGGTCATGGACGGCACCGCACGGGCACGTCCACGACCGCACGGACAGCGGCTTCGGCCCGTCGATACGTCCGCACTCCGAGCAGGTCTGCGAGGTCGGCAGCCATCGGTCGATCCGGGCGAACCCGCGTCCGTATCGGGCCGCCTTGTACTCCAGCATGCTGGAGAAAGCCGCCCATCCGGCATCGTGCACGGACTTGGCGAGCCTGGTGCGCCCCAGACCGGCCACGCACAGGTCCTCGACGTACACCGCTTGGTTGTCGCGGATGATCGCCGAGGACAGCTTGTGCTGCCAGTCCCGCCGCGTGTCAGCCACCTTCGCGTGCGCGCGGGCAACCTTCACGACGGCCTTCCTGCGATTGCTGGAGCCCTTGACCTTGCGGCTCAGCGACTTCTGCAGTCGCCGCAGCCTGCGCGCCGCCTGGCGCAGAAACCTCGGCGCCGCCACCTTCGTGCCATCCGAGAGCACCGCGAAATGCGTCAGACCCAGGTCGATACCGACCTCGGAACTGGCTGCCGGCAACGTCTCGTCCTGCTTCGACGCGACGACGAACGAGGCGAAGTACCGGCCGGCCGCGTCCTTCACGATCGTCACCGAGGATGGTTCGGCGGGCAGCTCACGCGACCAGCGCACATCCAGATCACCGATCTTCGGCAACCGCAGCCGCCCATTTCCCAGCACCGCAAAACGGGCATTGCGGGTGAACCGGATCGTCTGCCGGTTGTCCTTACGCGACCGGAACCGAGGCGGCGCCACCTTCCGTCCCTTGCGTGTGCCCGTGACCGAGGCGAAGAAGTTGCGATACGCGACGTTGAGATCCGCCAGCGCCTGCTGCAACACCACAGCCGACACCTCACCCAGCCACGCCCGCTGCGGCGTCGTCTTGGCCAGGGTGATGACCCGCTTGGACAACTCCCCGTCCGACAGGTACGGCACGCCGTTCCCGTGCGCCGTCCGGCGTGCGTGCAGCGCGTCGTTGAACACCACCCGCGCACAACCGAACGCCCGCGCCAACGTGTCCCGCTGACCTGGCGTCGGACAAATACGGAAGTTGTACCGCAACTGCACAGCAGCATTCTATTCTGCTGGTTTCATGGAAAATCCAGTTGGTGTTCGCACTGACCGACACTGTGTTTTCGCGCTTCACACGCATTTGGTCTTCGTGACGAAGTACCGGCACACCGGTGTTCAGCAACCGGCACCTGACCCGGCTGTACGAGATCATGCGGGCGGTCTGCGCCGACTTCGAAGCGGAACCGAACGAGTTCAACGGCGAGACCAACCACGTCCACCTGCTGGTGAACATGCCGGCCAAGGTCGCGATATCCAAGCTGGTCAACTCCCTCAAAGGCGTCTCGTCCCGCCGCATGCCCCAGGAATTCCCCGAACTCGCCCGCCATCACTGGCGGGCACAACGCCTAGAGCACGCCCGGCCGAGAGCGGTTTCCCCGCGCGGACCTTCACCACCGGGCTGAATCCCGGCGCACTAGCCCGCACTTCGGCAGCAGACCTCCGGGCCGGACGTGCTGGGGTGCTTGAAGAAGTGCGTGATGCCGGCGAGGGTGCCGTCCACGCGGGCGCATAGGGCGTGGATGTTCTTGTTCGCCTGGAACGCTTCCCACTTCTCGTCGTAGGTTTCCGCTGGCAGTGTGCGTTCGTAGAAGGTGTTGTAACCCTCGAAGAGCTCCTGCCACCTGGCTCGGTCCGCGGGTTCGAGTGGGCCGATCGCGATCATGTTGATCCTTTCTGCGGTCACCCGGTTGGATGACCCCCGTGTCGACGACCCTCAGCACCGAGCTGCTGCTGCACCGAGCGGGTACCAAGTCGTACTGGCGCGGCCTGACCTACCGCGAAGCGGTGCTGTCCCTGCGGGTGCACAGCCGGCACGTGGCAGCGCGGGTGCGGGGTGGTGACGAGGACGCGTACGCGGTGCAACTGTCGTGGTCGGGGACTCATCTGGTGGGGGCGTGCAGCTGTCCGCACGGGTCCGAGGGGTTCTTCTGCAAGCATTGCGTGGCTGTCGGGCTGGTGTTGCTCGACCGGGGCGAGACGGTGCCGCCGCCGGACGCCGAGGACGTGGAACTCAAGGACGTGCTGAGAACCCTGCCGCCCGAGGTGCTGCGCGAACTGCTGTACGAGCAGGCGGCGGGTGACCCCGAGCTGCGGGCGCGGATCATGTCATCGCGCTGAGTGGATGCCGCAGAACTGCGTTTCCGGCGGAACCTTGCACACGGAGCCCGGTGGGTGCATCGCGGCCGCCAGCGTCCAGCCGGCGGGGGTGCGGTCGAAGATCAGGACGTGGCCCATGCCGAACGCGCTGTGCGTGACGCCGCCTGGCTTGGCGAAGTGCAGTTCGGTCACCTCCTGGACGTGGACGACGACACTGCCGTCCTGAGCCACCACGACCCGCTTCAGCTCGGTGCCGACCTTCGCGTGCGAGTAGGCGCCGAAGGTGGAAGTGCCGTACCGGGCACGGCGGTCGGCCAGCCTGGCCTCGTCGATCTGCAACTGGGCCGCGAACGCCTCCGTCGTGGGCACGCCGAAGCCCGGTGCCTGCGGGCGGGTGGTGATCTTGTCCGCCCGGCGTTCGAAGTAGCGCTGGGTCAGAGCCTCCAACTGCCGGCGGTCGTTGTCCGGCAGGTGCGCCGGTGCCGCCGAGGCAGCCGCCGGCAACACCGGTACGAGCAGCAGAAAGACCCATCTCATTCGCGAACCCCCATCCGCGGCAGTTGTCCTGTTGGACGCACGGCCGCGAACGCGGGTTGCTCAGAGCGGCGTTCCGCACGCGTACGCCATCAGGTTCACGCCCGGCAGCGGCGCCCAGTCCCGCTCCGGCAGCCGCGTGAAACCCAGCCGCTCGTACAACCGGTGCGCCGCGAGCATTTTCTCCGACGACGACAGGACGACGTGGGTCGCGCCCGCCGTACGCGCCTTGTCGAACACCGCCCGCACCAGAGCTTCGCCGACGCCACGGCCGCGCGCCGCCGCCGACACCGCCAGCATGCGGAATTCCAGCTCGCCCGGCCGTGAGATCTCCGCGTACGGCGTGCCGGGGCGCACCACCGTCACTGAGCCCAGGACGGTGCCCGACTCGTCTTGAGCGACGAGCAGTTCGGCGTCGCGGAAGCGGGACTCGGCGTCCGCGAGGACGCTCGCGTAGTTGTCATGGGCACCCACTACGCCGTCGGCGACGTAGGCCTCGAGCGTGACGGAACCGACCGCCTGCAGGTCGGCCTCCGTCGCCGGGCGGATGATCAGGTCAGCCATCTGCGCCTTCTTCCACTGAGCCGTCTTCGACCGGAAGGGCCACCTCCCGCGCCGCGTCGGGGCCCTGCTCCAGCAGGACGCGGAAGCCGGCCTCGTCGAGCACCGGCACCTTCAGCGAGATGGCCTTGTCGTACTTGGATCCTGGCGAGTCGCCGACCACCACGAAAGCGGTTTTCTTGGAGACCGAGCCCGCCGCCTTGCCGCCGCGGGCGAGGATCGACTCCTTGGCCGAGTCGCGCGAGTACTCCGTCAGCGAGCCGGTGACCACGATGGACAGGCCTTCGAGGTTGCGCACGATGGACGCGTCGCGCTCGTCCTCCATCCGCACGCCCGCGGCTCGCCAGCGCTCGACGACGCCTTGGCGCCACTCCGTTTCGCGCCACTCGACCACGGCCGTCGCGATGGTCTGGCCGACGCCCTCGGCGCCGGCGAGGGCCTCCTCCTCGGCCTCGAGGATCGCGTCCATCGAGCCGAACTGCTGGGCCAGCGCGCGGGCGGCCGTCGGGCCGACGTGGCGGATCGACAGCGCGACCAGCACCCTCCACAGAGGACGCTCCTTCGCCGCCTCCAGGTTGTCGATCAGCTTCAGCGCGTTCGCGGACAGCTCGCCGTTCTTCGTCGTGAAGCGCTCGACCTGCCGCAACGCCTCGGCGTCGAGGTCGAACAGGTCGGCCTCGTTGGTGTAGACGGTGGACTCGGTGATCGCCGCGGCCGCCTCGTAGCCGAGCACCTCGATGTCGAGCGCGGCGCGGGAGGCCAGGTACGCCAGGCGTTCGCGCAGCTGGCCCGGGCACGTCTCCGCATTGGGGCAGCGGATGTCGACGTCGCCCTCCTTCATGGGCCGAAGCACCGAGTTGCACTCGGGACACCTCGTCGGCATCTCGAACTCGCGCGCGTCGGCCGGGCGCGCGGCCAGCACCGGGCCGAGCACCTCGGGGATCACGTCGCCCGCCTTGCGGATGACGATGCGGTCGCCGATCAGCACGCCCTTGCGCTTGACCTCCGACCCGTTGTGCAGCGTGGCCCGCGCGACCGTCGAGCCGGCCACCTTCACCGGCTCCATCACCGCGAACGGCGTCACCCGGCCGGTGCGGCCCACCTGGACCTGGATGTCGAGCAGGGTGGTGGTGGCCTCCTCCGGCGGGTACTTGTACGCGATGGCCCACCTCGGGGCACGCGACGTCGTGCCCAGGCGCCGCTGCAGCGACACCTCGTCGACCTTGACCACGAGGCCGTCGATCTCGTGGACCGCGTCGTGCCGGTGCTCGCCCCAGTACTCGACCTTCCTGCGCACGTCCGCCGGGTCGGTGAGCACCTCGGTGTGCGAGGAGACCGGCAGGCCCCACGACTTCAGCGCCTCGTAGGCGAGCGACTGGCGGGCGGCGTCGAAGCCCTGGGTCTTGCCGATGCCGTGGCAGATCATCCGCAGCTTGCGCGAGGCCGTGACCTTGGGGTCCTTCTGCCGCAACGACCCGGCGGCGGTGTTGCGCGGGTTCGCGAACGGCGGCTTGCCCTGCTCGACCAGCGAGGCGTTGAGCGCCAGGAAGTCGTCGACCGCGAAGAAGACCTCGCCGCGCACCTCGACCAGGTCGGGCACCGGGTACTCGGCGGACCCCTTCAGCACCACCGGGACGTCCGCGATCGTGCGGACGTTCAGCGTCACGTCCTCGCCCGTGCGGCCGTCGCCGCGGGTGAGCGCCCGCGTCAGCCGGCCCTTCTCGTAGAGGAGGTTGATCGCGAGGCCGTCGATCTTCAGCTCGCACAGGAAGTGCGTGCCGATGCCGATCTCCTTGCCGACGCGCTCGAACCAGCCCGTCAGCTCGTCCTGCGCGAAGACGTTGTCCAGGCTGAGCATGCGCTCCAGGTGGTCGACCGCCTTGAACTCGGTCGAGAACGTGCCGCCGACGAGCTGCGTCGGCGACTCGGGCGTGGCGAGGCCGGGATGCTCGGCCTCCAGCGCCTCCAGCTGCTTGAGCATCGCGTCGAACTCACCATCGGTGACGATCGGGTCGTCCAGCACGTAGTAGCGGAACTGGTGCGAGCGCACCTCTTCCGCGAGCACGGCATGCCGCTCGCGCACCTCTGCGGGGACGTCTTCAAGGCTCTCGCTGGTCACGTCCCACAGCTTAGTGACCAGGTCCGACAGTTCTCAGCGCTCCGCCTGCCCGGCGAGTTCGCGCACCAGGGACCGCAGCTCCAGCAGGCTGATCGTGCCCTGCGGCTCCAGTTCCGCGGTCTCCACGCGCCGCAGCCGTTCCCCCGCCAGCCGCTCGCCCAGAGTGACGTCGAGGGGCAGGAACGTCATCGTCTGCCGGTGCTGGTCGCTCAGATCGGCCAGCGCCGGGTGGTAGACCGCGACGTCCACGACGTCACCGTCGACCTGGGCCACCACTCGGTAGTCGCCCAGCCGCATCCGCACCTGGCCGAGGTTCACGACCACCTCGGTCGGGTCGGGCACCGGCGGCACGGAGTCGTGGAACTCCCACACCATGTCCGACGGTGGCGCGGCGTTGATCCACGCATCGGTGTACGGGCGCAGCCTCGGGTCTTCCTGGCCCGTGATCACCAGCGCGTACATGGCCAGGTGGCCCTGTTCGAGCGAGAACACCAGGTCTGGGTGCAGCCCGCTCACCAACTCGTTGAGCTCGTCCTCGACGCGATGGGGTTCACCGTCGCCGAGCGCCGCGCTGACCACGGGTACCAGCTCGAACCACCGTTCCCAGAAGCGTTGTGCCGCTTCCTCGGCGGTCGGCAGGTGGGTCGGGGCGACCTCTTCGGCTTTGCGGCGGCGGAACCACTTCATGATTCTCAAGAGTAGAGCTTGCGTCCGTCCGCCAGCATCTCAACGAACTGAGCGATGCGCTTCTGCCGTGTCTCCGGCCTCTTCGCGTCGTGGATGCGCAGCAGCACGGCGTACCTGTTCTGGCTGTTGAGCGTCTTGAAGAACTCGGCTGCCTTGGGGTTGGCCGCCAACGCTTCGGTGAGGTCGTCCGGCACCTCGATCGTCGCCGGTCCCGCGTAGGCCGCGTCCCAGCGTCCGTCCGCTTTGGCCTTCTCGATCTCGGCGAGCCCGGCGGGCAGCATCTTGCCGGCCGCGATGAGCTCCTCGACCTTGGCGCAGTTGCGCTTGGACCACTTGCTCCGTGCCGTACGCGGCGTCCAGCGCTGCGAGTAGTAGGTCTCGTCGATCGACCGTGTGAGTCCATCGATCCACCCGTGGCACAGGGCGATGTCGAGCGCCTCGCCATAGGTGATCGTCTTGATCCCCGAGGCCTTCTTCGCGTACTTGAGCCACAGCTCGGTCTCGTTCGCGCCGTTCTCGTGCAGCCAGGCGTCGAACTCGGCGGGACCTTCGAAGACGATCAACGCACCCTCCTCAGGCACAGCGTCATGTCCTCATAGGGAACACCGAGTTCGGCCTGTTCGGGGCAACTTTCCTCAGCTATGTCGACCACTTGCACGTTCGCCCGTGGCGCGGCGCAGTCGAACTTGGACACCACGGACCTCTGCAGGTCGTCGGTGTCGAGCTCGAAGCAGTCGCCGCGCTCGGCGTTGGGCAGCAGGCACAGCGCCGCGTTGTGCCTGGTGTCGCGCAACACCTTGTAGTCGCCGCGCGGACATTTGCCGCTCGTCTCGGTCAGCACGGTCCCGACCTTCAGCGCGGCGCGGCCGCCCCGGCAGTCGACGACCGTGAGGCCCTGGTCGTTCTCGCCGGGACCGCTGAACTTCACGCAGCTGCCTTCGGCCGCCTTGGAGTAGTCGGTGAGGAGCAGGGACTCCGGCGCCGACTGGGCGGGTTCGTCGGTTCCGCTGAACGCCCACCCCACGCCGAGATAGGCCAGCACGGCAAGTACGCACACCATCAAGGTCTGTCTCACGACCACGCTGCGGAGTATGGCGGCGGAAACCGGGTGGCGCGCGGCGACGGGTTTGGCCACAGTGCGGCTCATGCTGATCCGGCGGGAGACACCCGCAGACATCGACGCCATCCGCACCGTCACGAACCTCGCGTTCAAGGACGGGCCGGAGGCTCCGTTGATCGACTGGTTGCGCGGGGACGAGGGCTGGATCCCGGAGTTGTCGCTGGTGGCGGACGGGGTGCTCGGGCACGTGGTGTGCACGCGCGGGTACGTCGGCGAGGTGCCCGCTCTCGGGCTCGGGCCGATCGCCGTGCATCCCTCGCACCAACGCGGCGGCATCGGGTCGGCGTTGATGCACGCGGTTCTCGGTGCCGCTGAGGCTCGCGGCGAGCGCGCGGTCATCCTCCTGGGTGACCCCGGCTACTACTCGCGGTTCGGCTTCCGGCTCGCCTCGGAGTTCGGGATCACGCCGCCGGATCCCGCGTGGGGGCCGCACTTCCAGGCGCGGCTGTTCGGCGACGTGCCCGCGGGGGCGTTCCGGTACGCGGAGCCGTTCAACCGGCTCTGAGCACTGCGCCTTCGGCCGTGCGCGCGTAGACCGTGCCATCGGGCTGGGCGGACACGGTGTCGATGAAACGGCCTTCGCCCAACGGTTCCCAGGTGGTGGTGAGGCGGTGCGGGCGTCCGCCGATCAGGGTGTGGACGCCGACCGTCCCGTCTGGACGGAGAACCACCTCGGGTGAGGCTTCGAGGGACTGGGCTATTTCGCGCCACATTCCGGCAGCACTGGCCACGAGCCTGTCGCCGGACCTGACGTACACGGCCACGGAGCCGTCCGGGAAGGCGACGGCGGACGGCTTGCCCGCCGCGAAGCCGGCCGGGCTCAGCGCCTGCCAGCTCGGAATCGATCCGGACTGGCGGGCCCTCTGGGGGGATCCGCCCCCCATCCCAATCATCTCAGGCAGGTCCGACACTTTTGCGACGCTGCCGTCGGCCAGCACGGCGTACAGGTCCACAGTTCCGCCGGGACGAGCCACCGCTTCGGGGTCACCGGCCACGCCCGTGGCCACGAGCCGTGCGGTGCCGCCCGCCAACGCCCTGACCTCGCCTCGAGCCGTCCGCGCGTACACGGTGCGCCCGGCCACCGAAGGCCGTCCGACGAAGTCACCCGAGGTGCTCAGCCGCGTGCCGTCGGCCCAGACGTCACCGTCCAGCACCACGTGGACGACACCGCCGACGACCTCGGGGCCGCCCTGCCACGCCTGCCTCAGCATCGACCCGGCGCGCGTTTCCGCCTGGTCGTACCGCTCCGGGCAGCAGGACCGCTGCACCGCGTCGGCGAGCAGCCCGGCGGAGAGCTCCGGCCGGTCCACGCGCACCGCGTACTCGAAGAACCGCCGCGCCGCGTAGGACACGTCCATGATCTGCTCGGGCGTCCCCCACCCCATCGACGGCCGCTGCTGGAACACGCCCAGCGAGTCGCGGTCGCCGCACGACAGGTTGTTCATGCGCGACTCGACCCACCCGGCCTCGAACCCGGCGAGCATCACCTTGTCGCTCACGCGCAGAGAAAGACCAACGGCGTGCACGGCGCGGATGACGTCCGCGTCGTGCACGCCGGGAACTCGGCACCTCACGTCCAACGGCAACGCATGCGCGGTACCGGACATGAGCAGGACGAAGACCAGCGCGAGCCTGAGCACAAGTCCGAATTGGACACCCGGGCCCGCGCCGGTGCCACTCAGGAGTGGGCGATCAGCGAGAAGCCGAGCACGCCCGTCGCCGTGAAGTCGATGGCCGGCTCGGAGCTCGGCCACGAGCGCAGGTCGTCGGCGAACACGGACTTCGCGGAGTTGAACTCGACCGTGTACGGCTTGGTGCAGCTGACGGAACCTGGCGGCATCTCACCGAGGTCACCGAACAGCGTCGCGTCGTTCGGTCCGTTGATCACGGCGCCGACCAGCACCTTCGAGCCACCGTTCACCGAACCGGAGAGGTTCGCGGCCTGGTGGTGCGGGCACTCGGGGAACTTCGTGCCGACGCCGACGATCAGCGAGGTGCCCCAGGCGTTGGTGCCGAGGGCGAAGCCGCGCTGCTGCGTGCCGAAGGTCGCGTACTCCTTCGAGCCGGTGAGCTTCTGGTACAGCGCGGCCGTGGTGATGTAGCCGAACGTGCGCGAGCCGACGTCCCAGGTCTCGACGTTCGCGGCGGTGCGGAACGGCGACGTCTTGGCCGCGTCCGCGCCCTTCTGCAACTGGCGCTGGATGTCGCCGATGATCTGCTTCTCGGTGACCTCGGCGCCCGGGACGCCCTTCTTCAGCAGCTTCGCGAGGTCGGCGTGGCCGAGCGCGGAGATGTTGTAGACGTTGAGCGTGTCCGGGTCCTGCGTCGCCAGGAACTCCTTGGCCCAGTGCGTGGCCGCGCGGGCGAACTGCCCGTAACGCTTGTCGTGCAACGCCTTGGCGGCCAGCGCGAGCTGCGTCGCGCCGAACTCCATGTCGTCGGTCCACGACTCCTCAGGGTAGTACGCGTGCGGGAACGCCGTCACGAGCTCGCCGACGTTCTCGGTCTTGGCCAGCGCGAACAGCTGCGCGGCCTTGTCCAGGTACGCACGGGCGGCGCGCGGGTTGCGGTCGGCCTCGATCTGGGCGGCCAGCGCGAACGAGCCGGCCACGCGGCCGACCAGGTTCGGGCTGATCTTCTCGCCGGCGACGTTCGCGCGGAAGACGGGGCGGTGCTTGATGAAGTACTCGCTGTCGCCGGGCTTCACGTTCAGCTCGTCGTCGGCCTCGGGCAGGCGCCACACGTCGTGATCTCCGACGAAGCCGAACTCCTCGGATCCGGTGCCGATGCCGACCTGCGCGTAGAGCGTGCCGGTCTTCTCGTCGAACGCCTTGTCGAGCCACTTGAGGCCGAACTTGGCCTCGTTGTACAGCGCGGCGTCGTGCTTGTTGCGCAGCGCCAGCAGCATCGACGCCGTCGAGTACGACGAGGCGTGCGTGAACTTCACGAAGTCACCGGCGTCGAACCAGCCGCCTTCGAGGTCGACCTTCACACCCGTGGGCTTGAGCGGTGCGGCGATCTGGTCGCCGCCCTCGCCCGCGAACACCGGAGCCTCGTAGACGAGCGCCTCGCGGTCGGTGAGGTGCGCGGGCTTGCGGTTCAGCCGGCCGGGGATGACGTCGGCGCCGTCGCGCTGCGCCTGGAAGAACTCGACGGTGTTGTGCGCGACCGGCGAGAACAGCTTCTTCAGCGAGTCGACCTTGAACACCGGCGAGGTCGTCGTGCCGACCTTGATCCGGTACGTCCCCGACCTCTTCAGCGCGGAGAAGTCGATCGGGTGCACCGCGGGGAACGTGTCGCTCCACGAGCCCGTCGAGGCGCCCGTCCTGCCGGTCAGCACGGTCCGGCCGCGGCTGTCCACCACGGAGAACTTGGTGCCGGCGGCACCTCCGAGCACGTAGGCGTGCTTCTGCTCGGAGGTGCCGAACCCGACCTGATCCAGCCGGATCTGGCCGGTGGGAGCGGCCTGTGCAGGTGCCACGACCACACCTGTGAGCACTGCGGCGACGAGGGCCGCAAGTCTGATGCGCATGCTGGGAACTCCCGGTCCAGGCCTCGGCGTTCGGCCTTCGGTTAAGAAAGTTTCCTAATAGTTCGCAGCAGACTAGCCGCACATACCGGACATCACCAGCCCTCTGGCGGCTCCGAAAACGCCGAGGACAGGTCACGCGTCAACGAGAGTGCGCGTTTGACCCAAGTGGACGACGCACCCGCTAGCCCGCAGGTCGGAGTCGGCAGCGCCAGCTCGACGAGGATCGACCGCGGGAAGCCGAGACGGTCCACCAGCGTGAACGCCCGCTGCCCGACGTCCTTGAGCGCGACCGGCACGCCGGGATCGGTGCTCGGCACCAGCCCGAGCGCCAGCGTCGTGCCCGCCTGCCACGTCTCGCCGATCTCGTCGAGCGCCTCCGCACCCTTGATCAACGTCGCGTCGAACGCGATCGCCGCAGCGCCCGCCTCGCGGAGCAACGTCAACGGCGGGTGCGGCGCGCAGCAGTGCACCACCACCTCGTGGTCCTTCAACGCATCGATGACGGTGGCGAGCACGTTGCGCGCGTCCGGCCCCGGCACGGCGGCCACGGTGCCGAGCTGGGACGGCGTCGGCAGCAACCCCTGCAGCACGGCGGGCAGCCCCGGTTCGTCGAGCTGCACGACGACCTTCGCCTTGGTGCGCCTGGCGACCTCGGCAGCGTGCTGCTTGAGCCCCTCGGCAAGCGACGCGGCGAACTCCTTCACCGCACCTGGGTCCGTGAGCACGCGGTGGCCGCGCATCAGTTCGATGTTCGACATCAGCGTCCACGGCCCGACGGCCTGCACCTTGACCGTCTCCGGCTGCGCCCCCGCGCGTTCCAACGCCTCGTCGAACGCGTCCAGGTCACCGCGCAGCAGGTCGACGGCCCGGCGGTGGTCGCGGCCGGCACGCGGGGTCACGCGGTAGCCGGAGGTGACGACCTCGATCGCGAGGTCGACCAGCAGGCCGGCGGTGCGGCCGATCATGTCCGCGCCCACTCCCCGGCCAGGCAGCTCCGGGACGTGCGGCAGCTCAGGCAGCTCTCCGACGACTACGCGCGCCGCCTCGTCGATGTCGGTTCCGGGCAGTGATCCGATTCCAGTTGCTCCACGCACCCTCCGAATTGTTCCACTGTCCGGCGGACAGGAGAGGTCTAGACCCATTGACGCTATGGTCCAGGCCACTTACCGTGATCGAGCAGGCGCTGAACGTGTGGGCGCCTCCCTGCACGTGGTGCAGGACCGCGACGCGCCCCGTGGTCCTGCACCACTCCCACCAGAGGCCGTCGTGACCGTGGTGGCGAAGAGGCTGCAGGCACCCGGGAATCGACCCCCTGCGAGAAAAAGGCCGTTGCGGGAACTTCCGTTCCCGCAACGGCCTTCACACATCCGAAGCAGTTAGCAAGAGCTGCAGCATCCGCAGCCCGGACCCGTGCACCCGCCACAGCAAGAACAACCACCCACGATGACCACCTCCGATGTTGAACGATCACGCATCCGGACAGTAAGTCGATCCGAACACCGCGTGACACCACCGCGAGAGTGATTACGCTGCCACGAATGAATGGTCCTGCCGAGATGCTCGCCGCCGACAAGGCCTCCACCGCCCTGGGCATCGAACCCGTCGAACTGCGCGACGGCTACGCGTTGCTGCGGATGACGGTCGCGGAGAACATGATCAACGGTCACGGCATCGCGCACGGTGGCTACGTGTTCCTGCTGGCGGACAGCGCGTTCGCCTGCGCCTGCAACAGGGCAGGGTCCGTCACCGTCGCCGCCACGGCCGAGATCGACTTCATCCGGCCCGTGCACGAGGGCGACGAGCTGGTGGCCGAGGCGGTGGAACGGACCCGGTTCGGCCGCAGCGGGATCTACGACATCACGGTCAGGCGAGGGACTGAGATCGTGGCTGAGTTCCGCGGCCGGTCGCGGACCCTTCGCGCCTGAGGCCGATGAACTGCAGCACCGCGAAGCCGAGCACCGCGAGTCCCTGGGCCAGCACGAGTGCCACGCCGATTCCCGTGAGCGGGAACCACGCCAGTTCCGCGGTCAGAACGCTGTCGGCGGCCCAGACCAGGTTGCCGATGATGACCAGCAGCACGATTCGGCGGTCCGGGGTGGCGCGGGTTCCCAAGAAGAACACGCCCGCGCCGTAAACGACGCAGAAAGAACCGAGTCCGATCTGCCAGCCCACCGGCATTCCGACTTCCGGGCGGATCAGCAGGGTCAGCAGACCCAGTGCGAACGAAGCGACACCGTCGAGTTTCAAGGCGAATTTCAACATGGCCCGACGATCGCCCGGTCAACGCTGCCAAAGCCAGGTCAAGTGCTGCCAACTCCTGCCATCAGGTCGGCCGCGACCAGGCGTGCGGCGGCGTTCTGCCAGTTGTGCAGCGTTCGTTCCGGCACCTGTGTCACGAACCACTGCAGAGCGCGGCGATCTTCCGCGTCGAGGTCCTCGCGCTTGGTCCGGACGGAATACGGCCGGATTCCCTTGACGTAGTAGAAGTACACGGCGTTGTAGTAACGCCATTCGTCGCTCGTGCCGAAATCGCCGTCCACGGGCTTGAGCCGTTGAATGCTCGCGAGCAGCATGCTTTTCAGCTGGGCTGCCCGATCCAGCGGCGGGCCGTCGTCGGTCAGTGCGACCAACGGGCTGGCGACGAGCTTTCCGAGATCGCCGTAGTGGCTGAGCGCCTTGCGGGTGAGGCGGGCGAACTCCGCGTCGTCCTCGGTCACCAGCGGGCGGCGTTTGGGCAACGCCTCGGCGGCGTCGCGGAGTTCGGCGCGTTCTGCCGCTACCGCCGGCAGGGCGAGGCGGTCGACCGCGGACGCGAGCGGGTTCGCGAGCACCTGGACCGCGATCGCCGCCGCGACGGTGGTGAAGACGAGCAGGTCCGGTCCGCCGAAGAAGATCACCTGCGATCCGAACAGCACCGCGGTGAAGGCCGAGATGACCAGTGACCGCAGCATGTCCGCGCGGATCGCCTCGCCCTCCTCCACCGCGTCCGTGACGGCGACGAGGACTCCGAAGACGACCACGTCGAGGCCGAGCGACGGCAGCGTGATCGCGTCTGGGAGCAGTCCCAGCAGGAACGCACCTGCCGATAGGCCGAACATCACCCCAACGAGTGAAAAGTAAGCACGTTTTCTTATGGCTAGGACCGTGGCTGCGGCCAGTGGAAGCAATACGACCCACGGTACGAAGAACGACGCGGCGAAGAACGGGAGCAGCGCGAGGAGCCACCACCTGATCAACTCGGGTCGCGCGAGCAAAAGGACCGCACCCGTCCAGGCCAGCGCCGGCACCGCGAGGAGCACCGGATTCGGCGCTACGACCGCCGCCGAATAGCCGATCATCCCGGCACCCGCCCACCACAACAGCGGCTTGCGGGGGTCGCGGGCGAGCAGGTAAAGACCCAGCCACCAGGCGAGGCCGGAGACCAGCAGCGATAGGCCGAACACGGGTCAAAGCTAGCCCTACCTGCAAAACTAATCTTCATGCCGGTAGAGCGGACGCTCCACAAAGCGGCCGAGGAGTTGCAGAGAGGCGACCTCGCCAGCGTGCTTCGCGCACGTCAGCGCGTCGCCGGGCTCGTGGGCACCTTCCCGCAACGGCTCGACCTGCGGGAACGGCTCGCCGAGGTCTACCGCGTGCTCGGCCAGCCGGCTCAGGCGGGCCGCTGGACCTACCTCTCCGACGAACGGGATCCCGGCGAACTCCTGGCCTTCGAACGCGCCTACCGCCGCGCGGACTCGCGTCTGGTCGCGCTCTCATGGCAGGGCCGCGTCGACGAGGCACCGACCGAGACGGCCCGGACCCGCCTCGCGTCGCTCTACCAGGAGGCGCGGGTGGAGCTCCAGCAGGACCTGGACGGCACCCCGAACGAGGAGACGTCCTGGGGCGCCTGCCTGATCGTCATGGCCGGCGGCACGTTCGTCCTGGTGTGTTTCCTGCTGGGCATCGTGACTCTCGTGCAGTTCTTGTGGAAGCTGGTCTCATGAGAACGTTGTCGCAGTACGTCCGCCGCACCCCGATCATGCGCGTGTCAGCCGACGGCCGGCCGCTCGTGTTCAAGCTGGAGCACCTGCAGCTCACCGGCTCCTTCAAGCTCCGCGGCGCGGTCAACACCCTGCTGTCGCTGAACCTCTCCGAGGTCGTCACCGCGTCGGGCGGCAACCACGGCATCGCCGTCGCCCAGGCCGCGCAGCTGCTCGGCGCGCACGCCACCGTGTTCGTCCCGGTGACGGCGCCCGAGACCAAGACGAGGCGCATCGAAGCGTTGGGCGCCAAGCTGATCCGCCACGGCAACACCTACGCCGAAGCCGCCGCGGCCGCCCGCGAGCTCGATCTGCCCTACATCGAGGCGTACAACGACGCCACGGTGATCGAGGGCCAGTCCACGGTCACCCAGGAGATCGTCGAGGACGCCCCGGACGTCGACACGATCTTCGTCGCGGTCGGGGGCGGCGGACTCGTCGCGGGCGCCGCACTGGCCTCGGGTGGGCGCCGCATCGTCGCCGTGGAACCCGAGAACTGCTGCGCCATGCACAACGCGCTGGCCGCCGGCGAACCCGTCGACTCGGTGGTGAACTCCGTCGCCGCGGACGCGCTCGGCGCCACGCGCGCAGGCTCGTTGTCGCTGGAAATCCTACGGCAGCACAACGTTTCCTCGGCCCTGGTCACCGACGAGGAGATCCTCTCGGCGCGGGACCGGCTGTGGGAGGAGTTCCGGATCGCCGTCGAACCGGCGGGCGCGGCGGCGTTCGCGGCGTTCCTCAGGGGCGACGTGTCGAGTGAGCTGCCCTGCGTGCTCCTGTGCGGAGCGAACTCGGAGTGGCGTCCCAGCTAGCCCGGCGGAACCGGCGCGCCCCCAGCCGGCGCAACGGCGACACGACCCACACCGGCATGTCGTCGCGACGGGCCTGAACGCTCAGCTTCCGACGGTCCACAGGACTGACGAAGCACCGGAACGCGCTCCGAGCCCGCGCGGCGAGGTCGAACTCCGTGTCAATGAACGTCACGCAGCGAACGCTAGATCCGCTTTCCCGGCCCTACAAGCGAATTAGGACCCGCAGGCCCTAGCTGGTCGCGTCGATGGTGGCGCTGGCCAGGACGATGTCGCCCGCCGCGTCCTCGCGGTAGATCGCCACGGCCTGGCCGGGCGCCACGCCCTTCAGCGGTTCGCGCAGCTGCACCCGCAGCACGCCGTCGACCAGTTCGGCGACGGCCGGAGCCGTGCCGCCGTGCGCACGCACCTGCGCGACGCACTCGACAGGTCCGTCGAGCTCGACGTGCGCGACCGGCGCGGACGCCGAAATCCCCGTCACCGCGAGCTTTTCGACCGCTCCGACCCGCACGTTGCCCGACACCGGCTCCAGCGCCAGCACGTACCGCGGACGGCCGTCGGCGGCGGGACCGTCGATCCCGAGCCCCTTGCGCTGTCCCACGGTGAACTCGTGCACGCCCGCGTGCCGGCCCAGCACCGCCCCGGTCGCGTCGTCGATCAGCAGGCCCGGCTTGGTCTCCATGCGCCCCGCCAGGAACTTCTGCGTGTCGCCGTCCGGGATGAAGCAGATGTCGTGGCTGTCCGGCTTCTTCGCGACCGACAACCCTCGTGACGCCGCCTCGACGCGCACGTCGTCCTTCGTCGTGTCGCCCAGCGGGAACATCGCGTGCGAAAGCTGCTCCGCGGTCAATGACGCCAGCACGTACGACTGGTCCTTGCCCAGGTCGGCGGAACGGCGCAGCTCGGGACGACCGTCGACCATCTCCAGGCGCGCGTAGTGGCCGGTGCAGACGGCGTCGAAGCCGAGGGCGATCGCCTTGTCCAGCAACGCCTCGAACTTGATCCGCTCGTTGCAGCGCAGGCACGGGTTCGGCGTGCGGCCGGCCGCGTACTCCGCGACGAAGTCCTCGACGACCTCTTCGGTGAAGCGCTCGGCGAAGTCCCAGACGTAGAACGGGATGCCCATCAGGTCGGCCGCGCGACGGGCGTCGTGCGCGTCCTCGATGGTGCAGCAGCCACGGGCGCCGGTGCGCAGGGTGCCGGGCTTCGCCGACAACGCCAGGTGCACGCCCGTCACGTCGTGTCCCGCTTCGACGGCGCGCGCCGCCGCCACCGCGGAATCGACACCACCGCTCATCGCCGCGAGGACCTTCACTGCTTGACCACCTTCCGGGACCGCCTCATGCCTGCCAGGCCCGCCGTACGGGCCCTCTCCACCACCGGTCCGATGACCGACACCAGCTTCTCAACGTCCACGTGCGTCGACGTATGCCCGAGGGAGAACCTCAGGGAGCCGCGCGCCAACGCCGGTTCGACGCCCATCGCGAGCAGCACGTGGCTCGGTTGCGCGACACCGGCCGTGCACGCGGAACCCGTCGAGCACTCGACACCGCGTGCGTCGAGCAGCATCAGCAGGCTGTCGCCCTCGCAGCCGGGGAACGTCAGGTGCGCGTTGCCGGGCAGGCGGTGCACCGGGTCGCCGTTCACGATCACGTCCGGCACCACCGCGCGCACCGACGCGATCAGCTCGTCGCGCAGCGCCGCCAGTTCCAGCGCCCGGGAAGCCTGTTCCTCCACCGAGATCCGCACCGCGCGCGCAAGGCCGACGATCGACGGCACGTCGAGGGTGCCGGAGCGCACGTCGCGTTCCTGGCCGCCGCCGTGCATCAACGGCGTGCACTTCACGTCTCGCGCCAGCAGCAGCACGCCCACGCCGTACGGGCCGCCGACCTTGTGGCCGGTCAGGGTCAGCGCGGAGGCGCCGGACGCGGCGAAGTCGACCGGGACCGCGCCGACGGCCTGCACCGCGTCCGTGTGGAACGGCACACCGCGTGCGGCGCACACGGCAGCGATCTCGTGCACGGGGTTGATGGTGCCGACCTCGTTGTTCGCCCACATCGTGGTGACGAGCGCGACGTCGTCGTCGAGTGCGTAGGCCACCGACTCGGCGGACACCCGGCCGAAGTGGTCGGTGGGCAGCCAGGTGACCTCGGCGCCCTGCCGTTCGAGCCACTCGACGGCGTCCAGCACGGCGTGGTGCTCCACGGCCGAGGCCAGCACCCGACGACGGCCACTGGCCCAGTAGATGCCCTTGACCGCGAGGTTGTCGCTCTCCGTGCCGCCGCCGGTGAACAGCACCTCGGACGGCCGGGCGCCCAGGGCGTCGGCGATGTTCTCGCGGGCTTCCTCGATCGCCCGCCGCGCCCGCCTGCCGGAGGTGTGCAGCGACGAGGCGTTGCCCGTGGTGGACAACGCCTCGGTCATGGCCGCGACCGCCTGCGGGTGCATGGGGGTCGTGGCCGCGTGGTCGAGATAAGCCATCAGGCCTTCAGGGTAGCCCGCATGCGGGGCCCGGTCAGAATCGCTCCCACCACCGCCAACGCCGCCATCGACAGGTTGAGCACCACCACGCCCGCGGTCGGCGCCGTCGCCAGGACGAGCACACCACCGAGTCCGATCATGGTCGCGGAGAAGAGCATGTCCGAGATCTGCAGCGCCGCGGAGTTGAAACCCCGGTCGGCCTCGGGTGATGCGGCCATCATCAGCACACCGACGCTGGACGTCGCGATGCCCATGCCCGCGCCCGCGACGGCCCAGAAGACCAGCGTCAGGTGGGCAGGCCCCCATGTGGGTGCGATGAGCGTCACGGCCGCGATGCCGGTCGCGGAGAGCAGGAACCCGAAGCGGACGAGCGTGTAGCGCTCGATCTCGGGATGCCTCGACGCCCACATCGACGCACTCGCCCAGCCGAGTGCGCTCAGCGTGAGCGGGATACCCGCCTCCAGGGGCGAGTAGCCGTGCACGACGGTCAGCGTCAGCGGGATGAAGCTCTCCACCGCGAAGAACGTGCCCGCGAGCAGGCCGCGCGCCAGGATCGTGACCGGGAGGCCGCGCCGGGCCAGGAGCGTGCCCTTGGGGAGCAGGATGCGCAGTGCCGGTGCGAGCAGCAGCAACGCGACCACGAGCATCCACCAGGTGCGGTGCTGCAATGACCAGCTCAGGCCTGCCACGCCCAGACCCACCGCCACGGCCGCGATGGGCAGGTGCTTGCGTGGCGGGGGCGTCTCGGCGTGCGGCGGAAGCTTCTTGAGCACGGGAACGAGCAGCACGCTGCCGATGAGCACCAACGGCACGATGCCGACGAACACCAGCCGCCACGTGAGGTGCTCGGTCGCCCACCCCGCGACGGCAGGCCCCACCATCGAGGGCACGACCCAGGCAGCGGACAGCGCGCCGAACACGGCGGGCCGGTCGGCCTCGGGGTAGACGAGCGCGATCAGCACGTAGATCGCGACGATCAGGAAACCCACACCGAAGCCCTGCAGCACCCGGCCGGCGAGCAGGACCGTCATGTTCTCGGCGATGCCCGCGACCACGAGCCCGGCGAGGAACAGGACCACGCCGATCAGGATCGCGGGCTTGGGGCCCCTGCGGTCCGAGAGCCGTCCGGAGAAGACCGTGGCCATCACGCTCGCCGCGAGGTTCGCGAGGAACGGCCACGCGTACAGCGCCTCGCCCTTCAGCTCGCGGACCATGGTCGGCATCGCGGTGCCGACGCCCATCACCTCGAAGGCGACGAGCGTGACCAGCAGCAGGATGCCCGTCGTGGGCCAGCGGCGTTCAGGCGACCAGAGGCGTGATGGGGCGGGCGCGGTGGTTGTCACCTGTAGATAGTGCAATCTCCAGTTGAGTCGAGGTCAAGCGGATTGATTGCTCTTCGGCAAGTTTCGCCAGTTCGCGCCGGGATCCGGCACCTCCGGGAGCGATCTCGTCCAGCACGTGGACCTCGACGACCAGATCGCGGGCTTTGAGCACCCGGCGGATCGAGTCGACCAGGGTGTCGCTGCCGACGAACGCGGGCTGCGTCGTCAGGTGGTCGCCGATCCGGTAGCGCAGCACGATCGGCCGCACCGGCACACCGGCGTCGAGCGCGGCCTGGAACAGCGCCGGCTTGTAGTGCCCGGACGCGAGCCCGCACCACGTCGTGCCCTCGGCGTGGATGGCGACCGCACTGCCGTTGCGCAGGGTCGCGGCCAGCTCGTTCACGGTCTGCGGCAGCTCGCGCAGCTTCTCGCGGTCGAGGTAGACCGTGCCCACCGCGGTGATGATCGGGCCGAGCACCGGCCAGCTCTTGATGTCCTTCTTGGCGACGATCTTGACTGGCTGCACCGAGTCGATCGCGAGCTCGTCGAGCCATGACACGTGGTTGCTCGCGACGAGCACGCCGCGCTTCGGGATCTCCTGGAACTTCCTGGCGCCGTGCACTTCCAGCCGCACGCCGAACGCCCGCAGGATGGCGTGGAACCACAGTCGCACAACGCTTTCACGCTGCTTGCCCGGCAGCAGCAGCGCCAGGGCGATCCACGCGCCGCACAGGATCGCGGTGACCGCCATGACCGCGCGCCAGGTCTGCCGGAGCCGGCCGACCTCACCGGGCGTGCTGCCGACGCACCCGTCACCGCACGGCGACGCGGGCATCCAGGCGTGGCTCATGACGTCTCCCCCAGGAAGAACTTCAGGTAGCGCTGATCCATCTGGTCCATGCCGAGCAGGATGAAGAGGTCGGCGACGCCGAAGTCCGCGTCGAGCGCGGGCCGTCCGCAGATCTTGGCGCCGAGCCGCAGGTAGCCCTTGAGCAGCGGAGGCAGCACGGTCTTGTCCGGCCGCACGATCGCGTCGACGTCCCACGGGTTGTGCGGCGTGACCCGGTACTCCTCGGGCGCGTAGTGCTTGGCGTGCACCGCGTCCCAGACGCCGGCCGCGAGGCCGCCACCGTCCTGCAGCGGGATCGACGCGCATCCGACGAGCCACTTGTGGCCGCTGAGCAGCATGTACCGCGCGATACCGGCCCACACGAGGCTGACGACGGCACCGTTGCGGTGGTCGGGGTGCACGCACGAGCGGCCGGTCTCGACCGTGGAGCTGCGGATGCCGTCGAGGTTGGACAGGTCGAACTCGCCGTCGCCGTAGAGCCGCCCGGCCTCCCTGGCACGCTCAGGCGGCAGCATCCGGTACCCGCCGACGATCTCGCCGGTACGGTCGTCGCGCACCACGAGGTGGTCGCAGAACTCGTCGAACTCGTCGACGTCGTGGCCGGGCACGCCGGTGTGCAGCGTCGCCCCCATCTCACCGGCGAACACCTCGTAGCGCAGTTTCTGCGCGGCGACTACCTCGTCGCTGTCCCTGGCGACGAGGAGGGAGTAGCGGGGTGCGTTCCCGTCCTGCTGGACGGGGGTGCTGACAAGCAGTTCCGGCTGCGTCATGGGCACCAGGGTGAAGCCGGGTTGGCTAATCGCAGCAGGTCAGAACGATGTCCGGTCAGTGGCAGTCGGGTTAACCGACGGTGGTGCCCCGAGTCCCGGCTCAGGCTTTCCGGAAATGGCGAACGGCCGCCCCACCGGGAAGGTGGGACGGCCGTTCTGCCGGACCGGAGGTGCTCAGCCCTTGCGCTTCTTGACGTCCTCGGTCAGCTGCGGCGCGACGTTGAACAGGTCGCCCACCACACCGAAGTCGGCGATCTCGAAGATCGGGGCCTCGGCGTCCTTGTTGACCGCGACGATCGTCTTCGAGGTCTGCATGCCCGCGCGGTGCTGGATGGCACCGGAGATGCCCAGCGCCACGTACAGCTGCGGCGAGACCGTCTTACCGGTCTGGCCCACCTGGAACTGGTGCGGGTAGTAGCCCGAGTCGACGGCGGCGCGCGAGGCACCGACGGCGGCACCGAGCGAGTCGGCGAGCTCCTCGACGACGGAGAACTTCTCGGCCGAGCCGACGCCGCGGCCACCGGAGACGACGACCGAGGCCTCGGTCAGCTCCGGGCGGTCGCCGCCGACGACGGCTTCACGCGAGGTGATGCGGGCAGCCTTGGCGGCGTCCACGGTGATGGAGACCGACTCGTCCAGCACGGCGTCCGCCGCGGACTCCTCGGACTCGACGCCGCCGGGGCGGACGGTGATGACCGGGGTGCCCTTGCTGACCTTCGCCTTGACGACGAACGCGCCACCGAAGATGGACTGCACGCCAGTGCCGTCGGCCTCGACGTCCACGACGTCGACGAGCCAGCCGGAGTCGATGCGGGCGGCGAGACGGCCCGCGACCTCCTTGCCCTCGATCGTCGCGGAGACGAGCACCGCGGACGCGTTAGGGACGAGTGCGGCCAGCGCGTCGACCTTCGGGGTCGTGAGGAAGCCGGCGGCGTCGTCGGACTCGACGGCGTAGACCTTCGCGGCGCCGTACTTGCCCAGCGACTCGCGGATCTTCGACGCGGTGCCGGGAGCGCCCACGACCACTGCGGCCGGGGTGCCCAGGCGGCGCGCGGCCGTCAGCAGCTCGTAGCTGACCTTCTTGACCTCGCCGTCGACGTGGTCGACCAGAACCAGAACTTCAGACATGACTTCCCTCCCTCAGATGAGCTTCTGGCCGACGAGGAACTCGGCGATCTTGGACCCGCCGTCGCCACCGTCCTCGACGCGCTGACCCGCGCTGCGCGGCGGCTTCGGGGAAGCCTCCTGCACCTGGGTGTACGCGCCGGACAGGCCGACCTCGGACGCGTCGATGCCCAGGTCCGCCACGGTGAGCGTGGAGACGGGCTTCTTCTTCGCGGCCATGATGCCCTTGAAGGACGGGTAACGCGGCTCGTTGATCTTCTCGGTCACGGAGACCACGGCCGGGAGCGACGCCTCGAGGAACGCGACGCCCTCGTCGGTCTCACGCTCACCCTTGATCGTGGTGCCCTCGACGGTGACCTTGCGCAGCTGGGTGACCTGCGGCAGGCCGAGCAACTCGGCGACAATTGCCGGCACGGCGCCGGCGCGGCCGTCGGTGGCCTCGTTGCCCGCGATGACCAGGTCGAAGCTCTCGACCGTGCCGATCGCCTTCGCGAGGACCTTCGCCGTCGCCAGCACGTCCGAGCCGTGCAGCGCCTCGTCGCTCACGTGGATCGCCTTGTCCGCACCCATCGACAGCGCCTTGCGAATGGCGTCGGTGGCGCGGTCGGGACCCATCGCGATCACGGTGACCTCGCCGCCGTGGGCTTCCTTCAGCAGAAGAGCCTCTTCGACGGCGCGCTCGTTGATCTCGTCGAGCACGGCATCCGCGGATTCGCGGTCAAGGGTGTGGTCGGCGTCGGTGAGCTTGCGCTCGGACCAGGTGTCAGGCACCTGCTTGACCAGGACAACAATGTTCATAGGTCCTCTTCGACCTCCTGCGGACGGGCGGCGACGCTTGCGCAGAAGACTCCAGAACTGCGCCGCCGGGTGTTCACGACCCTGCCATCACCCGGATGTTACCCGCCAGTAGCACCCCTGCAAACAGCAGCAAGCACCCCGCTAGCGTGACAGTTGTCACCCGTTGACGCCACCAATTGAGACCTACCCCATTCAGGCGACTACGCTGCGCGGACATGTACCGGCGAGTAGCGATCGTGACAGACTCCACCGCTTGTCTCCCGGCGCAGCTGACTGATCAACTCGGCATCGAAGTGGTGCAGATCCAGGTGCGCATCGGCGACCACACCGACGACGAGTCCCGCATCCCGGTTCCCGACCTGGTCTCGGCAATGCGTTCGAACGTGCCCGTCGAGACGATTCCGCCCGATGCCGGCGCGTTCTTCTGGACCTACAACGAACTGGCCGCGCAGGGCGTTCGCTCGATCGTGTCGGTGCACGTGTCGAGCCGCCAGTCCGCGACCGTGGAGGCCGCCCGGGAGGCCGCCGGCAAGGTCCGCGTGCCCGTGCACGTCGTGGACACGCACACCTGCGGGATGAGCATCGGCTACGCCGTCCAGGCCGCCGCGAAGGTCGCCGAGGCGGGCGGCAGCGTGGAGAAGGTGCTCGCGACCGCGCAGCGCCGTTTCGACAGGTCCACCGAGCTGATCTACGTCGACACCCTCGAGTACCTGCGCCGCGGAGGCCGCATCGGTGCCGCCGCCGCACTGGTCGGCGGCGTGCTGTCGATGAAGCCGCTGCTGACCATGGCCGACGGCCAGATCACGCCGCTCGACAAGGTGATCGGCGCCGACCGCGCGCTCAACCGGATGCTGGACATCGCGATCAAGCGCGCGGGCACCGACACCGTGGACGTCGCCGTGGAGCACTTCGACGCCGAGGAGAAGGCATCTCGGCTGCTGCGCAAGCTCCGGCGGAGCGTGCCGAACGTCCGCCAGTTCATGTTGACGCAGGTCAGCTCGGCCATCGGCGCCCACGTGGGCCCAGGTGCGTTGGGGATCACCGTTTCGCCGGTGTGACCGCCGGGAACTCCGGGAGCGGTTTCGTCCGTTGAAATGGACGTAACGGACACCTGGAGGACCGATGGCCGGCTTCATGGACAAGATCACCAGGTTCCTGCGCAGTCCGCAGGGCCACAAGCTGCAAGCGAAGGCACGGCAGATGGCGCAGGACCCGCGCAAGCGCGCGCAGGCCGAGCAGCTGCTGCGCAAGTTCCGCGGCAAGAAGCACTAACTCTTGAAGAGCGCGTTGAGGTCGCCGTAAGCGATGCCGTTCTCAACGCTGCTGTACGTGCCCTTGGTCAGCATCTCCTCCGCTGCCCGCCTGGCGACGGCGTAGGCGGCCTCGGCCACCGCAGAGCCGAGGCTGACCCGCGCCACGCCCGCCTTCGCGAACTCGGCGACGGCGGGCGCGCCGGGCCCCACGAGAACGTTGAGCGGCGCGGCGATCCCCTTCGCCAGCTCCGCGACGGTCTCCAGATCGGTCACACCCGGCACGAAGATGCCGCTGGCCCCGGCCTCGAGGAACTTCGCGGCGCGCTCCAGCGTCCGTTCGAGCCTCGTGGCCGGATCACCGACGCCGCGCAGGAACGTGTCGATGCGCGCGTTGACGTACAGTTCCGGCGCGGCCTCGTGCGCCGCCGCAAACCGCTCAGCCTGCTCCGCGACATCGCGCTGACCGGCACCGAGCCCGTCCTCGATGTTCACCCCGGACGCCCCCGCCTCGGCGATCGCCCGCACCGTCTCACCCACCTCGCCAGCAGTGGCACCGAACCCGGTCTCGATGTCCGCACTCACCGGAATCCCCACGGCGGCAACGATCCTGGCCACGAGGTCGACAGCCCGGTCCCGCGCGATGTGGTCACCGTCGGCAGCGCCGAGGCTCCACGCCGCACCCGCACTCGTGGTGGCGACGGCTTTCGCGCCGGCGGCCTCGACGACGAGGGCGGACGCGACGTCCCAGGCGTTGGGGAGGGCGAGCGGGCCCGGCTTGTGCAGCGCGTGGAAGAGCTTCGTTCGATCAGAGGCGGAAGTCATGATCGATTGATATCAGCAGGCAGCGGTGGAAGTCCGGCGAGAATCGGACAGGTACCGACGAGTTTCCGACATTCCCGCCGGTTGGTGCGCTGGTTGCCGCGCCGGCTAGTTGCTGCCCGCCTTGCGGCGGACCTCTTCGAACGTCCGCAGGTAGCGCTGGCGGAAGTCCTCCCGCTCGACCCACGTCGTGTGTTCGGCGGGCTGGGGGGAGGCGGGTTGAGGTAGCGCGGTCTGGACGACGGGCTGCGGGGCTGGCTCGGGTTCCTCGGCGGGCTCAACGGTCGCCTTGGCGAGTGCCTCGGTTTCCGGTTCCGCAGGTTCTGCGTGCTTCGCGGGTTCTGCGGGCTGCGCGGGCTTGGTCTGTTCGGCGGGCTTGGTGAGGTTGGCGCGCGTCGCAGGCTTCGTGGGTTCGGCGGGCTTCGCGACGGTCTCAGGACTGTCGGTGCTCGGCGCTACGGTTGATTCGGGGGCTTCGAAATTCCCCATGGGGGGAACGAGGTCCCCATCCCGATCATATCGAGCAGCACCGACAGTTTCGGGCGATGCGAGCTGTCCGGGCTCCACCGCGGGCTCGGACCTCGTCACCGGCGCGGGATTCGGCACCGGCGCGGCCTTGGTGACCGGCTCGGCCTTCGTGACCGGCTCAGCCTTCGTGACCGGCTCGGCCTTCGTGACCGGCTCAGCCTTCGTGACCGGCTCAGCCTTCGTGACCGGCTCAGCCTTCGTGACCGGCTCAGCCTTCGTGACCGGCTCAGCCTTCGTGACCGGCTCGAACTCGACCACCGGCGTCAGCTCGAGCACCTGCTCGGCCTTGGCCGCCGCAAGCCCAGCCGACCGCTCGGGTTCGGAGGCGAGCACAGGCTTTGCCACCGGAGCGGGCTTTGCCACCGTCACAGACTTCACCGTCGGCGCGGGCCTCGCCACCGGCTCGGCCAGCGACGCCAGCGCCGATTCCCTCTGCGGCAGGCCCATCACGGGGTTGCGGTGGATCGGCCGCGAGTCGTACTCGTCGTCCACCGGCACGACCGCGGCGGGCTTCTCCACCCACGTCCGCTCGTCCGGCGCCTTCGAAGGGGCGGGCTCGCGGGAGTCGGCGTCCTCGCGGCGCCGCACCAGCACGTACATGAGGGCCGCCCCCAAAGTGAAGGACAGCACGCACAGCCCGAAGACGATCCCGACTGCCCCTGCCATTGCGAAGGCTCCTAGCTGACGAGGACGTCGATCTGAGGACCGAAATCCGTGGGCGGGCCCCACACGGGGTCCACGATCACGCGGGTGGCGACGACCTTGTCCACGCCCTGCTCGGCCAGGTACTGCCGCAGCAGGCCTGCTCTCTCCATCGCGAGCACGTCGCAGCGGTGCGAGGCCGTCTCGCCGTTCCACGCGTGCGCCACCAGCGTCACCGAGCCGGTGACGTTGCGCAGCACGCCGGCCAGCGACCGCCGCACGTCCTCGCCACGGCCCGCCAGCGAGGCGGTGCCCGGCGCGAACGTGATGCCCTTGACGGCGTGCGCCGAGAACAGGTCGCGCACCGCCTGCTGCGCCACCGCGGCGGACAGCAGGACCGGTGCGGGAGGCTCCATTCGCAGTGGTGCCACGAAGTCGGAGACCGGCACCGGGCCGGCCAGGACCGCGGGCACCGCGGGCGACGACGACAGCGCTGTCTCCAGTTCGTCGCCGTACACGGAGAACCCGAACGCCGTCACCGACGCGGGCACCATCAGTGCACCGACTACTAGCGGGACCCAGCGCTTCACGACGCGGCGACCTGTTCAGGGATGTGCACAGGGGCGACCCGGTCGGCGGCCACGGACAGGGCGGCGCGGGCCGCGGACAGTTGCGAGTGGACGACGCGCTTGAGCTCGTGCAGTTCGGCGGTGCGGTCGGCGACCTCGGCCAGCCTGCGTTGCGCCTCGCGGGACGCCATCTTCACCACGAACTCCGAGCGCGCCCTGGCCAGCGCCTCCTGCTCCTGCAGGTGTTGCGCGGCCTCGTTGCGGCGCCGGGTCATCGTGAGTTCGAAGAACTGCTGGGCCTTCTCGCGCTTGCGCTCGGAGTCGGCTTCCAGCGAGTTGCACTGGAGCGCGGTCTCCCGCAGCAGCATGTCCGCGTCGGCCTGGGCCTCGGCGACCGCCTCCGCGCACTCGCGCTCCACCTCGTCGGCGCGCTGGCGGTGCTGGGCTTCGAGATCGGCGCAGCGGCGTTCCATCTCCAGCTCGCGGCGTTCCATGGCGGCAGCGCGGGTGGCGCAGTCCTGACGTGAGGCGTAGAGCTCGGACTCGGCCTCCGCGCGCATGGCGGCGGACTCGCGCTCGGCCTCGGCGCGCAGCGCGGCCACTTCGACGTCGGTGCGCGCACGAAGGTCGGTGCACTCGCGTTCGGCCTGCAGGTGCATCTCCGCCGTCTCCTCCTCGGCGAGGCGGAGCATGCGGTGCATCCGTTCGGTGGCGCTCGCGTGCGTGCCCGAGGTGGACTCGAGGCGTTCGATCCTGGCGCGCGCGTCCTCCAGGTCCTGACGCGTCATTTCCAGCAGCTTGCGCAAATCCGCTGCCTGCGCCAGCGCCTCGGACCTGTCGAGGCTCGTGAAGCGCAGCTGCTCCTCGAGATTCTCGATGTGCTCGATGACCTGACGTCGGTGAAAACCTCGGTAGACAACGTCAAAACCGGCGTGCAGCGGAACTAGTTCCTGCTCTTTTGCACCCATGGTCACCTACTCACTCAACCGGGCTGAAGATTGGGCGAGCTTACCCACGGCAGAGAGGGCCAACCAGCGTCGAAAGTGGACGGACGAGCATGATGTAACACTTGGAATAATGGCTCTCCGCTGGGAAAACAGGTTGCCCCTAGATCAACACCAAACGTCGGTCAGTCACCCGATTGTGTCAAGTAGGACGCCTTTCCGGGGTGTTCACTCCGTGCGTTCGCCGCACACGGAAAGCGACCAGCCAGGCCTACATCACACGAATTACCTTCGATCGGTCGTGGCTACTTCGATCACCCTTCGTTAACCTCCTCGTTCGTGTCCTCACGAGTAGCCGTCGTCACCGACTCGACCGCGTCACTCCCGGCCCGTCTGGCGGACCGGTTCAAGATCATCACGGTCCCGATGCAGCTCAAGATCGGGTCGGAACTGATCGACGAGGCGTACGTGCCGACCGACAGGCTGCTGCGGGCGATGGAGGCGCAGATCCCGATCACGACGCAGCCGCCGGCGCCGGACGCGTTCTTCTGGGCCTACCAGGACGCGTGGGCGAAGGGCGCGGAGACGATCATCTCCGTGCACGTGACGCCGAAGCTCTCCCCCGCGACGGACGCGGCGAAGGCGGCCGCGGCCAAGTCGCGCGTGCCGGTGTTCATCGTGGACTCGCACTCGTCGGGGATGACGCTCGGGTTCGCGGCGCTCGCGGCCGCGCGGATCGTGCAGAGCGGCGGCAACGTCCAGAACGCGCGCAGCGTCGCCGAGCAGCGCGGGCGTGACGCGAACGTGCTGATCTACGTCGACACCCTGCACTACCTGCGCCAGGCCGGTCGGGTCAGCGCGGCGGCGAAGCTCTTCGGCGACGCGCTCTCGGTGAAGCCGCTGCTCACGGTCGTGAACGGCGAGGTGGAGCCGTTCGACAAGGTCGTCGGCCGCGACCGGGCGCTGGCGAAGCTCGTGGACAAGGCCGTGGCGCTCGCCTACGGGCGCAACGCGGACCTTGCGGTCGAGCACTTCGCGGCCGAGAAGGAGGGCCACGAACTGCTCCAGATGCTGCAGAAGCGGATCCCGCACGCCCGCGACGTCGTCCTGACGCAGGTCAGCGCGGCGATCGGCGCGAACGTGGGGCCGGGGGCGCTGGCCGTCACGGTCTCGCCGTACTGATCAGAGGTCCGCAACCTCCTCCGCGAGGAGGAGCCCCGGATCGAACCCCAGCGGCGTGAGGTGCCCGGCGAGCTCGAGCGAGAGCACGCCCTGCAGGCGGGTCCAGAAGGACAGGGCGCGATGCACCGTCGGCGACGACGCCGGCAGGGCGCCCGCCCACCCGCGGTTCAGGCCCAGGACGGCGTCGAACGGGGACCGCGGCTGCTCGTCCGGCGCGCCGCCGCAGACCTCCAGCAGCACCGCCAGGATCTCGTTCGAGATGGCGGTGATGTCGTCGGGCGCCTGGTAGCCGGGCACAGGCGTGCCGTAGATGAGCAAGTACCGGTGCGGGTCGCTCAGCGCCCACTCCCTGATGACCGCGGCGAGCCCCACGACGGTCGTGCCCGCCGTATGCGCGGCACGGACGGTGTCGGCGAGGCTGCGGTAGGCGTCCCGGATGAGCGCGGTGATCAGCTCGTCGCGACCCGCGAAGTACCGGTAGAGCGCGGGACCGCTCATGCCCATCTCCTTGGCGATGGCGTTGAGTGACAACGCTGTCACGCCAGCCGAGGCGATCTGCTCCCACGCGTGCCTTTTGACCTCTTCGCGCACCTGGGCGCGGTAGCGCTCGCGAGGGTTCCGCCCCATGTCCGCCTCAGACTCCGTCACCATGGTTAGACCCTCTCACATTCGTTATTGACAGTCACACCACCTTCAGCTTAGCTTCTCCATGTCACAACAGTTAGAGCATCTAACTTACGCGAGTGGCACTAACGGAAGAGGGGCATCACAATGACGACCACCACGAACACCACTGCTCACCCGTCGAAGTCGGTCCTGGTCGCGGCCTGGGCGGCCCCGGTCATGGTCATCGGCCAGTTCGGCCTGCTCTCCGGGATTCCGATCGCCGTCGTGCTCGTCGCAAGCCTGCGCGACCGCCGTTCGCGGGTGCTGCGCTGGTGGACGGGAGCGCTCACGCTCGCCTACGCCATCCCGTTGACCATGTGGCTCGCCGGTCCGAGCGAGGCTCCCAGCCTGTCCAAGTACATGAGCCCTGCGACGACCGCGGCGCTCGCCGCGACCGGTGTCGTCGTGGCCATCGCGCACCAGGTAGTTCGCAGGCGCTCTACTGACAAGTAACCTGGCCGGCGTGACCCTCCCCCTGACCGGCGAACGCACCGTGCCCGGTATCGCGGAAGAGAATTACTGGTTCAGGCGCCATGAGGCGGCGTATCTGCACCTCATCGGCCACTGCGCGGACGCCGTCGTGCTGGAGGCGGGCTGCGGCGAGGGCTACGGTGCGCAGCTGATCCGCACGGTCGCGCGCCGCGTGATCGCCCTCGACTACGACGAGCTGACGTCGCGGCACGTATCGCAGGCGTACCCGCGGCTCGACGTGCTGCGCGGCAACCTGGCGACGCTTCCGTTGCGCGACGGCAGCGTCGACGTCGTGGCGAACCTGCAGGTCATCGAGCACCTGTGGGACCAGGAGGGGTTCCTGGCGGAGTGCCGGCGGGTGCTGCGCCCCGGTGGCAAGCTCATCGTGACGACCCCGAACAGGCTGACGTTCTCACCCGGCCAGGACACGCCGCTGAACCCGTTCCACACCAGGGAACTGGCACCGTCCGAACTGGACGAGATGCTGCGCGACGCAGGTTTCCGCGTTGACGAACTGACGGGGCTGCGTCACGGACGAAGGCTTGACACGCTCCTGAACGGACAGATCATCAACGCACAGGTCGAAGTCGCGCTGTCCGGCGCGCCGTGGCCGGCCGAGCTCAAGGAGGCTGTGGAGTCGGTGACGGTGCGGGACTTCGACATCACCCCTGACGACATGGACGGCTGCCTCGACCTCGTGGCCGTGGCGGTGCGCGCGTGACGGCGAAAGCTTCCGAAGGCACGTTCTGCCTCGTCCTGCACAGCCACCTGCCCTGGCTCGCGCACCACGGCGCGTGGCCGGTCGGCGAGGAGTGGCTCTACCAGGCGTGGGCGCACTCGTACCTGCCCGTCGTGGACATGCTGCGGCGGTTCGCCGACGAGGGCCGTTCCGACGTGCTGACGCTGGGCATCACCCCGGTCCTGGCCGCACAGTTGGACGACCCGTACTGCTTGCGGGGCATGCACGACTGGCTCGGCAACTGGCACCTGCGCTCGCACCTCGCCGGGGAACGGCTGCCGGAGCTGTCCACGTACGAGCACCGCGCGTCATCCTGGGCGCTCGACCGGTTCGAAAGCCAGTGGCGGCACGGGTTCTCGCCCGTCCTGAGGTCCCTTGTGGACTCCTCGGCGATCGAGCTGCTCGGCGGACCGGCCACGCACCCCTTCCAGCCGCTGCTGGACCCGCGGGTGCGGGCCTTCGCGCTGCGGACCGGCCTGGACGACACCGCGTTGCGCGTCGGACGCGCGCCGGAAGGCATCTGGGCGCCGGAGTGCGGTTACTCGCCCGGCATGGAGGACGGCTACGCGGCGGCGGGCGTGCGGCGGTTCATGGTCGACGGGCCCGCGCTGCGCGGCGACACCTCGTCCGCGCACCCCGTCGGCTCGTCGGACGTGCTGGCGTTCGGACGCGATCTGGAGGTCTCGTACCGCGTCTGGTCGCCGAAGGTCGGCTATCCGGGCGATGCCGCGTACCGGGATTTTCACACCTACGACCACCCGACGGGCCTCAAGCCGTCGCGCGTGACCGGTAAGAACGTGGCGCCGGAGGACAAGCGGCCGTACGACCCGTCGCTGGCACGCGAAGCCCTCGACCGGCACGTGGCCGATTTCGTGGAAACGGTCGTGCGCCGGCTGCGGGCGATCGACGGCGGGCTCGTCGTGGCGGCCTACGACACCGAGCTGTTCGGGCACTGGTGGCACGAAGGTCCGTTGTGGCTGGAGGCCGTGCTGCGGGCGTTGCCGGAGGCGGGCGTGCGCGTGACGACGTTGCGCGGCGCCGTCGAGGCCGGGCACGTGGGTGCGCCGGTAGAGCTGCCGGCGTCGTCGTGGGGCAGCGGCAAGGACTGGCGCGTGTGGGACGGCGCGCAGGTGTCGGACATCGTGTCGCTGAACGAGTCGGTGCAGAAGGAACTGCTGGGGCTGGACTTCTCCGCCGGCGTGAGGAACCCGGTGCTGGACCAGGCGGTGCGCGAGGCGTTGCTGGCGTTGTCGAGCGACTGGGCCTTCATGGTCACGAAGGACTCGGCCGCCGACTACGCCCGCTACCGCGCGAAGATTCACAGCGACCGCTTCAGCGAGCTCGCGTCGTTGGCGCGAAGCGGTCGCGGACTGGGCAGAGCAACGGAGCTCCGCGCGGCGGACGGCCCGTTCGGGCATCTGGACGCGCGAGGAATGGGGTAACGGGATGCGCGTGCTGATGTTGTCGTGGGAGTACCCGCCGGTGGTCGTCGGCGGGCTGGGCAGGCACGTCCACGCGCTCGCGACACAGCTGGCCGCGCAGGGGCACGACGTCGTCGTGCTGTGCCGTCAACCGTCGGGCACCGACGCGATCACCCACCCCACCGTGGACGTGGTGAGCGAGGGCGTGCGGCTGATCCGGGTCGCCGAGGACCCCGCGCACTTCGTGTTCGAGAAGGACCTGCTGGCCTGGACGCTCGCCATGGGACACACGATGACGCGGGCCGGGCTGGCGCTGGGCTCCTGGCACCCGGACGTCGTGCACGCGCACGACTGGCTCGTGACGCATCCGGCCGTCGCACTGGCGGAGGCCTTCGGCGTACCGCTGGTCGCGACGATCCACGCGACCGAGGCGGGCCGGCACTCGGGCTGGCTGTCGCACCCGCTGAACCAGCAGGTGCACTCGGTGGAGTGGTGGCTGGCGAACCGCGCCGACTCGCTGATCACCTGCTCGTCGGCGATGCGCCGCGAGGTCGCGCATCTGTTCGAAGTGGACACCGCCGAGGTCTCCGTGCTGCACAACGGCATCGAGCCGGGCGGCTGGAAGGTCCGCGCGAAGGACGTCGGAGCCGCCCGCCGCACGTACTCGCCGCACGGTGATCCGTTGCTGCTGTTCTTCGGCCGGATCGAGTGGGAGAAGGGCATCCAGGACCTGATCGCCGCACTCCCCCGGATCCGGCGCTTCCACCGCGGCACGCGCGTGGTCGTGGCCGGCGGCGGGTCGCAGACCGAGTGGTTGCAGGACCAGGCGCGCAAACACCGCGTGCTGCGGGCCGTGGAGTTCGTCGGCCACCTCTCCGACAGGTCCCTGGCCGCGTTGCTCACCGCGGCCGACGCCGTCGTGCTCCCCTCCCGCTACGAGCCTTTCGGCATTGTGGCCCTGGAGGCGGCCGCCGCCGGAACGCCCCTGGTCGCGTCGACCGCCGGCGGGCTCGGCGAGGTCGTGCTGGACGGTGTCACCGGCCTGTCGTTCGCCCCCGGTGACGTGGACGGACTCGCTCGGGCCGTGCGGGACGTGCTGTCCGACCCGGCCTCGGCCGCCGCTCGTGCGCGCGCCGCCAAGGCTCGCCTGGTCTCCGACTTCAACTGGTCCAAGATCGCGGCCGGCACGGCGTCGGTCTACGAGTCCGCTGTCGTGCGGGAGCCGCGCGTCCTCGGCCGGCCCAAGATCGCGACGGGAAATCTGTTCACCTAGGTCCGCTACAGTCGCCGGTCCCGTGAACAGAAGGTGACCGAGGACTGAATGAACTACCAACGCTTCGTGGCGCTCGGGGACAGCTGCGCCGAGGGCCTGGACGACCTGCTCCCCGACGGCCGGTACCGCGGCTGGGCGGACCGGGTCGCGTCCGCACTGGACGCGCCGGGCTTCCGCTACGCCAACCTCGCCGTGCGCGGCCGCCGTCTCGACCAGATGCTGGTGGAGCAGGTCCCGTCCGCCACGGCGTTGGAGCCCGACCTGGTGGTGCTCTTCGGCGGCGGCAACGACGTGATGTCCGGTGCGACTCAGGAGCAGATCGCGGAGCGGGCGGACGCGATGGTGCGCGCCGTGACGTCGTTCGCGCCGACCGTCGCCGTCTTCACGTTGAGCGACATCTCGCACCGCATGCCGTTCGGCCGCCGCATGCGCCCCCGCATCGAGACCCTGAACTCCGCCATGCGCACCGCTGCGGCCCGCTACGGCGCGATCCTGGTCGACGTGGAGACCGACGAGTGCGTGCACGACTCGCGCTACTTCGGCCCGGACCGCCTGCACCTGTCGTCGTTGGGGCACAGGCGGTTGGCCGGGCACGTGCTGTCGGCGCTCGGCATCCCGTTCGACGAGTCCTGGCTGGCGCCGCTGGAGGGCAGGGCCGCGCCCGCGTCGGTGCTGGACCACTGGCGGTGGCTGCGCGACCAGGTGCTGCCGGTCGCGTACTCGCGGACGCGCAACAAGCTGATCGGACGGCAGCCGGGCGACGGTTTCGTGCCCAAGCGCCCGGAGCTCGCGCCGCTGACCTGGCCGCAGCGCGTCGCTCGCTGAGCAGTCAGGCCGACGCGTCCTCCGCCCGCTTGGTCAAGGCGTCCTTGGCCTTGCGGGCCATGTCCGCGATGTCCGCGCGCCGTTGCGCGTCGGCCTCGTAGTCGGCCCGCCGGTCCCGCACGACCCGGGCAGGCATCCCGACCGCGATCTTGAAGTCCGGCACGTCCCCGCGCACCACGGCGTGCGCGCCCAGCACACAGCCACGCCCGACGCGCGTCCCGCGCAGCACCGTCACCTTGGCGCCGAGCCAGCAGTCCGGCCCGATCCGCACCGGCGACTTCACGATGCCCTGGTCCTTGATCGGCAGCGTGATGTCCTCGACCTTGTGGTCGAAGTCGCAGATGTACACCCAGTCCGCGACGAGCGACGACGCGCCGATCTCGATGTCGAGGTAGCAGTTGACCGTGTTGTCCTTGCCGAACACGACCTTGTCGCCGATGCGCAGCGACCCCTCGTGGCAGCGGATGGCGTTGCCGTCACCGATGTGCACCCAGCGGCCGATCTCCAGGCGGCCGAAGCCCGGTCGGGCCATGACCTCGACGCGCTTGCCGAAGAACACCATGCCGCGCAGGACGACGTGCGGGTTGAGCAGGCGGAACTTCAGCAGGCGCCAGTACCGCACGATGTACCAGGGCGTGTAGGCGCGGTGGCGCAGGACCCAGCGCAGGGACGCCAGCGTGAGGAACCGCGCCTGCATCGGGTCACGGCGCGACCTGCGCCAGCGAGTCCAGACCGGGGCGCCCCACATGCTCGTCATGGACGAAGACTCTAACTTCGAGCGGTCAGAGCGCCGGAAACGGTTCTGCAGTGGCCGACGTCGGCCGGCTGAGGTTGCGTGACCAGCTCGACAGGGTGCGGGACGCCTTCCGCTGACAAGCTGGACGCATGGCGATTCCTCTCATCATCGACACCGACCCCGGCGTCGACGACGCGTTCGCGATCGCGCTCGCGGCCCGCAGCCCCGAGGTCGAACTGAAAGGCCTCACCACCGTCTTCGGCAACGTCGGGCTCGACCTCACCACGGCCAACGCGCTGCGCCTGCTGGCTCACCTCGGGCGCACCGACGTACCGGTGGTGCGGGGGTTCGAAGGGCCGGGCGGTGCGGCGGACGTGCACGGGGAGGACGGGCTCGGCGGGCAGGCGCTCACGTTGCCGGAGAACCCGAAGGGCGTGCACGGCGAGGATCCGGTGCGGTTCTTCGCCGACAACCTCACGCCGGACACGATGGTCGCCGCGATCGGGCCGCTGACGAACATCGCCGCCGCTCTCGAGGCCGGCATCGAGTTCCCGCGGCTGATCGTCATGGGTGGCGGGCTCGGCATCGGCAACATGACGGTGCGCGCGGAGTTCAACTTCTGGGCCGACGCCGCGGCGGCGCGGACGGTGATCCGCCGGGGCAACCCGATCGTGGTGCCGCTCAACCTGACGCAGCAGTGCATCGCGGACACCGAGTTCCTCGCGAACGTCGACCCGGTGCTCAGCAACCTCACCGGCACCTACCGCGAGTACCTCGCGCGGCACTCCGAGCAGAACCTGTCGGGACGCGAGGAGGGCATCCTGGTCCACGACGCCGTCGCGGTGGCCGAGGCGATCGTGCCCGGGACGCTGAGCCTCCGGGTGCACGGGCTCGACATCGACGACGAGGGTGCGCTCGTCGGGGGAAAGCACCAGGTAGAGGTCGCGGAGGACTGCGATTGGCCCGCGCTGAGGGCCTTCATGGAGCAGCGCTTGTCCGTTTGACGACAACTTCGCGTCGCTCTCTGGGGTTGTGCGGGCACGGTAAGTAGGGTCCGCGACCATGCAGCGAAGAGTCCTCACGACAGCTGCGGTGGCGGTGGCCATGACGTTCGGAGTGGTCCCTGCCTCCGCTCAGCCCCAGATTCAGGTGGTGCCGGATCCGGCGGCACACGTGAACCCGTTCATCGGCACGACCAACCTCGGGAACACCTTCCCCGGCGCGGTCGTGCCGTTCGGCATGTTCTCCTTCAGCCCGGAAGCCAGCCGCGGCAACACCCTGCGCGCCGCGGCCCCCGGCGGATACCGGTACGACGCCACGAAGATCCGCGGCTTCAGCCTCACCCACATGTCCGGCACGGGCTGCGCGGGCGGCAGCGGTGACATCCCGATCTTCCCGCACGTCGGGGCCGTCACGACCTCGCCGACCACGGACGCGACCGACGCGGTCTACGCCAGCGAGTTCGCGCACACCGACGAGGTGGCCAAGCCCGGCCGCTACGACGTGACGCTCAAGTCCGGCGCCAAGGCCGAGCTGTCCGCCACCGAACGCACCGGTGCCGCGCGGTTCAGCTTCCCCGCCGACAAACCGGCGACGGTGCTGATCAACACCTCCAAGTCGCAGGTCGGCAGCAGCGACGCGCAGACCGTGGTCGACAAGGACAAGCGGACCATCACCGGGTCCGTGACCAGCGGGAACTTCTGCGGCTACATCAACCAGGCCGGTCGCCGCAGCTACTACACGCTGCACTTCGTGGCGGAGTTCGACCAGGAGTTCACCGAGGTCGGCACGTACCAGGACAACGTTGTCACGCCCGGAAGCACGTCCTCCAAGGGCGGCACGACGTACGGGACGAACGGCTGGCCGGTGCTGGGCAAGGGTTCCGGGGCGTACCTCGGGTTCGCACCCGGCAGCCAGGTGGGCGTCAAGGTCGGCATCTCCTACGTCAGCCTGGACAACGCGCGCGAGAACCTCAGGGCCGAGAACAAGGGCCAGTCCATTGAGGACATGAGGGACGACGCGTACATCGCGTGGCAGAAGCAGCTCAGGCGCATCGAGGTCGGCGGCGGCTCCGATGACGAGCGGACCAAGTTCTACACCGCGCTGTACCACTCTTTGTTGCACCCCAACCTGTTCAGCGACGTCAACGGCGAGTACGCCGGGTTCGACGGCAAGACGCACAAAATCGACAAGCGACGGCAGAAGGCCCAGTACGGCACGTTCTCCGGCTGGGACATCTACCGCTCGCAGCTGCAGCTGCTCACCCTGCTCGAACCGCAGATCGGCTCGGACATCGCGCAGTCGCTGCTCAACCAGGCCGAGCAGAACAACGGCGTGTGGGACCGCTGGACGCACAACGGCGGCGGCACCCACGTCATGAACGGCGACCCCGCGCCGATCGCGCTCGCCGCCATCTCGGCGTTCGGCGGCGACAAGTACGACCTCAAGTCGTCCCTGAAGTCGTTGGTCAAGGCCGCGACCGTGCCCACGGCGCTGGACCTGAGCAAGGAGGGCTGGGCCGTCATGTCGGTCGGGCAGCGGCCGTCGCTCGACAAGTACCTGCAGAACAAGTACATGCCGGCCGTGTCGAACGCCTGGGGTGGCGCGGCGGAGACCCTGGAGATCTCCGCGGCGGACTTCGCGATCAGCCAGCTGGCCGAGCGCACGGGCGACAAGAAGATCGCGAAGACGTTCGCCGAACGCGCTCAGTGGTGGCAGAACAACTTCGACCCGGTGGCGGACAGGACCGGCGGCTACATCCGCAACCGCAACGCCGACGGCACGTGGGTCAAGGACTTCACGCCGGACACGGGCAACGGGTTCGTCGAGGGCAGCAGCGCCCAGTACACGTGGATGGTCACCCACAACGTCGCCGGGCTCGTCGACTCGCTGGGCGGCCGTGAGCGCGCCACCAAGCGACTGGACGACTTCTTCCACAACGCCGACGGCACCTGGGCGTTGACCGGCCGCGGCGGCGCCAAGTCCGAACTGGACAACGAGCCGTCGGTGAACGTGCCGTGGCTCTACAACTACACCGGCCAGCCCGCCAAGGCGCAGGAGACGCTGCGCGAGACCATCAACACGCTGTGGAAGAACGCCCCCGGCGGCATTCCCGGCAACGACGACCTCGGCGCCATGTCGTCGTGGTTCGTGTTCACCTCGATGGGCATCTACCCGCAGGTGCCGTCGCGCGCCGAACTGGTGCTGAGCAGCCCGCTGTTCACGTCGGTGAAGATCAACCGAGGTGGCGGCAAGGACATCACCATCACCGCGCCCGCGGCGAACACCGCCACGAAGTACGTGCAGTCGCTGAAGGTCAACGGTCGCGCGACGTCGAAGACCTGGCTGCCCGAGTCGTTCGTGGAACGCGGCGGCAAGCTGGACTTCGTGCTGGGCAAGGCCCCTTCCGCGTGGGGCACGGGTGCCTCGGACGCCCCGCCGTCGTTCCGCGACGGCGAGAAGCCGATCAAGCACGACCAGCCGTACTTCCTCACGGTCGAACCGCGGCAGCTCGTGGTGGAGCCGGGCAAGTCGGTCACGGCGAAGGTCGACTCCGTCAAGCTCTACGACGGTGACCCGAAGGCGACCTACACGATCACCGGCTCGGACTCGCTCACGTTCACGCCGACCACCGGTGCCGTGCCTTCGGAGTTCACGGTCACGGCCAAACCCGATACGCCCCAGGGCTTCTACGACATCACCGTGACGGTGAACGTCGAGGGCGCCGCCAAGCCGGTCGTGCTCCCCCAGACGATCAAGGTGGCTCCGGCGGGCAGCATGCTCGCCGCGGTGAACAACGTCGGTGCTTCGGCCGATGCCGACGGTGAGGGCGACTTCGACGGCGGCGGCTACAGCTACTCGCGCGAGGCACTGGCCACGGCCGGTCTCACGCCGGGCGGCACGAGCACCGTCGACGGCCTCACGTTCACCTGGCCGTCGTCACCGCCCGGCCGGCCCGACAACGCGACGGCGGCGAAGCAAACGCTTGCCCTGTCCGGAACCCGGCTCGCCTTCGTCGGTTCCGCGACCAACGGAGCGCGGACGAAACCGGCCGCGGTGACGTTCACGGACGGCACCACGGCGTCGGTGGACATCGGCTTCAGCGACTGGACGCTGGGCGGTGGCGGGGCGGCGCCGAGCTTCGGCAACGTGATCCTCGCGAACACGCCGTACCGCAACACGCTGGGCGGTGGCAACGAAAAGGTCGCCACGCACATCTTCGCGACGAAGACGTACGTGGCTCCCGAAGGCAAGACGCTCGCGTCCGTCGTGCTGCCGGACGACGTGAACATGCACGTCTTCGCCGTGGCACTGGGTTAGTCCATACCGGTGGGGCGGCTCGGTTCACCGGCCGGGCCGCCCCTGCCGAGCGGATGATCCTGCGGTGACTGACATCGAGCAGCGACTCGTCAAGGCGGCCCGTGACGGCGCGTGGCTGGAGTGCGCGAAGCCCGACGACGTGGTGCGCGCGAGCCTGATCAGGGAGTTGCTGCTCGGCCACCACGGTGAGCTCGACCCGTGCGGGGTGAGGCTGACCGGCGCGCGACTCGATGGCGTCCTCGACCTCACCCGCGTCAAAGCCTCAGCCGGCCTCACGTTCAACCACTGCACGATCGACGAGCCGATCACGGCCCTCTACGCGAGCCTGCCCAACCTGATCTTCAACGGCGGACGCTGTGCGGGAATCCACGCGGACAGCCTCCAGGTGGACAGCGTCCTGTTCCTGCGCAACGGCGTCCGGATCACCGGTGACAGCCCGCTCGGCGCGGTCAGACTCGTCGGCGCCCACGTCGGAGCGGACCTCGACCTCGCCGGCGCGGAGATCACCAACACCGCCGGGGCCGCGATCGAGGCAGGAGGCATCGAGGTCGACGGGCAGGTCTCGTTCCGCGACGGGGTCCGGATCCGCGGGGACGGTCGCCGCGGCGCGATCAACCTCACCGGCGCTCACCTCTCGTCGGACTTCGACGTGGTGGAGACCGAGATCGCCAACGACACCGGGCCCGCGCTGGTCCTCGACAGCGCCGTCATCGGCGGCAGCGTCCTCCTCCGGAACAGGAACCGGATCAGCGCGCACGGTGAAGGACTCGACCTCCGAGGCGCTCACATCTCAGGACAGTTCGGGCTGGGGAGCACGGAGATCACCAGTGCGACAGCGGCGGCGATCGCCGCGAACAGCGTCCAAGTCAACGGAAACCTCGTTCTGAGGGACGACGTCCGCATCAGCGGGCACGACGAGGCCGGCGCGGTGAACCTGGTCGGCGGGCGCATCGGAGGGGCCTTCGCGCTGACCGACACGACGATCACCAACGCCATCGGTCCCGCGATCACCGCCGACCGCGTTCGCGTGGACAGCGCCATGGCCCTGGCCGGCCGGACCCGGCTCTGCGCAGGCGGTGAAGCCCCGGCGCTCAAGATGACCGGGGCCCACATCGCCAACAGGTTCGGTTGTGGGGAGACGGTCGAACTGGAGACGAAGCCGGAGTCGGCTCCGGTGCTCGACCTCCGGGACACGACGGTGGGCGCCATGGTGGCCCTGCCGCACTCCGGCCTGTGTCCCGATCGCGGCCGCGGCACGACGTGCGGGCACAAGAGACTCGTGCGCCTCGAACACTTCGGTTACACGTCGCTCGCGTCCGGCTGGGACTGGGAGGAGTGGCTGCACGTCGTTCGCTGCCACACGCCCGCCTACCACGCTTCGGCCTACCAGCGCCTCGCCGCTGTCGAGCGGGCGGCCGGGCACGACGGGCTGGTGCGGCAGATCCTCATGGCGCAGCAGACCGATCTGCGCCGCCGCAGTCCCCAGTCACTCGGCAGCACGTCGACGCGGTGGTTCCACTGGCTGTGGGGAGCGCTGGCCGGCTATGGCTACCGGGCTCGCCGCACCGCCGCCGCGCTGCTGCTGGTCCTCGTCGTCGCCGGGGCGATCGGCTGGTGGGCGGGGCAGGTGCAGACCCGGCCCGGCCACCTCACCGCCGAACGGGTGACGACCGCGACGACCGGGGCCGGAACTCCCTGTTCCACGGTCGAGCTGATCGGGCTCGGGCTGGACCGCGGGTTGCCGCTGGCGATGACCGGGATGCGGGCGCGGTGCGACCTCGACAGCGCGTCGAAGAAGGGGCAGGCGTTCACCGCGGCGATCTGGCTGGTGCAGCTCGCGGTGTGGGGGCTGGCGACGCTCGCGCTGGCCGGGTACACGAACCTGGTGCGCAAGCCGGGCTGAAGTCGCGACCAATAGGGTTGGAGCGTGTTCTCGGTTTCCGAACGCGACCAGTTGCGTCGTGATCTCGTCAACGCCGCCGACGTCGACCCGCGGGTGGTCGGGGCGGCGCTCACCGGGTCCGCGGCCGTGGGCCGGGAAGATCGCTGGTCGGACATCGACTTCGCCTTGTCGGTCGAGCGGGACGTCGACGCGGTGGTGGCCGACTGGACCGCCCTGATGTACGCGTGCGGGGCTGTCGGTCATCTCGACGTGCGGAGCGGGAAGACCCTGTTCCGCGTGTTCCTGATGCGGTCCACGCTGCAGGTGGACATAGCGTTCTGGCCGTCGGACGGGTTCGGGGCGACCGGGCCGACGTTCAAGCTGTTGTTCGGTGAGGCGAACCAGCTGCCGCAGGCCGGGCAGCCCGACCGGGACGAGCTGGTCGGCCTCGCCTGGCTGTACGCCCTGCACGCGCGGTCGTCCATCGCGCGCGGGCGTGGGTGGCAGGCGCTCTACATGATCAACGGCATGAGGGACCACGTGATGTCGTTGTGGTGCCTGCGCGAAGGCGTGAACGCGGTGCAGGGGCGAGGGCTGGACGACCTGCGGGACGCCGACGCGTTCGCCGGGACGGTGGTGCTGTCCACCCATCCCGACGAGTTGCGGCGGGCGTTCCGGGTGCTGACCGGGCTGTTGCTCGGGGAGATCACTGAGCCGGAACTGCGTGAGGCCGTGCGGGCGCTGTCTCCCTGAGCAGCAATGCCGCCGTGAGCAGGACGAGCACGGCCGCCGATCCGTGCACCGCGAGCGCGTAGCCCACTGTGCCGCCGTGCGTGATCACGGCGAGGCAGTCGCCGATCGGGATGATCGAGTCCGCGAGGACCACCCAGCCCAGGGCTCGGCGCTGGCCCATCAGCAGCAGGATCAGGGCCGTCAGCGCGTAGGCGATGTCGCGCACGCCCTTCACGACGTAGTAGCCGGCCGGGTCGGTGATGCCGAAGCCCGCAGCCGCTCCGTCGCCGTTGAGCAGGTAGCTCAGGCCGAAGTAGAAGCCCGCCAGCACGACGAGCCAACCCATGATCGTGGTCAAACGCATTGCATCCTCCGAAGATCTAGCACTGCTAGCGACAAGAGCGACGCTAACACTAGGAGCGCTCGAATGTCTAGCAGTGCTAGATTCAACGTCGTGACCATCCAGAACCGGCGTGAGCGCGAGCGTGCCGAACGCCATCAGCTGATCATCGACGCCGCCCGGGACCTGGCCGAGGCGGAGGGCTGGGACGCGGTCACCACGCGCCGGCTCGCGGAGAAGGTCGAGTACAGCCAGCCGGTGCTCTACAGCCACTTCAAGGGCAAGGACGCGATCGCGCGCGCGGTCGCGATCCAGGGGTGCGGTGAGCTGGCCAGGCTGCTGCGGAAAGCCCGTCCGTCACGAGGGGAGTCACGGCTGCGGGCCGCGGCGGAGGCGTACCTGGAGTTCGCGCGACGAAGGCCGGCGCTCTACGACGCGATGTTCGTGCAGCAGTCCGACATCCCGTGGGGCACGGACGAGGTGCCGCAGGAACTGCTCGACGCGTTCGGGGAACTGGTCGCCGCGGTCGAGCCCGTCCGAGGCGAACGAGACCTGGAGGCGTTGACCGAGGTCTTCTGGAGTTCGCTGCACGGCATCGCGACGCTCGTGCAGGGCGGGAGACTGCGGCCTGAGCACGACGAGACCCGTCTCGACCTGCTGCTAGGTGCGCTCAGCCTCGCACAGCACGAAGACGGGCTTTGAGCCGATCCGCGTCAGCACGACCGTCGCCGAGGCGGAACCGGAGAGCTTCAGGCGTTTGCGCATCGTGTTCGGGTCGACGTCCAGGCCGCGCACCAGGATCTCCAGCCGGCCGACCGACCGCGTCTTCAGCAACGACTTGAGCGACTTCTCCGTGTAGTGGCCGTGTTCGAGCACGCGGAACGCCCGGATGCCCGGAGGCGGCTTGGGACCGCTCAGGTACGCGATGCGCTCGTCGAGCTGCCACAACCCGTGCCGGGCCGCGTAATGACGCACCAGACCGGCGCGCACGACGGCGCCGTCCGGATCGATGATCCACTCGCCGGGCGGGGCGACCGGGCAGTCGTCCGGCTCGGCGTCCGTGAGGGTCCACGAGTCGGAGCCGTGCAGAACGGTGGCGCGGCGCGTGACCCCTGGCGTGGCAAGGCCCCTCGTCCACAGACAGGCTTCACGGACCGCGCCGTCGAGGGACACGACCTCGATCTCGGCGGCCCATGGCGCGACGGCGAAGTCGATGCCGGGAGCGCACTTCACCGCGAGATCGACACCCGAGTACACCTCGGACAACTCGTCCAGCGGCGGCACGAAGTCCGAGGGGTTCCACTTGCGGCGGCCGGACGAGTCACGGCGAGCCGGATCAGCGGTGACGGCCGAAGCCCGCGACACCGGACGCAGGGCATCGGCGACGACGACGAGCCGCCCCGGAACGTTGTTGCGCGCCATGGCGAGCCGCACCGGGTCGAGGTCCGAACCGACGCAGACGGAGGCCACCTCGCTCAGCGCGGAGAGGTCCGCACCGACCGAACACGTGACGTCGTGCACGGATCGACCGGCGAACCGCAGCGCGCGATGCCGGGCGACCGTGGAAGCCGTGGCCTGTTGCAGGGCGTCGTCGGTGAAGAGCCACGACGAAGCGGAGTCCAGTTTGGACACCGCCCGACGCCGCAGCAGCACGGTTTCCACGACCGGGGCGAAAGAAGACCCGAGGAGCTTGCGAGCCGTCTCGACGTCGCGCAACCGGGAAGCCTCGGAGAACGGCAACGCGTCCACCTCGGCCAGCGCGGCGGTTCCGGCGGCAGAGCGCAGGAACGCCACGTCGGCAGTGGTGAACGCGTAGCCCAACTCAGGAAGTCTTCTTGCCGGTGATCGACACGTTGTAGAACACCTCGCGCGGCAGCACCTTCGAGAGGACGTTCTGGTCGACCCACGTGAGGTTCTGCCAGGTGCGGTAGGCGAACATCGCCCACCCGAAGCCCAGCTTCTCGCGCGGCACGGCGGCCTCGAACGTGCGCACCGGCCAGCCGAACAGAGCCGCGGACAGCTCGTCGGTCACGGCGCGGACGCCGACGGCACCGGCGCGGCGAGCCGTGGCCTCCAACTGGTCCGGGTCGAACGTGTGCAGGTCGACCACAGCTTCCAGCGCGGCGGCGCGGGAGGACTCGTCGAGCTCCTCCTGCGGACGGCGCCACTCCCCCAGCACCGGCACGGCCTTGGTGATGTTGGTGGTCAGCCACCACGTCGCCTGGCCGAGCTTGCGGGCGTAGAAGTTGCCGATGTTCGTCGGGTCGCCCGCGAACACGAACTTGCCGCCGGGCTTGAGCACCCGCAGCACCTCGCGCATCGCCGCCTCCACATCGGGGATGTGGTGCAGCACCGCGTGACCGACGACGAGGTCGAACGTGTTGTCGTCGTACGGGATGCGCTCGGCGTCGGCGACGCGGCCGTCGACGTCCAGGCCGAGGTGCTCGGCGTTGCGCAGCGCGACCTCGACCATGCCGGGCGACAGGTCGGTGACCGAGCCCTTCTTGATCACTTCGCCCTGCATCAGGTTCAGCAGGAAAAAACCCGTGCCGCAGCCCAGTTCCAGCGCGTGCTCGTACGGGCCGACGTCACCCGCGGCGGCGCGGAAGCGGTCCGTCGCGTAGGTGATGCAGCGGTCGTCGTACGAGATCGACCACTTCTCGTCATACGTGCCCGCTTCCCAGTCGTGGTAGAGCACCTGCGCGAGCTTGGTGTCCTTGTAGGCCGCCTCGACCTGTTCCGCGGTCGCGTGCGGGTTCGGTGCCGGATCAGTTGCCACTGAACTTCGCCTTTCCGGGACCGTTCGCGATGAACGACTCCACGCCGTTCTTCTTGTCCTCCGTCGCGAACAGCGCCGCGAAGAGGTGGCTTTCGAGCTTCAGGCCCGACTCCAGGTCGGTGTCAAGGCCACCGTCGACGGCGGCCTTCGTCGCGGCCAGCGCGAGCACGGGCCCGTTGACGAACTGCTTGGCCCACCGCACGGCCGCGGCGTACACGTCGTCGGGCGCGACGACCTCGTCGACCATGCCGATCTCGAGCGCCTCCTGGGCGCCGACGAACCGGCCGGTGTAGAGCAGGTCCTTGGTCTTCGACGGACCGATCAACCGGGCGAGGCGCTGCGTGCCGCCACCGCCGGGGATCAGGCCGAGCAGGATCTCGGGCTGGCCGACCTTCGCGTTGTCACCGGCGATGCGGCGGTCGCAGCCGAGAGCGACCTCGAACCCGCCGCCCAGCGCGTACCCGGTGATCGCGGCGACCGTCGGCTTCGGCACCGAGGCCAGCGCGCCGAGAGCGTCCGACAGGCCCTTGGCCCGCAGCGTCATCTCGGCGTGGGAGATCTGCGCGAACTCCTTGACGTCGGCACCGGCCGCGAAGACCTTCTCGCCGCCGTACACGATGACCGCGTAGACGTCCGAACGCTCCGAGGCCTCCTTCGCGGCGGCCTGGAGCTCGGTCTGCACCTGCCGGTTCAGGGCGTTCATCGGCGGCCGCTCCAGGCGGATCGTGCCGATCCCGTCCTGAACCTCAAGCCTCACGAACTCAGCCACGCAGCCCTCCATCAGTTGTCGCGACAGCAGTGTCACGTTACCCGGCAGTAGCTTGTCAGACCTTGCGCCGGGCGAAGAACCGCTCCCCGGACTTCTGCAGCTCCAGGTCCTGCCCGAACGTCTTGGAGAGGTTCTCCTCGGTCAGCACGTCGTCGAGCAGCCCCTGAGCCACGATCGAGCCCTCGCGCAGCAGCAGCGCGTGCGTGAAGCCCGGCGGGATCTCCTCGACGTGGTGCGTGACCAGCACCATCGCGGGCGCGTCCGGGTCCATCGCCAGCTCCGAGAGCTTCGCGACCAGGTCCTCGCGACCGCCCAGGTCGAGGCCCGCGGCGGGCTCGTCGAGCAGCAGCATCTCGGGGTCCGTCATCAACGCGCGGGCGATGAGCGTGCGCTTGCGCTCGCCCTCGCTCAGCGTGCCGTAGAGGCGGTCGGCGAGGTGCGCCATGCCGAGGGTGCCGAGCAGCTCGCGGGCACGGTCCGTGTCCTGCTTGCCGTACTCCTCGCGCCAGCGGCCGAGCACCGCGTACCCGGCGGAGACGACCAGGTCGACGACCGTCTCGTCGGGCGGGATGCGGCCGCCCAGGGCCGCGGAGCACAGGCCGATCCGGGGCTTGAGCTCCTGGACGTCCGTCTTTCCCAGACGTTCACCCAGGAGGTGGACCTTGCCCTTGGTCGGGTGCAGGTCGGCGCTGGAGAGCCTGAGCAGGGTGGTCTTGCCGGCGCCGTTCGGGCCCAGCACCACCCAGCGCTCGTCCAGTTCCACGCTCCAGTCGATGTTTCCGACCAGCGTGTTCTTGCCTCGGCGGACCGACACGCCCGCCATGTGCACGACCAGATCTGTCACGTCGACGTCCGCCACACCCCCATTCTTCCGAACGGCCTCGCACCGACCACTCATCGGGGTGTCCCTCGGGCGGGGTGACGCCGCTGCGCCGCCTGTGTGAACTCTCAAGTTTTTTGTCGGTGGCGGATGCCAAGATCAGAGGCATGGCTACGCGACCCGAGTCCGAGGTGCTGGCAGGCCGACCGTTCCCACTGGGGGCACACGCCGAAGCAGGCGGTGTCCGGTTCGCGGTGACGTCCCACGTCGCCGACGCGGTCGAGGTCTGTCTCGTCGACGACGACGGCACCGAGAAACGGGTCGAGCTGACCGAACGGACGTTCGGCGTCTGGCACGGTCTCGTGCCCGGTGTCACGCCCGGCCAGCGGTACGGGTTCCGGGTGCACGGGCCGTACGACGCGGGGCGCGGTCTGCGCTGCAACCCGGCGAAGCTGCTGGTCGACCCGTACGCGCGGCAGATCGAGGGCGGGATCACGAACCTGGAGGCCTCGCTCGGCTACGTCGGCGACCCGATGCACGGGCCGCCGTCCGCCGTCGACTCGCTCGGCAGCGTGCCCCTGTCCGTCGTCAGCTCGCCGGGCGGCGCGGACACGGGCGTGAAGCCCGACGTGCCGTTCGAAGAGGCGGTCATCTACGAGATGCACGTCAAGGGCTTCACGAAGAACCACCCGGAGATCCCGGAGAAGCTGCGCGGCACGTACCTCGGGCTCGCGCACCCGGCGGCGATCGAGCACCTCACGCGCCTCGGCGTCACCACTGTCGAACTGCTGCCGGTCCAGGCGTTCCAGGACGAGCCGTCGCTGCTCAGCCGGGGCGCGAGCAACTACTGGGGCTACTCGCCGCTGGGCTACTGCGCGCCGCACGCCGCGTACGCGAGCGAGCCGGGCAACGAGGTCCAGGAGTTCCGCACGATGGTCGCGGCGATGCACGCGGCGAACATCGAGGTGCTGATCGACGTCGTCTACAACCACACCTGCGAGGGCGGGCCGGACGGGCCGACCATCTGCTTCCGCGGCTACGACGCGCCGGGCTACTACCTGCACGCCGGCGGCGGCAGCACGGTCGACATCACCGGCTGCGGCAACACGCTGGACGCCGGGTCGCCGCAGGTCGTGCGGCTGGTCACCGACTCGTTGCGCTACTGGGCCGCCGAGATGGGCGTCGACGGGTTCCGGTTCGACCTCGCCTCGACGATGGGCCGGCCGGGCGGCGGGTTCTTCGACCGCGACTCGGCCCTGCTCACAGCCATCACGACGGACCCGGTGCTGTGCCGGTCCAAGCTGATCGCCGAGCCGTGGGACGCGACGGGCGACGGGTACCGGGTCGGCGACTTCGGCATGCAGTGGGCCGAGTGGAACGGCCGTTATCGCGACACGGTCAGGGATTTCTGGCGCGGCCACACGTCCGTGCGCGACCTCGCGTACCGGCTCTCCGGCTCGAGCGACCTGTACGCGGACGACCTGCGCCGGCCGTGGCAGTCGATCAACTTCATCACCGCGCACGACGGGTTCACGCTGCGGGACCTGGTGTCGTACAACGACAAGCACAACGAGGAGAACGGCGAGGAGAACCGCGACGGGACGAACGACAACCGTTCGTGGAACTGCGGTGCCGAGGGCGAGACGTCCGATCCCGCGGTCCTCACCCTGCGCGCGCAGCAGGCGCGGAACCTGCTCTCGACGCTGCTGCTGTCGACCGGCACGCCGATGATGACGGCGGGCGACGAGATGTGGCGCACCCAGGGTGGCAACAACAACGCGTACTGCCTGGACAACGACGTGTCGTGGGTCGACTGGACGACGAGCGACGCGAGCGAGGCACTGCTGGGGTTCACGCAGCGGCTGATCGACCTGCGCTCGTCGTCGCCGGCCTTGCGGCAGCCCCAGTTCTTCGAGGGCCGCACGACGCCCAGCGGCAACCCGGACCTGGTGTGGTTCCGGCCGGACGGGCAGGAGATGGCCGAGACGGACTGGTTCGACGAGGGCCGCCGCACGCTCGGCATGTTCATCGACGGCTCGAACTGCCTCTCCCGCACACGGGACGGCGAGCTCGTGTCGGACGACTCGTGGCTGATGCTGATGCACGCCGGTGCGGAGGCCATCAGCGTGACGCTGCCGCACGAGCGCTACGGGCCGTCGTACGAGCCGTTCCTCGACACGACGACGGCGGACGGCTCCCCGGCGAATCCCGGTTCTTTCGCACCGCGCGGGAAGCTCACCGTGCCCGCTCGCTCGTTGCTGCTGCTCCGCATACCGCGCTGAACTCCTTGCGGCTACTTGACTCTGTGTCCGAGGTTCTTCCGGCAAATGGACGCTCTAGCCACACTCTGAGCGCGTCTGGCACCATCACGCCCGTGGTCGTCTACTGCTGGACGGACCGCACGATCGACCTCGTACTCGTGGCGTCGTGCGGGTGTAGCTCGACGCGACGCACGCGCTGACAGCGCCCTGCGTCGCGTCTTGATCGCTACCCGTACCCGACGCGGCCTTCAGGAGCGAGTGCGTGACCTCGACGTATGCAGACCAAGATCAATTCGATCTCCACCCGGTGCTGGACAGCCAGCTGCTGCGTGACGTGATCCACCCGTCCCGCGACCTGTGGACGCCGCGCGAGCTGCGCGACCTCACCTCGTTCGTGGCGAGCGAGCTGACCACCGGGCTGCTCCAGATCCTCGACTACTCGCCCGAACGCCGCTGGTGGGCACGGCTGGGGCTGACCGAGGGCGTCGAGCTGTGGCTGCTGTCCTGGCTGCCGGGCCAGGGCACCGAGCCGCACGACCACGGTGGTTCGGCCGGGTCGTTCACCGTGCTGACCGGCAAGCTGCGGGAGGACTACCGCTACCCCGCCGGGCCGATCCGGTCCGCGGTGCGCGACACCGGCGACGCGCTGGGCTTCGGGTCCGGGCGCGCGCACCAGGTGCTGAACCCGTTCGAGGCGCCGGCCGCCACCGTGCACGCCTACTCACCGCCGCTCGTGCCGACCCGCGAGTACGCGTCGCTGCACGACATCCCCGACTCGATCCCACCGCTGCCCGCGCAGCGCCTGCCGCTGGCCGAACTGCGTCAGCTGGCCGACCTGGAGGGCCCGTGAGCAACCTCGACACCATCCTCGAAGACGCCCGGTCGCACCTCAGGCGGCTGGAACCGCACGAGGTGCTCGCACTCGAGGACGTGCTCGTCGTCGACATCCGTCCGGCCCACAACCGGCTGGCCGAGGGCGAGATCGAGAACTCCGTCGTGGTCGAGCGGATCGTGCTGGAGTGGCGGCTCGACCCGGAGGGCGACTGGCGGCTGCCCGGGTTCGACGCCGGCACGACGGTGGTCGTCGTGTGCAACGAGGGCTGGTCGTCGTCGCTCGCGGCCCGGGACCTGCAACGGGTCGGGCTGCCCAACGCGACGGACCTCGTCGGCGGGTACCGGGCCTGGCGCGCCGCCGGACTGCCGATCCGCGAGGGCGGCACACAGCCCGTGGTCTGACCGTGGAACCGCTGCCACGCCGGTAACGTCTGCTGACCGTGACACGCGTGCGCTGGGTCGTGACGGCACTGGTCGTGGCCGGAACGATCGCCTGGACCCTCCCGGAGTTCCACCTCGGCCTGGCCGGAGCACTGGTCGGCCTGGTGGTGGAGCTGACCGCGGCCCAGGCCGGCCTGGCGCTCGGCGCCGTCCTGTTCGGACTCCGGATCACGCACGTGATCATCGGCATCGGCGGTGAGCTCAAGTCGTGGACGTGGACGCACCAGCGGCTCGTCCTGCGCCAGATCCCCGTGCTCGCGACCATCGGGATCACCGGGCTGAAGCCGGGGGTGCGCCGGCGGACCGTCCTCACCGGAGCGGTCTCGATCGTCTTCTGCGCGGTGGTCGCGGCGGTGACGTGGCTCGCCGCCGGCAGCGCGTTCGGCAAGGGCATGGCGCTCGCCGCCACCACCTGCTTCCTCTGGCAGCTCGTGCCGGTCCAGCGGCCGGGCGGCACGAGCCTGGGCTGGTTCGTGTTCTCGCTGCCGAAGCTCTCCGGACGGCCGCTCGGCGAACTGGAGGCAGGGCCCGGCGTGCTCGCCGGCATGGACGCCTACCAGCGCGGTGACCTCGACGAGGCCGAGCGCATCCACACCGAGCTGGTGCGCGAGCACCCCGACCTGCTCACCGTCGTCGGGCTCGAGGTCGTGACGTCGTGCGCTCGCGAGCGGTACCTCGAAGCGATGCAGACGGTGATCGGACTGACCGGTCGCACGGACCTGACCACGCGGGACCTGGCCTTCGTGATGGCCACCACCGCGGGCGTCTCCGTGCTGGCGGTCGAGGCGGGGCAGTTCCCCGCGGAGGTGGGTCTGGAGACCGCGCGCAGCATGTTCGGCAACGCCTACGAGGCGGGATATCCGAAGCAGCGCGCGAACGGGACGCTGGCGATCATGGCGTTGATCGAGGGCGACACCGCGAAGGCCAGGCGGCTCGCGGGTTACTCCGCCGAGTCGAGCGAGAACGCGCAGGGCCGTGCCGACGACCTGATCACCATCGCGCGGGCGTGGATGGCGGACGGTGACAACGCGAAGGCCCGCGAACTCGTGGCCGAGGCGCACGAGCTCGCGGGCTGGAGCCCGCGGGTGGCGGCGACCCGCGCCCGCCTGCAGATCAGCTGACCTCCGAACGGACAGCACGCACGGCGAAGGGCCCGTCACCGGAAGCGGTGACGGGCCCTTCGCACCCCGCGGACAGATCAGCTGTTCTGGACCGGCAGGCCCGGCAGCGCGGGCAGGCCACCGGGAGGTGCCGGCAGGCCGCACTTGCCCAGCAGGTCCTTGACGGTGTCGAGCACCAAGGTCAGCATTGCGGTGATCTTGCCGACGTCGGGCGGCCCACCCGCGGCACCGAGGATCGTGCCGCCGAGCCCGGCGATGGCCGAGATCAGGTTCAGCACGACGGGCAGGCACTGGTCGGCCGGACCTGCGTACTCAGCGGCCCGCGCCGGCAAGGGCACGCCCGGCGCACTGACAGGAGGTGTCGGTAGACATCCGGCGTTCTGCATCGCTGTCACGAGGCCGAGGAGGTCTCCGATCAGCGGTTTCACGGCTTCCACGTTGGGCACCGGCACGAGACTGCCGACGGCCTTCTTGAGTTTTGCGGCGAAGTCCGTGACGAGACCAGCGCAGGCGGCTGGGAGTTCTGGCGCGGCGGGCGACGCACTGGCAGCCGGGATGGTCGAGGCGGTGAACAATGCTGCGACGAGCGAGAGTGCGGTAATCGTCTTCTTCACGGCTACCTTCTTTCCTCAATGCGCAATTCACTTGGAGCCGACCCGAGAAAACCTTTCTACGAATTCTCGTGCGGTTCATTCCATGCCGAGGAGCGTAAGCCCGTGTCCAGGCCCCTACCAGCGGAGATCACGAATTCACCCACTCGAAAAAGTGGTCATTCGTTTGAGCGAAGGGTTTGAGGGGCACACGCCTGACCCAGGTCACCAGCAGTGAACAGGCAACAAGGAAGACGAACACATCAGGGCATCCAGCCCACCTTTTTCAGGCGAGCCGGATGCCCTGTGTCGACCTCCTGAAGCGATCAGCCGGCCAGAACGACCCTGCCGAGTTCCGCGGAGGTCGCCAGCAGGCCGTGACGTGGCAGCACGCGCACGGTGTAGCCGAGCGCTCCTGCGTGCGGCAGCGGCACCTCGGCCTCGTAGTTGCCGTTGCCCGCGTAGTTCATGGGCGCGGACACGATGTCCTTGAGCTCGTCGGAGTCGTGCGACACCTTGCCCAGCACGACCTGGACGTCCACTTCGGACGGCTCCAGCCCGGCCAGTTCGACGCGCGCCCGCACGATGACCGGCGCTCCGAGCACCGGCACGGAGGAGCCGCTGATCACCAGGTCGCTGTCGAGCACCCGCACCCGCGTCCACGACGCGCGCAGCCGGTGGCGGTACGAGGAGAGCTCCTTGGCGCCCCGGTATCCCTCACCGACGACGTTCTGCGCGGACGCGGCGGCCGGCGCGTAGTAGGTCTCCACGTACTCGCGGACCATCCGCGAGGCCTGCACCACCGGACCGAGCGAAGCCAGCGTGTGCCGGACCATCGACATCCAGCGGGTCGGCACGCCGTCCTCGCCGCGGTCGTAGAACAGCGGCGCGACCTGCGAACCGAGCAGGTCGTACAGCGCGTTGGCCTCCAGGTCGTCCCGGCGGACCGGGTCGTTGACGCCGTCCGCGGTCGGGATGGCCCAGCCGTTCGAGCCGTCGTACAGCTCGTCCCACCACCCGTCGCGGATGGACAGGTTGAGGCCGCCGTTCAACGCCGCCTTCATGCCGGACGTACCGCACGCTTCGAGGGGGCGCATCGGGTTGTTCAGCCACACGTCGCAGCCCCAGTACAGGTACCGGGCCATGGACATGTCGTAGTCCGGCAGGAACACGATCCGGTGCCGCACGCCCGCCTCGTCGGCGTAGCGCACGATCTGCTGGATCAGCGCCTTGCCGCCGTCGTCCGCCGGGTGCGACTTGCCCGCCACGACGAGCTGCACGGGCCGTTCGGGGTGCAGCAGCAGCGAACGCAGCCGCTCAGGATCGCGCAGCATCAGCGTGAGGCGCTTGTACGTCGGCACGCGCCGTGCGAAGCCCACGGTCAGCACGTTCGGGTCGAAGACCGAGTCGGTCCAGCCCAGCTCCAGCGCGGACGCGCCACGCTGCAGCCACGACTCGCGCACGCGGCGGCGCACCTCGTCGACCAGGCGGCCGCGCAGCGTGGACCGCAGCTCCCACAGCCCGGCGTCGGTGACCGGCTCGAACGCGCCGATGCCCAGACCCATCCGGCCGCTGTCCACTGTGTCTGACTCGGACGCTCCGAGCAGCTTGCTCATCTCCGTCGCCGCCCACGTCGGCCCGTGCACGCCGTTGGTGACCGAGCCGATCGGCACCTCGGTGGTGTCGAAGCCCGGCCAGAGGCCGCGGAACATGTCCCGGCTGACCTCACCGTGCAGTTTGGACACACCGTTCGCGCGCTGGGCGAGCCGCAGGCCCATGTGGGCCATGTTGAACATGCCGGGGTTCTCCTCGGCGCCCAGCGCGAGGATGCGCTGGGTGTTCACGCCGGGAACCAGGTTCTCGGCGCCGAAGTAGTGCTGGACCAGGTCGACCGGGAAGCGGTCGATGCCGGCGGGCACCGGCGTGTGCGTCGTGAACACCGCGCCCGCGCGCGACGCCGTCAACGCCTGGTCGAAGTCGAGACCGTCGTTGGTGATGTACTCGCGGATCCGCTCGAGGCCGAGGAACCCGGCGTGGCCCTCGTTGGTGTGGAAGACCTCGGGCTGCGCGTGGCCGGTGAGCTCGCAGAACGTGCGCACGGCGCGCACGCCGCCGATGCCGGCGAGGATCTCCTGGCGGATCCGGTGGTTCTGGTCGCCGCCGTAGAGCCGGTCGGTGACGCCGCGCAGGTCCTCGTCGTTCTGCTCCACGTCCGAGTCGAGCAGGAGCAGCGGGATGCGCCCGACCTGCGCCTTCCAGATCTTCGCGCGCAGCATCCGGTCGCCCGGCATGGCCACGTGCACCAGCAGCGGCAACCCGGACGGCTCGGTCAGCAGCTCCAGCGGCAACCCGCGGGGGTCGAGCGTCGGGTAGTGCTCGATCTGCCAGCCGTCGAGCGACAGCGACTGCCGGAAGTACCCGGACCGGTAGAGCAGGCCGACCGCGATCAGCGGAACGCCGAGGTCGGAGGCCGCCTTGAGGTGGTCGCCGGCGAGGATGCCGAGACCGCCCGAGTAGTTCGGCAGCGCCTCGTGCACGCCGAACTCCATCGAGAAGTACGCGACGCTCGTGGGCAGCGGTGTGTCGGGTGCCCCGTGCTCGCGGCGCTGGGCGATCTCGTCCTGCCTGCGCTGGTACCAGCGCGGACCCTGGACGTACCGCTCCAGATCGCTCGCGAGGGCGTGGAGCTTGAGCAGGAACTGCTCATCTCTGGCCAGCGACTCCAGCTTGCCCGCGTCGACGACGGAGAGCAGACGCAACGGGTCGCCACCGACCTCGGACCAGACGCGGGGGTCGATCGAGGAGAAGAGGTCCTGCGTGGGCGGGTGCCACGTCCAGCGCAGGTTGGTGGCGAGCGTGCTCAGCGCGGACAGGGGCTCCGGCAGGCTGGCTCGGACGGTGAACCGGCGAAGTGCTCGCATGACGAGCGAACTTACCTGCCACCCCTGAGTGCCTGACAACGTTCCCGGTCAGACCTGCAACGACTTGCAGAACCGGTCAAGACGCGGACGCCCGTGAGCAGCGAATACTTCGACGCCCGATCAACCCCGCTGCTCGTTCGTGATCAGCAGCCTGTCGCCCTTGCCGGAGATCTTGAGCGTGTGCTCCTCGGTCGTCGCCTTGTCGGTCTCCTTGTCGGTCAGCTCCAGCGCCGTCGTGACGGTGAACGTGCCGTCCTCGTTCGCGTCGGCCAGCGGGCCGTCCTTGACCGCGAGCTTGCTGTACTTGCCCCAGAACTGCTTCTCCGAGGCCAGGCCGGGTGCCCGGTCGGGGTCCCAGTCGCCACGGGCGGCCTCGACGTTCGCCGGCAGCTTCGCGTAGTGCTGCTTCACGAAGGTGGCGACCTGGGCCTGGGTGAACTTGGTGGCCGGCGGCTTCGACGAGGGCGGCGGGCTCGGCTTGGTCTGCGACGGCGTCTGCTTCTCGGTCGTCTTGGCCGGGGGGTTGGTCGTCGGCTTGTCGTAGGTGGGCTCCGGGGTCTCCGAGGTGGTCACCGGCGTCGAACTGGCACCGGTACCGGTCGAGTCGCCGTCCCCGAAGTTCGAGATGATCGCGTAGGCGACGCCCGAGATCAGGAGCACGCCGAGGACCGCGGCCGCGACCGCGAGGCCCCGGTTGCTCTTCTTCGGTTCGGGCTCGGGCTCGTAGTCGTCGTAGGTCGCGGGCAACGGCGCGGGCGGCCGGGTGCGCGGCGCCTGCGGGGGCATCGTGCGCGGCGGGCCCTGCATCGTGCCCGGACCCGCGGCGCCCATCACGGCGGTGCCGGTCGGCGGCGTCATGGGGCGCGGCGGGATCACGCGGGTGACCGGGACCGGGGCACCGGACGCGATCGCCTTGAGCTCCTCGGCGGCCTGGGCCGCGGTGGGGCGCTGCGACGGCTCGTTCGCGAGCAGCCGGGTCAGCAGGCCGGTGAGCGGGCCCGAACGCGTCGGCGGGCGGGTCTCGCCGCGCGCGACCTTGTAGAGCAGGCCCAGGTCGTTCGTGCTCTTGCCGAACGGCGGCTCGCCCTCGGTCATCGCGTAGATCGTCGCGCCGAGCGAGAACACGTCCGAGGGCGGCGCGGGGTCGGAACCGCGGGCCAGTTCCGGCGCCAGGTACGCGGGCGTGCCCGCGAGCATGCCGGTCTTCGTCACGGCCACATCGCCCAAAGCGCGCGAAATGCCGAAGTCGGTGATCTTCACCGTGCCGTCGCGTCCAATGAGGACGTTTCCGGGCTTGATGTCGCGGTGCACGATGCCCGCGCTGTGCGCGGCGGCCAGCGCGCCGGCGGCCAGCGAACCGATCCGCGCCGCCTCCTGCGCGGGCATCGGGCCGCGTTCCAGCACCGAGGAGAGGTTGCGGGACGGCAAATACTCCATGACAAGACAAGGCTTGCCGTCCTCGACCACGACGTCGTACACGGCGATCGCGTTAGGGTGCTGCAACCGGGCTGCGATGCGGCCTTCACGCATGGCGCGCTGCACGGCCTCGTGGAACTCGTTCGACTCCACGTCGTTGAGAAGCAGCTGCTTGACCGCTACGTCACGGTGCAGGAACTCGTCGCGTGCTCGCCACACGACACCCATGGCACCGGCGCCGAGCTGATCGAGCAGGACGTAACGACCTCCAAGCTTGTTCACGCGCGCACGGTACCTGTAGCGCTCTCTTAACACGGTGAGTTGTACGGGAAGAGTCCAATGAGAAAGACACCAAGCGCTGGGAACGTGGCCGAGAGACCCTGGACACGATCAGCGCTCGAGGTGTGCGATCGAGGGTGGCGGGGTACGGATCTAGATGGGGTAACCCGCTGTCAGACGGCTTGATCGAGCAAGGCAGGATTTGACGCATCAAAGAGAAGCGATACGGCGGAAGGGCGCTGCCGATGAGCGGACGGCTCGGTATCGACGAGGTATCCCCGGTGGTGTCGGCTGGTAGGTATCCAGCCAAAGCCGTTGTGGGAGAACACATTCCGGTTGCGGCCACGGTGTGGCGCGAGGGACACGACAAACTCGCGGCCACAGTCAGCTGGCGCGGACCGAACGACCGAGTCGCTCGTCAGACGCGCATGCACGAGGTCGGGATCGGCCTCGACAGATGGGGCGCGACGGTGGTTCCGGACGCCGAAGGCGCCTGGACGTTCCGGATCGATGCGTGGAGTGACCCCTGGGGCACCTGGAACCACGCTGTTGAGGTGAAGATCGCCGCTGGACAGGGTCCCGGTGATCTCGCAAACGATCTTGAGATCGGTGCCGGGCTACTCGATCGAGTGGCAAGGCGACCCGATAGGCGACAAGAGCGAGCACTCCTCACGTCTGCCGCGGCGGCGTTGCGGGACGAGGACCGGCCGCTCGCCGAACGCGTCGCGCCGGCCTTCGCGGCCGACGTGCAGAAGGTGATGTTCGAGCACCCCGTGCGCGAGCTGATCACCAAGGGCAAGACGCACAAGATCTGGTGCGACCGCAAGAAGGCCGCCTACGGCTCCTGGTACGAGTTCTTCCCGCGCAGCACCGGCGGGATCGACGAGACCGGCCAGGCGGTGCACGGCACGTTCGCCACGGCGACCAAGGAGCTCGACCGGGTCGCGGCGATGGGTTTCGACGTCGTCTACTTCCCGCCGATCCACCCCATCGGCCGGGTCAACCGCAAGGGTCCCAACAACACGCTCGTCGCGACGCCGGAGGACACGGGGTCACCGTGGGCCATCGGCGCGGACGAGGGCGGGCACGACGCGATCCACCCGCAGCTCGGCACGATCGAGGACTTCGACGCGCTCGTCGCGCGCGCCAAGGACCTCGGGCTCGAGGTGGCGCTCGACTTCGCGCTGCAGTGCGCCCCCGACCACCCGTGGGTGCTCAAGCACCCGGAGTGGTTCACGACGCAGCCCGACGGCACGATCGCGTACGCCGAGAACCCGCCCAAGAAGTACCAGGACATCTACCCGATCAACTTCGACCTCGACCCGCAGGGCCTCTACCACGAGGTGCTGCGCGTGGTCCTGTTCTGGGCCGAGCACGGGGTGCGGATCTTCCGGGTCGACAACCCCCACACCAAGCCGCCGGACTTCTGGCAGTGGCTGATCTGGAAGGTGAAGGAGGTCTACCCGGACACGCTGTTCCTGGCGGAGGCCTTCACCAGGCCCGCCCGCCTCTACGGCCTGGCCAAGCTCGGCTTCACCCAGTCCTACACGTACTTCACGTGGCGGACGGGCAAGCAGGAGCTGATCGAGTTCGGCGAGGACGTCCGCGACCACTGGGACGAGGCGCGGCCGAACCTCTTCGTGAACACCCCGGACATCCTGCACGAGTCACTGCAGCACGGCGGTCCCGGAATGTTCGGGCTCCGTGCGGCGCTCGCGGCCACGCTCTCCCCCACGTGGGGCGTCTACAGCGGCTACGAGCTGTTCGAGCACGAGGCCGTGAAGCCCGGAAGCGAGGAGTACCTCAATTCCGAGAAGTACCAGTTGCGGCCTCGCGACTACGCCCGTGCACTGGCGGACGGTCGCAGTCTCGAGCCGTGGCTGCGCAAGCTCAACCACATCCGCAAGGCGCATCCCGCGCTCCAGCAGATGCGCACGCTGAAGTTCCAGAGCATCGAGAACGACGCGCTGGTCGCCTACTCCAAGCGTGACCCGGAAACGGGCGACACCGTCGTTGTCGTCGTCAGCCTCGACCCGCACAACGCGCAGGAGGGGACCTTGTACCTCGACCTGCCCGAGCTCGGGTTCGACTGGCACGAGCGGGTGATCGCGCACGACGAGGTCACCGGCGAGACGTGGGACTGGGGACAGGCCAACTACGTCCGCCTCGAGCCGTGGCGTGCGACCGCGCACGTCGTGAGCTTGCAGCGCCGTTTCAGCTGATCAACCCGCACAACCCCCGACGAGGTGGGAACCATGGCCGACGACTCCCGTCCCGATGCTGCGCTCGGGCTGGAAGGAACACCGCACACCGGAGAGGCCATCGACGACGACGGCTTCCTGGTAGAACCTCAGGCTGAGGACTTCAAGTCGGCCAAACCGGCATCGGCCAACCCGAGCTGGTTCAAGGGCGCTGTCTTCTACGAGGTGCTGGTCCGCGCCTTCAGCGACTCCAACGGCGACGGCACGGGCGACCTCCGCGGTCTCGCCTCGCGCCTCGACTACCTGGAGTGGCTCGGCGTCGACTGCCTCTGGCTGCCGCCGTTCTACGCGTCGCCACTGCGCGACGGCGGGTACGACATCAGCGACTTCCGGGCGGTGCTGCCGGAGTTCGGCACCGTCGAGGACTTCGTGTACCTCCTGGAGGAGGCGCACCGGCGCGGGATCCGCGTGATCACCGACCTGGTGCTCAACCACACCTCCGACGCGCACCCGTGGTTCCAGCAGTCGCGCCAGGACCCGACGGGCCCGTACGGCGACTACTACGTGTGGAGCGACGACGACTCGCGCTACTCCGACGCGAGGATCATCTTCGTCGACACGGAGTCGTCGAACTGGACGTACGACCCGGTGCGCGGGCAGTTCTTCTGGCACCGCTTCTTCAGCCACCAGCCGGACCTCAACTACGAGAACCCGGAAGTGCAGGAGGCGATGCTCGACATCCTGCGGTTCTGGCTCGACCTCGGCATCGACGGGTTCCGCCTCGACGCCGTGCCGTACCTCTTCGAAGAGGAGGGCACGATCTGCGAGAACCTGCCGCGCACGCACGAGTTCCTGAAGAAGTGCCGCAAGGTCGTCGACGACGAGTTCCCCGGCCGGGTGCTGCTCGCCGAGGCGAACCAGTGGCCGTCGGACGTGGTCGAGTACTTCGGTGACCCGGAGATCGGCGGCGACGAGTGCCACATGGCGTTCCACTTCCCGCTGATGCCGCGGATCTTCATGGCGGTGCGGCGCGAGTCGCGGTTCCCGATCTCGGAGATCCTGGCGCAGACGCCGTCGATCCCGGAGAACGCCCAGTGGGGCATCTTCCTGCGCAACCACGACGAGCTCACGCTCGAGATGGTCAGCGACGAAGAGCGCGACTACATGTACTCGGAGTACGCCAAGGACCCGCGGATGAAGGCGAACATCGGCATCCGCCGACGGCTCGCCCCGCTGCTCGAGAACGACCGCAACCAGCACGAGCTGTTCACCGCGCTGCTGCTGTCGCTGCCCGGCTCTCCCGTCCTGTACTACGGCGACGAGATCGGCATGGGCGACAACATCTGGCTGCAGGACCGTGACGCCGTGCGCACGCCGATGCAGTGGACCCCGGACCGCAACGCGGGCTTCTCGTCGTGCGACCCCGGCCGGATCTACCTGCCGGTGATCATGGACCCGGTCTACGGCTACCAGGGCCTGAACGTCGAGGCGCAGCTGAACAGCTCGACGTCGCTGCTCAACTGGACGCGACACATGATCGAGGTGCGCAAGCAGCACCACGCGTTCGCCGAGGGCGACTTCACCGAGCTCGGCGGCTCGAACCCGAGCGTGCTCGCGTACAAGCGGCAGTGGAAGCGCCCGGACGGCCGCGAGGACATCGTGCTCTGCGTGAACAACCTGTCGCGCTTCCCGCAACCCGTCGAGCTGGACCTCTCCGAGCACCGCGACTACGCGCCGATGGAGCTCACCGGAGGTGTCAAATTCCCCGCGATCGGGGAACTCCCCTACCTGCTGACCCTCCCGGGTCACGGTTTCTACTGGTTCCAGCTGGTAGAGGCGGGCGACGACAGCGAGATGAGGTGAATCACGCGTGACCGATCCCCACGAACTGGTCGAGAAGCTGGCCGCCTCGCTACCCGATCTGCTCCCGGCCGCCAGGTGGTTCGGCGGCAAGGACAGGCCGATCACGGCCGTCCGTCCACTGCGGACGACGGTCGTCGACGGCGACCTGGTGCACGTGGTCTTCGAGGTCGAGCAGCCCGGACGAACGGAGAACTACCAGGGCGCGCTGAGCCTGAGCACCGGCGCCTGGGACGTGCTGCTCGACCCCGAGCACAACGGTGTGCTGCTCGACCGGATCGCGTCCGGGCACACCACCGACGGCATCACGTTCGCGCACGAGCCCGGCACCGAGGTGCGGTCGGGCCTGCGCGGGCGGCCGATCGGCGTCGAGCAGTCCAACACGTCGCTGATCTACGGGCAGCAGTACATCCTGAAGATCTTCCGCAAGCTCGCGAACGGCGAGAACCGCGACCTGACGATGCACCGCGCGTTGCGGTCGGTCGGCTGCGAGCACATCGCGCTGCCGCTGGGCTCCATCTCGACCACGCTGAACGACCAGCAGATCACGCTCGCGATGCTGCAGGAGTTCCTGCCGGACGCGGTCGAGGGCTGGGACATGGCCAAGACCTCGGTGCGCGACCTGATGGCCGAGGCCGACCTGCACGCGTTCGAGGTCGGTGGCGACTTCGCGGGCGAGGCGCAACGCCTCGGCCACGCCGTCGCGAAGGTCCACGCCGACCTCGCCGAGGCCCTGGGCACGCAGATCGCGGACGAGGACGCGATCGACCGTGCCATCGAGGGCATGCAACGGCGCCTGGGCGTCGTGCTGGAGGCGGTGCCGGAACTGGGCCGCCACGAGGAGCCGTTGCGCGCCGCGTTCGAGGAGGCGCGCCACCACGTCGGCGCGATCGGAATCCAGCACATCCACGGCGACCTGCACCTGGGCCAGGTGCTGCGGACCGTGCACGGCTGGCTGCTGATCGACTTCGAGGGCGAGCCCGCGGCGAAGGTCGAGGACCGGCTCGCACTGCGGTCGCCGTTGCGCGACGTGGCGGGGATGCTGAGGTCGTTCGACTACGCGGCCAGGCAGCTGCTCATCGGCCAGCCCGACGACGACCAGCTCGCCTACCGCGCGATGGAGTGGACGAAGCGCAACCGGGCCGCGTTCTGCGACGGCTACGCCGAGGTGGCGGACGACCCGCGGGACCACGCGCACCTGCTGCGCGCTTTCGAGCTGGACAAGGCGGTCTACGAGGTCGCTTACGAGCACGCCAACAGGCCGGAGTGGTTGACGGTTCCGCTGTCGTCGATCGCCCGGATGACTTCTGGAGGGAACTGAGCCGTGAAGGCCGACCTGGACCGACTCCTGTCAGGTGCGCACCACGACCCGCACTCGGTGCTGGGTGTGCACACCGTCGGCGACCAGGTGATCGCGCGGGCTCTCCGCCCAGGTGCGACGTCCGTCGCGGTGGCCTGGGGCGACAAGCAGGTCGAGCTGCCACGCATCGCCGACGCGCTGTTCGAGGGCGAACTGCCGGAGGTGCCCGGCGACTACCGGTTGCTGGTCAAGTACGACGGCGGCCCGGCCATCGAGGTGGACGACCCGTACCGCTGGCTGCCGACCGTGGGCGAGCTGGACCTGCACCTCATCGGTGAGGGCCGGCACGAGCGGCTCTGGGACGTGCTCGGCGCTCATGTCCGTTCCTACGAAACGGCTTCCGGTGACGTCACCGGCGTCTCGTTCGCGGTGTGGGCGCCGAACGCGCGCGGCGTGCGCGTGACCGGTGACTTCGACGGCTGGGACGGGCGCGCGAACCCGTTGCGCTCCATGGGTTCCAGCGGTGTCTGGGAAGTCTTCCTGCCGAACGTCGTGGTGGGCTCTCGGTACAAGTTCCGCATCCTCGGCCAGGACGGCATCTGGCACGAGAAGGCCGACCCGATGGCGTTCGCCACGGAGGTCCCGCCGCAGACGGCCTCGGTCGTCACGCGGTCGGAGTACCAGTGGCAAGATGCGGAGTGGGAAGCCCGGCGTGAGGCCACGAACTGGGCGAACGCGCCGATGTCGACCTACGAGGTGCACCTCGGCTCGTGGAAGCCCGGTCTCAACTACCGGGAGCTGGCCGTCGAACTCGCGGACTACTGCGAGGACATGGGCTTCACGCACATCGAGATGCTGCCCGTGGCCGAGCACCCGTTCGGTGGTTCGTGGGGCTACCAGGTCACCTCGTACTACGCGCCGACCTCGCGGTTCGGTTCGCCGGACGACTTCCGGTTCTTCGTCGACACGCTGCACCAGCGCGGCATCGGCGTGCTGGTCGACTGGGTGCCCGCGCACTTCCCGAAGGACGCCTGGGCGCTCGCGAAGTTCGACGGCACGCCGCTGTACGAGCACGCCGACCCACGTCGTGGCGAGCAGCTCGACTGGGGCACGTACGTCTTCGACTTCGGACGCAACGAGATCCGGAACTTCCTGGTCGCGAACGCGCTGTACTGGATCGAGGAGTTCCACCTCGACGGCCTGCGCGTGGACGCCGTCGCGTCGATGCTCTACCTCGACTACTCGCGGCCGGCGGACCAGTGGCTGCCCAACGAGTTCGGCGGCCGGGAGAACCTCGACGCGGTGCGGTTCCTGCAGGAGCTGAACGCGACCGTCTACAAGCGGCACCCCGGCGTGGTCATGATCGCCGAGGAGTCGACGGCGTGGCCGGGCGTCACGCGGCCGACGCACCTGGGCGGGCTCGGGTTCGGCTTCAAGTGGAACATGGGCTGGATGCACGACACGCTGCACTACCTGTCGCGTGAGCCGGTGCACCGCTCGTTCCACCACAACGAGATGACGTTCTCGCTGGTGTACGCGTGGAGCGAGAACTTCGTGCTGCCGCTCTCGCACGACGAGGTGGTGCACGGCAAGGGTTCGCTGTGGACCCGGATGCCGGGCGACGACTGGAACAAGGCCGCCGGCGTGCGGTCGCTGCTGGCGTTCATGTGGGCACATCCGGGCAAGCAGCTGCTGTTCATGGGCGGCGAGTTCGGGCAGCGGCAGGAGTGGTCGGAGTCGCGGTCGCTCGACTGGCACCTCGTCGAGCAGGAGCCGCTGCACCAGGGCATCCAGTCGCTGACGCGCGACCTGAACTCGGTGTACAAGACCGCCGCGGCGTTGTTCTCGAACGACGTCACGCCGGAGGGGTTCCAGTGGATCGACGCGAACGACTCGGGCGGCAACGTCCTGTCGTTCCTGCGGATCGGTGAGGACGGCTCGACGCTCGCCTGCGTGGCGAACTTCTCCGGGTCGCCGCACCACGACTACCGCGTCGGCCTGCCGTCGTCCGGGCGCTGGAAGGAGCTCGTGAACACCGACGCCGCGCACTACGGCGGTTCGGGCGTGGGCAACCTCGGTGGCGTCGAGGCCGAGGCCAGGCCGTGGCACGGGCGGCCGTACTCAGCCATCCTGCAGCTGCCGCCGTCCGGCGTGCTGTGGCTGGTCCCCGATCCGGTGACCGAGATCGAGACTCTCTGAGACGTCCGGCAGCGCTCCGTTCCAGTAGAGCGCACCGGACACCTGCGCGGGACCGGTGCCCGCGCAGGTGCGGACGACCTGGTCCTCCAGGTCGAACGGCGGGAAGTCCGCGCAGCCGGTGACGGCGAGCTTCAGACCGGTCAGCGGTTCGCTGCCGGTGTTGGTGACGGTGATCTTCAGGGTGTCCTGCCCGGCTTCGAGCGCGACGTCGTAGGCGGACACCCTGAGGAACACGCAGTCCCAGTGGACCTCGGTGCTCGTGGTGGCGAAGAACCGGACGGTGGCGGCGTCACGCGGTGCGACCATGCCGTAACTGTTCTGGCGCTTCGTCTCGCGGCCCGGCCGGAGCGCGTAGGTGCGTCCGGTCTGGACGCCGTCGCGGTCGTGGAACCGCAGCCCGGTCGCCGTCGCGGGTCCGGGCGCCCGGCTGCCTGCCCAGACCGACAGGTCGTAGACACCTCCCGGCACCACGGCCAGCACCGACTGGGCGGTGCCGGACCCGATGAGCACGCCCGCGCGCGGCTCCGGCGCGATTCCGCCGGTGCAACCGGGCATGGTCGGATCGGCCCCCGGCGGAGGGCCCAGGAGCAGCAACACGGCGCACAACACTTCGCGCACGAATGGAAATGTAAGTCGATCGGGCGACTCCGGCCCGGTGAACCTGATCAGTCCGCCGCACGTTGCCCCTTGTATGCGCCTGACTTGGACGACTAGGACGCCCCGGGAGCCGGCCGGCAGGCACAATGGTTCCATGCGGCACCGGAGCATCGCGCTGATCGTCGTCACCGCCCTGCTTGCCGCAGGGTGCACAGCCCAGATCCCAGGGACGCCCCGCGCCGCCAAGGTGGTGAAGAAGGAGGCGTCCACCACCACCGTCCAGGTGCGCGGCTCGGACAACGGCCCGATCGACAAGCTGGCCGCCACCGCGCTCACGGACATCGAGGAGTTCTGGACCGAGTCGTTCCAGACGACCTTCAACAAGCCGTGGAAGCCGCTGGGCGGCGGTTACTTCTCGGTCGACACGGCCGACGCCACCGCGAAGCCGCCGCCGTGCACGCAGAAGGCCGCGGACGTGGAGGGCAACGCGTTCTACTGCCCGGCCGCCGACGCCATCGCCTGGGACCGCGCGTCCCTGCTGCCGGTGCTGCAGGACCGCTTCGGCGAGGCGGCCGTGGTCGTCGTCCTCGCGCACGAGATCGGCCACGCCGTGCAGAACCGCATGGGCATCACGCCCGAGGCCGAGCGCCGCGAGCCGGAGAAGTACCCGACGATCCTCACCGAGGCCCAGGCCGACTGCTTCGCGGGCGCGTTCGTGCGCAACGTGGCGGACGGCAAGTCGCAGCGCCTCGACATCAACGCCGACGCCCTGGACAAGGCGCTGGGCGCCCTGATCACGTTCCGCGACCCGGTCGGCACCTCCCCGGAGGACGAGCAGGCGCACGGCAGCGCGTTCGACCGCGTGGCGGCCTTCCAGGACGGCTACGAGCAGGGCACGAAGTTCTGCGGCGCGATGACGGTCCAGAACCGCCAGTTCACGCAGCGCGCGTTCACCAGCGTCAAGGACCGCGCGAACGGCGGCAACCTGCCGTTCGACGACATGCTCGAAGCCGTCACGCCCGACCTCGACGGTTTCTTCAAGAACCTCGCCACGACCGCGGGCAAGACCTGGCCCTCGCCGCGCGCGGAGGCCTCCCAGACCGAGCCGGACTGCTCCGGTGACCAGGGCCCCGTCGCGTACTGCCCGGCGGACAAGACCATCAAGATCGACACCAAGGACGAGCTACCGGCCCTGCACAAGGAGTTCGGCGACTACGCGACGGGCACGCTGATCGCGACCAGGTACGCGATGGCCGAGCTGGCCGTGCTCGGCAAGCCGACCGAAGGTGAGGGCGCCTCCGCGGCGGCGTTGTGCCTGGCCGGCGCGTACACGGGTGCGGTGTTCCAGCGGCAGGACGGGTTCGGCCTCTCGCCGGGCGACTTCGACGAGGCCGTGACGGTGCTGCTGCAGTTCGACTACGCGGCCCGCGACACCAAGGGCTCGAACCCCGTGGATCCCGGGTTCGAGCGGGTGAAGAAGTTCCGCGAGGGCGTGTTCGAGGGCGCGAAGAAGTGCGGCGTCTGAGGACCTGAGAAGAAGCGGAAGCCCGCACCGGCTCGAGGGCCTGGTGCGGGCTTCAGCGTCGGGCGACCGGAGCCTGGTCGGACACCACGGAGATCCGCGCGCCCGGGATCTTCAGCGTTCCGCCGATCAGGTCCGTGTTGCGCACCGTGACCTCGGTGAAGGTCACGAACGGCACGTTCAGCGGCGGTGGGTGTGCCGCGGTGTAGTCCACCGGGATCTTGATCCCGAGGATGTCCAGGTTGCCCTTGAGCTGCACGGTGAACAGCTCGATCCGGCCTGGCGAGACCGTGGACGTGCTGCCGGGCCGTGCGGCCGTGATCAGCTTGACGCCCGGTGAGACCTCGGCGGTCTGCACCAGGTCCTTGATCTTCATGTCCGACGCGGTGAACTTCAGGACCTTGACGACCTGCCCGTTCAGCAGCGTGTCGACGATCCCGACGAAGTTGAGGCCACCCAGGTCGAGCCTGGACGCCGTCAACGTCCACTCCCGCCCTCCCGCCGCCACCGGTGCAGGGGCCGGTGGCGGGGGCGGCGGCGGGTCCGCACTGGGCGGCGGCGTCGGCGCGGTGGACGACACCGGCGGCGGGGTGGTGCTGGTGCTCGACACGGGCGGTGGTTCCGACGTCGTGGTGCTGGTCGGGGCCGGGGAACTGCTGCCGGGGTCCGACGACGGTGGTGGCTCGGTGCTCGATGGCGGTTGCAGCGCCAGCACCGCGACCATCGTGACGGCGGCGAGCGACTGCGCCCGCATCATGTGGGCTGAACCCCCTGGGTCGTCTCCGGTTCCTTCGCCTTCTTCGGTTTCTTCGGCTCGTCCGTCCACGCCAGGGCGAGCGCACCGCCGAGCAGGCTCGAGAGGGTGCCGATGATGAAGCCGCCGAAGTTGGTCACGACGACGGCGACCAGCGACAGCAGCACCGTGACGATGCCCGACGCCAGCCGGAACCTCGGCTGCGCCCACAGCGCGACCGCGCACATCCCCAGCAACGTCCCGATCAGCAGCGCGGACACGCCACCGAGCGTCTGCATCGAGATCATCAGGTCGCCGAACTTCAGCCCGGCGAACGGCGGGAACAGGATGAGGAGCGCGCCCACGGCCACGAAGAGACCGGCCCAGAAGGGCCGGCCGCGTCGCCACGCCGTGAACCGGCGCCAGGTCGTCAGAAGCACTCTTGCTTCCCCTGGCGGATGGTCAGGTTCATGCCCTTGAACCTGATGGTCTGGGCGGTGGTGGCCCAGGCGGTCTGCTGCAACGACGTGATGTTGGCCGAGTCGGCCTGCAGGCCGAACGAGCCCGGCAAGCCGCGGAGGTTCTGCGGTCCCTTGGTCACCTTGTTGGCGTCGATGCCGATCTCGGGGTTGCCGAGGACGAGGTCGCCGTTGAGGTCGGTGAGGTTGACGACGAGGTTCTCCGCCGACATGCCGCCCACGCCGTCCGCGGTGATGCGCATCGTGACGTCCCCGACGATCGGCATGTTGGCGACGAACACCGACTGGCAGAACTTGTCCAGCCTCGCCGTCTTGAAGCCGCTGACCGCGACCACGTGGGTCTTGCCCGCACCCGCGTCGACACCGCCGAACTGGACGAATCCCTGGCCCGTCAAGTTGTCGGCGGAGACCTTGAAATTGGTGCCGGACACCGCGAACGAGGCGGCCAGCGCTCCCTGGGACATGCCGAACAGGAGGGCACCGGCACCCACGGCACCGATACCCAGCACCCCGGCGAACCGTGCCCAGCGCGTTCTACCCATACCCCGAAACTCCTTCCACGCTGAAGGCTTGCGGAAGGGACTGTGCGCCCCCAAACGTCAGCCGTACAACGAAAACGAGTCCGCGCAGTCTTGAAATCACCCCGAGGGGTGAGGAGTTTTCACGTTTGGCCGAAGGTACGTGCCGAATGGCCTCAGAACGCGCTTAGTAGTGTCTGACCTCATGGGATTCGGACGAATCGCCGTCGCGCTGGCCGTGACCGCCGCCTTGACCGCCTGCGCTTCCGTGGTCGACGGCGAACCGAAGGGCGAGCGCCCCGACCCCACGAAGGTCGCGGGCCTGGAGATCTCCAACGGCCCGTCCGGCCCGAAGAAGGGTGTGCCGGACGCGGACCTGAGCGTGGAGAACGGCGACGGCGGCGACATGGACCGCCTGGCCATCAACACCCTCGCCGACGTGCAGGAGTTCTGGAAGGCGGAGTTCCCCGCCTCGTTCGCGGGCAAGGCGTTCGAGCCGGTGAAGCGCTTCATCTCCTACGACTCCAACGGCAAGGGCGTCGAGGTCTGCAAGCTCGACACCACCGGCATCGCGAACGCGTTCTACTGCGCCCTCGACGACAGCATCACCTGGGACCGCGGCGAGCTCCTGCCGATGCTCAAGGACTCCTTCGGCCCGATGGCCGTCGTCACGGTCCTGGCCCACGAGATGGGCCACGCCGTGCAGTACAAGCTCGGCCCGGCCTCCAACATCGGCGCCAACACCCCGTCGATCGTCAAGGAGCAGCAGGCCGACTGCTACACGGGCGTCTTCATGCGCTGGATCGCCGAGAACAAGTCGAAGCACTTCGAACTCTCCACCGGCGAGGGCCTCAACCAGGTCCTGCAGACGATGTTCTTCATCCGCGACAGCGCCGGCACGTCCTTCGAGAAGCAGGGAGCCCACGGCAGCGCGTTCGACCGCGTCTCCGCCTTCCAGTTCGGCTTCACCCGAGGCGCCGCCCGCTGCGCGGAGATCAACGAGGCCGAGATCGGCAAGCGCATCACCGAGCGCCCGTTCGACCTCTCCGACACCGACCAGGGCCAGGGCCGCGGCAACGCCCAGGTGAACGAGGACAAGTACCTCAGGGCCCTGGAGGAGTCACTCCGCGACGCCTACAAGTCGAGCGGCGCGGCCTTCCCCGCCTTCGACAAGGCGGGCATCAAGTCCTGCGCCAACGCCCAGACCACGTCCCCTGCCTCCTACTGCCCGGCGGTCAACCAGCTGCAGCTGGACCTCCCGCAACTGGTCAAGATCGGCACGCCCCCGAAGAAGGGTTCGAAGGGCGGCATCGGCGACTTCGCCGCGTTCGCGGTCATCGCCTCCCGCTTCTCCCTCTCCATCCAGCACGCGACGGGCTTCAAACTCGACGACGACGCGGCAGGCCAGCGCACCGCCTGCCTGACAGGAGCCTGGGCGGGCCTCACCAACCGCCCCAACGCGGCAGCGGGCCTGCGCCTCTCCCCAGGCGACCTGGACGAGGCAGTGGCAGAACTCCTGGCAGACGACAGCCTCATCGCGGCAGACGTCAACGGCAAAGCAGTCCCCTCGGGCTTCGCCCGCGTGGAAGCGTTCGGCGACGGCTTCTTCCGAGGCCTCTCGTTCTGCGTGAAGAAGTACTCGGTTTGACCCTTTAATCGACCAATGTCGATACTTGTCCCGTGCTGACCGACGAAGCCACGACCTACGCCTCCTGGTTCGCGACGCTCTCCGACCCCACGAGAGTCCGCCTGCTCCACCACGTGGCCTCGTCCCCGACCCCGGTCACCGTGGGCGAACTGACCACCCTGCTGGGCGTGAGCCAGTCCACCTGCTCCCACCACGTCCGCAAACTGGCGGAGGTCGGCTTCCTCCACATCCAGCGCGAGGGCACGACCACCCTCGTCACGGTCAACCCGGCCTGCTGCACGGGCCTCCCCCACGCAGCAGACGCGGTGATGGGCGCCCTCTCCACAGGCACCGTGAACCCAGTACCAGGCGTCACGATCCGCACCATGACGGCAGCAGACTGGCCAGACGTCCGCCGCATCTACGGCGAAGGCATAGCCTCGGGCAACGCCACGTTCGAAACCGAAGTCCCATCCCGCAGAACCCTGGAATCCAAGTGGCTGCCAGACCACCGCTGGATAGCCGTGGTGGACGGCAAAACCGCAGGCTGGGCAGCAGCCACCCCAGTCTCACCCCGCGAGTGCTACGCCGGAGTGGTGGAGACCTCGATCTACGTGGCCGACGCCTCCCAGGGCAGGGGCGTGGGCAAAACCCTGCTGCACCACCAGGTCACAGCCGCAGACGCCGACGACATGTGGACCCTGCAAGCAGTCATCTTCCCGGAGAACCGAGCCAGCATCGCCCTGCACCACAAAGCGGGCTTCCGCACAGTGGGCCTACGCGAACGAATCGCCAAGCACCACGGCGAATGGCGAGACACAGTCCTTTTGGAACGCAGACGCCCTTAGTAGCCACCCACCCGCGAAGCCGAAGGCGAGCCGTCCCTCGCCCGCGAAGCCGAAGGCGAGCCGTCTCCCGCACGCGATGCCGCAGGCGAGCCGTCCTTACCGCAAGGCAAGGGCGGTGGGGTCCCGTCACGAGTCGCGCCACAGCTCTTGCTGCATGCAGGTAGGGGTGTCAAGCGGACACGCTTTTCGTCCGCTTGACACCCCTACCTGCATGTGGCCCGCTCTTGGCGTGGCTCGTGACGGGACCCCACCGCCACAACGCACCCTCAACGCAACCGGCGGCCGCCCAACGCAACAGGCGTGCCATCAACCCACCCACGGCGCCACCTCCCGATCAGATTGCCGGGGGTCTGGGGGCAGAGCCCCCAGGAAAACGCACGCAACCGCAAGCCCGCCGCCCGCAAGGTGACCACCCACCCGGTAGCGACCTCAGTACAAAGCAGAAGCCAGCTTCCGCCGAGCCGCAGCAACCCGAGGATCATCAGCCGGGAACAACTCGAACAGCCCAACCAAGTGCTGCCGAACCCGATCCCGATCCTCCCCAAAAACTCGCCGAACAGTCTCAACCAACCGAGAAAACGCCTCATCAACCATCTGCCCGGCAACCTGAGCATCAGCAGCAGCAAGCTGGGCGTCGATGTCCTCAGGCGCCGAATCAGCCTTGGCGATCACAGCAGGATCAACAGCCTCGGCCCGCTCAGCGAACCGAGCCTGCGCAAGACCTTCCTTGGCCAACTCGTTCCCAGGCTCAGAGGCGAGGATCTCCGAGTAGAACCCCTGAGCAGCAACATAATCGCCCCGCTCAAAGGCTTCCTCGGCAGCAACGATCCGAGGATCCTCGACAACCTCTTCCTCAACCACAGGAACAGACCCGGCCCGAGCCTCACCGGCCCGAATCCCGGGCAACCGCTCCCGCAAGGCGTCCAGCAACCGAGCGATCCACTGCGACAACTCGGCGTCCGCGATGGGCCCGGCAAAAGCATCGATGGGCTGACCGGCAGCAACGGCGATCGTCGTCGGCACGGACTGCACCCCGAACGCCTGCCCGATCCGGGGCGAGGCCTCCAGGTCGACCCTGGCGAGGATCCAGGCCCCGCCGGAAGCCGTGGCGAAGCGGGTCAGCGAAGCAGCGAGCTGCTGCGACTCGGGGCTGTAGGAGGCACCCAGCAGCACCACGACGGGCACCTGCAGGGACTGCTCGACCACGGCCTGGAAGGAGGCCTCGGTGACGTCCACGATCCACGGCGCGGAACCGTTGTCGGGTGCGGGGGCACCACCGGCGGGGGCCGGCGTGGCAGCGGCGGTGCGGGCAGCGTCGGCTCGGGCCCTCAGGGCGCCCAGGTCGACGGCGCCGGAGAGTGCGGCGGACAGTGCGGCGGTCTTGCGAGGATCAGGCCTTGTCACGTGTTCCATCCTGGCACGGCTAGTTCCCGGACCGGGTCCAGGGCCATCGGGTTGACGCGCATCGCCTCGTTCGCTGAGGCGATCCGTAGAGCGAGCGGTGTCATCAGGTCGATGAACCGCTTTGTACCAACTGCACCCAGCGCTTCCCACGGTGCGAGAGCGGCCATGTCGGTCGCCCGCTCGACTGCGGCAAGATCGCCGGGCAGATCAGAAACTGCTTCCCATTCTTCGACAGTCCAACCACGCGCGGTGCGCATGTATGCCGCATCGAGGGAATGCTCACGCGCGTAGAGCGCAAGCGCTTGGCACGGGCCTATGCCCGCGGCGACGAGGGCTGCGATGTGGCCGTCCCCGCGTGCCTCGCGCAAGATCGTGCAGGCGTGCCACAGGGCGAGATGAGGCTCGATGGGCCACGGCAGCGAACGGTTCGCGGCGGCCAGCGGACGCCCGGCGATGGGAGCGGCCAGAGCCGCCCTCCTGGCCAGCGACGCCGCCTCGGCGATCTCGGCCGTGTCGACCGAGCCCAGCAGGCGCCGCAACGCCCCGTCCGCACCTTCCAGGCGCACCCGCAGGTACGTGGAGGGTGAGGCGACAGCCCACGCGTCCGGCAGCGCGCGGGAGACCATGCGCGGTGCGAAGTTGTAGAAGACCGCCGTCACCAGTTCCGGCGACGCGGCGCCCAGCGGTGCGGCGCGCATGCCGAAGTAGCCCATCCAGCCGCCCTTGCAGCCCAGCGCGTCCGTCGCCGCGCGGGATTCGGGCGTGAAGTACGTGACGTCGTGGTAGGGCTCGAACCTCAACCACAGCTGCCTCGCGTCCACGACCGACACGCTAACCCAGTGAACGGCGGCGCACGGGTGCACTCACCGTCACGGCGTAGAGCGTTCGGCCATCCGAGGAGACGCCCGAAGCCTCCCGGTCACACACGCCTCCCGGCCCGCCGACCGCGAACCACGAACGGTGCCCCGCGCGCCGGCTCACGGGGTGCCGGAGAGGTGCTCCTCGACGCGTTCGACCTTGGCCCTCAGTTGACCGGAGTAGCCGGGCCGGATGTCCGCCTTGAGCACGAGCGACACGCGTGAGGCACTGGCCTGCACGGCTTCCGTCGCGCGCTTGACCACGTCCATCACCTCGTCCCACTCCCCCTCGACCAAGGTGAACATCGCATTCGTCTCGTTGGGCAGGCCGGACTCCCGCACGATCCGGACCGCCTCAGCGACCGCTTTCGCGACGCTTCCTGATTCGTCCGAACCGGACGGAGCAACGCTGAACGCGACAAGCACACGTGCCTCCTGCTGATCCACGAGTGGTACTGACTGGTAGCTTCCGTGCCCATGACACCGCTGCCGTTCGATCCGATCGCCCGCGCGGCCGAACTGTGGGACGACCGGGTGGGTTCCGCCACGGCGATGGCCGCCGTCACAAGCGTCATGCGTGTCCAGCAAATCATCCAGTCCGCGGTGGACGCAGCCCTCAAGCCGCACGGGCTCACGTTCGCGCGCTACGAGGCGTTGGTGCTGCTCTACTTCTCCCGCAAGGGCGCGCTGCCGATGCGGGTCATGGGCGAGCGCCTGCAGCTGCACCCGACGAGCGTCACCAACATCGTCGACCGGCTGGAGAGCGACGGCCTCGTCCGCCGCACGCCGCACCCGACCGACCGCCGCACCACGCTGGTCGAGATCACCGACGCCGGCCTGCAGCGCCGTGAGAGCGCGACCGCGGCCGTCGTCGACGTCAACCTGGGCCTCAAGGGCCTCACCGACCGCCAGACCGAGCAGCTCACGGACCTGCTCGCGAAGGTCCGCCGGGCCAGCGGCGACTTCGAGGATTAATTCGGTTGGGCGGTCTGGCCGGCCTGTGGCCTGATGGACCCATGTGGGATCGACCGGACCGCTCCATCGTCGCGCTCGTCAGCACCCCCAGCGGGTTCACCGGGAGAACGCCGACGATCCCGGTCGAGACACCGAACTGGAACCACGTCGAGCCGGTCAACACGGCCCTGCGCGACCTGCTCGGCGTGGAGACCAGCGTGCTGCGCCTGATCTCGGTCGAGGGCGGCGAGGTGCCGTTCGGCGGGGTCGTCACGTACCACGTCGAGGCGCACGGCGAACCCGATCGAACCCACCTCGAACCCGCCGACGCGCCTGAACCGGACGCCGAGCACAGGCTGCCGTGGGCACGGCTCGGCGGACCGTCCGAACTCGTCGCGTGGGCGGACTCGATGATCACCCGCACCGGTCCGGCGGTCCAGGGGCGGACGTGGAACCTCTCCAGCGTGCACCGGCTTCCCACCACGCGGGGGCCGGTCTGGCTCAAGGCCGTGCCGCCGTTCTTCGCCGACGAGGGCACGGTGATCAAGATGGTCGCCGCCCACGACCCCACACTGGTGCCCGAGGTGCTGGCCAGCGCACCGAACCGCGTGCTGCTCAGCCAGGCCGAGGGCGCCAACTGCTGGAGGGTGACCCCTGAGCAGATCGAGGACGTCGTACCGCGCTGGGTCGCCGTCCAGCACGCACTGGCGGGTAAGGCGCAGCTGCGGCCGTCCGCCGTGCCGATGCCGGACTTCGGCCTGCCCGACACGCTCACGCACGGCGACTTCCACCCCGGCAACTGGCGCAGCAGCGGAGTCGTCATCGACTGGTCCGACGCGGTCTGGGGCCACCCGGCGCTCGACGCGTGCCGGCTCATGGAGTACGCCAAGCCCGAACTGCACGACCTGATCCGCCGCGTGTGGAGCGAGGCGTGGCTCTCGCACCGCCCCGACAGCCGGCCACTGGAAGCCCTGAAGGTGGCACCTCGCGCATCTCGGCTGCACAACGCGGTGAAGTGCCAGCAGTTCCTCGACAACATCGAGGCCTCCGAACGGATCTACCACGAGGGCGACCCGCAGACCGAGCTCCGCGAGGCCCTGCGCCTGGTGACGCCGTGAGCGAACGGTCGATCATCGCCCTGGTCAGCGCCCCGGACGGGTTCGCGGGCCGGACGGACGCGATCGAGGTCGCGTCGCGCTGGTGGGCGGACGTCGAACCCGTCAACGAGGTGCTGGAACAGCTGCTGGGCGTCCGGACGAGCGTGCTCAGGCTGGTCTCGGTGGAGGGCGGCGCCTCACCGGGCGGCGGCGTGGTCACCTACCACGTCGAGGCGCACGGCGAGCCCGACCGAACGCACCTCCACCCAGCGGAGGAACCCGCCGCGAACGCTCCCCACAGGCTGCCGTGGGCACGGCCGGGCGGTCCGTCCGACCTGGTCGCCTGGGCCGACGAGCACGTCGAACGCACCGGCCCGCCCGTCCAGGTGAAGTCGTGGAACCTGTCGAGCGTCCACCGCCTGCCCACCGCGCACGGCTCCGCGTGGCTGAAGGCCGTCCCCCCGTTCTTCGCGAACGAGGGCGAGGTGATCGAGATGGTCGCCGCCCACGACCCCGGCCTGGTGCCTGAAGTGCTCGCCAGCGCACCGTTGCGCGTCCTGCTCGGCGAGGCGCCCGGCGAGGACTGCTGGGACACGAAACCCGAGCACATCGAGGAGATCGTGCCGCGCTGGGTCGCGGTGCAGCACGCGCTGGCGGGTGAGCCCCGAGCACGGCCCTGCGTCGTGCCGATGCCGTCGTTCGGACTGCCGGACACGGTGGTGCACGGCGACTTCCACCCCGGCAACTGGTTCAGCAGCGGCGTGATCATCGACTGGTCCGACGTGGTGTGGGGCCATCCCGCGCTGGACGCGGGAAGGCTCATCGAGTTCTGCCGCCCCGAACTGCACGACGTGATCCGCCGCGTGTGGAGCGAGGCCTGGCTGCGGCACCGCCCGGACAGCCGCCCGCTGGAAGCCCTCGACACCGCCCGCCGTGCCGCGCACCTGTTGCTCGCGGTGCAGTACCAGCAGTTCCTGGACAACATCGAGGAGTCGGAGCGGATCTACCACCGCGGAGACCCCGAGAAGCAGCTCCGGGCCGCCCTGCGCCTGGTGACCGGATGACAGGTCGGACGATCGTCGCCCTGGTCAGCGCGCCCAGCGGGTTCGCGGGCCGCACGGACGCGCTCGACGTCCCCACTCTGGAGTGTGACTGAAGGCGATCCCGCCGTTCTTAGCCGACGAGGGCGCGGTGATCGAGATGGTGGCGGCCGTCGACCCGGACCTGGTCCCGAGGCTGATCGCCAGCAAGCCGCAACGGGCCGCTCGACGCCACGTCGAGGAGTCGGAGCGGATCTACCACCGCGGAGAACCCCGAGGGACAGCTCAGAGCTGTTCTGCGGCCGGCTCGCTGAGGCGGCCGGTCCTCGAGGCCCAGCGCTCGAAGATCACCGTGCCGAACGGCGGGATGCTCGACAGCAGGCCGAGGACCAGCGTACGGGCGTTCCACTTCAGCGGTTCCTTCGTCATCAGCGTGACGAGGATGAAGGCGACGAAGACGAAGCCGTGGATCGGGCCGAAGACCTTGACGCCGATCTCGTTCTGCACGACGACGTACTTGAAGAACATCCCGAGCAGCAGGCCCGCCCAGGAGATGGCCTCGGCCAGGGCGAGGATGCGGAACCGTCCGACCACGCTGGAGAACGTCATGGCTCCCCATCATGAACCGTGACGGGGAGCACACGAGCACCGGGCCTGTCCTGGTCTGTCCTATTCCTCCCATTTGAAGACGCGAGAGGCGACGAACCCGACCACCAGCGAGAACCCGACCAGGATCGCCCCCGGCACCACCAGCGCCTCGATCCCCTTGCCCCGCACCAGCACGTCGAGCATGCCGTCGTTCATGTGGCGCAACGGGAAGATCTTCGAGACGGTCTGCAGCCACGCGGGCGCCTGGTCGACGGGGAAGAACGTGCCGGACAGGAACGCCATCGGCAGCACCACGATGTTCGCGGCCGCCGACGCCGCCTCCTCGGTCTTGGCGAACGCGCCGACCAGCATGCCGAGCGCGAAGAACGCGATGGTTCCCAGCAGCAGCAACGGAATCGCGAGCCACCACTGCCCGGAGAGCTGGAGCCCGAACACCGGCAGCGAGGCGATGCCGATGAAGGTCGCGCCCTGCACCAGCGCGACGCCGGTGCTGACCAGGATCCGCGACGACAGCACGGAGGCCGTCGAGATCGGGGCGAGCCGGATGCGCCGCAGCACCTGCTTGCGCCGCCACGACACGAGAGTCAGCGCCGAACCGAACACCGCCGACACCGCCACACCCCACGACAGGATGCCCGGCGTCAGGAACTGGATCGGCTTGAGCGAGGCGTCCTCGACCTTCTCCGCGGCGAACGTGAAGGTCGGCGGCTGACCGGTCGCGGCGAGGTTCGCCCTGTCCACGAACCCGTTGATGATCCCGAGCACGGTCGCCGACTGCACCTGGTCGCTCTGTGCGAACCGCACGTCGACCTGCTGACCGCGGATGATCAGTGCGGCAGGGAGGTCGCCGTCCTTCACCTTCTGCACAGCGGCGTCGACTTCGTTGTACGACTCGAACTCCAGCGCGCCGCTGTCGCGCAGAGCGCTGACGATCGGGCCGTCGCCGACGAGCGCGATCCTGGTCTTGTCCGCGCCGGCGTCGCGCAGGAGCAGGCCGAAGATGACGAGGAACATCAGCGGGAACAGGAAGGTGAAGAACAGCGTCACCTTGTCCCGGACGAAGCCCTTGAGCATCGCCACCGAAAGCGTCTTGAACGCGGTCATGCGCGGTACTCCCGGCCTGTCAGGTTGAGGAAGACGTCTTCGAGGGTGGCCGTGCGGACCTGCAGGCCGTCGAGTGCGCCGCGTTCGGCCAGCGCCGACAGCACGGGAGCGGGACGGCGCGTGGAGAGCGTCAGCGACACCTCGTCCTCGTGGGCCTCGTCGACGCCGTCGAGCGCCGAAGCGTCCACAACGGACAGAACGCCCTTCTGCAGCGTCACGTGGGTCGGTGCGTCGAGGCCGCGCACCAGCACCGCCGGCCGGTCGAGCGCGAGGATCCTGCCGGTGTCCATGATGGCCACCCGGTCGCAGAGGATCTCGGCCTCGTCGAGGTAGTGCGTGGTGTAGACGATGGTCTTGCCGCGTCCCTTGATGGCGCGCAGCACGTCCCAGAGGTTGCGGCGGGCCTGCGGGTCCAGAGCGGCGGTCGGTTCGTCGAGGAACACGATGTCCGGGTCGTGCACCAGCGCGCACGCGATCGAGAGCCGCTGGCGCTGCCCACCGGAGAGCTTGCTCTCCTGCTCGTTCGCCTTGTCCGCGAGGCCGACCAGCTCCAGCATGTCCGCGGCCGTGCCGGCGCTCACGCCGTAGAGCGCGCCGAACGTCTGCAGCTGTTCCTTCGCCGTCAGCTTGTCGAAGAACGCCGTCGCCTGCAGCTGGACACCGATGCGCGGCAACAACTTCACGTTGCGCGGCCACGGGCTCTCACCGAGCAGCCGCACCTCGCCGCTGTCGGGCTTGCGCAGGCCCTCGACGATCTCCAGCGTGGTGGTCTTCCCGGCGCCGTTGGGCCCCAGGATGCCGAAGAACTCGCCCTCCGCCACGGTGAACGAGATCCCGTCCACCGCTTTCAGGTCGCCGTAGCTCTTGCGGACGTCCCGCACCACGACCGCCGACCGTTCCTCCGTCATGGGCGAGACGCTAGGTCAGCACCTGTGGCACCACGTCACGAAACGACGAAAGTCGCCGCGAAGTCGAGACGAACGAGGTCAGCCGCCCGAAACGAGCAACGGGCAAGCGGTGTAGACCTCGTTCAACCCTCGTAGCGCCGCGGCGAACTGCTCGAAGCGGGCACGAGGAACGGCCGCGCGGACCTCGCCGATCACCTGCCACAGGTAGCGGTGCTCGGCGGTCTCCACGACGGGCTGCGGCGCGTGGCCGGGAACGTCGGCGGCGAACGCGAGCGCCACCGCCGCGGCACGCAGGCACGCGGTCGCGAGCGTCACGCAGTCCTCGACCAGCGGGCCGTCGTCCTGCGCGCGCACGACGCCGCTGACGGCGAACCGGACGGCCTGCATCAGCGCGAGGTAGAGGCGCTGGCCGGCCTGGGTGCGTTCGAACGGGAGGGTCTCGGTGCCGCAGCCGGGCGTCACGACGGTCATGCCGACCTGGGGGCGGCGCAGCACGTGGTCGAAGAGCGCGGTCGGCGCCCAGAGCAGGGTGCGCCAGGAGTCCTCGGGGACCGAGGTGCCCATCCTGGCCGCGTTCTCCAGCACGTCGAGGTAGGCGATGAGGACGCCGGAGAGGAAGACGCCGCCGCGGTCGCCGCCGACCCGCACGACGCCGAAGCGTTCGTCGAGTTCGGGGTCCCGGACCCAGTAGCCGGGCGTCCACTCGATGACGCCGCTGCTCGCGAGGACCACGCGCGCGAGACGCTGGTGCACGGGCGAGGCCGAGAGCACCGTGTCGTCCAGCCCCATCTGGACGAGCATGGACGCGGCGTGCTGCAGCGACTCGCGCCGCTGCGGCACGAGGTCGGGGTGCAGCAGGCGGAACGGTTCCACGTCGCCCCCCTCCGTTGTCGTACACACGATGAACGGGAGGGGGCCGGAAGTCATCCGGATGAACCGCAGCGTTACGTCTCAGTTGGACCCGTCAGTGCGACCGGGCCCAGGCCGCGAGCTGCGCGCGAGTCGAAAGATCGAGCGTGGTCTTCACGTTGTGCACATGGGATTCCACGGTGCGGTGCGAAATGCCGAGCTTGGCCGCGACCTGCGCGTTCGTCAAACCCCGCGCCACCAGTTCGACGACCATCCGCTGCCGGTCGCTGAGCACCGGGTGCCGCACCATCTCCTTGTCCAGCGCGGTTTCCAGGGCGTGCCGGGCGTCCATCGCCCTGCCCGCGCCGAGCGCTCGCTGAAATGCCGCAGGAGAAAGGGATTCCCGCGCGAGGTCCAGTGCGGCGGCCGTCTTCCGCCGCCACCACCCTTCCGGCGCAACAACCCACGTCGTGCGCATCTGCTGACACGCGACCAGAAGCCGCACGCCGAGCTCGTGCCGTCCGGATGCCATCGCGACCAGGCCGCGGCCCTCGACCGACTCCAGCGCGGCCCGCGGGCTGTCCGCAGTCATGCGCGCACCCTCCGCGAACCGGGCGCCCGCCGTCACCAAGTCCCCGCGCTCCAACGCGATGCAGCCCGCCGTGTGCACCGCGATGGCCACGACGTCCTGCCGTGCATGGACTCTGAGCACGGGCAACGCGGCCTCGACCAGCTCGGCGGCCGCGTCGACGGCACCGTCGGCGAGCAGCCGCCAGCCGAGGTTGTGGCTTGACACAGCGACACTCACGTCGTTGCCGTTGCGTACGCCGTACTCGATCGATCGACGCAACGCCTCCGCGGCATTCGACACGTCACCCTTGCCGTCGTGAGCGCCCGCTAACGTCCGGAACAGACGGCACATGATCAGGTCCTGCCCACCGGACTCGGCCGTCTCGATCGCCTCGGCGGCGTACCGCACCGCCTCGTCGTGCCGTTCCTCGTGGCTCGCCAGCAGAGACGCGTACTCCAGCGCGAGGATGCGGTAACGGGCGTCGGCGGGCGACTGGTGCAGCACCTGCATCAGCACCGCGCCGGCCTGGGCGAAGTACCCGCGGTCGAAGCACACCTTGAGCAGCATCGTGGCGAGCATCAGCCGCCTGTCGTCCTGCGGCGCGACCAGATGGGCGAAGGCGTACGCCACGTTGTCGTACTCCCGGTGCTGCGTCCTCACCTGCTCCGGTGTGAGGATCGACGACGAGACACCGGGTTCGCCCTTCTCGCACAGCCACGCGATGATCCGTTCCGCCGTCACCCGGTGCTCTCCGTGCTCCTCCAGCCGTTCCCCGGCGTAGAGGCGAACGGATTCGAGCATCCGGAACCGGCCGTCGGACTCCCGCACCACCAACGACTTCGCCTGCAACGCCGTGAGCAGGCCGATCACCTCGCCGCCGTGGACGACCTGGGCGATGTCCAGCCCGAACCCGCCGGGCAGCAGCGCGAGCCGCCGGAACAGCTCCTGCTCACCCGCGGTCAGCAGGTCGTGGCTCCACGCGATGGCCGCACGCAGGCCGCCGAGCAGGTCGAGCCGGTGGTCGAGGCGGTCCGCGAGCTCGGGCAGCGGCACGGACGTGGAGAGCTTCGCGGCCAGTTCCACGGCCAGCGGCACGCCGTCCAGCCGCGCGCAGATCGCCGCGATCACGGCGGGATCGCCGCTGGTCCCGGCGCGTTCGACGAACAACTTCGCCGCGTCGGCCTCCATGCCGTGCAACGGGTAGACGATCTCACCGACGGATCTCAACGCCTCCCGGCTGGTCGCGAGGACCTGCACGTGCGGACAGCGCGCCAGCAGCGCGTCCACGACGGCACAACACTCCTCGACGAGGTGCTCGCAGTTGTCGACGAGCAACAGGATCCGCCGGTTGTCCAGTTCCTGGAACAACGTCGTGCGCAACGCGACACCCACGCGCTGGTACACGCCAACGGCTTCCGCGAACGCTTCCACCACCTGCTCGGGCCGGGTCAGCCTGCCCAGCTCGACCGTGCGGACCTCGACACGTCTGGCCCGCCGGGCGAGCTCGACCGCGAGCCGGGTCTTCCCGATCCCGGCCGAGCCGACGAGCGTGAGCATCCTGTGCTTGCGCAGCAACGGAAGCAGCTCCGCCAGCTCGCGCTCCCTGCCGACGAACGCGTCGTCGTGGCCGGGCAGCTCGGCGACCACTGTGGACGTCCCCGCGGAACGCTGACGGTAGGCGCGCTGACGGCACGCGTTGGAGCAGTACCGCGCCCGCGACGGCAGAGGCGCGAACGCTGTGCCACAGCTCGCGCAGACGCCCATCGCATGAGCGTACGACCGTATCGGCGTCTCAGTTGGAAAGGGTGCGCAGGTCGACCACGAGCGTGGTGCCCGAGAACAGTTCCGCGAGCTCGATCCGATCTTTCGCCTTCGACCGCCAGCCGCTCCGGATGCGCTGCACCACCTGCGTCTTCGCGACGTCCGCCGCCTCCGCCTCGATCACGACGTCCTTGCCGTTCTCCAGGTGGATCACGGCCCTCGTGAACTTCGGGGCGTGCGGCACGAACTCACCGGTTCCGGGCACCGCCGGGTACATCCCGAGCGCGCTGAACACGTACCAGGCCGACATCGTGCCGAGGTCGTCGTTGCCCGTCACGCCCGCCGGCCCGTTGACGAACAACGTCTGCGCCGCCCGCACGACCACCGACGTCTTCTCCGGCTTGCCGATGAGCGCGTACATCCACGGCGCGTGCAGATCTGGTTCGTTGTTCGGGTTGTACCTGAACTGGTTGTAGTAGTCGTACGGCCCGACCACCCACTTCTCGCGGACCGTCCGCTTCGGGTCGACGAGCAGGTCCTCGTACGCGAAGAAGTCGTCCAGCCGCGCCTCGGCCGCCGCCCTGCCCCCGAGCGCCGTGATCAGCCCGGTGATGTCGTGCTGGCACAGCCACTGGTACTGCCACGCCGTGCCCTCGTGGAACCCCTCCGGCCCCTGCGGGGTGAACGGGGTGAGCCATGAGCCGTTCTGCAGCTTGGGCCGCGGGAACCCGGTGAAGCCCCGGTCCGTGACGCTGTTGTCCCAGAGGGCGCGGTGGTTGAGGCCCCGCGCGCGCAGTCGTTCCGCGTCCTCGGTGTGGCCCAGCGCCTCGGCCATGATCGCGAGCGTGGCGTCGGCCAGCGCGTACTCCAGGGTCGCCGACGCGCCGTGGTGCGGATCGGTGTCCTGCCCCTTCTTCGGGAAGCGCTTGTCGTACTGGACGAACCCCCTGGCGAGGTAGTTCGGGTTGCCGGACCTGCCCTGGAAGCGGGAGCTCTGCGGTGGGACACCGTCGGCGTTCTGCAACAACGCCCGGTAGGCCTGCTCCTCGAAGCCCGCGAGGTGCCCGAAGCGCCACAGGTCGACCAGGAACGGCGTGACCGGGTCGCCGGTCATGCAGTTGGTCTCCTGGTTCGCGTACGCCCACCGCGGCAGCCAGTCGCCCTGCTCGTGGATCGCCAGGACGCTCCGCGCGATGTCCTTGCTCCTGGTCGTGCGGATCAGCGCGAGGAGCTGGTTGTGGGCCCGGTAGGTGTCCCACAGCGAGTAGTACTCGTAGTAGGTCCAGCCGTCGGTCTGGTGGATCCCGTCGTCGAAGCCGCGGTACCGGCCGTCCGCGTCGCTGCCGGTCAGCGGCTGGAGCAGCACGTGGTAGAGCGCGGTGTAGAAGACGGCGCGCTCGTCCCAGTCCTCGGTCTCGATCTCGATGCACCCGAGCTCCGCGCGCCAGGCGTCCTGCGCCTCGTTGCGGACGTCGTCGAAGGTCTTGCCGGCGGTCTCGGTCTCCAGGTTGTTCGTGGCACCGTGCGCGTCCACTTGGGACAGTGCGGTCGTGGCCGTCACCGGGCCCGGCCCGAACGTGACCCAGGCGCCCCGCAGTCCGGCGCCTCCCGCGGACTCCCGCCGCCCCGGCCTGGACCCGGACGGGCCCCAGGTGCCGAACTCCTCGAACGGCCGGTCGAACCTGGTGGTGAAGTACGTGACGTACGGACGGCCGCCGCAGAACGCCTGAGTCTCCACGGTTCCGGTGATCGTGCGGTCGTCCAGGACCCTGACGGAGCTGGCGCTGACGGGTTCCTTGTCGTTGGCCTGCCCAACGTTGACGAGCAGTGTGCCCCGGACGCCACCGGGGAACGTGTACCGCTCGACGCCGGCCCTCGTGGTGGCGGTGCACTCGACGGTGATGTCGCGGTCCAGCTTCACCTTGTAGTAGCCGGGTTTGCCGATCTCGCCGTCGTGCGTGTACGCGCTGGCGTACCGCTTGTGGTCGAAGCTCTGCGGCAGCGCGGTGACCGGCAGGATCGGGACCAGCCCGCCCTGCTCCCAGCACCCCGCGCCGGACAGGAAGAAGTGCCCGAAGCCGCGGATCTGCTGGTCGTCGTAGCGGTAGCCCGCGTAGTGGGAGCCGATCGGGCTGGAGTGGGCCTTGCCGAACGGCATGGACGCGCCGGGGAAGGTGTTTCCCTCGTCCTTCGTGCCGATGAAGGTGTTGACCGACTCGATGGGATCCAGTGCGTCCACGAGATTCACCCTAGTTGCGATTCCGGCGCCGGGCGGGACGGCGGAGTGGTCCGGTCGGGTGGCAAGGGCCGGGCAAGGGACCGGGCCGGGGTGCGCCGCCGCCGCACGCGCATCCCGGCCCGGGGGCCTTCTCGCCGGACAAGCGCTGTCCGTCATCGCATCATCGCTGAGCGCACACGGTCCAGGTCAACACAATGACGATCACTTGTCTGGTTTCGGACAACACGAGTCGTCAGGCCGGAATGGCCATCAGCGACGTGTAGCCCACACCACTCTGTGCGAACGCCTCCAGGGCGTACGCGGTGAGCTGGTCGTTCATGACGGGGTTCTGCGACAACGCCCGCGTCTGGGCCAACTCGGCCCCGGTGATGCCGGGCCGCTGGCTGTACTTGATCGTGACGGACCAGCCGTCCGGCGAGGTGACGTCGACCTTGAGGCCGGAGTAGACCTCGGCCACCTTCGCGCTGATCTTCGACGCGAGTTCGACGATGCTGACGGCCGCGGTCAGGGTCGCGGCGATCGTCAGGATCGTCACGACGTCGACACCGGGAGCACCGGCCTTCGGCGTCGACCACCTGGTGCCGTCGTAGCTCCTGGTCGCGGAGTGGGCGGTGGTCAGATCGATCTCCACCGACCTGGTCTTGTCGTCGCTGAACACGGTCCCCGTGGTGATGTCCTGCTCGAACCAGACCTGAACCACCTCCACCGGTGTGAGGAGGAGGTGATCGCCTCCGAGGATCGGCTTGTCGGCGAAGTAGATGGGGGTCAGCGTCGTCTTGCCGTCGATGTCCGTCGAGTACGCGGACAGCCCGGGGTGGATCGGGCCGTACTCGTTGTACATCGTGATTCCCGTGTCCGGGCCGCCGGTGGAGGCGTCGCTCAGGACGCCCGCCTTGTCGAGGGTCGCCTCCTCACCAAGGCCGATCGGCACCTGCCTGGTCTGGACGTGCACCCTCGGCGTGCCCTCCACGATCTTGCCGCCGTAGAGCCGGTACTGCGGCTGCCACGAGAAGGTGTTCTCCGTGAGGTAGTCGTCGGCCGACTTCCACACGACGTTGTAGTGGTCGTTCACCTTCTTCGCGAAGCAGAGCTTGTACTCGGCGTCCTTCAGCTCTTCGAGCTTCGCGTCGGGGATGCGGATGGTGACGCTCTTGGTGTCCGTCATGATCACTCCTGCGCTGGATGTCGTCGGGGCCGGTGCGACCCCGGTGGCACACGCTCCGGTGCCCGCATCTCACCGGCGTCGCCGCAGCGCACGACGTCCTGTCGCCGCCACATCGACGTCACTCGATGGGCTGGACCGGAACAGGCGCGTCCGTTGGGCCATTGGCGTTATGGCTGCCGGGTGATCGGCGACGCGCTGTCGCCGCGGACTCCCTACCGGGTGGCGGTCAAGTGCGCGCACGACTGAGGGGCCACCACCGGACGGCCGAGAGGCGGACGCCGCCGCAGGCGGACGAGAGATGCCCCGGAGACGCCGCCGGGCGATGCTCGGAACGGCCGACGGAAGGATCACGATGAGAGACGCCGATGGCGCGCACCTGGTGTTGCTGGGCCGGTTCGAGCTGCTCACTGGCCGCGGGGACGTCGTGCTGCCCAAGGGCGCCCAGCGGTTGCTGGCCTTCCTCGCGATCCACCACGGCGACGCGGTGAGCCGGCAGGCCGCCGCCGAGCAGCTGTGGCCCGAGTGCCGCAGGCAGCGCGCGACCGCCAACGTGCGGCAGGCGTTGTGGCATCTGCGCCGTGCGACGGACCAGCCCGTCGTCGACCTCTCGGTGGACCGGTTGCGACTGTCCCCCGCGGTGACGATCGACTTCTGCCGTGCGGTGGAAGCGGCGCACCACGTCGTCAGCGCCACGGCTTCGGCGGGCGTGGCCGAGCTCGTCGGCGCGTTGTCGAGGGATCTGCTGCCGTACTGGCCGGAGGAGTGGCTGACCTCGGAACGGCGGCGCTGGGAACAGGTCAGGCTGCACGCGCTGGAGGCGATCGCCCAGCACTTCATCTCGGCCGGCGCACACCTCGCCGCGCTGGAGGCCGCGTTCACCGCGATCTCCATCGATCCGGTGCGCGAAACCGCGCACCGGTCGGTGATCGCGGCACACCTCGCCCAGGGCAACTGCGGGTCGGCATTGCGGCACTACCAGCACTACCGCGCCCTTCTGCACCGCGAACTGGGCGTCACACCGTCATCGCACATGACCCGGCTCGTCGCGTCCCAGGCAGCGTTGTGAGCCATGGGCGTCGACCCGCGGCAGCCCCTTGACCGGGCAGGAAACTGTTGACAAGGCCGTAAAGCCGGGGTGAGATACGCCCACTATGACAACGTTGTCCCCCAGCGGGCCCGTAGCCGGTCAGCGCAAGGTACGTCGTGCGACGATGAACGACGTCGCGCGGCTCGCGGGCGTGAGCATCAAGACCGTCTCACGCGTGGTCAACGACGAGCCGGGCGTGCACCCGTCCACCGCCGAGCGCGTGCTCGCGGCCATCGACCAGCTCGGGTTCCGGCGGAACCTGAGTGCCCGCAACCTGCGCCGGGGTTCGTCCACCGGCACGATCGGGCTGGTGCTGGAGGACGTCGGCAACCCGTTCTACTCCGGCGTGACCCGCGCTGTCGAGGAAATCGCCCGGCTGCGCGGCAGACAGGTGATCTCGGGGTCGTCCGACGAGGATCCCGGGCGTGAACGCGAGCTGGCGCTGGAGTTCTGCAGCAGGCGCGTCGACGGGCTGCTGATCGTGCCCGCCGGCCTGCAGCACAGCTACCTGGTGCCGGAGATGCGCGCGGGCACGCCCGTGGTGTTCCTGGACCGGCCCGCGGGTGACGTCGTCGCCGACACCGTGCTGGTGGACAACATCGGCGGCACCGTCGAGGCGGTCACGCACCTGGCCTCGCACGGGCACCGGCGCATCGCGTTCCTCGGGGACGCGCCGGACATCTTCACGGCCAACGAGCGCCTGCGCGGTTATCGCGAAGGGTGCGTGCGGGCGGGCATCGGCTACCACGAGGAACTCGTGGCGATGGGACCGCACGACGAAAGCAGCGTCAGGACCACGTTGCAGCGCCTGCACAGCATGCGGGAGCCCGCGACGGCGATCGTGGCCGGCAACAACCGCATCACCGTATACATCCTGCGCGCGCTCGCGGGCGTCGCCGAAAGGCCCGCGCTGGTGGGCTTCGACGACTTCGAACTCGCTGACCTGTTGTCGCCGCCGGTGACCGTGATCGCGCACGACGCGAGCGCGCTCGGTAAGGCGGCCACCGATTTGTTGTTCGCCCGACTGGATGGCGACAACTCACCACCGCGCCGCGTCGTGCTGCCGGTGCGCTTGGTGCCACGAGGATCCGGGGAGGTCCACGCGTGAGTTCTGGTGTTCTCCACCAGCCTGTCAACTTGCCCGCCAACCAGCCGAAGCAGTTCTACCGCGGCGGTGAGGCGATCGCCGCGTTGCGCGGCGGGACCAGCGGCGACTTCGGCCCCGAGGACTGGGTGGCGTCGACGACGACGCTCTACGGCCGCGACGACGCAGGTTTGACAACGTTGCCAGACGGCGTTCTCCTGCGCGACGCGGTGAAAGCGGACCCGACCGGCTGGCTCGGCGCGGACCACGCGGCGAAGTTCGGCGGCGACACGGCGTTGCTGGTGAAGCTGCTCGACGCGGGTCAGCGCCTGCCGGTGCACTGCCACCCGTCGAACGGTTTCGCGTCCTCGCACCTGAACTGCCGCCACGGCAAGACGGAGGCGTGGATCGTCGTCGGCACCACCGGCACGAACCCGACCGTCTACATCGGATTCCGTGACGACGTGCCCGCGGACACGGTCGCCGACTGGGTCGCCACGCAGGACACGAAGGCGATGCTCGACGCGCTGAACCCGGTCTGCGTCCGGCCCGGCGACACGGTGTTCGTGCCCGCCGGCGTGCCGCACGCGATCGGCGAGGGCGTGTTCATCGTCGAACTGCAGCAGCCCACGGACTTCTCGGTCACGCTGGAGTGGCAGGGCTTCCTCGCCAACGCCGACGTCGGCCACCTCGGCCTCGGCTACGACGTCGCGCTCGACTGCGTCGACCGCCGGGGCTGGAGCGGGAAGCTCGAGGAGCTGGTCCACCAGACGTCCGACAAGTGGGCGCCGTCGGTCGACCTGCTCGGCCACGACGCGGACCCGTTCTTCCAGGCCGACCGCCTGCACGTCGAGGGTTCCTTCACGCTGGAGCCGTCGTTCGCCGTGCTGGTGGTGCTGGAGGGCGCGGGCAAGCTCGGTGAGCTGGAGGTGCACAAGGGCAGCACGCTCGTCGTGCCGCACGCGGCGGGTGAGCTCGGCCTGACCGGTGACCTGGTGGCGATCCGCTGCCGCCCACCCGTTCTGTCCACAGTGGAGGATGTGATGCCGTGAGCCAGCCATTGCTGGAGGCTCGTGATCTCACGAAGAACTACGGCACCGTGGAGGCGCTCCGCGGTGCCGCGTTCACCGCCCATCCCGGTGAGGTCGTGTCGCTGATCGGCGACAACGGCGCGGGCAAGTCCACCCTGGTGAAGTGCCTGTCCGGGGTGGAGCAGCCGACCGGCGGCACGCTGCTGTTCGACGGGAAGCCACTCGTGCTGGGCTCCCCCAACGACGCCCGCGACCTGGGCATCGAGACGGTGTTCCAGGACCTCGCGGTCGCGCCGGACCTCGACCCGGCCGCGAACATGTTCCTGGGCAGGGAGATCCTCAAACCCGGCCTGCTCGGGTTCCTCGGCGTGCTCGACAAGAAGGCCATGCGCAAGCAGGCCACCGAGCACTTCACCCGGTTCGGCGCGACGCTGCAGAGCATCGACGTGCCGATCGCGGCGCTCTCCGGTGGCCAGCGCCAGTCCGTCGCCGTCGCGCGTTCGGTGGCCTGGGCGTCGAAGCTCGTGTTCATGGACGAGCCGACGGCCGCACTCGGCGTGGTGCAACGGGAACGCGTGCTCGACGTGATCAAGCGCGTGCGCGACGAGGGTGTCGCCGTCGTGCTGATCTCGCACAACATGCCCGAGGTGCTGTCGGTCTCCGACCGCGTCGAGGTGCTGCGCCTCGGCCGTCGCGTGGCCCGTTTCAAGGCTTCCGAGACCAGCGTGGAAGAGCTCGTCGGCGCGATGACCGGCGCGCTGACCCAGGAGGACGCGGCCTGATGACTGATGAGAAGACAACGATGTCATCTCTGTCGGACGAGCACCGCACGTCGTTGCTCAAACGGCTGACCAGTGCGAACACGCTCTGGATCGGCCTGGTGCTGCTCGTCCTGGTCGCCACGTTCGGCGCGATCCGGCCGGACGCGGTCTTCCAGGTGACCACGCTGCAGTTCCTGCTCGCGGAAACGGCCGTGCTGCTGGTGCTCTCGGTCGGCATGACGTTCGTGATCATCACGTCCGGCATCGACCTGTCCGTCGGTTCGGTGCTGGTGTTCGCGTCGGTGGCCTCCGCCATGGCGATGAACGCGGTGTCCGGCGGTGACGCGACGAACGCCGGCTGGGGCGTGATCGCGTTCGGACTGCTCGTCGCGGTGGTCAGCGGCGCGGTCTGGGGGCTGCTCAACGGCCTGCTGATCTCACGCGCGAAGATCCCCGCGCTGATCGTGACGCTGGGGTCGTTCGGCGCGGCGCAGGGCGCGGCCCTGTTGCTGAACAACGGTTCCAACGTGTCCGGCATCCCGGACAGGCTGAACCGCACCTTCGGTTCCGGCACGTACCTCGGCATCCCGAACATCGTGATCGTGGCCGCGGTCGTCACCGCTATCGGCGCGCTGCTGCTGTCGACCACGCGGTTCGGCCGCTACACGTACGCGGTCGGCTCGAACGAGGAGGCGGCACGGCGCGTGGGCATCTCGGTGCGCGGCCACCTGACGAAGGTGTACCTGCTCGCGGGCACCCTGGCCGGTCTCGCCGGGTTCATGGGCAACGCGTTCTTCCGCGTCGCGGTCGTCACCGGCCACGAGACGGACAACCTGAACGCGATCGCCGCCGTCGTCCTGGGTGGCACCAGCATCTTCGGCGGCATGGGTTCGGTGCTGGGCACGGTGTTCGGCGTGTTCATCCCCGCGGTGCTGGAGAAGGGCCTCGTGATCATCGGGGTCAAGGAGTTCTGGCAGCCGATCGCCGTGGCGATCGTGCTGGTGGCCGCCGTGTGGCTGGACCAGACACGGCGCCGGGCGCGCAACCAACGTTAGGAAGGTGCTGGACCAATGAAGATCCGCTCCGCTCTGGCAGTCTCAGCCGCTTTCCTGCTCGCCGCGTGTGGCGGGGGCGGGCAGATCGGCGACTCGAACTCGGGCGACGCCGCCACGAACAAGAAGCTGGTGCTGATCCCCGGCATCACGGCGGAACCGTTCTACATCTCGATGCAGTGCGGTTTCGAGGAGGCGGCGAAGGCCGCGGGCTACGAGTTCGACACGCAGGCCCCCGCGAAGTTCGACGCGGCCCAGCAGACCCCGATCGTCACGGGCATCCTCGCGTCGAAGCCCGCCGCCGTCCTGATCGCGCCGACCGACGACAAGGCCATGGCCGGCCCGATGAAGCAGCTCAAGGACGCGGGCATCAAGGTCGTCGAGGTCGACACCAAGCTGCAGGACACCTCGATCGGCGTCTCCTCCATCTCGTCCAACAACGAGCAGGGCGGCAAGCTCGCCGCCGAGACGCTGAACAAGCTCTCCGCCGGCAAGTCCGGCTCGGTGCTCGTGCTCAACACCAAGGCCGGCACGTCCACCACGGACGCGCGCGCCAAGGGCTTCGAGGAGGCCGTCAAGGCCTTCCCGAACCTCAAGTACATCGGCCAGCAGTACACCGACAACGAGCCCGCCACCGCGGCCTCGAAGGTGACCGCGACCCTGGCCGCGAACCCGGACCTCATCGGGGTGTTCGCGACCAACCTCAACACCGGCGAGGGCGCGGCGACCGGCCTGCGCAACGCGGGCAAGACCGGCACGGTGAACCTCGTCGGCTTCGACGCCTCGCCGAACCAGGTGAAGGACCTGCAGGGCGGCACCGTGCAGGCCCTGATCGCCCAGGACCCCGCCACGATCGGCAGGCAGGGCGTCGAGCAGGCCCTGGCCGCGATCGACGGCAAGGAGAACAAGCGCGACATCGAGACGGACCTCGTCGCCATCACGAAGGACGACGCGTCGGCCAACTCGAAGTACTTCTACAAGGAGTCCTGCTGAGTTCTGCGTCCCGGAGGGCCGTTCCCAGCCAGGGGACGGCCCTTCGGCCTGTCAGGGCCTGATGACGCATGTCATGGTTGTTTGGCCGGGTGGGCTAAGACCCAAGTCGTACGAACCCGTCATCCTTCAGCCGATGCTCAGCACCCCCGGAACCGATGTGCTGGAAGCACATTGGAGGGGGCTCGAATGCTACGAAGGAAAACCGCGGCGGCGCTGGCCGTCGTGACCGCGACATCCCTGCTCATAGCACCGCAGGCGCAGGCGGCACCGACGCAGGAGATCGAGTGGCAGAAGTGCTTCGACACGCCACCGCCGGGACTGCCACCGGGTGGCGAACGGCTGGAGTGCGGCAGCTTCACCGCGCCGATGGACTGGAACAACCAGCACAACGGCAAGACCATCACCATCGCGGTCAGCCGTCTCACGCCGAAGAACGGCAAGGCGAAGTCCACGGTCTTCACCAACCCCGGCGGACCCGGCGGACCCGGCCGCACGATCCCGCTGCTCTACCTCGAGCGGCCCAAGCTCAGCGAGAACGCCGAGATCATCGGCATCGACGTGCGCGGCACCGGCGCGAGCAGCAACGTCACCTGCGGGAGCTTCAACGCCGACGGGCTGGCTGATCCGCGCGATCGCAGCAGGGCGAACCTCGACCTGATCTACGGCGGCATGGAGCTGCTGGCGAAGTTCTGCCAGACCAAGTCGGGCGAGTTCGGCCGGTACGTCTCGACCGACCAGACGGTGAAGGACCTCGACCTGCTGCGCCAGGTGCTCGGCAAGAAGAAGGTGAGCTGGCTCGGGTACTCCGGCGGCAGCTGGATGGGCGCCTACTACGCCACCTACTTCCCCAAGACGCTCGACCGGATCGTCCTCGACTCCAACGTCGACTTCACCCTGCCGTGGCAGCCGATCTTCGACGACTGGGGCATGGCCTTCGAACGCCGGTTCCGCGTCGACTTCCTGCCGTGGGTGGCGAAGTACGACGAGGTCTACCACCTCGGCAAGACAGGCGAGGAAGTTCGCCGGTCCTACGAGCGCACCCGCGCCCAGTTGAACGCTCAGCCCGTCACGCGCCCGGAAGGCGTGTACAACGGCGTGACGCTCGACTACTTGCTGCGAGGCACGCTGTACAACAAGAACAGCTTCGCCGACGGTGCGCGGACGTTCGCCGAACTGGCCGGTGCGGTGCCCGCGCGGATGAGCGGGCTGGCCAGTTATCCGGATGCTCAGCTCGGCACCGCCTACTCGATCCTCTGCAACGACACGCCGTTCCACGGCGGCAGGAAGTACCTGGAGCGGGACGGGGCGCGGGACGGCGCGAAGTGGCCGCTCGTCGGCTACACCCAGATCGCCGGCCCGTGCGCGTTCTGGGACAGGCCGGACGTGAAGCTCAAGCAACCGAACGGGATCGGCGTCGCACCGACGTTGATGGTGCAGTCGGTGCGCGACCCGGCCACGCCGGTCGAACAGGCACAACGGGCACACCGGAACTTCAAGGGTTCCGTGCTCCTCACCGTCGAGGACGAGGGCGACCACGGCATCTACGGGTTCGGGAACGGGTGCGTGGACGACGTCGTCGAGCGCTACCTCGTGGACGGCGTCACTCCCGCCAAGGACCTGAAGTGCCCCGGCGTCCCGCTGCCCGCTCCCGATGGACAGGCCGGGCAGAACTCGCTGGAGAACGTGCGCCGGCTCGCCACCCACCTCGACAAGTAGAAGGGGGAAACGCATGCACCGCAGGAAGATCGCGGCGGCACTAGCCGCCGTCACCGCGACATCGCTCCTGATCGCCCCGCAGGCCCACGCGGCCGGCCTGGCCGACCAGCGGATCAAGTGGCAGAAGTGCAGTGACGAGCCGGGCTTCGAACGGCTGGAGTGCGGCAGCTTCACCGCGCCGATGGACTGGAACAACCCGCGCGACGGCAGGACCATCACCATCGCGGTCAGCCGCACCGTTCCGTTGAACGGCAAGGCGAAGACCGCCGTCTTCACCAACCCCGGCGGGCCCGGCGGTGAGGGCCGCACGCTGCCGCTGGTCTACCTGAACCGGCCGAAGCTCAGCGAGAACGCCGAGATCTACGGCATCGACGTGCGCGGCACCGGTGCCAGCAGCAACGTCACCTGCGGCGGGTTCGACACCCTCGGCTCGACGGACCCGCGCGACCGCAGCAGGGCCAACCTCGACCTGCTCTACAGCGGCATGGAGCTGCAGGCGAAGTTCTGCCAGACCAAGTCCGGCGAGCTCGGCCGCTACATCACCACCGACCAGACCGTCCGCGACCTCGACCTGCTCCGCCAGGTGCTGGGCCGCAAGAAGGTCGACTGGCTCGGTTACTCCGGCGGCAGCTGGATGGGCGCGTACTACGCCACGTACTTCCCGAAGACGCTCGACAAGATCGTCCTCGACTCGAACACCGAGTTCACCGCACCGTGGCAGACGGTGTTCGGCGACTTCGGCATGGGCTTCGAGCGGCGGTTCCGCGTCGACTTCGCACCGTGGGTCGCCCGGCACGACGACGCCTACCACCTCGGCAAGACCGGTGAGGAGGTGCGCCAGGCCTACGAGCGGACGCGCGCGAAGCTCGCCCAGCAGCCCGTCACCCTGCCCGAGGGCACGTACTACCCGGTCACGCTGGACCTGGTGCTCGTCCAGGGCCAGTACAGCAAGTACGCGTTCGACGGTGCCGCGCGCAAGCTGGCCGAACTGGCCGGCACGGTGCCGGCGCCGCTGACGGCGCAGGCGAGCTACCCGGACGCGGCGAACGCCACGCTGCACTCGATCGTCTGCAACGACACGAAGTTCCGCGGTGACCGCAGGTTCCTGGAGCGCGACGCGGCGCAGGACGGCGCGAAGTGGCCGCTGCTGGGCTACTACCAGATCATGGGCCCCTGCGCGTACTGGGACCGGCCGGACGTCGACCTGAAGCGCCCCAACGGGATCGGCGTCACGCCGACGCTGATGGTGCAGTCCGAACGCGACGCGCCGACACCCATCGAGGGTGCCCGCAAGGCGCACGCCGGGTTCGCCGGATCGCGGATGCTGACCGTGGAGGACGAGGGTGACCACGGCATCTACGGCTTCGACAACGGCTGCGTGAACGACGTCGTCGAGCGCTACCTCGTCGACCGCGTGACGCCGTCCGGAGACCTGTCCTGCCCCGGTGTGCCGCTGCCCGAACCGGGTCAGCAGCAGGCCGGTCCGCTGGAGCAGGCCCGCGAGCTCGCAGTCCGGCTCGGCTGGTGAAGGGGCGACGATCGATGAGAAGGCAACTGGCGGCCCTGGCCGCCGCGACCATGGTCACGACGCTGTTCGTGGTGCCGCAGGCGTCCGCGAGCACGACGTTCGCGAACCAGGAGATCGCGTGGGAGCGGTGTTCTGGCGCCCCGGGGTTCGAACGGCTGCAGTGCGGCTGGTTCACCGCTCCGATGGACTGGAACAACGCTGACAACGGCAAGACCATCACCATCGCGATCAGCCGCACCGTTCCGTTGAACGGCAAGGCGAAGACCACCGTCTTCACCAACCCCGGCGGACCGGGCGGCGCGGGCCGCACCCTGCCGCTCGTCTACCTGAACCGGCCGAAGCTCAGCGAGAACGCCGAGATCTACGGCATCGACGTGCGTGGCACGGGTGGCAGCGACAACGTCACGTGCGGCAACTACCAGCACCGGCTCGCCACCGACTGGCGCGACCGGAGCAAGCCGAACCTCGACCTGACCTACGGCGGCATGGAGCTGCAGGCGAAGTTCTGCCAGACCAAGTCCGGCGAGCTCGGCCGGTACATCACGACCGAGCAGACGGTGCGCGACCTGGACCTGCTCCGGCAGGTGCTGGGCCGCAAGAAGGTCAGCTGGCTCGGCTACTCCGGCGGCAGCTGGATGGGCGCCTACTACGCCACCTACTTCCCCAAGACGCTCGACAAGATCGTCCTCGACTCCAACACCGAGTTCACCGAGTCGTGGCAGGAGGTCTTCGACAACCTCCCGGCGGGTGCCGAGCTCCGGTTCCGCGTCGACTTCCTGCCGTGGGTGGCGAAGTACGACACCGTGTTCCACCTCGGCAAGACCGCCGAGGAGGTGCGCCAGACCTACGAGACCACGCGCGCAAGGCTGGCCGAGCAGCCCGTCACGTTGCCGGACGGCACCGTCGTCACGCCGGTCCTGCTGGACGCCCTGATCTTCACGGGCCTGTACAGCAAGGACTCGTTCGAGGGCACCGCCCGGTTGTTCGCACAGCTCGCGCAGCCCGTCTCGCTGGCGCAGGCTCCGAAGCAGTACCCGGACGCGCTGATGGGCACGCAGATGTCGATCCTGTGCAACGACACCCCGTTCCGCGGTGACCGGAAGTCGCTGGAGCGCGAGGGGAACAAGAGCGTCAAGCGGTACTCGCTCGTCGGCGGTTACCAGGTGACCGGCCCGTGCGCGTGGTGGGACCGCCCGAACGTGAACCTCAAGCGCCCCAACGGCAAGGGCATGGACTCCGCGTTGATGGTGCAGTCGGTGCGTGACCCCGCGACACCGCTGGCAGGCGCGCAGCGGGCTCACGCGAAGTTCGCCAACTCGCGCCTGCTGACGGTGCGGGACGAGGGTGACCACGGCATCTACGGGTTCGGCAACGACTGCGTCGGCGACGTGGTGGAGAGCTACCTCGTCGACGGCGTGGTGCCGAAGAAGGACCTGAGCTGTCCGGGGGTGCCGCTGCCGGCGCCCGGCGAGAGCACGGGCAACCCGCTCACCGAGGCGCAGCGGCTGGCGGCTCAGCTCGGCTGGTGAACCTCCAGCACGGCCTGGGAGAACGTCGTGTACCAGGAGCTCTCGGTGAACCCCGGACCGGTCTCCTCGCCGAGGTAGAGGTCGATGTGCCTCTCCCCGCCGAGGCCGGGGGTGAACTCGTCGGTGATCTGCCACGACGAGGACGCGAGCTTCTGGCACACGACGGCGTCGACGTTGCCGCCCTCGGGGGTCTGTCCACACGAGACGAGCTTGATCCGTGAGCCCGTCCTCACCCCGTCCGCGGCAGCCGAGACGAAGGGCTGCAACGGCTTGCCGAACGAGTCACGCGGCGCGGTGTCGAGCCAGTAGCCCTTGTCGTAGGACCAGTTGAGGTACCGGCCGTCCGCCGTGCGGCCGGTACCTTCGTCCTCCACCGCCTTCGCGAACGACCGCGGGAAGGTGCCGAGCACGTCGTCACCGTGCTCGCAGTCGATGTCCGGGCACCCCCGCACGGGCACCGCCGGTCCACTGTGGAACGACTCGACGGCGGTGTAGTAGACGGTGACCTCCCAGCCCTCGTCGACGGCGCCGGCCGAGGGCGGCCCGGCCTGGCCGGCAGAGCACCCGGCCAGCACCAGAACCGCCCACAGCCAACGCACCCAGACCTCCTGTCACCCCGCCATGACGGTGCCGACGGACACGAACTGGTAGCCCGCGTTCTTCAGCCCCGAGACGGTCTGCTGCAGGTACCCGGTACCGAGGTACGGGTGGTAGAAGAAGCTCGCGACACCATCATCGACCACCTTGAGCTGGTTCGCCGTCTTGACCAGGTCGGCCGGCAGGCGAGCCGGGTGGTTGTTGAACGGCTCGGGCTCGACGTTGCCCACCGCCTCCGGCGCCACGACCGAGCCGTAGACGTCGCGGACCAGGTACGGGAAGTACTGGCCGTAGATCTTGTCGTACTGCGGCGTACCGGTGCCGCACGCGCCGCCGGGGCAGTACCCGCCGAAGTACAGGCCGCGGTCGTAGCGCTTGCCGAAGTTCTGCTGGATGACCTGGTAGTCCACTGCGGACGCGGCGTAGTGCGGCGGTTCGAAGATGGCCGGCTTCGGGAAACCCGCCAGCGCGAGCGCGGTCGTCGCCGAGTTGATCCGGCCCTGCATCCACGCCGCCGAGTCACCGGGGACCGGGCCGTCGTAGATGACGCTGTCGTTCTCGTTGACGTGGGCCATGTAGAACTCGAAGTCGTTGCCGCTGCGGCCGTCGTACGGGTTGACCGCCTTGCCGAACTGGTGCGTGTAGCCGTGCATCAGGATCGTGCCGCCGCGCTGGGTCATGTACCGCAACGCGCTCATGACCTGCGGCTTCTGCGCGAGGTTCGCCGCCTCCGGCACGCCGTTGTTGTCGGCGCCCAGCGGGTTCTCGTAGCGCGGGTAGACCGCGATGGTGAACGGCACGTTCTGCGACTTCAGGTAGTCGGCGACCGCGCGCAGCTCGTTCGGGTCGGCGTCGGGACCGACGTCCTCGATGCGCACCAGGGCCCGTTTGCGGTCGGCCATGGTCGGGTTCGAGACCTTGCTGATCAGGTCCGCCGCGGCCAGGTAGCGGTCGCCGTGGTCGACGTAGCTGAACGGGACCTCGCCGATGTAGGTCAGGTTCTTGGCCTTGGTGGCCCAGTTGATCGGGCCCGCGGCCGAACCGGTCGCGACGGCGGGAGCCGACGCGATCGCCGGATCGGTGATCGACGTGATCATCAGGCCGGACGGGGTCGCGAGCGGGTTGCGGCCGAGGTCGGTGTTCTCGTAACGGACGGTGGTCGCGGCGCCGGTGTCGTACTGGACCCAGTTCCAGCCGTACGTGGTCTGGAAGCTCGGCGCACGGGCGGTGAGCTGCCAGATGTTGTGCGCCATCCACAGCACCGGCTTGCTGCCCGCGAGCACGTCGTCGAGGAACGCCACCGGGATCGGCTCGTCGTAGGTGGAGCCGATGTAGATCACGCCGGTGTAGCCGGACATCTCACCGGCGGCGTAAGAGCCGACCGGGTGCATGACGTACGCGCTGCCGTGCGACGCGAGGTTGCCCGCCTGCACCGCGTAGGCCTCACCCAGCCACGCCCAGGGACCCGTGTTGTCGTACAGGATCAGCGTCTTCTGCGACGCCTTCGCTCCGGGTGCCCCGCCGCCGTTCGTGCCGGCCGCGGCGGCCTGCGCGGAGGCCAGGCCGAGTGTTCCGAGAGCGGTCGAGATGACGCCGGGCTGCGTGGTGCGCTTGGCGATGCGCGTGCTGGTCGTGGACGGCTTCGTGGTCGTCAGGGGCGGCGCGGGCAGCGCGTTCTCGACGAGCTCGCCGACGGCGTCCAGCTTGAGCGGGAGGGGCGCGGCCTGAACGGTGGGCGCGGGCACCATGGCGACCGCGAGCGCAACCCCGGCAGCGACCTTGAGCAGTCGGCTTCTCATGCCACATCAACCTCTCCGGACAAGCGCACGGTCGCGCTGCCCGCGTAAGGAGCGAACTCGGTGGGTCGCTGCTGTTGCAGGCCCAGCAGCCAGGCCAGGGCCTGTTCGGTGCGCACGGACGCGAGGCCGTCGCCGAACGGGTTGCCGTCGGCGGTCATCGCCTCGCGTGCCGAGGGACTGTCGAGCAGGTGGAACGTCAGCTCCGTGATGCGCTCGCGGTCGGTGCCGACGAGCACGGCACAGCCCGAGTTGACGGCCTCCATGCGTTCGGTCACGTCCCGCAGCACCAGCGCCGGGACGCCGAACGACGGCGCCTCCTCCTGGATGCCGCCCGAGTCGGACAGCACCAGCGTGCACTGCGCGAGCAGCCGGGCCATCTGCGCGTACGGCAGCGGATCGGTGATCGTGACGCGGGCGACGCCGCCCAGCACGTCCACCACCTGCTCGCGCACAGCGGGGTTCGGGTGCGCGGGCAGCACGACCTCGACGTCGGGCCGTTCCCGCACGATGTCCGCCACGGCATGCAGCACCTGGTCGAGGGGCTCGCCCCACGACTCGCGGCGGTGCGCGGTGACCAGCACGAGCCGCGACTGTCCGCTGTGGACCCGGTTCTCGAGCTCCTGAAGGCGGTGGTCGCCGTAGGGCGCGCGGCGGGCGGCGACGTCGAGCACGGCGTCCACCACGGTGTTGCCGATGGTCAGGACGTTGTTGCCCTGCAACGACTCCGCGGCGAGGTGCGCGGCCGAGTCGGCGGTCGGCGTGAGGTGCAGTGACGCGAGCTGGCCGACCATCTTGCGGTTCCCCTCCTCGGGGAACGGCGAGGTGAGGTCGTGCGAGCGAAGCCCGGCTTCCAGGTGCACGACGGGGATCTGCTGCCAGAACGCGGCGAGCGCGCCCGCCAGCGTCGTCGTCGTGTCGCCCTGCACGAGCACCGCGCCCGGCGTGCGTTCGGTGAACAGCCGGTCGAGCTCCTCGATCAGCTGACCGGTCAGCTCGGCCTGGCCGCCCGTGACGCGGTTCAGCTTGAGCCTGACGTCGGCCGTGAAGCCGAACGACTCCAGCGCCTGGTCGACCATCTCCGGGTGCTGCCCCGAGTTCACGAGCACGGGACGGATACGGCCGCACGCGAACATCGCGGCGGCCACGGGGGCCATCTTCACGGCTTCCGGGCGCGTTCCCGCGACCAGGAAAACCTCGGGAACCTCGCCCCGGTAGAACTGCCGAGGGCCGGGCACCAGGGCACTTAGTCCCATCTTCTACCTCTTTGTACATCCAGGCACGCGCGGCGAACGTGCGCCATCATCGCGGTGGTAGAGCACCGCTGACAATCAATTGGTACCCGTCTCGCGGGGTACCGCCATATCGGTGATCGACTTTGCGAACCTCGTGTAACGAAGGTCTATTCGTCCCCGATATGGCCGGTTGACGCTCTACTCTGCTAGCCATAGTCTCGCCACGAACACCTGCTCCTGGCCCTGCTGTCTGGTATCTCGCACCGGCCCAGCGCTTCGTTACCAGGAGCCAGAATGACTCAACTCCACATCTCGTTCGTTGTTGTTGTTCCTGCAACCGCTTTTGTAGACAGGTTTGTGTCATGACGGACACGGCACAATTCGCGACGTTCATGCTCGTCCTGCTGGTGTTTTGGCCCAGTTACAACCTGGTGCTCGCACTCTTTGTCTGGTGGCGCCCGAAACCGGGCGGACCGGAAGTTCCCTCACGGCACCCGTTGCAGTACTGGATCATCATTCCGGCGTTGAACGAGGAACGTGTGGTGGCGAACACCGTGCGTTCCGCACTCGCTTTGGACGGAGCACGCACACCGGTCCAGGTCGTGGTCGTGGACGACGGCTCGGACGACCGCACCCCGCACGTGCTGGCTGAGATCGACGACCACCGGCTGCACGTGCTCAGACGCAACGCGCCGGAAGCCCGGAAGGGCAAGGGCGAAGCGCTGAACCACGCCTTCGCCTACATCCGCGGCATCGCGGAGGAGGCCGGCACGGTCCACCGCACGATCGTCGGCGTGATCGACGGCGACGGCCGCGGTGAGCCCGGCATGCTGTCCGAGATCTCCGCGTACTTCGCGCATCGCGCCGTCGGTGCCGTGCAGTGCCGTGTCCGCATCCACAACCGCACCAACCTGCTGGCGTTCCTGCAGGACCTGGAGTTCAGCTGCGTGGTGGACGCCTCGCAGTCGTTGCGGGACGTCGTCGGCACGGTCGGACTCGGTGGCAACGGCCAGTTCGTGCGCCTCAGGACGTTGATGGACCTGGGCACGGCTCCGTGGTCGGCGTGCCTGGTCGAGGACCTGGAACTGGGTCTGCGCGTGCACCTGACCGGCCAGCGCGTCCGGTACGCCACGCACGCGACGATCACCCAGCAGGGCCTGGTCGACGTGCAACGGCTGCTGCGGCAGCGCACCCGGTGGGGGCAGGGCAACCTGCAGTGCCTCGGGTACGTGCCGAAGCTGATCAGGGCCAAGCACGTGGGTTCCGTCGCGCTGATGGAGTTCCTGCAGTACCTGCTGACGCCGTGGCTGGTCGCGCCGATGACTTTGCTCGTCACCGCGCTGGTGGGCGTCAACTTCTACGCCCAGTTCACCGGCCTGGAGATCGCCGGGTTCACCGCGAGCGGCTCGAACACCCTGCTGGCGCTGGGCATCTGGCTCGTCGCCCTGCTGTTGCCCGGCCTGATCTGGGGACTGGTGCACCGGCTCAAGCACGGTGACGAACCGTTGTGGAGATGCCTGCTCGTCAGCCTCGCCTATCCGCTGTTCCTGATCCTGGGCTCGGTGTCGACGTTGCGCGCGCTGTGGCGGCACTTCGCCGGGCGCAACACGTGGGCGAAGACGGAACGCCTGGCGGAGAAGGAAGTTCCGGTGGTGACGGCGAAGCCCGTACCGAAGATCGCCTAGAAGGTGCCGGGGTGGGCGCGTCTGCGCCGGGCCGCGTAGACGCCCGCCTCGGTACGGCGGTCGAAGCCGAGCTTGTGCAGGAGCGACGACACGTAGTTCTTCACGGTCTTCTCGGCGAGGAACAGGCGGTTCGCGATCTGCCGGTTCGTCATGCCCTCGGCGATGAGGTCGAGGATGCGGCGTTCCTGCGGGCTCAGCGCCGCGTAGCGCGGGTCTTCCTCAGGTCCACCGCGGAGCCGTTGCAGAACGGTGGCCGTGACGCCGGCGTGCAGGAGCGATCCGCCCGCGGCGAGCGTGCGGACGGCGGCCACGAGATCGTTGCCCGACACCTCTTTCAGCATGTAACCGGACGCGCCGGCCATGATCGCGCCGAACAGCGCCTCGTCGTCCGAATAGGACGTGAGCATCAGGCACGCGGGCGGCGGCTGCACGAGACTCCTGATCTCCCGGCACACCGTGACGCCGTCGCCGTCGGGCAACCGCACGTCGATGATCGCGACGTCGGGTCTGAGCCGCGTCGCCTGCGCGATCGCGGCCGTGGCGCTGTCCGCCTGGCCGACGACCTTGATGTCGTCCGCCTGCGCCAGCAACTGCACGAGCCCGCGCCGCACGATCTCGTGGTCGTCCACGAGCAGCACCGCTATCGCCATCTCGCCTCCTGCAACACCAGTGGAACGAACCAGGTGATGCTCACCCCAGCGCCGGGGATCGAGTCGACCGCGCAGTCGCCGTGGTGACGCCGCGCCCGAGCCGCCATGTTCGCCAGTCCGCCGGCGTGGTGGTGCACACCTCCGGAATCGTCAGCCAACGGCAAGCCTCTGCCGTCGTCCTTGACCATGAGCTCAAGACTCGTCACGGTGCGATCGACGCTCACGGCCACAGATACGTGCTTTGCTCTCGCGTGGCGCACCACGTTCGTTAGCGCTTCTCGGAGCGTTGCGAGCAAATCGGGCCGAACCTGGTCCGGCACAACGCTGTCCAACGGCCCTTCGAGCGACACGTCCGGCTCGAACCCGAGCAGCTGCGCGGACTCGTGCACCGCGTTGAGCAACTGACCGCGCAGGCTCGTCCCCCCGGACGGCGGCTCCTGCAGTGAGAAGATGGTGCGGCGGATCTCGCGGATCGTGCGGTCGACCTCCTCCACGAACCCGCTGATCCGCTCGACGACCTGAGGCTTGCTCGTCCCGGTCAGCCCCTGCAGCCCGAGCCCGAGCCCGAACAGCCGCTGGATGACCAGGTCGTGCAGGTCCCGCGCGATGCGGTCGCGATCCTCCAGCACCGCGAGCCGCTCGGTGTCACCGCGCGCCCGTGTGAACTCCAGCACCAACGCAGCCTGCGCGGCGAAGGCCTCGATGAGTTCGGGATCGTCAAAACTGGGCTCGCCCGGAGGCCGCGCGACGATGAGAACACCGATCGTCCGTTCCCCGACCCTGAGCGGCACGATCGCGGACGCCCCCGGCACCGCGGCCAGCCTGCCCTGGTCGTGGCACTCCCCCTGGCCCGACCCGTAGACCCGGTAGGTGGCGGTGCCCTCCTTCGGCACCCGCATGCCCTCCGCGTCGTACCGACCGCCGTCGGTCACCTCGATGACGAGATCACCGTTCTGGTCGGGAAGCACCACCGCCGCGAAGTCGGCGTTCGCCGTCCTGCGCGCGGTCCGCGCCACGAGGTAGAGCGCGTCACGGCCGTTCGTGCCCATCAGCAGGTCAGTGGTCACCTCGGCGGCGGCCCTGAGCCACACCTCACGCTTGCGCGCCTGTTCATAGCGGTCCAGATGCCCGACGGCGCTGCCCGCCGCCGTCGACAGCGCGGCGAGGATGTCGCGGTCCTGGGCGGTGAACTCCGCCTTCCCCGCCAGGAAGAGGTTGCCGAACGTCTCGTCGTGCACCTTGATCGGCGCACCCAGGAAGTCCGCTACGCCGATCGAGCGCGGGTCACCGGACGTGATCTGGACCTGGCCGTCGTGGTGGCTGCCGAACTCGGTGAGCTCCTTGTGGCCGTTGATCACCGCCAACGCGCCGTAGGGGGCCTCGATCAGCTCGCAGGCGGACTCGACGACGTGACGAAGCAGCTCGGGCAGGGTGTCGTCTTCGGCGAACGACAGCACGACATCCAGCACTCGCTGTTCCGTGCTCACGTTGACGCCCACGGCTTCACCCCTTGGGGGGATAGAAGTGCCACCGCACGAACGACTGAGGGTAACTCCCCAGCGTAGTCAAGGGGGAGACCATCACTGCAAACAGTGAACTTTGGGACTACTGAGAGTAGAGGTGCGTCTTGGTTGGCACAGGGGGTGACAGGCCGGGACCGGCTTGCGCGGGGCGGGTGGTCGGCTTGCGCGGGCGGGCGGTTGCTCAGTGCAGGCCGACGGTGAAGCCCTCGTCGATCACGCCGCGGTAGATCTGCGGCGCGAACGTCCGCAGCCCGTGGTCGATCGGCCCGATGAACCCGGCCGAATCGCCGAGCGGCAGCCGGTACCCGTTCTGCACCCGGTGGAACTCCCACAGGGGTTCCATCGTCGGGTGCGTGGGCCGGAACTGCTGCGGGTCGCGCGGGTGCAGGTCGACGCGCACCAGCGTTCGGGGCACCAGGGCGTCGGCTAGCTGCACGGCGCGTTCCTGGGTGCGGGAGATCGAGATCGCGCCCAGTTCCTGCCAGGCCACCGCCCACGGCATGCCCTGCGGGTCGTCGAGGCGGATGCCCTGCTGCTCGATGACGAGTTTGCGGGGGCGGGAGATGGTCTTCCACTTGACGACGGCCATGACACCGATGCCGGTGAAAGCGATGCCGATGACGGCCGCGATGCTGCCGCCCACCGGTTCGCCGTCCATGAAGGCGGTGACGGCACCCACCAGGGCGAGGACGCCCAGGATTCCGGCTACCGAGCCGCCGATCAGCACCTTGCGGGTGTCGCTCTTGCCGAGGTCGACGATGACGGGTGGAGGTGCTCCCCAAGCGGTCATTGCTGCAGATTACCGCTGATCAACAGCTCGGCCGCGGCGAACGGGTCCAGTTCGCCGGAAACCACGCGCTTCGCGAGCTGGTCCACCGGGCCGAAGCGGGTGCGGACTCGATCGACCGCGATCGCCTCGATCTCGGCGCCCGCCCTGCGGAGGCGGCGTTCCGCGAGTTCGCCGTGCTCGGCCATCCACGACTGGTGTTCGGTGATCGCCTCGACGACGCGGTCGAGGCCCTCCAAGCGGGCGGCCACCGTTTTCACGACCGGTGGGCGCCAGACCGGGCCGGAGCGGTCGCGGCGGCCCAGGGAGATCATGTACTTGAGGTCGCGCGCTGTCTGGTCGGCGCCGTCTCGGTCGGCCTTGTTGACGACGAAGACGTCCGCGATCTCCAGGATGCCCGCCTTCGCGGCCTGGATGCCGTCGCCCATGCCCGGTGCCAGCAGCACGATGGTCGTGTCGGCGAGGGCGACGACCTCCACCTCGGACTGACCGACGCCGACCGTTTCCACGAGGATCACGTCGAAGCCGGCGGCGTCGAGCACGCGCAACGCCTGCGGGGTGGCCCAGGACAGGCCGCCGAGGTGGCCTCGGGTGGCCATCGAGCGGATGAAGACGCCGGGATCGGTGGCGTGGTCGCCCATGCGCACGCGGTCTCCCAGCAGGGCGCCGCCGGAGAACGGGCTGGACGGGTCGACGGCGATCACGGCCACTCGTTTGCCCTCGGCACGGAAGGCGCGCACGAGGGCGTTCGTGGAGGTCGACTTGCCCACGCCGGGGGCGCCGGTCAGGCCGATGACCTGGGCTTTGCCGGTGTACGGGGCGAGCGCCGCAGCCACCTCCGGAAGGGCCGAGCTCGCCTGTTCCACCAGCGAGATCAGCCTGGCGACCGCGCGCGGCTCGCCGTCACGCGCGCGGTCGACCAGTCCTGCTACGTCAACAGCTGTGGCCACGGCCAAGGACACTAGGCCTTGGCGGGCACGCGGATGATCAGAGCGTCGCCCTGACCACCACCACCGCACAGCGCCGCCGCACCCACGCCGCCACCCCGACGCTGCAGCTCGAGCGCGAGGTGCAGGGCGATGCGGGCACCGGACATGCCGATCGGGTGGCCCAGCGCGATGGCGCCGCCGTTGACGTTGACCTTGTCCTCGGAGATCCCGAGCTGACGGGACGAGACGATGCCGACCGCCGCGAACGCCTCGTTGATCTCGATCAGGTCGAGGTCGGCGGGGTCGATGCCCTCCTTGGCGCACGCGGCCTTGATCGCGTTGGACGGCTGCTCGTGCAGCGAGGCGTCGGGACCCGCGACGACGCCGTGGGCGCCGATCTCCGCGATCCACTCCAGGCCCAGTTCCTCGGCCTTCGCCTTGCTCATCACGACCACGGCGGCCGCGCCGTCGGAGATCTGCGACGCCGAGCCCGCGGTGATGGTGCCGTCCGCGGCGAACGCCGGGCGCAGCTTGCCGAGCGAGTCGGCGGTCGTGTCGGCGCGGACGCCCTCGTCCGTGCTGAACAGGACCGGGTCGCCCTTGCGCTGCGGGATGGCGACCGGCGCGATCTCGGCGTCGAACACGCCGTTCCCGGCCGCCTTCGCGGCGAGCTGGTGCGAACGCGCGGAGAACGCGTCCTGCTCCTCCCGCGTGACGCCGTAGCGCTCGTTGTACTTCTCGGTCGAGACGCCCATCGCGACCTGGTCGAACGCGCAGAACAGACCGTCGTGCGCCATGTGGTCCTGCAGCGTCACGTCGCCGTACTTGAACCCGCCGCGCGACTTGGGCAGCAGGTGCGGCGCCTGCGTCATCGACTCCTGGCCACCGGCCACGACGACGTCGAACTCTCCGGCGCGGATCAGCTGGTCGGCCAGCGCGATCGCGTCGATGCCGGACAGGCACACCTTGTTGATGGTCAGCGCGGGCACGCTCATCGGGATGCCCGCGGCCACAGCGGCCTGGCGGGCGGGAATCTGGCCCGCGCCGGCGGTGAGCACCTGACCCATGATCACGTACTGCACCTGCTCGGGGGCCACGCCCGCGCGCTCCAGCGCCGCCTTGATCGCGACGCCACCCAGCTGGGCGCCCGAGAAGTCCTTGAGCGATCCCAGCAGTCGGCCCATCGGGGTACGAGCACCGGCGACGATCACGGAACCGGACACAACTGCCTCCATTGGAAGAGCGAACGGTCGTTAACTAGGCACCATACCTGGGGCTACTGGGCGGTAATCGTGTGAGACCTCGCACATGAGCACCTGCACCGATCAGGTGGATACCCTTCCCCGCTATGAACGCAGACCTCGCTCGATTCGTGACCGCGATCGACCACGTGGGCATCGCCGTGCCCGACCTCGACGCCGCCATCGCGTTCTACCGCGACAACTTCGGCCTCGAAGTCGCCCACGAGGAAGTCAACGAGGAGCAGGGCGTGCGCGAGGCCATGCTGCACGCGCCCGGCGACCACGCGGGCACCGCGATCCAGCTGCTGGCCCCGCTGAACGAGGACTCGACGATCGCCAAGTTCATCGGCCGCTCCGGCCCCGGCCTGCAGCAGCTCGCCTACCGGGTGTCCGATGTGGACGTCGCGGCGGACGCGCTGCGGGCGAAGGGCCTGCGCCTGCTCTACGACACGGCCAAGCGCGGCACGTCCGACAGCCGGGTCAACTTCGTGCACCCGAAGGACGCGGGCGGCGTGCTCATCGAACTCGTCGAGCCCGCGAAGCACTAACGACGCACGCCAGTTCGTGGCGGTGGCGCGCAGGCCCTCGAGCACGCCGACGACCGGCGGACATTTCGGGTGGGATCCCTCACACGCGTGATTCTGAATCGGTTACTCGTGAGTAACCTCCGGCAACCTGCGACTATCCCTCACTCGGGAAGGAATGCCGCCGTGCAGAAGATCCTTGACGCGATCCTGGCCGATGAGCTGGGCGCGATCGGTTCGTTGGACGTTCCGGAGAGCTATCGGGGCGTGACGGTGCACGCGGACGAGGCCGACATGTTCTCGGGCCTCGAGACGCGGGACAAGGACCCGCGCAAGTCGCTGCACGTCGACGAGGTCGCCACGCCGGAGCTCGGTCCGGGCGAGGCGCTGGTCGCCGTCATGGCGTCCGCGATCAACTACAACACCGTGTGGACCTCGATCTTCGAGCCGGTGTCCACGTTCGGCTTCCTGCGCAAGCTGGGCGGCCGCCACGACCTGCCGTACCACGTCGTGGGATCGGACCTGGCCGGCGTCGTCGTGCGCACCGGTCCCGGCGTCACCGCGTGGAAGCCGGGTGACCGCGTCGTGGCGCACTGCCTGGACGTGCCGCTGGAGGCGCCGGACGGCCACAACGACACGATGCTCGACCCGCAGCAGCGGATCTGGGGCTTCGAGACGAACTTCGGTGGCCTCGCGGACCTCGCGCTGGTGAAGTCGAACCAGCTGATGCCGATGCCGAAGCACCTCACGTGGGAAGAGGCGGCGTCACCGGGTCTGGTGAACTCCACCGCGTACCGCCAGCTCGTGTCGACCAACGGTGCGAACATGAAGCAGGGCGACACCGTGCTGATCTGGGGTGCGTCCGGCGGTCTGGGTTCGTACGCCACGCAGTTCGCGCTGAACGGTGGCGCCATGCCCATTTGCGTCGTCTCCTCGCCGGAGAAGGCGGAGATCGTTCGTTCCATGGGTGCCGAACTGATCATCGATCGTTCCGCCGAGGGCTACAAGTTCTGGAAGGACGAGCACGAGCAGGACCCGCGCGAGTGGAAGCGGTTCGGCGCTCGCATCCGTGAGCTGACGGGCGGCGAGGACCCGGACATCGTGTTCGAGCACCCCGGCCGCGAGACGTTCGGCGCGTCGGTGTTCGTGGCGCGCAAGGGCGGCAAGATCGTCACGTGCGCGTCGACCTCCGGGTACATGCACCAGTACGACAACCGCTACCTGTGGATGAACCTGAAGAGCATCATCTCCTCGCACTTCGCGAACTACCGCGAGGCGTGGGAGGCGAACCGGTTGATCGCAAAGGGAAAGATCCACCCGACGGTGTCCAAGGTGTACTCAATGGACGAAACGGGCCAGGCCGCACACGACGTGCACCGCAACGCGCACCAGGGCAAGGTCGGCGTGCTCTGCCTTGCGCCCGAAGAAGGTCTTGGTGTGCTGGATCACGAACTGCGCGCGAAGCACCTCACAGCTATCAATCGATTCCGGGGTGTATGACCTTCTGGGGTTACCCGAACGGGTAGCGTGAGGGGCATGGGCCTCGCCGACGACCGTGACCTCGTCCCACTGGGATCCGGCTTCGACATCGTCAAGCGCGGTTACGACCGCGCTCAGGTCGAGGATCATCTCGAACGCCTCGACTCGGACCTGCGGCTGCTCGCCGCGGACCGCGATGCCGCCGTCTCCCAGACGTCCGACCTGGCGCGCCAGCTGGAAGCCGCACGCTCGGAGATCACCGAGATGCGCAACCAGGTGGAGCGCCTGTCACTGCCGCCGACGACGCTGGAGGGGCTCTCCGAGCGCCTCCAGCGCATGCTGCGGCTGGCCCAGGACGAGGCCAACGAGATCAAGGCCCGCGCCGAAGCGGAAGGCGGGCACATCCGTGCCAAGGCGGAAGCCGACGCGGGTGTGCTGCGCCAGCGCTACGAAACGCTGATCGCCGAACTGGACGAACGCCGCGCGGCCATGGAGGCCGAGCACAAGAACGTGCTGGAGACGGCGCGCAACGAGGCCGAGAAGATCGTCTCCGAGGCCGAGAGCGCCGCCCGCAAGATCGCCGACGAGTCCGAGCAGCGCCGTGTGACCGTCGAAGAGGACTTCGAGATCGCGATGGCCGCCCGCCGCTCCGAGGCGATGGCGACGCTGGCAGCCCAGGAAGCCGCCTCCAAGAACGAGGCCGACCGCCGCATGCGCGAGGCCGCCGAGGAAGCCGCCCGCGTCCGCGCCGCGATCACACAGGAACAGACCACCTCGAAGGCCGACGCGGAACGCCGCGTCCGCGAAGCCACCGAAGAGGCGAACCGCCGCCGCCACGCAGCGGTCACCGAGGCCACCGCGCGCATCCAGGAAGCGACCGACGAGTCGAACCGCCGCGTGCGCGAGGCCACCGAGGAAGCCAACCGCCGCACCACCGCCGCCACCCAGCGCGTGGAGCAGCTCCGCAACCTCCGCAACCGCCTCTCGCACCAGCTCCACAACGTGCGGACGGCACTGCAGGAGGTCGTGCCGCTGCTCGACCCGGTGGACGAGGAGAAGCCGGCCGCGCCCGCTCCCGCTCCCGCTCCCGCGCCGCAGGGTCCGGGCACTCCGGCCCAGGTCCCCGGCGCACCCGCTCAGGGCCCGAGTGCTCCTGCGCAGGGGCAGAGTGGCCCGGCGGCTCAGGGGCCCAGCGCTCCGGCACAGGGTTCAGGCGCCCAGGCACAGGGTGCTTCCGCGCAGGGTTCAGGTGCTCCGGCACAGGGGGCGGGGGCTCCGGCACAGGCTGGTGCCGCGCAGGGTTCGGGTTCTCCGGCCCAGCCCGCCCAGACCCCGGCTGCCGCTCCTGCGAAGCAGGCCTCCCCTGCTCAGCAGGCCGCGCCCGCCGCGCCGAACAAGCCGGCTCAGGCTCCCCAGCCGAAGGCGCCGCAGTCCAAGGCACCGCAGCCGAAGGGACCTCAGGCTCAGTCACCTCAGCTCGACGGCCCCACGGCGCAGCTCGCACGTCCGCAGACCGCCAAGAAGTCCTGACGCCACAAGCTCGCGCGGCAGTCGGCCAGAGGCTCCTGCCGTCGCGAGCTCACGCGCGCGCAGCCGGCTGAAGTCCCCGCGACGCAAGCTCACGCAGAGGTTCCTGGCCCGGGAAGTCAGCGCGTCCAGGCTCTCCCCCGCCCCGGCGCACGGTTCCCGGGTGAGCCCGATCCTGGGCACACCCGGCCTCCCAGTCCGCGCGCGGCAGCCCCGACTCCCGCAGTTCGGGCCATGTCGTCACCGCGAGCCCCAGCGCGTCGGCCGGTGTGACGACTTCGCCGCTTCCACGCCAGCGGGTGGCGCACCAATACGATTCGCGTCGTCACAACACACCATCTTGGGGGAACAGGATGTTCGTGAAACCGCTGGGCACAGAGGGTGCCGAGCTCAGGCCGCTGGAACCGTGGCAGGCCGAGGAGTTCTTCGCGCACATGGAGCGCGGCCGGGAGTTCATCGGGCAGCACATCGGGTTCGCGGACAAGGCGAAGGACCTGGAGAGCACGCGCGAACTCCTGCAGGGCTACGCGGACAAGGCGGCGGCCGACACCGGGCGGATCTTCGGGATCTGGCTGGACGACAAGCTGGTCGGCGGCGTGCTGCTGCGGGTGATGGACGTCCCGCAGGGCCGTGCCGAGGTCGGGTGCTGGCTGGAGCCCTCCGCTACCGGCAAGGGGCTGGTCACGCGGGCGGCGACGATCCTGATCGACTGGGTGATTCGCGAGCGCGGCGTACATCGGGTTGAGTGGCTGGTGTCGTCGGCGAACGCGCCCAGCATCGCGGTCGCGCGGCGGCTCGGGATGAGCAGGGACGGCGTGCTGCGCTCGTACTTCCTGCACCACGGGGTTCGTCAGGACCTCGAGGTGTGGTCGGTGCTGGCGCCGGAGTGGGAGAGCTGATGGACGACCTGGTGCTGCTGCACGCCTTTCCGCTCGACGCGCGGATGTGGGACGTGCCGGGCGCGCTGACTCCGTCGTTGCGCGGCAGCGGTGAACCCGATCTCGGCACCGTCGCCGCCCAGGTGCTCGGCGTGCTCGACGAACGGAAGCTGGACAGCGTCGTGCTCGGCGGCTGCTCGATGGGCGGCTACGTGGCGATGGCGTTGCTCAGGCGTGCGCCGGAACGCGTCAAGGGCCTGGTCTTCATCGACACCAAGCACACCGCGGACGCGCCGGAGGCGGCCGCGAACCGGCACGCGATGGCGGACCGCGTCGAACGCGAGGGCGTCGGCGAGTGGCTGGCGGACGCGATGCTGCCGAACCTGCTCGGCCCGGACGCCTCGGACACGGCGCGGGCGTCGGTGCGCACCATGATCCTCGAGCAGCAGGCCGAGGACGTGGCGTGGTGGCAGCGCGCGATGGCGAAGCGGCCGGACTCGACGGACGTGCTGGAGTCGCTGAACGTCCCGTCCCTCGTGCTCGTGGGCGAACACGACAAGCTCACGCCGCCCGACGTGGCCGCGAAGCTCGCCGTGACGCTGATGCACTCCACGAGCGAACGCATCGAGGGCGCGGGCCACCTGCCGCCCGTCGAGCAGCCGGAGGAGTTCCGCTTCCGGCTCGAACGGTGGCGTGCGCAGGTCGGGATCTAACGACTACCAGCGGCGCGCGGCCGGCCAGCGCCGGCCGCGCGAGTCCCAGCACGCCTGGTGCCAGTGGCGGCGTTCCTCCACCGAGCCCGTCTCCTGGGCGGGCCACGCCACGACGTGTGCGACGCCGGGGCGGATCTCGTGGTCGCAGCCGGGGCAGCGGTAGGTCTTCTGCGCCTGCGCGCCCGAGATTGCGCGGACCAGCCAGTCCCCGTCCGGACCCGACTCGGTGCGCGCCCAGCCGACACCACCACCGAGGGGTCGGGGGTCGTGTGGCTTGGGGCTGTTGCGACGTGGCACGACAACACGTTAACCGCTCGTAGAATCAGGGCGTGCCGACCTACGAGTTCCGTTGCCGAACCTGCGACGACACCTTCGACGTGCAGCGCCCGATGAGCGAGTCGTCCTCGCCGGCGAGCTGTCCCGAAGGCCATCCCGACACGGTGAAGCTGCTGTCCATGGCCGGTATCGGCGGCACGCAGCAGGCCGCACCCGGTGGTGGCGGCGGCGGCGGTGGGTGCTGCGGCGGAGGTTGCTGCGGCTAGCGCCGGATCTTGAAGAGGTAGACCACGCTGGCGACGAGCAGCGCCGCGGCGAGGGGAACGTGCAGCGCCGTGAGGTGGAAGAGACCGCTGTAGACCTGAGCGGTGATCAGCGCCAGGAAACCCGCCGCGAACCAGATGGACTGAGGTGACCCGCCGCCCGGCCGCCACGCGAGAACCGCGGCGACGACGTGGACGACCGTGACGACCCACAACGTGTACGAGCCGGCGCTGTGCAGAACGTGCCCGTACGGGAGGGTCATCATCAACCCCGAGGTGACGGACTGGAGGAAGACGGCTGCGGTCTGCAGCGCGACGGAGGCGCGCAGGAGCTTGAGGTTGGCGGGTCTTGCCGTGGTCTGCGTGGTCATGACAGTCCGACGACGCAGCATCCGGAAATGTGAGGCGGGGGGACCTTGGCTGATTCTGGTGTGCACGCGATCGTGGGCGAACAGCGGCAACTGCTGAACCTCGCCTACCGCCTGCTGGGGTCGCTGACCGACGCCGAGGACGTGCTGCAGGAGACCTACGCGCGGTGGTACGCGCTGTCACCGGACCAGCGGGACACCATCGAGTCCCCCGGAGCGTGGCTGACGAGGGTGGCCGGGCGCATCTGCCTGGACGTGCTGGGGTCGGCCAGGGCCAGGCGGGAGCGCTACGTCGGTCAGTGGATCCCGGAGCCTCTCCCGGACCGGGACGAATGGGGCGGCGGGCCTGATCCGGCGGACCGCGTCACCCTCGACGAGTCGGTCACCATGGCGTTCCTGGTGGTGCTGGAGCAGATGACTCCGGCGGAACGGGTCAGCTTCGTGCTGCACGACGTCTACCGGTTCCCGTTCGCGGAGGTCGCGGACGTCGTCGGCAGGAGCCCCGCGGCGTGCCGGCAACTGGCCACGTCCGCGCGACGGCGGATTCGCGCGTCGCAGCGTGACGAGATCCCGGCTGCGCGGCAAGCGGATGTGGTGCGAGATTTCAGACAAGCCTGGGAAGCGCAGGACATCCAGGCCCTGATCGCCCTGCTGGACCCGGCAGCGATCATGACCGCCGACGGCGGCGGCCAGGTCGGCACGGTGCTGAAGCCGGTGGAAGGCCGCGAGCAGATCGCCCGCTACGTCATCGGCATCGCGAGGATCGCGCCGGATCTGACGATCCTCGCCAGGACGGTCAACGGCAGGCCGGGGCTGGTGGCGACTCGCGACGGTGTCGCGGTGACGGTGGCGGCCTTCGAGGTGGTGAACGCCCAGATCACCAGGATCTGGGCGATGCGGAACCCGGAGAAGCTGAAGCCGTGGCGCACCGCGGGACAGGACTAGGCGGTCTCGCGGTCGATCATGACCTCGGCGACCTTGCGGCCCTGCTCGCAGACGTCGCCGAACTTGCCGGTCGAGTCGATGACGATGATGCCGAGCCCGCCACCGTTGTAGGGCAGGGCGAGCACGCACGACGGTTCGACGTCCTGCTCGGCCGAGCGGTCGAGGTACGCGATCTTGTGGTCCTTCACGTCCCACTCGCCGGTGGTGCGCTCGATCTTGATCTGCTTGCCGTCGCGGTACCGCAGGGAGACACCGACTTCGACGTCGTCGATCTTCGTCGTCCACCGGCACGACTCCTCGAACGTCGAGTCGTAGTTGATCTGCGTCGGCGGCGTCTCGGCCTTGGCGCCGGGGTAGGGCAGGTCCGTCCACTTCAGCTTGGCGCAGTTGGGCGTGATCTCGCCGTCGATCGGCGCGCTCTCCGGGTCCTCGGACTCACTGGGCTCGGTGCTCGGGTCCGTGGACCCTTCCTTGTCGAACGGTGACGTCACGTCGAGAGGGGCCTGCGCGACCGGACTGCCCTCGACGATCGCACGCGCACAGCCGGACGCGAGCACGAGGACAGCCAACAGGAGCACCAGTCGCCGCATGGCTCCCACCATGCCAGACGCGACATGGTGCCCCTGTGAGCGGCTCACGAGTAGTCGCGGAACCCCTTGCCGGTCTTGCGGCCGAGACGACCGGCCGTGACCAGGTGCTCCAGCAGCGGCGCCGGCGCGAAGCCGGGCTCGCGGAACTCGTTGTAGAGCGTGCGCTGGATCGCCAGGGACACGTCCAGACCCACGACGTCGAGCAGCGCGAACGGTCCCATCGGCAGGCCGCAACCGACCTTCATCGCGTTGTCGATGTCGTCGGCCTCCGCGTAGTGGGCCTCCAGCATCCTCACCGCGTCGTTCAGATACGGGAAGAGCAGCGCGTTGACGATGAAGCCGGCCACGTCGCCGCAGTGCACCGGGTGCTTGCCGAGGTCGAGGCAGATCTTGCGGGCCGTCGCGACCACGTCGGCGCCCGTGGAGATCGTCTCCACGACCTCCACCAGCTTCATGACCTGCGCGGGGTTGAAGAAGTGCAGGCCCACGACGTCCGCCGGCCTGCCGGTGGCCGCCGCGATCTCGATGACCGGCAGCGACGACGTGGTCGTCGCGAGCACCGCGCCGGGCTTGCACACCTCGTCGAGCGCCGCGAAGACCTCCTTCTTGATCCCGATCTCCTCGGCCACCGCCTCGACGACCAGGTCGCAGTCCGCCAGTTCCACGAACTCCACGGCGGGCGAGATGCGGGCGAGCGCCGCGTCGCGGGCCTCTTCTGTCAGCTTGCCCTTGCTGACCGCGCGGTCGAGCGACTTGCGCACCGCGCCGATCGCCTTCTCCGCCTTGTCCAGGCCGCGCGCTCGCAGCACCACGTCGTACCCGCGCTTGGCGAACACCTCGGCGATGCCCGTGGCCATCGTGCCCGTGCCGATGACACCGACCCGCTGGACCTCACGCGCCTGCGTGGCGCTGTCCACTTCGGACGGTGTGTGCACGTCCTCGACGACGACCGGCGAATCGGGCCCGTCGTAGGTGTAGAAACCGCGCCCGGTCTTCCTGCCGAGCAGCCCGGCAGTGATCATCTGCTTCAGCAGCGGCGCCGGCGAGTGCAACCGGTTGCGCGACTGGTGGTACATCGTGTCGAGGATCTCGTACGCGGTGTCGAGACCGATGAGGTCCAGCAGCGCCAACGGTCCCATCGGGTAACCGCACCCGTACCGCATGGCCGCGTCGAGGTCCTCGCGCGTCGCGTACTTGGACTCCAGCATCTTGACCGCGTGGTTCAGGTACGGGAAGAGGAGGGCGTTCGCGATGAAGCCCGCCCGGTCCCCGATCACGACCGGCGACTTGCCCAGCCGCTCGGTGAACGCGACCACGTCGGTGATCACGTCCGGCTCCGTGACGACCGTGCGCACGACCTCGACCAGTTTGAGGACCTGCGTGGGGTTGAAGAAGTGCAGGCCGACGACCTTGCCGGGCCTCTTCGTGACGACACCGATCTCCGTGATCGACAGCGACGACGTGTTGGACGCGATGATCGCCTCGGGCTTCAGGACCGCGTCGAGCTCCTGGAAGATCCGCGACTTGAGCTCGATGCTCTCCGGCACCGCCTCGACGACGAGGTCGCAGTCCGCGAGGCTGCTCAGGTCGAGGCTCGTGGTGACCCTGCCGTGCAACGCCGCACTCTCGTCCGCGGTCAGCTTCTCGCGCTTCACGGCCCGCTGCGTCGAGTGCTCGAGGTGCCCGAGACCGCGCTCGACACCGGCGGCGTCGACTTCCACCACCTTCACCGCGAGCCCGGTGCGCGCGAGTACCTCCACGATGCCCGCGCCCATGGTTCCGAAGCCGACGACTCCGACGGTGTTGATTTCGCGCGCCACTGCAGACCTCCCAGCCGGGGTAAATCGTGGGCTACCAAGGAGTAACTTGCGGGCGACTATGCCACTCCCAGCGCCGGCGGGCGTCGTGAGCTTCGCCATCGGGATCGAAACAGTTATCGGTCTAGCGAACGCCTGCGGCAGGGCTTTTGCCTGATGAACCCGTGTGGGGGAACGGGGGCTTGCGCTATCTGAGGGGCGGTGGGTTGGTCGAGGGCTGCGTTGGAGCGGAGGCCGGGAAGGGCAGGGCGCGGGGCGCGGACCAGCGGGCTGCGGAAGGGCGCGGGGTGCGGGAGGCGTCGGGTGCAGGAGGGCAGGTCGCGGAAGAGCGGGCAGCGGAACGGCCGGTGCGGAAGGGCGGGGCGCGAACGAGCGGGGCGCGAACGAGCGGGGCGCGGAGGAAGGGCAGGGCTCCCACTGACGCGGGCCACGAAGGCGAGGGGCCTCGGCAAAGCTGGACCGCGGCAGGCTGAGGTGGCATGCCGCGATCTGAGGTCGCCTGCGGACTGAGGTGGCCGGGTCACGGTGCCCGATGTGGCGAGCTGGCCGCGGCGGCCGGACAGCAGCCGTGGGCTGCGACAGGCGGACCGCGGGCTAGGCGAATCGCGGTGGCAGCGGGTCGCGGGCACGACGGTCACAGTGCAGTGAGCCGCTCCCGGCGAGCCCACCGGCCACACCAACGCGCGCTGCGCATCGGGGACGGCAGTGACCGCCTACGGCTTCGTCGCGCGACTGCAGCACCGCGCGACGCGACGGGAACTTGCCACGCGACGGCCTCCCGCCGCGCAGACGCCCCACGGCGTCATCGACCGCAGCCAGGCCACCGACTACCGCGCACCCTGCCTCACCACGCCAGCCGCTACCGCGCAACCCGACTTCCACGCCAGCGCCCACCGCGCAACCCGACCGCCACGCCAGCGCCCACCGCGCAACCCGACCGCCACGCCAGCGCCCACCGTGCAACCAGACCTCTACGCCATCGCCCAACGTCAGTCGTCGAACCCCCTCTTCGCCAGCTCCTCGATGCGCCGCACCGCCTCCTCCGCGTCCTTGCCCGTGGCCACGACGGTGATCGACTTGCCGCCTGGCGCGCTCAGGCCCATCAGGGCCAGCACGCTTGCCGCGTTCGCCTCCTCGGCGCCGTAGCGGACCACCACGTCGGCGTCGAGTTCTGCGACGGTGCGGGCCAGCAGGGCCGCTGGGCGGGCGTGGAGGCCCACCTCGTTGGTCAGCAGCACTTCTGCCGACACCGCGTCCGGCACCAGGTGCAGTGCTGGGCGGGTGGGCGCGGACACCGGGGCCTCGCCCGAGGCGCCCTCGGCTGCGCTCGCCACGTCGGGCAGCGGGGCGCCTCCCTGGGCGGCCACGGCTGCCGCCACCGCGCCTTCCACCAAGGGGGCGTCCACCACGGCGTAGCGGGACGGGTCGTCCGCTGACTCGACGGCCATCTCCGCCGTCATCTTGGCGCTGCCCAGGTCGTAGAGCACGACCACGCCCGCGCCCGCGTCCGCGTCGGCCAGGGCTTCGACCACCGCGCCGTAGTCGGTGCCCAGGCCGCCTTCCTCGGTGCCGCCCACGGGGAGCACCGCGACGTCCGGGGCCATCTGGACGGCCAGTTCCGCCACGCCGTTGGCCAGCATGGCGCTGTGCGAGACGACCACCAGGCCCACTCGGCTCACCGACGCTGCCGCCGTCATGCCTTGGCCGCCGCGTCCGCGAAGGCGCGCAGCAGCAACGCCGTCGACCTCGCGCCCGGATCCATGTGGCCGGCGCTGCGCTCGCCGAGGTAGGAGGCACGGCCCTTGCGCGCCACCATGGGCACGGTCGAGGAAGCGCCTTCCTCCGCCGCATCGGCGGCTGCCGAGAGAGTGGCGGCCACCGTGCCTCCCGCGGACGCCGCCGCGGCCACGGCCGGGGTCAGGGCGTCGACCATCGTCTTGTCGCCCACCACGGCCTTGCCGCGCGCGAACACGCCTTCGAGCGCGGCCTGCAGAGCTCGGGCCACGGTGTCGCGGTCCAGCTCTGCCGTGTCGCCCACCGCGGCCGACGCGCGCAGGAAAGCGGTGCCGTACAACGGGCCCGCCGCACCGCCGACCGTCGAGATCAACGTCGTGGCGACCAGCTTCAGCACCTTGCCCGGTGTGTCGGGCGGCTCGGTGTCCAAACGGGACAGCACGGCGGTGAAGCCGCGCTTCATGTTCTCGCCGTGGTCGGCGTCGCCGATCGCCTGGTCCAGGCGCACCAGCTCGTCGCGGTGGTCCTGGACGACGACCGCGGCGGCTCGTACGGCCGCCACGACGTCCGCTGCCGTGCAGCCCACCTCAGACTCCCCACCGCAGCGCGGGCGTGTGGACCGGCGCGTCCCACAGCTCGACCATCTCGTCGTCGAGGCGGAGCAGCGTGAGACTCATGCCCTGCATCTCCAGGCTCGTGATGTACGGGCCGACCAACCGGCGTTCCACCGTGATCCCCCGATCAGCCAGCAGTTGCTCCGCGATGCCGTGCGCCAGGTACAGCTCGAGCAGAGGTGTCCCGCCCATCCCGTTCGTGAAGAGCAGCACCCGGTCGCCCGACGCGAACGGCAGGTCTTCCAGGATCGGTTCGAGCAACGCCGAGACCATCTCCGCGGCGGTGCCGGCGTGCACCTTCTGCCGGCCCGGTTCGCCGTGGATGCCGATGCCGATCTCCATCTCGTCGTCGGCCAGCTCGAACGACGGCGAACCCACGTGCGGCACCGTGCACGAGGTCAGCGCGAGGCCCATCGACCGCACCGACGCGATCACGCGCAACGACAGCGCTTCACAAGCAGCCAGATCCGCACCGCGCTCGGCGGCCGCACCCACGATCTTCTCCAGCAACACCGTGCCGCCGACACCTCGTCGGCCGGCCGTGTACAGCGAGTCCTTCACAGCCACGTCGTCGTCGATCACGACGGACCTGACCTCCGACTCCGCCAGCTCCGCGGCCATCTCGAAGTTCAGCACGTCGCCGGTGTAGTTCTTCACGATCAGCAACGCGCCCGCGCCACCGTCCGTCCGCGACACGGCGTCGACCACCTGGTCCGACGTCGGCGACGTGAACACCGGGCCAGGACAGGCCGCGTCGAGCATGCCGCGCCCGACGAAGCCGCCGTGCAACGGTTCGTGGCCCGACCCTCCACCCGAGATGATCGCGACCTTGCCCCGCACCGGCGCGTCGGCGCGGACGACGACGGCTGGGTCGTAGTGCACGGTCAGCAGATCGGAATGGGCTGCCTGCATTCCCCGCAGCGCGTCCTGCACCACGGTTTCCGGATCATTGATGATCTTCTTCATCGAACAGCCCTCCCGAGGAGTCGGTGCCGTGTTCCTTCTTACTCCGGGGGTCTGACACTCGGAACTGGCAAAGGACCCGCGTACCGTTAGGCCGCCCTAAGAAATGCAGGTCAACATCACGTTCCGTAGTGGAGGAACAACGTCGTGTCGAAGAGAGCAGCGCTGCTCGTCGCAGTCGCCCTGACCCTGACCGCCTGCTCCAGCACGCCGGACAAGCCGACCGTCGCCCAAGGTGGCGAGGACTTCGGCAAGGCGTTCGAACTGAGCGGCGGTTTCGGCACGACGCAGAAGCCCGGCGAGTTCCCCCGCACGGTCAAGCACGCGATGGGTGAGACCAAGCTCGAGAAGAAACCCGAACGGGTGATCGTGCTCGACACGGGCGAGCTGGACAACGTCGTCGCGCTGGGCATCAAGCCGGTCGGCATCGCCTACACCGACGGCTCGCCGACCATGCCGTCCTACATCGGCGACAAGGGCGGCACGCCGGAGAACGTCGGCACGACCAACAACCTCAACCTCGAAGCGATCACCAAGCTGAACCCGGACCTCATCCTGGGCTCGCAGCTGCGCGCGGAGGCCCTCTACCCGAAGCTCGCGGCGATCGCACCGACGGTGTTCAGCGTGCGCCCCGGCTACGTGTGGAAGGAGAACTTCCTGCTCAACGCGGCCGCGCTCGACCGCCAGGCCGACGCCGCGAAGATGCTCGAGGACTACACGAAGAAGGCCACCGAGACCGGTGACGCCATCGAGAAGAAGCTCGGCGTGCGCCCGACGGTCACGGCCCTGCGCTTCATGCCGGGCCGCATCCGCCTCTACGCCAAGAAGTCGTTCATCGGCACGATCCTGATCGACGCCAAGATCGGCCAGCCGACCTCGTCCCAGGTGGACGACCTGGCCGCCGAGGTCAGCGCGGAGCAGATCAGCAAGGCCGACGGCGACTTCATCCTCTACTCCACCTACGGCGACCCGGCCAAGACCGCGCAGGCGTCGGTGCTCGGCGGCCCGTTGTGGACCGGCCTGAACGCCGTCAAGGCGGGCAAGGCCAAGCCGGTCCTCGACGAGACCTACTTCCTCGGCCTCGGCGTGCTCGCCGCGGACGTCGTCCTGGACGACATGAAGAAGCAGCTCGGCGTCTGACTGACCGAAGCGGATGCTCTTCGGCGCCTCAGCGGCCGAAGAGCGTCCGCGCGAGGCGCAGCATCTGCTTGCCCGCCAAGGACGGCCTGTCGAACGTCGCCATGTTGATCAGCGACTTGAACTTCAGCTTCGTCACGGCCTTGGCGTAGGCGAACTCGCGCAGCCCGTCCTCACCGTGGATGCGCCCGAACCCGGAGTCGCCGACGCCACCGAACGGCAGCCCGGGAATCGCCGCGTAGGTCAGCACGGAGTTGACCGACACCATCCCGACCCGCAGCTCGGCGGCCAGTTCCTCGCCACGCGACTTCGAGAACACGGCGGCGCCCAGCCCGTACTTCGACTGGTTCGCGAGCCGCACGCCCTCCAGCGCGTTCGGCACCCGGTTGATCACCACGGTCGGCCCGAAGGTCTCCTCCGTGACGGCCAGCGAGTCCTCCGGCACGTCGACCAGCACCACCGGCTCGACGTACGGCGGCCTGATCGAGTCCGGCCCGCCCACCAGCGCCTTGCCGCCGCGGTCCAGCGCGTCCTGCACGTGCTCGCGGATGATCTCCACCTGCGACGGCATCGTGATCGGCCCGAGGTTCGCGTTCGGCTCGCCGCCCGGCTTGAGCTTCTTCGCGCGCTTCACCACGATCTCGGTGAACTCGTCGGCGACCTCTTCGGCCACGTAGATCCGTTCCACGCCCGCGCAGGTCTGGCCGGCGTTGGACACCGCTCCCCAGATCGCCGCCTCGGCGGCGGCGGTCAGGTCGGCGTCGGAGTCGACGATCAGCGCGTCCTTGCCACCGCACTCGACCAGCACCGGCGTCAGCGACGTCGCGGCCGCGGCCATGACCTTCTTGCCGGTCCGGGTGGAACCCGTGAACGCGATCTTGTCGACACCCGAGGCGACCAGTGCCGCGCCCGTCTCGCCGAAGCCCGTGACGACCTGGAACACCGGGTACTCCGGCACGGCCTCGGTGAACGTCGACGCGAGGAACGTGCCGACGCCCGGCGTGAACTCCGACGGCTTGAACACCACGGTGTTGCCCGCGGAGAGCGCGTACGAGATGGAACCCATCGGCGTGTGCGCGGGGTAGTTCCACGGCCCGATGACGCCGATGACGCCCAACGGCCGGTACTCCAGCGTCGCGCTGTGGTTGAACATCAGCATGCCCGAGGACACCCGGCGCTTGCCCAGCACACGACCGGCGTGCCGCGAGGCCCAGTGCAGGTGGTCCATCACCAGCGCGACCTCGACGCGGGAGTCGTCCGCAGGTTTGCCCGTCTCCGAGCTGATCAACGCGATGAACTCGTCCGAGCGCTGCGAGAGGATCCTGCGCCACGCGTCGAGCTTGGTCTTGCGGCCCTCGAAACCGAGGCCCGCCCACCACGCGGCGGCCTCGCGCGCCGAGGACACGGCGTCCTCGACCTCGGCGGCCGTGTGGATCGGGTGGTGCGCCACGACCTCACCGGTGCGCGGGTCCAGCGATGCGAACCGCCGCTGCTCGCCATCGGCCGACAGCGCGCTGTCCGAAGCGGTCTGCGTCATGAGGACTCCTCCCGGTACTCGCCAGTAACTTCGACACTAACGCGTACTCGGGGAACTTTCAGCCCCCGCCTGGTCCCGCACGGGACGGTCAGGCCTGGGGCAGTGAAGGAAGAACCGCCTTGGCGAACGCCTGCGCCGCCTGGCAGCGATCCAGTTCCTTCTCCTTCGAGCCCGCGACGATGAACTCCACGATCTCACCCGCGTCGGCCTGATCCCTCGTGCGGATCAGCACCAGCTCGCAGGTGGGGTACGCGCCGTCCCTGAACGACTGGTAACCCTTCAGCCCGCCACCGAGGTCGGTCTCGACGGACCTGCTGTCGAACTTGCCGTCCTTCGGGATGCGCGCCGTCTTGAACTCGATCTGCATCTGCGCGCTCTGCCCCGTCCACGAGCACTGGTGCAGACCGTACGGCAGCGCCCGCGGCGAGGCACCGAGCACCGGCGCGAGCACCGACTTCTCCACGATCGCGCACGGGTCGACCTCGACCGGCGAGCCCTTCGGCGGGCTGTACTTCTGCGGGTTGCCCTTGAGCTTGCGCACGGCGCCTTCGAGCACCTTGCGCCCCGGCTCGCACGCCTCATTGCCGTCGGTGCCGGTGCTCACCTGCAGTCGCACGGCCTGTGCCGGGCTCTCCTGCGTCACGGCCGAGATGAAGCACGAGGTGTTGTTCAGCTTCTGTTCGGCGCTCTTGAGGCCCGCGATCTGCTTGGTGGCCCTCTTCAGCTCGGTGGACGTCAGCGTGTAGCCGATGTCCAGCGTGAGGTTCAGCGTTTTGCCGGACTTGTCCTTCATGTAGTTGGAGCAGCGCGTGTAGGAGCTGCTCGAGTACCTCGAGGGCGTGCCGACCGTCTGCAGCAGTTCCTTCTCGATCAACGCACACGGGTTGACCAGGCGCAGCCGCTCCGCCGAGAACGCCGGATCGACCGGCTTGTTCGGCGGCGCGGTCTGCTTGACCGACGGGTCGGTCGACGTCGACGTGTCCGCACCCGCCTGCACGGTGCGGCGCGGCGAGTTGGTCTTGGCAAGACCGGGCCCGGTCGCACAGCCGGCCATCAGCAACGCGGCGGCGGCGACCACAGCGGTGGCACGAAAACGAGGCACGACGTGCACGGTAGCGACCTTTGCCCGCCTTCGTGGGCGGTACCCCGAGTTACCCCCGTGGCACATGTCACTCACAGCTACGGGAACGATTCAGAAGATCAACGCGCTGTACTGGGTGAAGACCCCGACAGAAGGAGAGACGTGCGAAACCGAATTCGCCGCGCATTCAACTGGCTCGACGCGTGGACGATCGAGGCCTTCAACCCTGTTTACCCTGGTCGTCCGCAGTCATAGCTCCTTGATCGGCTGCTTGTCCGTGTCCGCGAACTGAGGGCGCAACATCGCCCACGCCGCGAACACCGCCGACAGCGCCACCATGGCGATGCCGGCCCACAGGTTGATGTTGACCCCTTCGGCCTTCTTCAGGTCCTCGTCGGTCGTGAACCCGAACCCGATGACGACCAGTACAACGCCGTACAGGCCGAAGAGGAAAGCGATGATCAGTCGCAGGTCGAACAACCTCATGGCAGCCTCCCTCAGCCGAAGATGAAGTAGAGAACGGTCGTCAGGGCCAGCACTCCGCCACCCAGCAGGGCGGGCGAGCGGTACCAGCCCGCGTCCTCACCGGTGGTGGCGTGCGCCCTGTCCTTCTTGGGCGTGAGGCTGTAGACCAGCCCGACGAGCTCGCTGTCCGGCTTGGGCCTCGTGACCATGGTGACCGCGACGCTCACCACGATGTCGACCACGAACGCGAGACCCGCGCCGAGGAAGCTCGCGCCCTGACCGGGCAGTTCCAGCAGCTCGATGCCGAACGACGGCTCCGAGATCGCGTAGATGAAGATCGCGGTGAACGTGCCCGCGAGCAGACCGACCCACCCTGCGGTCGGCGTCATCCGCTTCCAGAACATGCCGAGGATGAACGTCGCGAACAGCGGAGCGTTGAAGAACGAGAACAGCGCCTGGATGTAGTCCATGATGTTGGACCCGCCGAGCGCCGCCGCGATGAACGCCGTGCCGATCGCGAGGACGCACGCGCCGACCGTGGCGAGACGCCCGATGCGCAGGTAGTACTCGTCCGGCTTGTCCTTCTTGATGTAGTCCTGCCACAGGTCGTACGTGAAGACGGTGTTGAACGAGCTGACGTTCGCCGCCACACCGGCCATGAAGCTCGCCAGCAGACCCGTGATCGCGATGCCGAGGATGCCGTTGGGCAGCAGGTCGCGCATCAGCAACGGCAACACGTCGTTGTAGGCCACTCCACTGCTCGTGTCGCCGGCCTTGAGCTGCGCCATCTCCGGCACGATCAACGCTGCGATGATGCCGGGGATGATGATGATCGCCGGGATCAGCGCCTTCGGGTACGCGCCGATGATCGGCGTGCGCTTGGCCGCGGACATCGACTTCGCGCTCATCGCGCGCTGCACCTCGGCGAAGTTCGTCGTCCAGTAACCGAACGACAGCACGAAGCCGAGACCGAACACCAGACCGATGACACTCCACACCGGGTGGTCGATTCCGGTGAGTTCGGTCGCGGGCCAGGCGGACAACTGCTCCTTGTCGGTCACCTTCTCGACGATGCCCTGCCAGCCGCCGACCTTGATCAGGCCGACGATCGTCAGCGGCGCCAGCGCGGCCACGATGACGAAGAACTGCAGCACCTCGTTGTAGATGGCCGCACTCAGACCGCCGAGCGTCGTGTACGCGAGGACCACGAGCGCCGCGACGCAGATGGACACCGGCAGCGGCCACCCGAGCAGCGCGTCGATGATCACCGCGAGCGCGAACAGGTTGATGCCCGCGATCAGGATCTGCGCGACGGCGAAGCTGATGGCGTTGACCAGGTGAGCCGGTTTGCCGAACCGGCGGCGCATGAACTCGGGGACACTGCGCACTTTCGAGCCGTAGTAGAACGGCATCATCACCAGACCGAGGAACACCATCGCGGGGATGGCGCCGATCCAGTAGTAGTGCACGGTCGCCATGCCGTACTGCGCGCCGTTCGCCGTCATGCCCATCAGCTCGAGCGCGCCGAGGTTCGCGGAGATGAACGCGAGCCCGGTGACCCACGCCGGGAGCGATCGCCCGGACAGCAGGAAGTCGAGACTGGAGGAGACGGATCGTCGTGCCATCACGCCGATGCCGAGAACCACCACGAAGTAGATGACGAGCAACGCGTAGTCGATCGGTCCCGCGTCAAGCCGCAGGTCCGCCTCGGCCAGCACCGACATCGACACTGCCCACCTCCAAAGACTTCAACAAAGTCGAACACAACCGACCAGGAGAGGACAGTACTCCAGGTGAGCGAGTTCCTACCCGGTGTTGATGATCACCAAACCACGAGGTGACCTGAGTCGCTGGTTGAAGTCCGGAAGCAGGGAAATCGGGTGCACAGAGCTGCTGTCGCGCCCGAGACCGATCGCATGACCGACCGGTTGCGACGAAATGAGGCACACCACCGAGACTCGAGGAGCTGAGATGTCTCTCCCGCACTCCGGAAGTTGCGACGCGTGCGGTGCGACCTGGTCGAGCAGCGCCCCTGACTCGAACTGCACCCACTGCCCTGGGCTCGCGCTGCTTGACGATCTGACGACGAGACCCTCACCGAGCTCATGGACCTGGTCGTGGAAGGCAGGCCGGTGTGGGCGATCCGGCTGGCGCACCAGGCGTCCGGACCGGACCACTCCCTCGCTGCGGCGATCACCGCGATCGGCCTCTTCCACGGGCCCTAGAACAGGCGGAACTCGTCCGGCTCGATCCCGCGCAACGCGTCGTAGTCCAGCACCACGCACCGAATTCCGCGGTCCTCGGCCAGCACCCGCGCCTGAGGCTTGATCTGCTGCGCCGCGAACACGCCCTTGACCGGCGCCAGCAGCGGGTCGCGGTTGAGCAGTTCCAGGTACCGGGTGAGCTGCTCGACGCCGTCGATGTCACCGCGCCGCTTGATCTCCACGGCGACCGACTTGCCGCCGGAGTCGCGGCACATCAGGTCGACCGGGCCGATCGGAGTCGGGAACTCGCGGCGCACCAGGGACCAGCCGTCGCCCAGGGTCGTGACGTGCTCGGCGAGCAGCTTCTGCAGGTCGGCTTCGACGCCGTCCTTCTGCAGGCCCGGTTCGGGGCCGAGCTCGTGCTTGGAGTCGTGCATGACCTCTTCGAGGGTGATGATCAGCTTCTCCCCCGCCTTGTTCTGCACGGTCCAGATGTCCGGGTCCTCGATCAGCCAGCAGGGCGGGCTCATCCAGTTCAACGGCTTGTACGCGCGGTCGTCGGAGTGGATCGACACCGAGCCGTCGGCCTTGATGAGCAGCAAGCGCTGCGCCATGGGCAGATGGGCGGTGAGTCGGCCTACGTAGTCGACCTTGCAGCGAGCGATGACGAGACGCACCGCGACAGGCTACGGGGTGTGTCCAACCACCGGGCGTTAGGTACGGTCCGTGCCGTGGAAAGCCTCGGCACCCGTCAGGTGTACGCAAACCCGTGGATGACCGTTCGCGAGGACGAGATCAAACGCGCGGACGGTTCGAACGGCATCTACGGCGTGGTCGACAAGCCCGACTTCGCGCTGATCATCCCGCTCGACGGCGAACGCGTGCGGCTCGTCGAGCAGTTCCGGTACCCGATCGGCCTGCGCCGCTGGGAGTTCCCGCAGGGCACCGCGCCGGACCGCGCCGCCTCCGACCCGCTGGAGCTGGCCCGCCGCGAGCTCCGCGAGGAGACGGGACTGCGGGCCGGCCGGATGATCGAGCTCGGCGTGCTCGACGTCGCGCCCGGGATGTCGTCGCAACGCGGCCGCGTGTTCCTGGCGACCAACCTGTCCGAGGGCTTCCACGAGCGGGAGCACGAGGAGCAGGACATGCGGTCGGCGTGGTTCCCGCGCGCCGACTTCGAGTCGATGATCTCCAAGGGCGAGATCAGCGACGCCCAGTCGATCGCGGCCTACACACTCCTGCTGCTGCACGAGCACTCCCAGCCCTAGGTGTATCTGGCCATCAGGTTGGTGCCAGTCGGCTGGTGGGTGGGTGGCCTCCGAGTGCGCTGTGGCGGCGTTGAGTGTTGTAGTGCTCGAGCCAGGGGGTAAGGGCGGCGGTGCGGTCGGTGTTGCTGGTGAAGGCCTGCCGGTAGGCCCACTCGGTTTGCAGGGTGCGGTTGAGTCGTTCGACTTTGCCGTTCTGCCAGGGGCAGTGGGGCTTGATGAACTTCTGCCGGATGCCGTGCCGGGCACAGACCTCGCGCAGTGACCAGCGGTAGGCCCAGGCGTTGTCGGTCATGAGCCGTTCGATGCGGGTGATGCCGTGGCCGGCGAAGTAGCCGATGGCCCTGGCCAGAAACCCTGCGCAGGTGGGGCCTTTCTCGTCGGGCAGGATCTCGGAGTAGGGCAGTCTGCTGTGGTCGTCGACCAGCGAGTGGACGTAGTCGAACCCGATCCGGGTGGTGCGGTCGCGGGTGGCTTCCTGCCCGGCTCGGCCGTGCACGCGCCAGCCGCCGCCGTCGGGGATGCGGCCGATCTTCTTGACGTCCATGTGGACCAGCTCGCCCGGCCGGTCCCGTTCATAGCGCACAGCGGTGGCCTTGTTCGCCCGGATCACCTGCCCGGTGATCGGGTCGAGCAAGGCCAGCCGCGGGACCTGGTGGCGGGCCAGCACCCGCGACACCGTCCGGGTCGGTACTGCCAGCTCGGCGCCGATCCAGTCCGGGCCACGCCGCTGCTCCTGCCGTAGCGCGAGGATCCGCCGCTCGAGCTCGGCGCTGGTGCGCCGCGGTGAATGGTGCGGCCGCGACGACCTGTCGCGCAGGCCGGCCTCGCCCTCGCGGTCGTATCGGCCCAGCCAGGTTCGCACACACTTGCGTGAGATCCCCATCGCGGCCGCGATATGGGCCTGCGGCCAGCCGGCCTGATACCGCTGGACGATCAACAGCCTGCCCAGGAACGTGGTCCGGGCGTTACGGTGGGACACGAGAGCCTCCGGCTGGCGTGGGTCCTAGACAAACCACACCCCAACCGGAGGCTCTCCCCACGTCAACACCTATCCGCCGCTACCAACGTCCCGGCCAGATACACCTAGTGCTGGCTGCCCTGGAAAGCCGCCCGGTAGCTCTGCGGTGAGGTCCCGGCGATCCGCTTGAACCTGTCGCGGAACGCCGTGGCCGACCCGAAGCCCACGCGGCTCGCGATCAGCTCCACCGGGTCCCTGGTCGTCTCGAGCAGGTGCTGCGCCTGCCGAACCCGCGCGCGGTGCAGCCACTGGAGCGGCGTCGTGCCGGTCTGCTCGCGGAAGCGCCGGTTCAGCGTCCGCGTGCTCATGCCCGCCTGCTTCGCCAGGTCCTCCAGCGTCAGCTCCCGCGGCGCGTTGGCCTCCATCCACAGCAGCAGGGGTTCGAGCTCCGCACCTTGAGGCGCCACGGGCGGTGTCACGATGAACTGCGCCTGCCCGCCTTCTCTCTCCAAGGGCATCACGGCGAACCGCGCCGCGTCGGCCGCCACCGCCGAGCCGTGATCGCGCCGGATCATGTGCAAGCACAGGTCCAGCCCTGCCGCGGCACCCGCGGACGTGAGGAACTGCCCGTTGTCGACGTAGAGCACGTCCGGGTCGACCTCCAGCGCCGGGAACCGCGCCGCCAGCTCCTCGGCTCCCAGCCAGTGCGTGGTCACCCGCAACCCGTCGAGCAGACCGGTCGCCGCGAACACGAACGCCCCGGTGCAGATCGACGCGATCCGCGCACCCCTCGCCGCCGCCTGCCGCAGCGCGTCGACCAACGGCTTCGGGACGACCATGTCCGGGTCGTGGCCGGGAAGGACGATCGTGTCCACTTCGGACAGCAACTCCAAGCCGTGCGGGACCTTGATCTCGAAGCAGCCCGCGTCGACAGTCCTCTTCGGACCGCAGACCCGCACGCGGTACCGCCCGACCCAGTTGAACGCGTCGACCGGTGTCGCGAAGTCGAACGGGACGACGCTGTCCATCGCTACCACTGCCACCTGGTGCACGTCGTCCACCGTAGCTGGCGAGAATCCGTTGGAACATGGCATTCCAGCCAGTTCTCGACGGGTTCCGGCCCTCCTACGGTTTGATCACCGACGCGAGGAGGCGCAGTGAAAGCCCAAGTGGTGTTGTTCGACGGTTTCGACCCGTTGGACGTGATCAGCCCGTACGAAACGCTGACCGCGGGCGGGATCCGGACCGAACTGGTGGCGGTGGAGGGACCACGCGAGGTCCCCGCCGGGATGAACCTGCTGTCCCTCGACGCGACCGCCCGGCTCGACCCCGGCACCGGCCTCATCGTCGTGCCCGGCGCGGCGGCCATGCAGGAGGACGAGGTGTTCGCCCTGCTCAGCGCGGCGGCAGCCACACTCGGGCCGGTGCTCAGAGACTCGAAGGCGATCATCGCCACCGTGTGCGGGGGATCGCTACTGCTGGGCATCGCCGGCCTGATCAAAGGCCGCAACGCCACCACGAACCACCTCGGCCTGCACGCGCTGGAGTCGATGGGGGTGAACGCCGTCCGCGCCCGCATCGTCGACGACGGCGACCTGGTCACCGCCGCCGGTGTCACGTCCGGCGTCGACCTGGGTCTCTACCTCCTCGAACGCGAGGTCGGCGCCCAGCAGGCCCTGGAGGTCGAGACGCTGTTCGCCCACGAACGCCGCGGCACGGTGTGGAGCGCGGCGTGAGCAAGTTCTTCCTCTCGCTGCACGTCCTGGCCGCCATCATCGCGATCGGCCCGGTCACCGTCGCCGCCAGCATGTTCCCGAAGGCCGTGACCACGGACGGCGATCCCGAACTGCTGCACCGCATCTGCCGCGTGTACGCGCTCATCGGCATCTCGGTGCCGGTCTTCGGGTTCGCGACGGCCGGCGTGATGGGCGTGACCGGTCACCCCTGGGTGGTCGTGTCGATCGCGCTCACCACCGCCGCCGCGTTCGTGCTCGCCCTGAAGATCCTTCCCGGCCAGGAGAAGGCCATCAAGACCAAGGACATCAGGCACCTGGCCGTGTACACGGGCGTCTTCAACCTGTTGTGGGCGACCGTGACGGTGCTGATGATCCTCCGGCCGGGCTCGACGACCGGCGCCTAGCGCTGCGAGACCGGCCGCACGACGATCTCGTTGACGTCGACCTCCGCCGGCTGCGAGATCGCGTAGGCGATGGCGTCACCGATGGCGGACGCCGGCAGCGCGAGCTTGCGGAAGTCCTCCATCAGCGACGCCGCGAAGCCCTCGGTGATGGTGTCCGCCAGCTCGGACTCCGTGACACCGGGCGAGATCACGGTGACGCGCAGGTCGTCACGCTCCTGCCGCAGCCCTTCGGACAACGCCCACACCGCGTACTTCGTCGCGCAGTACACGGCGGCGGTCGGCATGACCATGTGCGCACCGATCGAGGCGACGTTCACGACGTGCCCGCCGCCGGTGAACCGGGGCAGCACGGCGGCGATGCCGTTCAGCACGCCCTTGATGTTCACGTCCACCATGCGGTCCCACTCGTCGACCTTCAGCGACTCCATGAGGGACAACGGCATCACGCCCGCGTTGTTCACCAGCACGTCGACCCGCCCGTACCGTTCCACAGCGGCGTCCACAAAGGACTTGAAGGACTCGCGGGACGTCACGTCGAGCGGCGCGTACGCACCGCCGATCTCGTCCGCCAGCGCCGCCAGCCGGTCCTCCCGCCGTGCCCCCAGGAACACCTGGTGCCCGGCCTTGGCGAGGACCCGGGCCGTCGCCTCGCCGATGCCGCTGGAAGCTCCGCTGATCACCACAACTTTTTCGCTCATGGCACCAACGATCGGCGTGCGGCGCCGCCCCTACCAGGACACCTTCTCCCCAGGAGTGGCACACCCAGGCAGAAACCCAGGCCGCGTAATAACCTCGGCACCGTGCTCGGAGAGTTCCTGAAAGCCCACCGTGCCCGCGTCGACCCTCAGGCCGCGGGCCTGCCGAGCCACACCCAGCGCAAGGTCAAGGGCCTGCGCAGGGAAGAGGTCGCGGTGCTGGCCGGCGTGAGCGCGGACTACTACGCCCGTCTCGAACAGGGCCGTGAGACCAACCCGTCGGCGCAGGTCCTCGACGCCCTGAGCCGCGCCCTCCAGCTCGACACCGACGCGCGGGCGCACATGCACCGCCTCGCCGGAGTCGTCGCGGACGAAGGCCATTCGACCGACAAGGTCAGCCCGGAACTGATGCGGCTCATCGCCGGCATGCACGACATGCCCGCGTTCGTGATGAACTCGCTGCTCGACGTCCTCGCGATGAACCCGCTGGCCGAGGCGCTCTACGAGCCGTTCACGCCCGCCGACAACGTCGCCAGGATGACGTTCCTCGACCCGGCCGCCGCGAGCTTCTACCCGCGCTGGAACTGGGTCGCGCAGAGCACCGTCGCGCACCTGCGGCAGACCGCAGACCCGAAGTCCCCGCGCCTGCGGCAGATGGTGGAGGCGCTCAGCGAGAGCTCGACGTTCCGCGAGCTCTGGGAACAGCACGAGGTGCGAGGAAAGACCCAGGACGCCAAGGAGTTCGTGCACCCGGCCGTCGGCGCGCTGAAACTGAACTACCACTCGTTCGACGTCCGCGAGGCGCCCGGCCAGTTCCTGGTGGTCTACCAGGCGGAGCCGGGCCCGAACGCGGACGCGCTGCGGCTGCTCGCGACTAGTCGGGCCACACGGGCGGCCGCTTCTCCAGGAACGACGCACGTCCCTCTTTGGCTGACGGGGACTGCGAGGTCTCGGCCATGACGGACAGCGCGATCTCGTACCCGTCGATCTCGGGCCGGTCCAGCTGCGCGTAGATCGTCCGCTTGCCGATCGCCTTCGAGGCCCTGCTGCCCCGCGTGGCGCGCGCCAGCAGGTCGTCCGTGGCGGCGTCCAGCTCGTCCGCGGGCACCGCGCGGTTGATCAGCCCCCACTCGACCGCGGTCGCCGCGTCGATCACGTCGCCGGTGAGCACGAGCTCCATCAGCCGCTTGCGCCCGATCGAGCGCGCCACCGGCACCGCGGGCGTGTGGCAGAACCACCCCGCCTTGCCGCCCGGCAACGAGAACCCGGCCGTGTCCGCCGCGACCGCGAGGTCGCACGAGGCCACGAGCTGACAGCCGGCCGCCGTCGCCAGGCCCTGCACGCGGGCGATGACCACCTGCGGTGCGGACTGGATCGTCTTCATCAGCACGGTGCACAGCTCCAGCAGCAGCCGCACACCTTCCTCGTCACGGGCGTGCACGTCCGCGAAGTCGTGCCCGGCGGAGAAGACAGGCCCGTCGGCGGCCAGCACGATGCCGGCCGCGTCCGACGTGCGTGCCTCGCGGAACGCGTCCAGCAGCTCCGTGAGGTGCTCGGCGGACAGCGCGTTGCGCTTGGCCGCGCGGTTCATCGTGATCCGGACGACGGACCCGTCCCGCGAAACGTCAACCATTCCGCGACACTAAGGCCCTACGGGAGGGAGCGCACCTCTCGGATCACGGTGACGATCTCGTCCATGATCTCGGTCAGCTCGTAGTCCTTGGGCGTGAACACCCGCGCCACGCCACGCTCGCGCAGCTTCCGGGCGTCGTCCGGCGGGATGATGCCGCCGACGATGACGGGGATGTCCCCGGCACCGGCCGCGCGCAGGCCGTCGACCACGGCGGGCACGACCTCCAGGTGCGAGCCGGACAGGATCGAGAGGCCCACGACGTGCACGTCCTCCTGCACGGCGGCAGAGACGATCTGCGACGGTGTGAGGCGGATGCCCTGATAGACGACCTCGAAACCGACGTCGCGGGCGCGCACGGCGACCTGCTCGGCGCCGTTGGAGTGGCCGTCGAGACCCGGCTTGCCGACGAGCATGCGCAGACGTTCGCCCATTTCCTCGCCGGTCGACCGCACCCGTTCGCGCACACGTGCGATCTCCGAGCCCGCTTCACCGGAAGCCGACGCACCGGAAACGCCTGTGGGAGCACGGTATTCGCCGAACGTCTCCCGCAACGCCTGCGACCACTCGCCGGTCGTCACGCCGGCACGCGCGCACGCCAGCGTCACCTCGACGAGGTTCCGGTCGGTCTTCGCGGCCTCGCGCAGGGCGTCCAGGGACGCCTCGACCGCGGCGTTGTCGCGGTTGGCGCGCCACTGCCTGATCGCCTCGACGGCCTGCGCCTCGACGACCGGGTCGATGGTCTCGATCGAGTTCGCGCCCTCGGCCTGCAACGGTGACGGCTCGGTCGTGTCGAACTTGTTGACGCCCACCACGACGTCCTCGCCCGCCTCGACGCGGCGGCGGCGATCCGCCAGTGAGGACACGAGGTTCGACTTCATGTAGCCGGACTCGACGGCCGCGACGGCGCCACCCATCGCCTGCACGCGGTCGATCTCCTCGCGAGCGCCGGCCAGGATGTCGTTGACCTTGGCCTCGATGACCGGCGAGCCGTCGAAGATGTCCTCGTACTCCAGCAGGTCGGTCTCGTAAGCGAGCACCTGCTGCATGCGCAACGCCCACTGCTGGTCCCATGGGCGCGGCAGGCCGAGTGCCTCGTTCCACGCGGGGAGCTGGATGGCGCGCGCACGGGCGTTGCGGGACAACGAGACCGCGAGCATCTCCAGCACGATGCGCTGGACGTTGTTCTCCGGCTGCGCCTCGGTGAGCCCCAGGGAGTTGACCTGCACGCCGTAGCGGAACCGGCGGTGCTTCGGGTTCTGAACGCCGTAGCGCTCCAGCGTGATCTCGTCCCACAGCTGGGCGAACGCGCGCATCTTGCACATCTCCTCGATGAACCGCACACCGGCGTTCACGAAGAAGGAGATGCGGGCGACGACCTCACCGAACTTCTCCTGCGGCACCTGACCGGAGTCGCGCACCGAGTCGAGAACGGCGATCGCCGTGCACATCGCGTACGCGACCTCCTGCGCCGGCGTCGCGCCGACCTCCTGGAGGTGGTAGCTGCAGATGTTGATCGGGTTCCACTTCGGCACGTTCGACACGGTCCACGCGACCATGTCGGTGATCAGCCGCAGCGACGGCCCCGGCGGGAACACGTAGGTGCCGCGGGACAGGTACTCCTTGATGATGTCGTTCTGCGTCGTGCCGGCGAGCGCCGACGGGTCCGCGCCCTGCTCCTCGGCCACGGTGACGTACATGGCGAGCAGCCACATGGCCGTCGCGTTGATCGTCATCGACGTGTTGGCGCCGGCGAGCGGGATCTGGTCGAAGAGCTGCCGCATGTCGCCGATGTGGCTGACGGGCACGCCGACCTTGCCGACCTCGCCCTTCGCGAGCTCGTCGTCGGGGTCGTAGCCGGTCTGCGTCGGCAGGTCGAACGCCACCGAGAGCCCGGTCTGGCCCTTCGACAGGTTGCGGCGGTAGAGCGCGTTGGAAGCCGTGGCCGAGGAGTGACCCGCGTACGTGCGCATCACCCAGGGCCGGTCACGCTCACGGTCAGCTGGGTACGGCACAGCAACCTCCCACGTCGTCGTTCTCCGGAGCGTACTGGCCGGTAACCATTGCCGCGCGTGCGATTGCTCACTGAATCGTGACCACTGGGAGCATGATGAAGAGGTGACGGGCTTCTACCAGACCGGGATCGTCTTCGCGGTTCTCGGCTTGCTGGCTCTGGTGCTGAGGTACTTCGCGGGCAACGACAAACGGCCCGTGCCGGATCTGGACGGCACGGACTTCGGGTTGCTGAGCGAGGTCGCGGTCGTGCCCACGGAGGAGGCCGCAAACGTTCTCGTGCAGAAGCTGAAGCGGAACGGAGTGCGTGCCACGCGTTCGCGACACGCGCCTTACCAGGTGATGGTGTTCCCGGCGGACGTCCCGAACGCGCGGCTCGTGCTCAAGAGCTGACGCGCTCCACGTTGGCACCCAGCTTGCGGAGGTTCTCCACGAACCCCGGGTACCCGCGCTCGATGTGGAAGATCTCGTAGACCTCGGTGGCCCCGTCCGCGCACAGACCGGCGAGGACGAGCCCCGCACCCGCGCGGATGTCCGACGCCCACACCGGCGCGCTGGACAGCTTCTCGATGCCGCGGATCACGGCGTGGTGGCCGTCCGTGCGCGCGTCGGCGCCGAGCCTGATCATCTCGTCGATGAACCGGAACCGTGACTCGAACAGGTTCTCGGTGATCATCGAGGTGCCCTCGGAGACCGTGGACAGCGCGATCGCGAACGGCTGGTTGTCCGTGGCGAAGCCGGGGTACGGCAGCGTCACGAAGTCGACCGCCTTGGGCCGCCCCTCCATGACGACGCGGAACCCCTCGTCCTCGCCCTCGTAGACGGTGACCTCGGCGCCCGCCATGCGCAGCTTCTCCAGCACCAGGTCGAGGTGGTGCGGGTTCACACCGCGCACCCGCACGTCGCCACGCGTCATGACGGCGGCGAAACCCCAGGTGGCGCCCACGATCCGGTCACCGATGACGCGGTGCTCGGTCGGCTTGAGCTCGGTGACGCCGTGGACGGTGAGGGTGGACGTGCCGGCGCCCTCGACCTTCGCGCCCATCTGGTTGAGCATCAGGCAGAGGTCGACGATCTCGGGCTCACGGGCGGCGTTGTCGATGACCGTCGTCCCGGTGGCGAGCACGGCCGCCATCAGGATGTTCTCGGTCGCGCCCATGCTCGGGAAGTCGAGCCAGATCTGCGTGCCGTGCAGCCCCTCGGCCTCGGCGACGATGCACCCGTGCTCGATCCACGTCCTCGCACCGAGCTTCTCGAGCCCGCTCTGGTGCATGTCCAGCGGCCGCGACCCGATCGCGTCACCACCGGGCAACGCCACGACGGCACGCTTGCACCGCCCGACCAGCGGCCCGAGCACGCAGATGCTCGCGCGCAGCTTGCCCATGGCCTCGGAGTCAGCCCGATGACTCAGCTCGGCGGGCGTCGTGATCCTCGCCACGTCACCTTCGAGCTGGACCTCGCACCCGAGACTCCGCAGCGCGTCCGCCATCAGCGGCACGTCGAGGATGTCCGGGCAGTTGGTGATGGTCGTGGTGCCCTCGGCCAGCAGGGCTGCGGCCATCAGTTTGAGCACGCTGTTCTTGGCGCCGACGACGTCAACGTCGCCGACCAGCCTTGCGCCACCGTGTACCCGGAAATGCTCGCTCACGCGGCAATCCTACGTACGGCTCTAAAGTGCCAGCCATGGCGGTACATCTCACCAAGATCTACACGCGGGTCGGCGACGACGGCACGACCGGACTGGGCGACTTCTCCCGCGTCCCCAAGACCTCGGCACGCATCGAGGCCTACGCGGACGTGGACGAGACGAACGCGTCCCTCGGCGTGGCCCTGGCACTCGGCCAGCTGGCACCAGACGTCTTCGACGTGGTGCGCAAGGTCCAGAACGACCTCTTCGACGTCGGAGCGGACCTCTGCACCCCGATCACCCCGGACCCGAAGTACCCACCCCTGCGCGTGACCCAGGCCTACGTGGACCGCCTGGAGACCTACTGCGACACGTTCAACGAACGCCTGGGCAAACTCGACTCGTTCATCCTGAACGGAGGCACGCCGGGAGCTGCCCTGCTGCACCAGGCACGCACCATCGCCCGCCGTGCGGAACGGCGCACGTGGTCGCTGATCGAAGAGGACGCCGAACACACCAACGTCCTCACGGCCAAGTACCTGAACCGGCTCTCGGACCTGCTGTTCATCCTGGCTCGGGTCGCTAACCCGGACGGCGACGTGCTGTGGCAGCCGGGCGAGAACGCCTGACGCACCCGCGAAGCGACCACCGCTGGAACCGGCGCCGGCTCTCGCGAGGCGACCCCTCCGCTGAAACCGGCGCCGGCCACCGCAAGGCGACCCCTCCGCCGGAACGGGAACCAGCCACCGCAACCCGACCCGCGCGGGGCCAACCGGCGCCCGCCCCCGCATGGTGACCACGCTGCCAACCTGGCGTGGCGATGCGAGTCGAGCCGTCTGAACCTAGGGCGCCGGGTTGCGATTCGGGCCCTTCAAGCCCCAATCGCAACCCCGCGCAGTTCCGTTCCGACCCCGCGCGCCCACCCTCGCAAGGGCGACCTCTCGCACGGGAACGCGAACAACCCCGCTGGGACAGGAACCACCCGCCAGCAAACGACCCGCACGCAAAACGACCCGCCGGGGAACCCCCGACGGGTCGTTCACACAATCTAAGAAGCCCAGGGAATCGATCGCCCCGGAGGCGAAGACTCGAGCCAGGACAAGAACCCGGTGAGAGCGTCCGGCCCCATGGCGATCTCGACCTCACCAGAGGCAGACCTGCATCGCAGCACGATCGCCCCGACCGGCATGGCGTAGGCCTCAGGCCCGGTGGGCTCGCGGCGGGCATCGATCTCGAGCCCGTCACGTGAGATCAGCTCGTTCGGGCCTGACCCGAGCGACAGCACCCGGAACCAGGCGAACGAGTCGCCCCGGTAGTGCCCCACGCCCAGGTGCCAGCCACGCCCGCGATCGTCGAACTTGCTGCGCAGGGCGACGTGCACACCGCCCTCGCGCAGCAGCCGGATGCGGCGCCAGGCGAAGCAGGTGATGACGATCGCCACCCCAAGAAGGATCAGGCCGGCAATCTCGGTGATCCCCACGGCTGCGGCCTCGTGCCCGGTCTCAGGCCGACTGTTCCACGGCCCGCACGCGCGCTGCCGCACGTGCGCGCTCTGCGTCGTCCGCGTCCTGCAGAGCAGTGCGCGCCTCGTTCACGTCGATCTCGCCCGCGAGCTCGGCGTCCTCGGCGAGAATCGATACGCCGGTGCCGGTCACGGAGAGGAAGCCACCGTGCACAGCGGCGGTGACAAGGCCACCGTCGGTCGTGCGCACCCGCACCACGCCACCCTCGACCAGCTGGCCGAGCACGGGCTCGTGACCGGGCAGGATGCCGATCTCGCCCTCGGTGGTCTGCGCCGAAACAGAGGTGGCCTTACCGGACCACAAACGGCGTTCAACGGCGACCAGTTCAACGGTCATCTCGGCCACGCGTATCTCCCTCGTCGTCTGGAGTCGAACTGAGTCTAAACGGTCGCCTGACGACCTTGCCGCCCCGCCCGGTGTCAGCACCTTCGACGACCGCCGAAGGGGAGACGTGCAGGACTTCGAGGGCTTCGTGGCGGTGCGGTCGCAGGCCCTGTCGCGCGCCGCCCGCTTGCTGTGCGGCGGCGACAAAAGCGACGCTGAGGACATTCTGCAGGACGTCCTCAAGACCATGTACGGCAAGTGGCGCCGAACCAGCTCCTCACCGGAAGCGTACGCGCGCACCGCGCAGGCCAACGCAGCCGCAGAGCCGGGTGAGCCCGTGACCGAAGTCTCACCGGAGCCAAACGTGTTCAGCTCCCCTAGGTGCCGTGCCAGGAACGCCACAGCGTCGCGTAGGTGCCGTCTCTGGCGACCAGTTCGTCGTGGGACCCCAACTCCACGACGCGGCCCGCGTCGACGACCGCGATCCGGTCGGCGTCGCGTGCGGTCTGCAGGCGGTGCGCGATCGCGATCACCGTGCGTCTCTCCCGCACGGCCGCGATCGCGCGTTCCGCGTGCCTGGCCGTGGCCGGGTCGAGCGAGGACGTCGCCTCGTCGAGCACCAACGTGTGCGGGTCGGCGACCTCGACGCGGGCGAGCGCCAACTGCTGGGCCTGCGCGGGATCCAGTTCGAGTCCGCCCGCGCCGAGCAGCGTGTCCAAGCCTTCCGACAACTCCTCGAACCACCCCGCGCCGACGGTGCGCAACGCTTCGAGCAACCGGCCGTCCGGAGCGTCCGGGGCCGCCATCGCCAGGTTCTCCCTGACCGTGCCGATGAACACGTGGTGTTCCTGCGTCACCAGCACGATCCGCTGCTGCCCGGCTGCCGTGAGGCCGGCGACGGGCACGCCGCCGACGAGCACCGACCCCTCCCCCGGCCGGTCGACGCCCGCGATCAAGCGGCCCAGCGTCGACTTGCCCGCACCGGAGACGCCGACGATCGCCAGCCGCTCTCCCGGCTGCACAACGAGGTCGACGCCGTGCAGGACCTCGTGGCCGTCCACATAGGAGTAATGGACTCCGCTGACCTCGATGCGGTCGCCGTCCGGTTCGCGGACGGCGGGAGCGGGTTCGACGTGGGCGCCGATCCCCTCGATCCGCGCGAACGACGCGCCGCCGCGCTGCAGGAACTCGACCCAGAACAGGATGCGGTCCATCGGCTCGACCAGCCGCCACACCCACAACACGGCGGTGACGACGACCTCGATCCGCACGCCGTCGGCCGCGTAGAAGAAGCCACCGACGAGCAGCACCAGCGCGGCCGGCAGCATGTTCACGAACGTGGTCACCGGGAACAGCACGTTCCTGAGCGCGAGCGTCCGCAGCCGCGCCCGGTACGACCGCGCGATCGTTTCGTCCGCCGCCGCCACCATCCGGGCCCTCAGGCCGTACGTCTCGATCGTCCGGCTGCCCTCGCCGACCGCCGCGGACATCTCCGCGACGTCGCCGTTGGCCTCGCTCTCCGCGAGGTACGCGTCGCGCGCACGGGCGAGGTACCAGCGCACCACCCACACCACGAACGGCATGCCCGCCAATGAGACGAGGCCGAGCACCGGGTCGAGCCAGAACACCGCCACGAACACGACCACGAGGTGCACGGCGCCCGCGAGCACCTCGGGCACGCTGTCCCGCAACGCCTGGCCGACCGTGCCGACGTCGCTCGTCACGCGGGTCAGCAGGTCGCCGGTGCTCAACCTGTCGACCACTCGGGCGGGCAACGCCAGCGTGCGCGTCACCGCCTCCTCCCGCAGCGAGGCCAGGAACCGTTCGCCGAGCCTCGCCGCCCGCAACGCGCTGTACCGCACCAGCACCAGGTGCAGCACCGCCGCACCGAGCACCCCGAGGGCGAGCTGGTCCACAGTGGACAGCGTCAGGGAACCGGCCTCCACGCCACCGACGATCTTGCCGAGCAGGTACGGCCCGACGAGCCCCGACAACGCCGAGAGCGCGGTGAGCACGAGCACTCCGGCCAGCGCACGCCGTTCGCCCCGCAGCAGCCGCGCCGCCGCCTGCCGCACCTCACGGCGGTCCGCGATCGGCAGCCTGGTCATCGGCTCTCCTCCAGGTGCACGACCTGATCCGCCTGGCCCGCCCACAACGGCGACGACGACACGACCACCGTGGTCCGGCCCGTCCGCCTCTCCCGCACCCTCTTCGCCACCGCCGCCTCGGTCACGGCGTCGAGCGCGGACGTCGGCTCCACCAGCACGAGCAGTTCCGGTTCGCTCAGCAACGCCCGCACGAGCCGCAGCCGTTGCCGCTGACCGCCGGAAACGTTGCGCCCCTGCGATTCCAGGTGTGAGTCGAGGCCGTCCGGCAACGCCTCCACGACGTCCACCGCGGCCGCCGCGTACAACGCCTCGTCCAGCTCGTGGTCGCCGTGCACCGCCACCGACACCGCCTCGCGCACGGTGCCCGCGAACAGGTAGTCGTCGTTGTCCGCCACCACCCCCGGCAACCGTTCGACGGCGGCCCTCGCCAGCGTCGCGTTCGCCGAGATGACCACGGTCAACGCGCCGGTCTTCACGTCCAGCGGCTCGGCGTCGCCGCCGTCCTCCTCACGCTGCAACCGCAGAACGTCGATGACTCGCCGCGCCGACACCAGTGCCCTGGGAATCGCGTCCGCCCCTTCCATGAAGAAGCCGACCGGCACGGTCAGCGTGGTGACGTACAGGTAGACCGCGAGCATCTCCTCGATCGAGATGGCACCGCTCACCACCATGCGCGCCACGATCCACGTGACCACGGCGAGGAACAACGCGGGCAGCCCCCACGTCAGCGCCTGCACCCAGCTCAGCCATGCCGACACCCGGTAGCCGTCTTCGAGGACCTCCCGCGACTGGGCGCGGAACCGCGCCTCGAACGCCGGCTTCCCGCCGATCCCGGACAGCACCCGCAGCCCGCCCACGATGTCGCCGGCCCGCGAACTCAGCTCGCCCTGCCGCTGCCGGTACCCGGCCTCCACGGCGTGCAGCCGGCTCAGGACGGGCCCGGTCACCACGGCGAGCACCGGCACCCCGAGCAACACCACCACGGCGACCAGCGGCGAGATCCGCACCAGCAACACCGCGGTGGCCACGTACGCGACCACGGCACCCACTCCGGGCCCGGTACTGGTCAACGCGTGCGCGATCCGCGCCGTGTCGCCGTTCTGCAGGTACGTGAGCTCCCCTGTGGACAGCTTCCGCCGCACCACCCCGCCGAGCCGGGTGACGTGCCGGACGACGATCTGCGCCGTGCGCAACGAGGCATCGGTCCGCACCAGCGTCATCGTGCGGTGCCGGGCGATGAAGACGAGGGCCAGCCCCACCGCCGTCGCGAGCAGAGCACCGCACCACCACAGCAACGCGACCCGGTCGCCGCCCCGCACACCGTCCTCGACGGCCCGCGAGATGAGGTACGGCGGCAGGATCAGCCCGCACATCGACAACGAGCCCCACCACGCCCCGGCGAGCACCCGCCCGCGCTGCACCAGCACGAGCCACCACAGGTACCGCCAGGGCGAGCGGACGTCCGGCGTCCCCGGGTCGTCGTACGGAACGTGTCGGGCCATGCACCCGACCTTGCCATCACCCGGCGGGCGCCACGACCGTTTTCGCCTTCAGCCCAATCGCACCAACGGCCGTTGCGCCCAACGCCGCTATGAACGCGAACGCGTAGAAGCCCCACGGGTGCGCCAATCCAGCCGTGAGCAACGCACCGCCGAGGAGCGGCCCGCTGATGGCACCCAGCCGCCCGATCCCAGCGGCCCAGCCGATGCCGGTCGCCCGGTTCTCCTGGTAGACCCGCCCCGCATAGGCGTAAACGAGCACCTGCGCGCTGAAGACGAAGCACCCGGCCAGCAACACGGCCACGTACACGCCCACACCCGGCAGCTTGATGCTCAGCAAGGCCAGGAACACCACGGCAGCCGCGAACCACCCGATGGCCGCGGGCCTGATCCCGATCCGGTCAGCGACCGCGCCGGCGATCAGAAGTCCCACCACCGCACCGATGTTGAGCGTGAGCAGCAACGCCAGCGCCGTCCCGAGCTCGTACCCGGCGCTGCGCATGATCTGCGGCAGCCAGGTGTTCAGCCCGTACACGAGCAACAAGCCCATGAACGACGCCACCCAGAACGCGATCGTCGCCCTCCGCAGGCCCGGCTTGAACAGCGATCCGACCGCCTCCAGAGCCGGAGCCCTGCGCGTCACCGTCTCCGGCAAGTGCTTGACCATCAACGGAATCAGCACCAACGCCGGCAGCGCCCCCACCACGAACAGCGAACGCCAGCCCAGCTGCGGGATGAGGACGATCCCCAGCAGCGCCGTGATGACCGCACCGACGTGGTACCCGGTCATGATGAGCGTGGTGGCCCGCCCGCCCTGCTGCGGCCGAGCCTCGTTGACCAGCGCGATCGCCGTGGGCAGACAGCCACCGAGGCCGAGTCCCGCGAGGAACCTGAGGATCCCGAACGTCGTCGCGTCCGGCGCGAACGCACAGGCGAGCGTGAACACGGAGAACCCGGCCACCGCGTAGATCATCACCTTGCGGCGCCCGATGACGTCGGTGATGGTCCCGATGATCAACGCGCCGAGCATCATCCCGACGAGGCCCGCCGTGGACACCGCGCTGGCGCTCGCCGTGGTGAGCAGCTTCTCCTGCAACAGCACAGGGATCACCGTCCCGAGCACCACGAGGTCAAAGCCGTCGAGCAGGACAGCGGTCCAGCACAGCGGCAACACCCATTTGTTCACGCGCTCTTCCTCCTCGCCGAGGCGCCTGGTGATGCCGAGCATCGTGCGACGTCAGGGCCCGCGATCGGGAGTGCGATTTCCATCCACCGGAAACGTCAAGTGCTCCGGACATGACGAAGGGCCGCCCCTCCACAAAGGAGGGACGGCCCTTCGAAAGTCAGCGAGCCTCAGTTACCGGCAAGCTTCTTGGCGTTGGCCTCGACGTCGTCCAGCCCGCCGCAGGAGAAGAACGCCTGCTCCGGGTAGTGGTCGAACTCGCCCTTGCACACGCGGTCGAACGCCTCGATCGTGTCCTTGATGGGCACGAAGGAGCCGGGCTGACCGGTGAACTTCTCGGCCACGATGAAGTTCTGGCCGAGGAAGCGCTCGAGACGACGCGCGCGACCGACGAGGACCTTGTCCTCCTCGGAGAGCTCGTCCATGCCGAGGATGGCGATGATGTCCTGCAGCTCCTTGTACTTCTGCAGGATTCGCTTCACCTCCTGGGCGACCCGGTAGTGCTCCTCGCCGACGATCGACGGCTCGAGGATTCGAGACGACGACGACAGCGGGTCGACGGCCGGGTAGATGCCCTTCTGGGAGATCGGACGGGAAAGCTCCGTCGTCGCGTCCAGGTGGGCGAAGGTCGTCGCCGGGGCGGGGTCGGTGTAGTCGTCCGCGGGCACGTAGATGGCCTGCAGCGAGGTGATCGACCGACCGCGCGTCGAGGTGATGCGCTCCTGGAGCTCACCCATCTCGTCGGCCAGCGTCGGCTGGTAACCCACGGCCGAAGGCATGCGGCCCAGCAGGGTCGACACCTCGGAACCGGCCTGGGTGAACCGGAAGATGTTGTCGATGAAGAGCAGCACGTCCTGGTTCTGCACGTCGCGGAAGTACTCCGCCATCGTGAGAGCGGACAGCGCGACGCGCATACGCGTGCCGGGCGGCTCGTCCATCTGACCGAAGACCAGGGCGGTGTCGCTGAGAACGCCCATCTCCTCCATTTCGAGGAGGAGGTCGGTGCCCTCACGGGTGCGCTCACCGACGCCGGCGAACACCGACGTACCGGAGAACTCACGCGCGATACGCGTGATCATCTCCTGGATGAGCACGGTCTTGCCGACACCCGCGCCGCCGAACAGGCCGATCTTGCCACCCTTGACGTACGGGGTGAGCAGGTCGATGACCTTGATGCCGGTCTCGAGGATCTCGGTCTTGCCCTCGAGCTGGTCGAAGGCGGGCGCCTTGCGGTGGATGCCCCACTGCTCGCCGTCGCGGCCGAGGCCGGGCACGTCGAGGCAGTCACCGAGGGCGTTGAAGACGTGGCCCTTGACGACGTCACCGACGGGGACCGAGATGGCCTTGCCGGTGTCGGTCACGGTCGCACCGCGCACCAGACCGTCGGTCGGCTGCATCGAGATGGTGCGGACCAGGTTGTCGCCGAGGTGCTGAGCGACCTCGAGGGTGAGCGTCTTGGCGACGGCCTCGAAGGTGATCTCGGCGTGGCAGGCGTTGAACAGCTCTGGCACGGCGCCGCGCGGGAACTCCACGTCGACGACCGCACCGATCACCCGGACCACACGGCCGGTGCGGGTGGTGGTGGCAGTAGCACTCATGTCAGTCATCACTTCCTGCGCCACCGGTAAGCGCGGAGGCGCCACCGACGATCTCGCTGATCTCCTGGGTGATCTGGGCCTGACGGGCCGAGTTCGCCGCCCGGCTGAGGTTGCGCACGAGCTCCGTCGCGTTGTCCGTCGCCGCCTTCATGGCCGTACGACGAGCCGCCGACTCCGAAGCCGCCGCCTCCAGCATGGCCGAGAACAGCCGCGTCTTCACGTACTTGGGCAGCATCGCTCCGAGCAGCGCTTCCGCACTGGGCTCGAAGTCGTACACCGCGCGCGGGCCCTTGGGGGTCTCACCGGTGTACTCGACGTCCATCGGCGCGATCCGCCTGGCGGTCGGCGTCTGGCTCAGCATGGACTTGAACTCCGTGTACACGACGTGGATCTCGTCCACGCCCTGCGCACCGTTCTCCGTGCCCTCCAGGAACGCCTCCACCAGCGCGTCACCGGCCTCGACGGCGTTGACGTAGTGCGGGGTCTGGGAGAACCCGCTCCACGACGCGGTGACCTCGCGACGGCGGAAGTTGTAGTACCCGATCGCCTTGCGGCCGGTCGCGTACAGCACCGGCTCCTTGCCCTCGGACTTGAGCAGCTGGATCAGCTGCTCAGCGGCCTTGAGCACGTTCGCGTTGTAACCACCGCACATGCCCTTGTCACTGGTCACGACCAGGACGGCGGCACGCTTGGGGTTCTCCCGTTCCGACAGCAGCGGGTGGTCGAGGTTCGCCGAGGCCTCGGCCAACGCGGAGAGCACGTTCGTGATCTCGTCCGCGTAGGGACGCGAGGCCGCGACCCTGGTCTGCGCCTTGGCGAGGCGAGACGTGGCGATGAGCTCGTACGCCTTCGTGATCTTCTTGGTCGAGTTGACCGTTCGGATCCGCTGGCGGAGCTCCCGAATCTGTGCGCCCATGGCTCAGATCACTTCTTGGTGGGCTCGGGCTTGTGGAGCTTCACCGATTCCTGGGCGACCTTGTCGGCGTCCATCGCCTTCTCGGGCGCCTCGTTGACGATCGTCGTGCCGTCCGAAGCGGTGAACTGCTTCTTGAACTCGGCAACGGCGGCGGCAACGCGCTTCTGCGAGTCCTCGGGGAACTTCTTGGTCTCGACGATGCTGCTCAGCACGTCCGCGTGGTTGCGGCGCAGCGAGTCCTTGAAGTCCGCGACGAACCGGCGGATGTCGGCGACGGGGACGTCGTCCAGGTGACCCTTGGTCGCGGCGAAGATCTCGACGACCTGCTCCTCGACGGGCACCGGGGAGTACTGGCCCTGCTTGAGCAGCTCGACCAGACGGGCACCGCGGTCCAGCTGGGCGCGCGACGCGGCGTCGAGGTCGGACGCGAACGCGGAGAAGGCCTCCAGCTCGCGGAACTGCGACAGGTCGAGGCGCAGCGAGCCCGCGACGTCCTTCATCGCCTTGATCTGCGCGGCACCACCGACGCGGGAAACGGAGATACCCACGTTGACGGCCGGGCGGACGCCGGCGTTGAACAGGTCGGACTCGAGGAAGCACTGACCGTCGGTGATCGAGATGACGTTGGTCGGGATGTACGCCGACACGTCGTTCGCCTTGGTCTCGATGATCGGGAGACCCGTCATCGAACCGCCACCGAGCTCGTCCGAGAGCTTCGCGCAACGCTCGAGGAGACGCGAGTGCAAGTAGAAGACGTCGCCGGGGTAGGCCTCGCGGCCCGGCGGGCGGCGCAGCAGCAGCGAGATCGCGCGGTACGCCTCGGCCTGCTTGGTCAGGTCGTCGAAGATGATCAGGACGTGCTTGCCCTGGTACATCCAGTGCTGGCCGATGGCGGAGCCGGTGTACGGCGCCAGCCACTTGAAGCCGGCGGAGTCAGAAGCGGGGGCGGCGACGATCGTCGTGTACTCGAGTGCGCCCGCCTCCTCCAGCGCGGCCTTGACGCCCGCGATGGTGGAGCCCTTCTGGCCGATGGCGACGTAGACGCAGCGGACCTGCTGCTTCGGGTCGCCCGACTCCCAGGCCTTCTTCTGGTTGATGATCGTGTCGATGCAGACCGCGGTCTTGCCGGTCTTGCGGTCACCGATGATCAGCTGACGCTGGCCGCGACCGATCGGCGTCATCGCGTCGATGGCCTTGATGCCGGTCTGCATCGGCTCGGACACCGGCTGACGCTGCAGCACGGAAGCCGCCTGCAGCTCCAGGGCGCGGGTGTCGTCGGCGACGATGTCACCGAGGCCGTCGATCGGCGTGCCCAGCGGGTTGACGACACGACCGAGGAAGCCGTCGCCGACCGGCACGGACAGGACCTTGCCCGTCCGGCGGACCTCCTGGCCCTCTTCGATCTTGTCGAAGTCACCGAGGATGACCGCACCGATGTTGCGGACCTCGAGGTTCAGGGCGACGCCGAGGACGCCACCGGGGAACTCGAGCAGCTCGTTGGTCATCGTGCCCGGAAGGCCCTCGACGATGGCGATGCCGTCGTAGGTCTCGGAGACGGTACCGACCTCTTCCCGGGAGACCTCCGGGGAGTAGCTCGAGACGTACTTCTCGATCGCACTGCGGATCTCGTCCGACGAGATCGTCAGCTCCGCCATGTCGTTCCTGCTCTCACTTCTTCGTTCTTGGGAAAGGGCTCGGGGGCTAGCTGGCGAGATTGCGGCGCAGTGCCGCCAACCGGCCGGCGACGCTTCCGTCGATGATCTCGTCGCCGATCTTGATCGTGAGGCCGCCGCCCAGCGAGGGGTCGACCTCGACGTGCAGCGCGATCGGGCGCGAGTAGATCGTGGTCAGCGTCGCGGTCAAGCGGTCGACCTGCTCCGCGGTCAGCGCCACGGCGGACCGGACGTGCGCGACGGAACGCTGACGGCGCTTGGCCGCCAGGTCGGCGAGCTCGGAGAGCCCGTCCGCCACACGCACTCCACGCGGGTTGCGAACCAGCTGGCCCACCAGCGTCTTGGTGACCGGGCTGACCTTCCCCTGGATCAGGGAGTCGACCAGCGCGACCTTGCCGGAGACGTCACCGGCGGGGTCCGCCAGCAGCAGCTCGAGCTCGTTCGAACCAGCCACGATGCGGCCGAGCCGGAACAGCTCGTCCTCAGTCGAGTCCAGCTGGCCGTCGCGCTCGGCACGCACCAGCAGCGTGGTGCGGGCGAGCGACTCGACACCGTCCACGAGCTCGCGCGGGCTGGACCAGCGCGCGGTCACGACGGCGACCAGGATCTGCAGGGTCGCTTCGCTCACCTTGCCCGCGAACAGGCCGCGAACCAGCTGCTCACGACCGGCGGCCTCGGACGAGGCGTCGGCGAGCGCGCCGCGCAGCGAGCGCTGACCGATCAGCACGTCGAGCACGGCGAAGAGCTCCTCGCCGAGCTTGGCGAGGTCGTCCGTCGACGTGGTGGCGTCGGCCAGCTCCAGCAGCCGCAGTTCCGCGGCTGCCAGAGCTTCACGACTTGCGGCATGCAACGTCATCGGCAGCCTCTACTTGCTCGCGGGCGCCGCGACGGCGTCCAGCTCGTTGAGGAAGCGGTCGACGGTGCCACGGCGGCGGGAGTCGTCCTCGAGGGACTCGCCCACGACCTTGCTCGCCAGCTCGACAGCGGTGCGGCCGAGGTCGGCACGCAGCTCCGCGACGATCTGGGCGCGCTGAGCGTCCAGCTGGTGCTGGCCCTGCGCGACGATGCGCGCGGATTCGGCCTGCGCCTGCTCACGCATCTCCTCGACGATCTGCAGGCCCTCGGCCCGTGCGTCGTCGCGGATGCGCGCGGCCTCGGCGCGAGCCTCGGCCAGCTGCTCCTTGTACTGCTCGAGAGCACGCTGAGCCTCGGCCTGAGCCTGCTCGGCCTTCTCGATGCCACCCTCGATCTTGGCCGTTCGCTCCTCGTACAACGCCTCGAAGCGCGGTGAGACGAACTTCTTGATGACGAAGAGGAGGAGCAGGAACGCGACGAGACCGAGGATGATCTCCGAGGTATGCGGAATGACCGGGTTGACCGGACCCTCCGCAGCCAGGATGAGGGTGTCCATCACCGTTTCTCCTAACGCGATCAGAGGTCGGTCAGGCAGTCGCGATGAAGTACACGACGAAGCCGATCAGCGCGAGGACCTCGACGATGGCGAAGGTGGTCCACGCCAGGCCGAGCAGCACGCCGCGGGCCTCGGGCTGACGGGCGGTGCCGCTGATGACCGAGGAGAAGATCAGACCCACGCCGATGCCCGGGCCGATGGCCGCGAGGCCGTAGCCGATGGCCGCGAGACCCTGGTTCAGGTTGACGGCGTCCTGGGCGATCTGGATAGCGCTCACTGTTGCTGTTCCCTTTCCAACTCGGTCCGCGAGATTTCGCGGATCGGAGGCTTTGCGTTTCTCAGTGCTCTTCTGCCAGCGCCATGCCGATGTAGCTGGCAGACAGCAGCGCGAAGATGTAGGCCTGCAGGCACATGATCAGCGCCTCCAGGAAGGTCAGCGCGATGGCGAAGGCGAAGGACACCGGCGCCACGATGACGGTCAGGCCGCCATTCAGCAGCAGGAACTCACCGGCCAGGGTGAACACCAGCAGCAGGAGGTGACCCGCGAACATGGCAGCGAAAACTCGGATCGCCAGCGTGAGCGGGTTCAGGATGAACTTCTGGAAGAACTCGATCGGGATCAGCAGCGGGAGCACGAACCACGGCGCGCCCGGCGGAATCGTCTGGTGCTTCAAGTAGCCCACGAAGCCGTGCCGCTTGAACCCGACGAAGTGGTACACCGGGTAAACGACGAGCAACGAGACGGCGAGCGGGAATCCGATGTGCGACATCGTGGGGAACTGGACGATCGGGATGAGCCCGAACAGGTTGTTCACCAGGATGAAGGTGAAGATCGTGAGGATCAGCGGGATGAAGGGCTTGAAGTCCTTCGCGCCGATCTGCTCCCTGGCGATGTTGTTGCGCCCGAAGTCGTAAAGCGACTCGGCGGCGAACTGGAACTTGCCGGGAACGACCTTGAGGTTGCGGGTCGCCGCAATGAAGAAGACGGCGATGATCACGATGGACAGCACCAGCAGGACCATCGGCTTCGTGACCGAGCCGAAGATCGGCGGGAGGAAGAAGTCCTTCACACCGGGAGCGACGAACTCGCCCCCCGAAGCCAGCAACTTGGTCACTGTGTTCCTTCCGGTTCTCCCGGCCGGCGTTCACTCCGCCGGGGGAATCGTCACGATCTGGACTTAACGTACCTTACGGTTCGCAAGCGACTGCCAGAGGCACCCCTGCTATCGGGTGTCCCTGGTCTGCGCGGACCATAGCAGCAGGTCTAGGCGCCTTCGGAGGCGGGGACCACCATCTGACTACGGCTGCGCTTGGAGGCTCTGGCCTCCAGGAACGACGTGACGAGCACCGTCGCCACCAGGGTGATTCCCAGCGCCTTGGGTTCGAGCCACGACTGGTTGCGCAGCAGGATCACCGCGAGCAGCAACACGATCAGCTTGCCCATGAATCCACCGAGTGCGGCGACCATCACGAACATCGGATCGAGTGCCGCCGTCTTGCGCATCAACAACAGCGTGGCAAGGCTCGAACCGATCGCGATCGCACCACCGATCAATGATCCGAAGAGACCAGCGGTCCCCCAGATCACAGTTGACACGACGACGCCGAGGACAAACGTGCCGAGCGCGGCCCACGCGGCCTCGCGGAACATTTCCCCGGCGAGTCGCTGGACGGTCAGCTCGTGCGTGACGGCCTTGTCCGCGTCGCTCATGTCCCGAAGTCTAGGAACCCGCATTCCGGCACCTGCGGGCAGCCCCTCGTTAACGGTGGTTAAGCGGCCCCAAACAAGATGGCACACCAATTCTCGGCGAACTTTCAGGACTTGCTGCGGGCGTCCCTGAGCCGGGGGATCACCGAGACCACGAACGTCACGATCAGCCCGATGACGAAGCACGTGGCCACGATGATCGGGTCGAACAGCGTGAGCGCGACCGCGCCGAACGCCAGGACGCCTGCCCACAAGTAGATGAGCAGCACGGCGCGGCGCTGTGAGTGCCCGATCTCCAGCAACCGGTGGTGCAGGTGCATCTTGTCCGGGGAGAACGGGCTCTCGCCGCGCCGGGTGCGGCGGATGATCGCCATCAGCAGGTCGAGCAGCGGCACGAACAGCACGGCGGCGACCACGATCAGCGGGGAGAGCAGACCGAGCAGGTCGGCCGCGCTGCCGGTGGCCTGGTTGATCTTGCCCGACGCGCTGGTGGTGGCGGCGGCGAGCATGAGGCCGATGAGCATGGAGCCCGAGTCGCCCATGAAGATGCGCGCGGGGTTGAAGTTGTGCGGCAGGAAGCCCAGGCACGCACCCGCCAGCACCGCGGCGATCAGGGCCGGCGGGTAGGCCTCGACGGCACCCTGGCGTTCGACGAGCAGTCCGATCGAGAACGCGGCCGTCGCGGCGGCGGCGATGAGACCGATGCCGGCGGCGAGGCCGTCGAGGCCGTCGACGAAGTTCATCGCGTTGATCATGGTGACCGCGAGCAGCACGGTCAGCAGCGCGCCCTGGTTCTGGTCGAGGGAGATGGTCGCGCCGCCGTCCCACGGCACCCACGCGATCATCCACTGGAGGCCGAACAGCACGAGGATGCCCGCCGCGGTGACCTGGCCGGCGAGCTTGGTGAGCGAGTCGAGCTCGAACCTGTCGTCGATCGCACCCACGAGCACGATGACGCCGCCCGCGACCATGACGCCCCACGGGTCGTTGGAGAAGTCGAACGCCGCCCGCAGCACCGGCAACTGGTGCGCCACGAACATGCCGGCCAGCACGCCGCCGTAGATGGCGACACCACCCATGCGCGGCATCGGCTGCACGTGCACGTCGCGCTGCCGCGGGTACGCCACCGCCCCGAGCCGGAACGCCATCGCGCGCACCAGACCCACGAGCAGGAACGTCACGACGGCAGCGATCAACGCGACGAGCAGGTACTCGCGCACGGGAAGGATGAACGAGGATGCGGGCCCCACGGGCCTACCAATCAATCGGGAGTGTTCGGGGTGCTCGCCACGGTACCCGCGGCGACCATGATCAATTCTGGCAGCCGCTCACTACCGAGCGACCTCGACCTCGATGCCGAGCACCTCGTTGACGTCTTCCTTGGTGACCGCACCCTCGCGGAGGATCAGCGCGTCGGGCCCGGTGAGGTCGACGATGGTCGAGGCGACGTTCTCGCCACTAAGTCCACCGTCGAGATACACGGGCACCGCGTCCCCGAGCTGGTCACGAGCCTCCTGCGCACTGGACGCGGGCGCGTGCCCGGTCTTGTTCGCGCTGGACACGGCCATCGGCCCGACGTCGCGCAACAGCTCCAGGGCCACAGGGTGCAACGGCATGCGCAGCATGACCGTGCCGCGCGTCTGCCCCAGATCCCAAGCCAGGCTGGGCGCGTGCGGCAGCACGATGCTGAGCCCACCGGGCCAGAACGCCTCGATGAGCGCCCGCGCCTGCCGAGGCACGCTGAGGACCAGCCCGTCGATCGTGGTCCAGGACCCGACCAGCACGGGCACGGGCATGTCAGGCCCACGTCCCTTGGCGTCGAGAAGACTCCGGACGGCTTCGGCGTCGAACGCGTCGCAGCCGATCCCGTAGACGGTGTCGGTGGGAAGGACGACGAGGCGTCCGCTCCGCACCGCTCCGGCGGCGGCGGCAAGTCCCGCCGTGCGGTTGCCCGGTTCGCTGCAGTCGTAGACCGTGCTCACCTCGGTGAGCCTAGCCAGCCTCCACGGCAGGGTGACGCAAGGCCTGCCCTATCCGACTGCGGCAACCGGGCAGGGACGGCGTCGGCGTCGTCGTTGAGCCCTTCGCGACGTGACCAGCTGTCCCGGACCTGCGCGTTCGTTCTCACTTCGCGCGGCCATGACCGCCCTGACCAGGTGAAGTTTCACCCCAAACAGGGTAAGTAGTTCAACGCATCCCCCAAACGGTCGCACAACTGTATGGTCATGAGTCGACCACGGAGCGCAATGGGGAGGGTCGAGCTTCTGTGTCCGAGGAAGCAACATCATGGGGGAAGCGCGGCAGTTTTCTGCCGAAGCAGAACGTGCAGTCCGTGCTCGGCACCGGTGTCGCGGACATCGCGGCTGCCAGCAACGCGGTGGCGGCGGCCACCGGATCCGGAGCGTTCTCCGTCGATCCGGCCGTCGTCGACAGCATGGTGAAGAAGCTGCGTGAGATGAAGGACGCGCTGGCCGAGGTCTTCGACGCGAAGCGCGAACTCACGGCCGACACCAAGCTCGGTGGGGGTTACGCCCAGCAGATGAGCCAGCTCAACAAGCAGTTCGGCGAGAACGCCACACAACAGCTGGTCGACATCACCAAGGTCATCCAGTCGCTCATCGAACAGGTGGAGAAGAGTCGGGCCTCCTACCAGAACGTGGATCAATCGCAAGCCGACTCCCTCAAGAAGCTGAACGGGAAGTAATGAAGCGAACCTTGATCGCCGCCGCCATCGGTCTCACGGCGTTGTCCGCCGGGTGCACCGGTACGGCGGGCACCCCACAGCCAGGACCGAGTGGCGGAGAGACTCCCACCAACACCTCCGGCGCGGCGTCCGGACTCGCGTCCGTCAAGTCGTGCGATCTCCTCAGCGAGGCGGAAGTGAAGGGGTTCGGACTCGAATACCCAGGGGAAGCGAAGAAGCTCGGTGCCGCCGACAACTGCCGCTGGAAGGTCAGCGGCGACGGCGGTGTGAGCGTCAGCGTCCGACCCGATGCCGGCGTCAAAGACCTGAACACCAAGGGTGACAAGGACGTCGAGACGAAGATTGGCAAGTTCGACGCGATCCGCTCCGAGGGGTTCGAGGGCGCGAAGAGCACGTGCGCCATCTGGATCTCCGTCACCGACAGCTCGACCGTTTCGGTGATCGGGACGGTGGACCTGGCGCGTGAAGACACCGCCGCAGCATGTGAACGTGCCGAGAAGGCCGCAGAGAAGGTCGCGGCGAAGCTGCCGTAACGCCGTCCGAGGGGGGAAATCTCATGGCGCCCGTCAAGCCCGTCGTCCAACCGTCGACGGAGAACTACCCGGCCCAGGAACACGACCACATGCAGGGCCTGGTCAATCAGAACTACGAACCGAATGCCGCGACGGGCGTCGTCGACGTCTGGGTCCAGTTCGGCACCAAGTTCCGCGAACTCGCGCACGACTTCAACAAGATCGTCAACGAGTCCCAGGGCGGCTGGAACGGCAATGCGGCCGAAGCGGTCCGGGCTGCGCTGACCAAGGTAAGCACGTTCGCGGGCGACACGGGCTCGGCGTTCCACGCCACGGCCGGGGCCATCGCGACGCAGCGGGACGCGGCGGTGCAGGCGCACCACAGCATGCCGAAGCCCGTCGACTACAACCCGCTGCAGATCGCGGGCAAGTGGGGTGCGGCCGCGATCATCGCTCCGCCGGCGATGATCGGTGGCGCCATCGAGATGTACAACACGCACAACGAGAAGGTCGAAGCGAAGCAGGAAGCCGTGCGCGTCATGCAACAGCGTGACACCACGATGATGTCCGCCGCGCAGTCGATGCCCACCATGGAAGCGACTCCTGAGGTCACCAAGGACCAGGGCGTCACGCAGCCGAGCAGCACCACGCACTCGCAGACCCTGAACAACTCCAGCACGTTCCAGCCGCGCAGCAACAACACGGGCATGCCGGGCATCCCGTCGCAGAACGTCGGCAACAACACGACGAACCCCGCGTGGGTGGCGCCCGGACTCACTCAGCCGGGCAACCCGAACAACACGCCTGGCGGCCAGAACCGGCCTCCCGTCGGTCCGCCCGGAGCGCTTCCCCCGGGGATGCTTCCGCCCGGCGTGCGGCCGCCCGGCGGCGGTCTGCAAGGACGACCTCCCGGCGGCGGTCCAGGCATCCGTCCCGGAGGCCCCGGAGGTGGCGGTCCCGGTGGCGGCGCGGGTGGTCGCGGCGCCGGCGCGGGCGGTATGGGTCCAGGTGGCATGGGTGGTGCCGGCTCCGGGCGCGGCATGGGCAGCTTCGGTCCCGCCACCCCCGGCGGTAGCGCCGGAGTCATGGGCAACGGCCCAGGCGGAGCAGGCGCGGGAGCGGGTGCCGGTGCCGCGGGCCGTGGCGGCGCGGGTGCCGGCGGCATGGGCGCCGGGGGTGGCGCTGGTGCGGGCCAGGGCGAGGAGGACAAGGAGCACAAGTCCAACTACCTGCTCCCGACCGACGAGTTCTTCGACGACGATCGCATGGTCGCGCCGCCGGTGATCGGCGGATGAAGCAGATCGCGCAGCTCTCCCTGCCCGCGTTCGAGGTCCTCTGGGAGGACCTGCGGGCGGGGAGCGTCCCGTACCCCTTCGACGTCAGCCAGCACGGCGAGACGCTCGACGAGCGTGCCCGGATCAAGGCCGCCGTGCACGCGGACCTCGAGCGCCGGAACCTGGTCCGGCGGGGCAGGCCGGAGCCTGACCTCGAGGACGCGCTGAACCTGTTGGCGCGGCCCGAACTCCGCGTCGTCGCGCTTTGCATCCCGGACATGAACCAGCAGAGGCTCGTTCGCGCGAGCGTGGTGGCGCGCGGGGGTTACGCGGTGCTCGTGACCCAGGAGGACACGAGCATCACGCTGAAGTCGTTGCAGCCCAACGAGATCGCGACGAGCCTCGCCAACGCCATGCCGCCTGGCAGGCCGGGTCCCGGCAAGCTCGTGACGGTGCCGGCGCAGGCGTTCGAGAACCAGCCGCAGCAGGAAGGCTTCCGGCAGGCGGTTCGCTCGGCGGAGAACGACGACGTCCGCATCGCCAAGCAGATGCTGACCGGCCCCGCCATCGGCAACGGCCACTTCCTCGTGCAGCTGGGGCAGGGCCGCACCAAGCGCGACTTCCCGCCGGTCACGTGGATCGACACGAACCAGGGCCGCTACTCCAACATCGAGACCCGCAGCGGCTGGTTCACGATCAGCCCCGCCGACAACATGGGCCTCGCGCGGCACCTCGGGCAGGTTCTCGCGATGACGAGCGAGCGATGAACCCCGAACAGATGATCGCGGACCTGGAGTCCAAGGCACAGCAGCTCCAGCAACGCTCGCAGCAGATGCAGGAGCAGATCCAGCACGCCAGCAGCACCATCACCTCGCCCAACGAGGCGGTGACGGTCCAGGTCGCGCCGAACGGCGCGTTGCAGCACATCGAGTTCTCGGCCACCGCAATGCGCCTGACGCACGTGCAACTGGGCCAGCTCGTGATGCAGACCGTGCAGAGGGCCCAGATCCAGGCCGCCGAGCAGGTCGCGTCCATCGTGGAGCCCGAGTTCGGCGGTACCGAGGCGATGGACTTCCTGCGCAGCTTCATCCCGCAGCCGGAGGAAGAGGAAGCGCCGCCTCCGCCCGCGGAGGGTCAGGTCATGCGCGAGGTCTCGTGGAACGAGCCCGCGCCGAAGCCCCAACCGAAGCCGCAACGTCCGGCGGACGATGACGAGGACGGCTTCGGGAGCGTGCTCCGATGACCGGCTTCGGTGTAGATCCCGGAGAACTGCACAAGTTCGCGGAAGGTCAGTTCCGCCGGCAGAACGCCTTGGCAAGCGCGGCGAACACCGCGTCTGGGGTCAACCTCGGCGGCGAGACCTTCGGACAACTGCTCCAGTGGTTCGCCGACGATGCTCAGGACAAGGCGCGCGAGACCGTCGACAACCTCAAGAAGCTGGCTGAAGGCGTTGGACAGGCCGCAGCCGACACCAAAACCACAGCGTTGACCTACGAGACGCACGAGGACTCGAACAGAAATCGGTTCGGAGGTGAGCGGTGAACTTCTGGACCGGATGGGACTCCGACGGCAAGATCGCAGGCCCTGACAACTTCGCGGGCGCGGGTGCGCTGGAGTCCGTCGCTCAACTCGCGGACTCGGTGACGCGCGCGGGGGAAGGCGACTTCGCGGAGATCGGCCTCAACCTCGGTGCGGCAGGTCTCGACCTGCTCGGGACCTTCCTCGACCCCCTGGGTTCCCTGGCCACCGCGGGCATCGGGTGGTTGATCGAGCACGTCAGCTTCCTCCGCCAGGGGTTGGACTGGCTCGCGGGCAACGGTGACGCGATCAAGGCTGCCGTCGCCACCTGGAACCAGGTCGCCGTTCAGGTCCAAGACGTTGCCGAAGAGCAGCGCACCGCAGTCGATCGTGAGGTGCGCGGCTGGTACCAGTCAGCTGCCGACGGGTTCAAGCAGAGCCAGAGCAGGCTCGCCGACGAGATCGAAGCGATGAGCAAGACCTGCGTCGCCACCGCTCAGGAGATCGCCACCGCGGGCACGATCACCGCGGCGATCCGTGGCATGATCCGCGACCTCGTCGCCATGTTCGTCTTCGAGGTCATCCGCAACGCCGTCATCGCACTCAGCGCTTCTTACGTGTCCCTGGGCAGTTCGATCGCAGCCTTCGCAGCATGGGCAGTCGGCCGCGGCGCCGCCGTGCTGGGCAAGATCACGCAGTACCTCGCCAAGCTCATGCGGGTCATCACTCGCATCTCAGGCCGGTTGAAGGGTCTGTTCAGCGAGGTGAGCGACATGCTCAAAGGCCTGGGGCGGTTCGGAAAGGGCGGCAGAAGCACGGACGCTCCGAGCACACCACGCGTTCGTGACACCCCGGACACGACCACCACTCCCAGCCGCGCGGATGGGGTCGAGAACGCCGGCAAGCGACTCGAGGACTGGGGCAACGCCCGCCCGGCGTTGGGCGATGCCGCGACAAAGGGCAAAGAGGGCCTGCGCGAGGGCTGGGACGCGTACAAGGACGCCGGCAACACTTACAACCGCGCCTACGCCGACAAGAGGCCGAGCAATGCCGCGGTCGACGCATACGCCCCCTTCAAACCGATCACACGCGCTGATGGCGGCGTCACGCCGCATTCGGTTCCCGATGTGATGGGCGGCGGCTTCCAGACCAAGTTCGGGGCAGACGTTCTGCGCGAGACGGCCAAGCAGGACGAGTTGGAGGGGCAGTTGGGCAAGGACCCGACCCCGGAACAGAAGCGCACGTTCGAGAAGATCAAGGGCAGCCTCGACCTGTGACCACGACATCCCGCGCACCACTGTGGATCTCGCTCGCGGGACTCTGCCTGCTGCTCATGGGGCTCGGCGGGTTCGTCTTCAACGGCGCGGGTCGCTGGGCGATCGCGGGCGCGCCAGTGGTGCTCCTCAGCTGGCTCGCGCTGATGCCGTGCCTCGAGCGGCTGCGGCCGAAGAGCTCTTTGGACGCATGGGTGGGCTTCATGGCCATCTTCATCCCGCTCTTCCTTTACATGGGCGGTCATTCGCTGTGGCTCACGGTTCTGGGCGAGCGGCTCGACGCCTGTGAGGTCACCGCCGTCAGCACCCACGCGAATCGGCGGTCGCCGGACACCGTCACCAACGACGTGACCTGCGGCGACCGAAAGCTCGTCTACACGCCGAGCTGGGGTGTGGAGGCCAAGGAGAAGGGTGAACGGGTCGACCTCGTGGTCGACCGCATCGGGTTCACGCTCGACCTGGAACCGGCCAAGGTGTCGACCGGCAGGAACCTGCTGGTCCCGCTGGCCGTCGCCTGGGGCGTCGGCTCCGTCCTCCTGGTGCTCAGGGCGCCTCGAAGGGAGCCGAAGAAGAAGCGGCAGGCGACGCTGCGAAAAGACTTCATGTGACCGCGTTCGACCGGCGAGCCATACCGCAACGGCCGGACGGTCTGGGCCGCGCTCCTGACCTGGCGCTCGCCGGCGCGATCGCAGCGCCGCTTCTGGCGATGAAGGGCGACCTGACATCGCTTGTCGCCATCGCCATCGCGTTGGTCAGCGGAGGTGCCGCCTGGTTCGCGACGGAGAGCCCGTGGACGGATGCATGGTGGCCAAGAAATCGGCCCACACGCCTCGTCGATCGCCAACCTACTTCTGGAACAAGTTGAACTGCGGCTCGTCGCAGGTCACCTATCGCCGAGCCCTGGCCACTCGGCGAAGAAGACCGGCGAACGGATCGACCTGGTGATCGACTCCACCGGGCTCGCGAGGTACGCGTCACAGCATCGACCGGGGCTTTCTCCAGGTAGGCGCACACGCGGTCACGCGCGAGGCGGCGGATCCTCGTAGCGCGTGACCGCGTGCCCTCCCCGCGGAGAACATACGACCGTTCGGCCGCACGGTGACCAAACGTCGTGTTATTGGCCAGGATTTGGCCACTCCCCGCCACGAGCGGATCGGTGGCGCGTCCGGCGTGCGAGTCGTTTGCCCTCTTTCGGCGCATTGACAATGCACGTTTGCGCCGTCTTCGCCCCATTCCGATCAGGAACGACTATTGTTCCCACCGCAGAGTTCAATTAGGTGTTGTTGTTGTCTCACCATGTCCCTGACCAGCACGAACACAGAGTGCTCGATTCAATGACAGAAAGTGGACAGGACGATGTCAACTCCCGCGCCGGCGACGGGAAACGATTCTCCGAAGTTGCGCGACGACACGACCCGCTTCCTCTGCGGAGCCGCTCACCGCGACGAGGAGTTCGCGGATTCCGCCATTCGCGAGTACCTCGTGGAGGCCACTCGGTCGATTCCGCGTTCGCCGGGCGTCAACTCCGGCGCGGTGTTGCGGGAGGCGGTGGCGGCGCGTACGCGGCGCAAGGTGCGCGACGGGGTGTTGCTGGTGCTGGCGCTGGTGGTGCTGTTCGCCGCCAGCGGGACGTTGCTCACGGCGTGGCTGGTGGTCGCGTCGATCGCGGCGGTCGGGACCGGGGCGCGCCTGGCGTTCACGCGGCCGCGGCGGGTGGTCTCGCAGCGCGGGCCGGCCGTGCTCGGCTCGATCGCCAGCGTGATCGCGCTCTTGTTCGTGCTGTACAAGCTCATGGACGAGCTCGCCGCCTCCAGCGAGTACTGCAGGCCCAGGTACGAGGAGTGCGGGACGGAGAGCAGCGGCGGCGCGCTCGCGGCGTTGATCATCTCGATCGCGCTGGTCTTCGCGGTGCTGTTCGCGGATCGGGTCGTGACGTGGCTGCTGGTCACGAAGAGCTTCCGGCGCGCCGGTTTCCGCACCAGCAAGGGCGCGCAGGAGCTGTGGCGCAACGAGTGGGCGTTCCGGGGGCTTGGGCACGCGAACTACGCCGAAGCGCTCGCGCTCTACCCGGTCGAGGAGAGCGACGAGCCTGACGACGGGGACGGCGCGCAGGTGATCGTCTACCACGGCTATCGGCCGTTCGTCGGCTCCGGCACGATGTTCGAGCCGTGGTCCATGGCGCTGCCTCTCAAGCCCGCCGAGGACGAGCTCGACGCGCCGCTGCCCGGGTTCGCCCTCCAGGAGCTGTACGAACGCATCACGAGCGAGCTGGTCAAGACGGGCCGTTCGCCGTCGCTCTCGCCGGGGCATCGGCTGAGCGGTCTCAAGGCCGGCGACCGCGTCGTCATCTCCTCGGTCGAGCTGATCGACCACATCGACGACGACGAAGCCCGGATCGTGTTGCCCGACAAGGACTACTCGCCAGAGGACACCGTCAGCAGGACCGTTGTGGACGACCTGATCGCCAGGCCGATGGAGTGGATGCGCTACTTCCGCTCGTTCCAGGTCGAGACGTGGGACCGGGACGTCGTGATCTCCGCGTACCTGACGTTCGGGCTCGACGACGAGATGCTCTACGTCGAGTGGACGCCGTGCATCCTGCACCCGATCAACGCCGAGCACCGGACGATGGACGTGTTGCCGGAGCAGTCGCTGCGACCACTCGGCGAAGCGATCTTGGACCTGCTGAAGTTCCCGGCGTCGATACCGAAGCGGTTCGTCTCGGCGCTCGGCTGGATGAACCCGATCCCCCAGGCCGAGGGCACCTACGTCGCGGAACGCTACGGCGCCAGCAACAGCCTGCGCGAACTCGCGAGCAGGAGCCAGGTCGACAACTACTTCCAGCTCACCGATGTCGAGCGCTACATCAAGGTGCTGGAGTCACGGCTGCTGCGCACGCTTGGGGAGTTCCTCGAGAGCAAGGGCATCTCGGTCACCGAGTTCATGGAGCAGGCCATGCAGGTGACGAGCAACAACGTGCACATCACCGGCCCGGTGATCTCCAGCAACATCGGCACGTCGGGCAAGGCACGCACCGGGAAGACGAGCGTCGGCAAGGGAAGCTCATGAACGAACGCAACTTCGAGGTCCGGGGACCGGTGATCGGCAGCAACATCGGCACCAGTGGCCGCGCCAGGACCGGGGACGTCCACATCGGACACATCAAGGACGTGGCCACTGTGCTGCGGCTGCTCGACGAACTGCGCGAGGACCTGAACGAGGCGCAGGCGCCCACGTCCGCGATCGAGGCGGTGGACGACCTCCGCGCCGAAGCCCGCAAACCCAAGCCCAGCAGGGACGTCGCGGACCACCTGATGGACAAGCTGGCGGACCGCGGTCTGGGCGAGCAGGTGAAGGACCTCTCGAAGGCCTTCGACGCCCTGTTCTGAGCTGCTACCCGACCTTGCGGGCGGTCGCGAACCTGGGCCGTCCCGCGAGGTCGGCGTGGCCGGTCACCTCGGTGAGCACCCGGCGCGCGGCCAGCAGCGCCGGCACGGACTCCCCCTGCGTGTCGTCGTGCTCGATCCCGACCGACCCACCGGGCTTCAGCCACCGCGCGGCAGCCCGCACGACGTGCCGGATCACGTCCAGCCCGTCGGCACCCGAGAACACCGCGTGGTGCGGGTCGTGCACGCCCACCTCGGGCTGCACCGGAGTTCCCTCCGGCACGTAAGGCGGGTTGCACACCACGAGGTCCACCGCACCGTCCAGATCGGACAGCAGTGACGGGTCGGTGGCGTCACCGGAGTGCAGCCGGATCGGCGTGTCCCCGGCGGCCACGCGGGCGTCGGCGTTGCGCCGCGTCCACGACAGCGCCTGCGGGTCGATCTCCACCGCGTGCACCACCGCGTCCGGACGGGCGGCCGCGATCGACAACGCCAGCGCGCCCGTTCCCGTGCAGAGGTCCACGACAACGGGCGAAGAAACGCCGGCCAAAGACTTCAGGCCCCACTCCATCAGCAGCTCGGTCTCGGGCCGCGGCACGAACACCCCAAGCCCTACCTCGACGGAGATGGCGCCCATGGGCGCCCAGCCGAGGATGTGCTGCAACGGGATGCGCGAGGCGCGGACCAGGACGAGCTTGTGCAGCTGGTCGATCACCGACGGATCGACCAGCGGGATGAGCGGCAACCGCCCGCGCTCGACCCCGAGCACGTGCGCGGCCAAGTACTCCGCGTCGACGCGCGGACTGTCCACACCCGCCTCGGCGAGGATCTTGGCCGCCTCGGAGACGGCGAGGCGGAGCGGTTGCCGGTTCATCATCAGAGGAGAAAACTACCTCAGAAGTTGATCATGTGCCCGGCCAGGCCGTGCACCGCTTCCTTGACGGCCTCGCTCAGGGTCGGGTGCGCGTGGACGTTGCGCGCGACCTCGTGGACGGTGAGGTCCCACTGCTGCGCCAGCGTGAGCTCGGGCAGCAGCTCGGTCGCCTCGGGGCCGATGATGTGGCCGCCGAGGAGTTCGCCGTGCTTGCCGTCGCTGATCAGCTTCACGAACCCGCCGGGCTCGGCCAGGCCGTGCGCCTTGCCGTTCGCGGTGAACGGGAACTTCGAGACCTGGACGTCGAAGCCCTTCTCGCGTGCCTGCTTCTCCGTGTAGCCGAACGAGGCGATCTGCGGCTGGCAGAACGTCGCCCGCGGGATCATCACGTAGTCGAGCTCCATCGTCTCGGCACCCGCGATGGTCTCCGAGGCGATGATGCCCATGGACTCGGCGGTGTGCGCGAGCATCAGCTTCGCGGTGACGTCGCCGATGGCGAAGATGTGCGGCACGTTGGTGCGGCCGCGGCCGTCGATGTCGATCGCGCCGCGCTCGGTCAGCTTCACGCCGGTCTTCTCGAGGCCGTAGCCCTCGACGCGCGGCACGAACCCGATGGCCTGCATGACCTTGTCGGCCTCGAGGACTTCCTCGGCACCGTTCTTCGACACGGTGACGCGGACCTTGGGGCCGGACTCGTCGATCGACTCGACGCGGGTGCCCAGGCGCACGTCGACGCCCAGCTTCTTGTAGCGCTTGAAGAGCTCGGCGGACACCTCTTCGTCCTCGAGCGGCACCATGCGGTCGAGGAACTCGACGATGGTGACCTTCACGCCGTAGTTGTGCATGACGTAGGCGAACTCGACGCCGATCGCGCCCGCACCGGCGATGATGATCGACTCGGGCAGGTCCTCGGTCATGATCTGCTCTTCGTAGGTCACGACGCGGTCGGACTTCTGCGTGTTCGGCAGCATCCGGGTCGTGGCGCCCACGGCGATGATCGCGTGGCCGAACGTGATCGTCTCGTCCCCGACGGTCAGCGTGTGGTCGTCGGTGAAGTCGGCCCACCCGTTGTACTCGGTGATGCCGTTCTTCTTCATGAGGAAGTGCACGCCCTTGACGCGCCCGTCGGCGACCTTGCGGCTGCGCTGCCACGCGGCGCTGTAGTCGAAGCTGACGGTGCCCTCGACCTTGATGCCGAACGTCTTCTGCTCGTGCGTGAAGAGGTGCGCGAGCTCAGCGTTGCGCAGAAGAGCCTTCGAGGGGATGCAGCCCACGTTCAGGCAGACACCGCCCCAGTACTTCTCCTCCACGATGGCGGTCTTCAGCCCGAGCTGAGCCGCACGGATCGCGGCGACGTACCCGCCGGGACCCGCACCCACGACGACGACATCAAAGTGTGCGCTCATAAGCACAACCTAGCTCCCGAGCTGCTCCCGCAAGAACTCAACCGTCCGTTTCCAGGCGTTCGCGCGGGCGTGCGCGGTGGCCTGCGGAGCACCACCACCCGAGAAGGTGACACCGGGGCCCGGATAGGTCACGTCGGTGGCCGGCCGGTGCGGCGGGCCGGCGATCAGGTGTCCTGCCTCGGGATACACGACGTGCTCGTACGGGAACGGGTGGTCGTGGTCCTTCAGCCGCCGCAGCGCGACCTCGCTGAGCTCGGTGCTGGGCCACCCGTCGTCCTGTCCGGACGAGATGAGCAACACACCCCCGCCGATCCGCTCGACGGGGATCTCGGTGTCCTCCGGGATGCCGTCCTCGGTGCTGAACGCGAGCCTGAGCGGCACCGGTTCACCGTTGACGATCCGCGCGCGCAGCTCGTCGCCGATCTCGTAGGGCAGGTAGGGCAGCGGCTCGCCCTTGAGGGTCCACGACGCCGCCTCGTACGAGAGCTTCTGCAGCAGGTTGGCGCCCGGTCCGATGCCCTGCGTCACCACACCGCTGCCGACCACGCTCACGACCGCGCTGACCTGGGAGTACGTGGAGCCGACGAGCAACGCCAGCTCACCGCCGCGCGATCCGCCGACGACACCGATCTCGCCGGCGTGCTCGGAGAGGAAGTCGATGGCCTTGCCGAAGTACTCGAGCGGTACGTCGACGAGGTTCTCCGGCAGGCCCTTCAGGCCGAAGTAGCCGAGGGCGAACGTGACGAACCCGTGCGCGGCCAGCAAAGCTGCGTCAGCCTCCTGAAGGCCGCCTTCGGACCCGCCCAGCACGACGACGCCCGGTAGCGCGCCACCGTCGTCCTCAGGGGCGAACAGCGTGCCGACCAGACCGTTCTCCCGGACCTCCAGCCGCACGACGCCCTCGGGGACGGACTGCCGGTCGAGCACGCGGTCCCCCACGCCCTCGACTGAGAGGACCGTGGGGCCGGCCTTGCCGCCGGTGCGTTCCAACGACCAGAACAGCCCCATCGGGTCGACGCCGCGATAGCTGCCATCGACTGGTGCGTGCCGCGTGAGATCTACGACTCCACGGTCGTCCGCCTCGAACACGGCACGAGAGGCGCGATCACCGGTGGAGAGCTGCACGGTGATCGACTGGCCGGGTTTCAGCCCGGCGACGACCACGTCGACCGGGTGGTCGAGGGGCGCTGTCTGCGGACTAACCAGGATCTCGGCCACAACGCGCCCCTCTCACGTCGGATTACCCGCCTGCGAGCCGTTCCGCCCGGTCCGCGGCGGCGAGTGCGTCCACCATCGCGTCCAGGTCCCCGTCGAGCACCTGGTCCAGGTTATGCGCTTTGTACCCAACCCGGTGGTCGGAGATGCGTGATTCGGGGAAGTTGTAGGTCCTCACCCGTTCACTGCGGTCGACGGTGCGGATCTGGGTGCGCCGCGCGTCCGACTGCTCCTGCGCCTTCTGCTCCTCGGCGAGGGCGACCAGCCGGCTCTGCAGCACCTGCATCGCGCGCGCCTTGTTCTGGAGCTGGCTGCGCTCGTTCTGGCAGGAGGTGACGATGCCGGTCGGCAGGTGCGTGATACGCACGGCGGAGTCGGTGGTGTTGACCGACTGACCACCCTTGCCGGACGACCGGTAGACGTCGATCCGCAGGTCCTTCTCGTCGATCTCGACGGCGGCGGTCTCCTCGGCCTCCGGGAAGACGAGGACACCGGCCGCGGAGGTGTGGATGCGCCCCTGCGACTCGGTGACGGGCACCCGCTGCACGCGGTGCACGCCGCCCTCCCATTTCAGCCGGCTCCACACCCCGTCCGGAACAGGGCTCTTGGTCTTGATGGAGACGGTGACGTCCTTGAACCCGCCGAGGTCGGAGTCGGTGCCGTCGAGCATCTCGACCTTCCACCCCTGGCGCTCGGCGTACCGGGTGTACATGCGCAGCAGGTCCCCGGCGAACAGCGCGGACTCCTCGCCGCCCTCGCCGGACTTGATCTCCAGCAGCACGTCGTCCCCGTCGTGCGGGTCGCGCGGCAGCAGGAGTTCGGTGAGCTTCTCCTCCAGCCTGGGGAGCTGCTCCTCGATCTTGTCGACCTCTTCCTGGAACGACCTGTCCTCGGCGGCGAGCTCCTTCGCCGCCCCCAGGTCGCTCTTGACCTGCTCGATCTCCCGCGCCGTCTGCACGATGGGCCCGAGCGCGGCGTACCGCTTGCCGAGCTTGCGCGCCCCCGCCTGGTCAGCGTGCACGGAGGGATCGGCGAGCTTCTTCTCCAGCTCGTCGTACTCGGCGAGCAAGCTGTCCAGCGACTGCGACACGTCTCCTGCTTTCGTTGTGTTTCCCCGGAAACGGCGACGGCGCCCGCCCCGGCCAGAAGGCCGAGGTCAGGCGCCGTGAAAGCAGCTACTTGTTGCGCTTGCCGTAACGCGCCTCGAAGCGCGCGACGCGACCACCGGTGTCCAGGATGCGCTGCTTGCCCGTGTAGAACGGGTGGCAGTTGGAGCACATTTCGACGCGAACCTCGGAGGCCGAGGTGCTGCGCGTCGTGAAGGTGTTCCCGCAGCTGCAGGTCACTTCGGTGGGGGTGTACTCGGGGTGGATGCCAGTCTTCAAGATCTTGTCCCTTTCAAGGATGGCCGCCGGGTCCCAGTTGGTGAACGGGTGAACCGGAGCCGGACTCGACCGTTTAGTTTGCCAGACCGTCCAACACGGGCGTGAACGCGGTTGTTCCCGAGGCTGATCGGTGGCTTATGTCACAACCGCTTAACCGCCGTGATACGCCGTTCGGCGCAAGGTGTCGCCGCTCGACCAGATACGGCTCCATGTTGTTGGACGGCGTCCATCAGACTGTGTGCCGTGTTCTGCACCGCTGAGCGGCCGATGAACCAGCCCATGTGGCTGGCACTGCCGTTCCTCTTCTCCGCCGCCGTGCTCGGCCTGATGGGGTCGGCAGGGCTGCTCACTGCTTCCTGGACCACGGTGCCGCTGTCGCCGGTCGTGTCGGGAGCCGGGGTGGCCGTGGCCGCCGCCGTCTCCGGCGGGGTGCGGTGGAGGCGGGGGTGGCAACGGGCCTGGCTGCGGTGGCCCTACCTGGCCGCGGTGCTGGTGCTGGGAGTCGTGGTGGGCGCGGTGGAGGTACCCGTGCTGGCCGCGACCGTGGTCGGGGTGCCGGTGCTGCTGGGGCTGGTGTTCCAGCTGCTGGTGCAGAGCGACGAGAACCGTCAGGCCGCCGGCTGCCGTTGAGGTGGCCCGGACCGGCATTCGAGTGAAGAGCGATGAAAAAGCCCCCGCTGACCTGCAGCGGGGGCTTTTTCACGTGAAACTCACACGGCGTCAGTCCTGCTCGGCGCCCGGCGTCGTCTTCGCGACCTGCATCAGGAACTCGATGTTGGTGCGCGACTTCCGCAGCCGGTCCAGCAGCAGGTCGATCGCCTGCTGACCGTCGAGCGCGTGGAGCACCCGGCGCAGCTTGTGCGTGACGGCCATCTCGTCCGGCGAGAGCAGCAGCTCTTCCTTGCGAGTGCCCGACGAGTCGACGTCGACGGCCGGGAACGTCCGCTTGTCCGCGATCTTCCGGTCGAGCTTGAGCTCGGCGTTACCCGTGCCCTTGAACTCCTCGAAGATCACCGAGTCACCGGCGGAGCCGGTCTCGACCAGCGCGGTGGCGATGACGGTCAGCGAGCCGCCGCCCTCGATGTTGCGCGCGGCACCGAGGAAGCGCTTCGGCGGGTAGAGCGCGGTCGAGTCGACACCACCGGACAGGATGCGGCCGGAGGCCGGTGCCGCCAGGTTGTACGCACGACCCAGACGCGTGATCGAGTCGAGCAGCACGACGACGTCGTGGCCCATCTCGACCAGGCGCTTCGCCCGCTCGATCGCGAGCTCGGAGATGGTCGTGTGGTCCGACGGCGGCCGGTCGAAGGTGGAGGCGATGACCTCACCCTTCACCGAGCGCTGCATGTCGGTGACCTCTTCCGGACGCTCGTCCACCAGCACCACCATGAGGTGGCACTCGGGGTTGTTCGTCGTGATCGCGTTCGCGATCGACTGCAACACCGAGGTCTTGCCGGCCTTCGGAGGCGACACGACCAGGGCGCGCTGGCCCTTGCCGATCGGCATCACCAGGTCGATGACACGGGTGGTGAGGATGTGCGGCTCGGTCTCCAGGCGCAGACGCTCGTTCGGGTAGAGCGGCGTCAGCTTGGTGAAGTCCGGGCGGTTGCGCGCCTCTTCCGGGTCCAGGCCGTTGATCTTGTCGACGCGGACCAGCGGGTTGAACTTCTGGCGCTGCTGCTCCCCGTCGCGCGGCTGGCGGACGGCGCCGGTGAGGGCGTCGCCACGGCGCAGGCCGTACTTGCGGACGAGCGAGAGCGAGACGTAGACGTCGTTCGAGCCGGCGAGGTAGCCGGAGGTGCGGACGAACGCGTAGTTCTCCAGCACGTCCAGGATGCCCGCGACCGGGAGCAGGACGTCGTCGTCGCGGACCTCGGTCTCGCGGTCGACACGACCGCCGCCACCCTGCTCGTCGCCGCGGCCACCGCGGCGGCGGCGGTCGCGGAAGCGGCCACGGCGCCCACCGTCGTCGTCCCCGTCGGGCTGGCCGCCACCCTGGCGGTCGCCTCCGCGGTCACCGCGGTCGGAACGCTCGCCGCGGTCGCGGTTGCGGTCACGGCCACCGCGCTCGTTGCGGTCGCCACGGTCACCCCGGTCGCCACGGTCACCGCGGTCGGAACGCTCGTTGCGCTCGCCCCGGTCCTGGCGTTCTCCCCGGTCCTGGCGCTCGCCGCGCTCGGAGCGCTCAGCACGCTCCGGCCGGTCGGTGCGCTCGGCGCGGTCGGTCCGCTCGGGACGCTCAGTGCGCTCGGGACGGTCGGTCCGCTCAGCACGCTCGGAACGCTGCTCCTGCTGCGGCTGGCTCTCGCCCTCGGCGTTGCCGCCGCCACGGCCGGAACGGCGGCGACGGTTTCCACGGCGCCCCCCGTCCTCGGACGAGCGGGAGTCGTCAGACGCGCCGGACTCGGCGGCAGCGGGCTTCTCCGCTACCTCGAGCTGCTGCTGAACAGGCTTCTCGGCGACCTTTTCGGTCACCTTCGCGGCGGGCTTTTCGGCGGGCGCCTCGGCCTTCGCGGCGACCTTCTCGGTCTTCGCGGGCTTCTCGGCTTTCGCCGGGGCTCCGGAGCCCTGCTTCTCCTTGATGGCCGCGATCAGGTCGCCCTTGCGCAGGCCTGCGGTTCCGGTGATGCCCATTTGGCCGGCGAGCTCGCGCAACTCAGCGAGCACCATGCCGGACAGACCCGCGCGGCGGCGCGGCGTCGTGCCGTTCGATGGGGTGGACAGAGCGTTCTCCTCGGCTCCAGAACCAGCGGCAGCTGCGACTTCGCTGCTCAGCAAATCGGTGTTGGTCACACAAGTCCTTCCTGACCAGGCCCCGCCTCCTACGTGGCCCAGCGGACCCGCCTTCCCACTTCAGCGGGGAACGGCGGTCAAGTCCGATGAAGACGGAAGCACGACGGCTTCCCTCGAGCACGGGACTTTTCTCAGATCACGGCGATCGGGTGCCTTTTCGCGTCCGCCCCGCCCGCACGGCACAGAGCCGGAACACAAAAGGATTGCGACCCGGAACGAATGTCCGAGCGCGACACCGGCGCCCGTGCGCGCAGTGACTGATCGCCCCCGAGGGTAGACGCAGGTCCCCCGGCATGCAACAACCGGGGTCGGGCGTGTCAGTCCAATGGACGAACGCGCACGCCGGCGGCGTCGACGTCGAGTCTGCGCACGTCGAAGCCGTGCGTGTCGACCTCGGCCGGAAGATCACCGAAGGCGATCACGGTGGGTCCCGCTCCGCTCACGCAGGCGGGAACTCCCAGCTTGCGAAGATCGTTGATCACCCGAACGGTGTCCGGCCATGCGGGCTCGCGGTAGTTCTGGTGGAGTCGATCCTCAGTAGCCGCAAGGAGAACCGTCGGATCGGACGTCAGCGCGTGCACCGCGAGGGCAGCCCGCCCCGCGGCGTGCGCGGCGTCGGCGTGCGGCACTTCGGCCGGGAGGAGGCCGCGCGTGGTCTTGGTGGACGACTCCTGCGAGGGGATCAGCACGACCGGACGCACGCGTGCGTCCGCATCCATCCGGACAGCGCGGTAGCGCTCTCCTTCGGACCACGCGACGACGACTCCGCCGAACAGGGAGGCCGCCGCGTTGTCCGCGTGCCCCTCGAACTCGGCGGCGATTTGCAACGCCGCCGTGTCCGGCTCGCGACCCTGCAGGGTGAACCCGGCTACGACACCCGCCACGATCGCGGCGGCCGACGAGCCCAGCCCCCGTGCGTGCGGGATGGTGTTGCGGCACCTCAGAGCCAGGCCACCGGTGTAGCCGGTGGCGCGGACGGCCCGCACGACGAGATGGGTCTCGTCGAGCGGGACATCGCCTGATCCGGCACCGTCCACGGTGACCGAGAGGCCGTCGACGCCTTCGCCGCCGGCCACCTCCACGTCGTCGTACATGCCGAGCGCCATGCCCAGCGCGTCGAACCCCGAACCGAGGTTCGCGGTCGACGCGGGGACGGAGACGAGGAACTTCACGCCAGCTCCAGCGCGTGCGCGACGGCGCCGGGGTCGACCGGGACCGGCTCGACCTCGGTGGTGCCGAGCAGTGCCGTGTCGGGGTCCTTCAGACCGTGACCCGTGACGGTGCACACAACGGTGGAGCCCTTCGGCAGCCTGCCGTCCTCGGCGGTCCTGAGCAGACCGGCGATGGACGCGGCCGACGCGGGCTCGACGAAGATGCCCTCGGACGAGGCCAGCAGCCGGTACGCGCTGAGGATCTGCTCGTCGGTGACGGCGTCGATCAGGCCGCCGGAGGAGTCACGGGCGTTGACCGCGCCCGTCCACGACGCCGGCGAGCCGATCCGGATCGCGGTCGCGATGGTCTCCGGGTTCGGCACCGGCTGACCGCTGACCAGCGGAGCGGCGCCCGCGGCCTGGAAGCCGAACATGCGCGGCAGGCCCTTGTCGTACGACGTGTAGCCCTTCCAGTACGCGGTGATGTTGCCCGCGTTGCCGACCGGCAGGCAGTGCACGTCCGGCGCCTGGCCGAGCACGTCGCAGACCTCCCACGCGGCGGTCTGCTGACCGACGAGGCGCACCGGGTTGACCGAGTTCACCAGCGTGACCGGGTACTCGGCCGCGGTCTTCGACGCCAGCTCCAGGCAGTCGTCGAAGTTGCCGTCGATCTGCAGGATCTTCGCGCCGTGCATGACGGCCTGCGCGAGCTTGCCCATCGCGATCTTGCCGCTGGGCACCAGCACGGCCGCCGTCAGCCCCGCCTTGGCCGCGTAGGCCGCGGCGGACGCCGACGTGTTGCCCGTGGAGGCGCAGATGACCGCTTTGAGGCCGGAGGCGAGCGCGTACGTCATGGCCACGGTCATGCCGCGGTCCTTGAACGAGCCGGTCGGGTTCGCGCCCTCGACCTTGACCCAGACGTCGGACCCGGTGGCGGCGGAGAGGCGCTTCGCGTGCACCAGCGGCGTGCCGCCCTCGTGCAGCGTCACGACCTCGGCGCCCTCGGGGATCTCGATGCGGTCCCGGTAGGCGTTGATGAGACCGGGCCAGCCAGCTCTAGAAGCGCTCACTCTTCGCCCTCCACCCTCATGACGCTGACGACGTCCCGCACCACGGGGAGGCCACCGATTTTGTCCACAGTGGACCGCAGCGCGGCGTCGGTCGCCGCGTGCGTGACGATCACCAGGCTGGCGTCCTCGATGCGACCTTCCTGGCGCACCGCGGCGATGCTCACGTCGTGCTCGGCGAAGACCGCGGCGACCTGCGAGAGGACACCGGGCTTGTCCGCCACGTCGAGGCTGATGTGGTAGCGGGTGGGCGTGTTCCCCATGGGCTGCGCGGTGAGCGCGGCGTAGGCAGACTCGCGCGGACCGTGCCCGCTCGCGACCATGTTGCGCGCCACGGCGACCAGGTCGCCGACGACCGCGCTCGCCGTGGGGGCGCCACCGGCACCCTGCCCGTAGAACATCATCTCCCCCGCCGCGTCGGCCTCGACGAACACCGCGTTGAACGCGCCGTTGACGCTCGCCAGCGGATGCGTCCTGGGGATCATCGCCGGGTGCACTCGAACGGCGACTGATTCCTGACCGGACGGACTGGTCACGCGCTCGCAGATCGCGAGCAGCTTCACCGTGCGGCCGAGGCCCTTGGCCGCCGCGATGTCCGCCGCGGACACCGCGCGGATGCCCTCGCGGTACACGTCCGACGCCGTCACGCGCGTGTGGAACGCAAGGGACGCAAGGATCGCGGCCTTCGACGCGGCGTCGAACCCGTCGACGTCCGCGGTCGGGTCGGCCTCGGCGTAACCGAGCCGCGAGGCCTCTTCGAGCGTCTCGCTGTACCCGGCGCCCGTGGCGTCCATCGCGGACAGGATGAAGTTCGTCGTGCCGTTCACGATGCCCATGACGCGCGTGATCCGGTCTCCCGCAAGGGATTCCCGCAAGGGGCGCAGCAACGGGATCGCGCCGGCGACGGCGGCCTCGAAGTAGAGGTCGGCACCGGACGCGTCGGCCGCCTCGAACAGGTCGGGGCCGTGCTCGGCGAGCAGCGCCTTGTTCGCCGTCACGACGGACTTGCCGCCCCGCAGCGCTTCGAGCAGCAGCCCGCGCGTGGGGTCGATACCGCCGATGACCTCGACGATGACGTCCACGTCGGCGCGCTTCACGAGCGCCTCGGCGTCCGTGGTCAGGAGGTGCTCCGGCACTTCACGGTGTTTGTTCGGCCTGCGCACGGCGATGCCCGCGAGCTCAACCGGCGCACCGATGCGCTGGGTGAGGTCCTCGGCCTGGTCCGTCAGCAGCCGGACTACCTCCGTGCCCACCGTGCCACATCCCAGCAAGGCGACCCGAATCGGTTTCACGGCTTTCATACCTCCAGACGGAACAGATCGTCCTCGGTCTCACGACGCAGCAGCAGCCGCGCCTCTCCATCGGTCACCGCGGCTAGCGCGGGCCGTGGAAGTCGGTTGTACCCGCTCGCCATCGAGTAGCAGTAGGCCCCTGTGGCAGCGATCGCAACCAGGTCGCCCGGCGCCAGGTCGTCGGGCAGCCAGCAGTCGCGCACGACGATGTCGCCGGACTCGCAGTGCTTGCCCACGACACGGCACAGCACGGCCCTCGACTCGGGCTCGGAGGCGCGCGACACGAGCTTGCAGTCGTAGACCGCGTCGTACAGAGCAGTGCGGATGTTGTCGCTCATGCCGCCGTCGACGCTGACGTACCGGCGCCGCGCGCCACCGTCGAGCTCGATGTCCTTGATCGTGCCGACCTCGTACACGGTGACCGTGCCGGGGCCGACGATCGCGCGGCCGGGCTCGACCGCGATGCGAGGCATGCTCAAGCCGTTGTGCTCGCACTCCTTCTGCACGATGTTGTGCAGCTGCCGCGCGAGCTCGGCGGGAGGGGGCGGGTCGTCGTCCGGCGTGTAGGCGATGCCGAGACCGCCGCCGAGGTCGACGACGTTCAGCGACGGGACCTCGCCGTGCTCGGCGCGGATCTCCGCGAGCAGGCCGATCACGCGGCGCGCGGCGACCTCGAAGCCGGACGCGTCGAAGATCTGCGAGCCGATGTGGCTGTGCAGGCCGACGAGCTCGAGGCCACTGGCCTTCAGCACGCGGCGCACCGCCTCGGCCGCGTCACCGGAGGACAGCGAGAAGCCGAACTTCTGGTCCTCGTGCGCGGTCGCGATGAACTCGTGCGTGTGGGCCTCGACGCCGACCGTCACGCGGATCAGCACCTTCTGCACCACACCGCGGTCGCGCGCGATCTGGTCGAGGCGCGCGATCTCGTGGTACGAGTCGAGCACGACCCCGCCGACGCCCGCCTCGACGGCCGCGATCAGTTCGGGAACGCTCTTGTTGTTGCCGTGCAACGCGATGCGCTCGGCCGGGAACTCGGCGCGCAACGCGATGGCGAGCTCGCCGCCGCTGCAGACGTCGATGGAGAGGCCCTCTTCGGCCACCCACTTCGCGACCTGCACGCTCAGGAACGCCTTGGAGGCGTAGTGCACGAGCGTCGGGTCGCCGAACGCCTCGGCGTGCTCGCGGCAACGCGCACGGAAGTCGTGCTCGTCCATGACGAACAACGGGGTGCCGTACTGCTCGGCGAGCCCGCGCACGTCCACGCCCGCGAGCTCCACGACACCCGAATCGTTGCGCTGCGCGTTGCGCGGCCACACGTTCGGGTGCAGGAAGTCGAGCTGTTCGGCGGTGGAAGGGCGGTCGCCGGCGGTGGTGCCGGATGCCATGACGTCGGCGTGCCGGGGTCCGGCCGGATGCGCGCGCATCACATGCGCTCCGGGGCGGTCACGCCGAGCAGGCCGAGGCCCGCGGCGAACACGCGCCTGGTCGCGTTGACGAGTTGAAGCCTGACCTGGTGCAACGGAGTCGTCTCCTCATCGCCGCGCGGAAGGACGCGGCAGTCCTGCTGGAAGCGGTGGTACGTGCCCGCGAGCTCTTCGAGGTAGCGGGCGACGCGGTGCGGTTCACGCAGCTCGGCGGCGGTGGCCACCACTCGCGGGAACTCGCCGATGGTGCGGATGAGGTCGCCCTCGCGCTCGTGGGTGAGCAGCGCGAAGTCCTCACCCGGGGTGATGCCGAGATCAGCGGCGTTGCGCAGGATCGACGACGTGCGCGCGTGGGCGTACTGCACGTAGTAGACCGGGTTCTCGTTGCTGTGTTTGCGCAGCAGGTCGAGGTCGATGTCGAGGCCGGAGTCGACGCTCGAGCGGATCATGGCGTAGCGGGCGGCGTCGACACCGACCGCGTCGACCAGGTCCTCCATCGTGATGACGGTGCCCGCGCGCTTGCTCATCCGGACGGGCTGGCCGTCGCTGACGAGGTTCACGAGCTGGCCGATCAGCACCTCGACGCTGGCGGGGTCGTCGCCCAGGGCGGACGCGGCGGCCTTGAGGCGTGCGATGTAGCCGTGGTGGTCCGCACCGAGCATGTAGATGCACAGGTCGAAGCCGCGGCCCCGCTTGTCGACGAGGTACGCGATGTCGCCCGCGATGTACGCCGGGTTCCCGTCGCTCTTGATGACGACGCGGTCCTTGTCGTCACCGAAGTCCGTGGACCGCAGCCACCAGGCGCCGTCCTTCTCGTACAGCGAGCCGTTCGCCTTCAGCTTCGCGATCGCCTCCTCCACGCGGCCGCTCCGGTGCAGCGAGTCCTCGTGGAAGTAGACGTCGAAGTCGGTGCCGAAGTCGTGCAGGCTGCTCTTGATCTCCTCGAACATGAGCCCGACGCCGATCCTGCGCACCGTCTCCGGGTCGCTGAGCGCTCCCGGCTCGCGGCGCAGCACCTCGGCGGCGATGTCGCTGACGTACGTGCCCGCGTAGCCGTCCTCGGGGGCGAGCTCGCCCTTCGCGGCGGCGATCAGCGACCGGACGAACCTGTCGATCTGCGCGCCGGCGTCGTTGAAGTAGTACTCGCGGGTGACCTCGGCACCGCGGGCCTGCAGGACCTTGCCCAGCGCGTCGCCGACGGCCGCCCAGCGGGCGCCGCCGAGGTGGATGGGGCCAGTGGGGTTCGCCGAGACGAACTCCAGGTTGATCCGCTTGCCGCCGAGTTCGGCGCCGGTGCCGTAGCCGGGCTCCAGCGCCGCACGAACGATCGCTCCCTGGGCCTCGGTGGCGATGGTGAGGTTGAGGAAGCCGGGACCGGCCACGTCGGCCTTCGCGATGGCGTCCTGGGCCAGCAGGGCCTCGGCGAGCCACGTCGCGAACTCGCGCGGCGCGACACCCGCTTTCTTGGCGAGCTGGAGCGCGACGTTCGTGGCGTAGTCGCCGTGTTCGGGGTTCCTGGGTCGCTCGACCGTCACCTGCTCGGGCAGAGCAGAGGCGTCCAGACGTCGGTCGGCCAGCAACCGGGCAACCGTGGTCCGGACCAGATCGGCGAGCACTTCAGGAGTCACGCCCCGAGAGTCTAGAGAAGCGTTGTCGCAGGTCTCGACCGGGTTACCGGGTCTCGGAGGGTGAGACGGCAAGTGTTAACGCGCACGTGGTATCGCACTGCGCTGACAGTGATCAGACACGATGTCCCTACACTGGCGCCGGTTGACCAGGACGACATCTGAGGCGGACATGACCAGCGGCAAGAAGACGAAGGCCACACGCAACAGCGTGGCCGCAGCCCGTTCCTCGGTGGTGGCGAGCAAGCCGAAGCCGTGGGGCACGATCCTCGCGGTGATCGCTGTGCTGGCCCTCGCGGGCGGTGTTTTCGGATATGCGTACATGCAGATCCACGAGAACAACGTCAAAGAGGCCGCCCTGGCCAAGTGGAAGCCCTCGGACACGAACAAGGACCCGTCGACCGCGCTCGCGGGCATCGTGACCAAGGAGTACAAGGGCTCCCGCCACGTCGAGCCGACCCAGCGCGTCGCGTACGACCAGACTCCGGCCTTCGGCGGCCCGCACGACGCCCAGTGGGCCGACTGCACCGGCGTCGTCTACGACAAGGCCGTGCGCACGGAGAACATGGTCCACGGCCTGGAGCACGGCGCCGTGTGGATCGCGTACAACCCCGACCAGGTCAAGGACGACGCGCTCACCAAGCTGAAGGCCAAGGTCGAGGGCATCCCGTACATGATGCTGTCGCCGTTCCCCGGCCTCGACAAGCCGATCTCGCTGCAGTCCTGGGGCCACCAGCTGAAGCTCGAGAAGGCCGACGACGAGCGCGTCGACCAGTTCATCTCGTCGCTGCTGCGCAACCCGAACACGTACCCCGAGGTCGGCGCGTCCTGCGAGAACACGGCGTTCCTGTCGAACCCGGCCCCGTTCGTGGCCGAGAAGCCGGGCGCCGACGCCGTGCCGATGGACGGTGGCAAGGACGACTCCGTCACCGAGGGCCAGCCCCAGACCCCCAGCACGCCGCCCGCGTCGGGCTCCGCCTCGACGCCGCCGTCGAGCTGATGACCCTGCCCGAAACCGGCGAGGTGTCCGGCCGCCCCTCAGGGGTGGTCCGGACCCTCGTCATCGGCGCAGCGGTCCTCGCCGTGCTCCTGCTGGGCGCGGCCGTGGGCCTGCTCGTGAAGCTCCCCGGCTCCACCTCGACCGCCGCGGCCCCGGCCTCCGGCTCCGTGGACGTCGGGTTCTGCCAGGACATGTCCATGCACCACCTGCAGGGCATCCAGATGGCGAACATCGCCAGGGACCGCTCGGCCAGCCCGGAGATCCGCCAGCTCGCGTTCGACATCTCCTCCACCCAGCTCGAACAGGTGGGGCGGATGAAGGGCTGGCTGATGATGTGGAACGAGCACGAGCAGAACCTCTCCGGCGTCTACATGAAGTGGATGGACGCGGCGGGAGTGCACGGCCACGGCGCCACCACGCCCGAGGCCGGCAAGCCGATCATGCCCGGCATGGCCACGACGGACGAGCTGACCAAACTGCGGACCATGCCCGCCGGGGACGCGTTCGACGTGTACTGGCTGCAGCTGATGCTCCGCCACCACATGGGCGGAGCCCCGATGGCCGAGTACGCCTCGTCCGCCGGCGGTCAGACGTTCGTCCGCACACTGGCCGACAACATGCTGAAGTCGCAGTCCGCCGAGACCGACCTGATGAAGGACTACCTGGCGAAGCGCGGAGCCGCCCCGCTGCCGTAGCCCGGTGCCGCCGATCAGTCCGCGAGGGCCGTTCCCACTGGTGTGGGGCGGCCCTTTCGCTTGTCCGCGGCGGGGGACCGCCGACGCAAGCCGAACACCCTCGCAAGGCAACGGCCCGCACGGCAGGCGACCCCTCCGCTAGAACCGGCGCCAGCCACCGCAACAGGCCCCGCGCGGTGCCACCAGACACCCGCCAACGCAAAGCAGCCACGTACGAGTCCTGGCGTGGCGATGCGAAGCGAGCCGTCCGAACCTAGGGCGCCGGGCAGCGGTTCGGGCCCTTCAAGGCGATTGGGGCTTTACCTTGAGTGGGCGGGATGCTCCCCTCATGGGCACGGCCAGGCGCCTTTCAGCCCGGCCTTTTCCGGCCGTCTAAGCATCCCGCCAGAGGCTCAAGGTCAAGCCCCAATCGCAACCCCGCGCAGTTCCGTCACGACCTGACGGACCACCCTCGCAAGGCGACCTCTCACACGGGAACGCGACCAACCCCGCTGGAACGCGACAACCGCACGCAAGCCGACCCGCACACCTCCGTTCACCCATGGACAACCGCCTACCTCCGAGTAACGTAGGTCACACCTACTGGGAGGTAACCCATGACCGTCGACGAGCGCGCGGCCAGGCAGGTCGCCGAACAAGCACGGGAAACCCGCTGGCAGCGACCGAGTTTCGGCAAGGAGCTCTTCCTCGGTCACTTCCGCATCGACCTCATCCACCCGCATCCGAGTGGCACCGCCGAGGACCGCGAACGCGGCGAGGCGTTCCTCGAGAAGCTCCGCGAGTTCACCGAGTCCCACATCGACAACGCCGTCATCGAACGCGACGCGCAGATCCCCGACGACGTCCTGAAGGGCCTCAAGGACCTCGGCGCGTTCGGGATGAAGATCAAGCCCGAGTACGGCGGCATCGGCCTCACCCAGGTCTACTACAACAAGGCCCTCATGCTGGTGGGCAGCGCGAGTCCCGCGCTCGGGGCCATGCTCTCCGCCCACCAGTCCATCGGCGTCCCGCAGCCCGTCGCGATGTTCGGCAGCCCTGAGCAGAAGCAGGAGTTCCTGCCCCGGTGCGCCAAGGGCGAGATCACCGCGTTCCTGCTCACCGAACCGGACGTCGGCAGCGACCCGGCGAGGCTCGGCACCATCGCCACGCCCGACGGCGACGACTACGTCCTCGACGGTGTGAAGCTCTGGACCACCAACGGCGTCGTCGCCGATCTTCTAGTCGTCATGGCACAGGTGCCGGGCAAGGGCATCACGGCGTTCGTCGTGGAAGCGGGCGCCGAGGGCATCACCGTCGAGAACCGCAACGCGTTCATGGGCCTGCGGGGCTTGGAGAACGGCGTGACGCGGTTCCACCAGGTCCGCGTGCCCAAGAAGAACGTCATCGGCCGGGAAGGCGCCGGGCTCAAGATCGCCCTGGCCACCCTGAACACGGGCCGTCTCAGCCTGCCCGCCCTCTGCGCGGGCAGCGCGAAGTGGTGCCTCAAGATCGCGCGCGAATGGTCGAGCGAACGCATCCAGTGGGGTCTGCCGGTCGGCAAGCACGAAGCCGTCGCCGGCAAGATCGCCTACATCGCCGCGACCGCCTACGCGCTGGAAGCCGTGCTGGACCTCAGTTCCGAGCTCGCGGACGCCGGCAAGCACGACATCCGCATCGAAGCGGCGCTCGCCAAGCTCTACGCGTCGGAGAAGGCCTGGCTGGTGGCCGACGAACTGGTCCAGATCCGCGGCGGCCGGGGTTACGAGACGGCGGAAAGCCAGGCGGCGCGCGGGGAACGCGGCATCGCGGCCGAGCAGGTCCTGCGGGACCTCCGCATCAACCGGATCTTCGAGGGCTCGACGGAGATCATGCACCTGCTGATCGCCCGCGAGGCGGTGGACGCGCACCTCAGCGTCGCCGGCGACATCATCGATCCGGACGCCGACCGCAACGCGAAGGTGAAGGCAGCGGCCAAAGCAGGCGGCTTCTACGCCAAATGGCTGCCCACGCTCGTCGTCGGCAAGGGTCAGACCCCGGCCGGCTACACGGAGTTCGGGCCGCTCGCCAAGCACCTGCGGTTCGTCGAACGGTCGGCGCGCAAGCTGGCGCGGCAGACGTTCTACGCCATGTCGCGGTGGCAGGGGAAGATGGAGCGCAAGCAGCGCTTCCTGAGCCGGATCGTGGACATCGGGGCCGAGCTGTTCGCGATCAGCGCCGCGTGCGTGCGGGCCGCGCAGGACGAGAACCCCAACGCCCAGGCGCTCGCGGACGCGTTCGCCAAGCAGGCGCGGATCCGGGTCGACGAGCTGTTCGAGAAGCTCTGGAAGAACACCGACGACAGCGACCAGGTGCTGGCGAAGCAGGTCCTCGACGGCAACTACGCGTGGGTCGAGGAGGGCGTGGTCGACTCGTCGATCCCAGGCAGCTGGATCGCGGACTCCACGCACCACGAGTCGACGGCGGACAACGTCCACCGGCCGACACCTCGATAGCTCCGTTGCTGCACTGGGCAGGCTGATGGTGGTGCGGGCGCGGCACCTGCCCAGTGCACGGCCGGTAGGGGGCTACGTCCCCCGCATCCCCCTACCGGCTCCCCTTGCAACGGAAGGACACAACCCTCCAGGAGGAGGTGCCGGTAACGCTAAGCCACAAAACACCGTTAACAGTTACGACAATTGAGTGAACTACCAGGTGAGGGGTACTCAACTACTCTCAGAGAGTTACTGCAAATACCCATTCACGAGCGGCTTCGAGGCCCATCGCGATGGCCCCGGAGAGCACCGCGCCGTCTCCGAGCGAGCCCGCCACGATCCGCGGCGCCAACGGTGTCATCGTGCGCAACGCGGCTTCCAGCGGCTCCAGCAGCAGGTCCACGTTCGACCCGACGCCACCCCCCAGGACGACCAGTTCCGGGTCGATCACCGCGGTGACGGCGGCCACGAGGAACGCCAGCCGTTCCGCTTCCAGCCGCACGACCGCCAGAGCATGGACGTCACCTTTTCGCGCGAGTCCGAACACTTCACGCGCCGTGCGCGCCGTCAGTCCGCGCTCCCGCGCCAGTGCCACCACGGATCCCGCCGACGCGGCGTCCTCGAACTGTCCACGACGGACGTCCGAAGCGGACTTCCCGTACGGCAGGAAGCCGACCTCACCGGCCGCCCCGTGCGCACCGCGGAACAGCGTGCCGTCCACGACGATCCCCATGCCGACGCCGGTGCCCACCGTCGCGCACACGAACACGCGCGCGTCCCGTGCCGCCCCGTAGACGTGCTCGCCCAGGGCGGCCAGGTTCGCGTCGTTCTCCACGACCATCACCGGCCCGAGCGACGCCTCCAGCCCGTCGAGGACACCGTTCGACTCCCAGCCGGGCAGCTGCGGCGCGTGCCGCACGACCCGTGACCGCTGGTCGACCACCCCGGGGCTGCCGATCACCTTCACCAGGACGTCCGTGAGAGCGATCCCAGCATCGGCCACCGTCCGCTCGGCCAGGCCGGTCACCGTGCGCACCACGGCGGCGGCCGAGCGGCTGCGGTTCCGTTCGTCCACGCGGGCCACCACGGACCCGCCCAGATCGGCCAGCGCCACCCGGATGCGCTCGCGGCCGATGTCGACGCCCAGCACGTACCCGGCGGTGGGGTTCGGCTCGTAGACGACGGCCGACCGGCCGGGACCCGACGTCGTGCGGCCGGTGGGACGCACCAGGCCATGGCGTTCGAGGTCTGCCAGCGCCTGTCCGACCGTCGGCTTGGACAGCCCGGTGTCCTTGGCGATCTGGGGACGCGTGGCCGCACCCGAACGGCGCAGCCGGTCGAGCACAGCGCGTTGGTTGAGCACGCGCATGCCCGCCGGTGTACCCACCTCTGGCGGCTTGCGGTCGCTCACCTGGCGATTCTAGATCTTGATCGACTCGACTCGCGCGCCACTGTGGAGAAGACAGGTTGCGCGACAATTCCCGTCCACTCCCTTGACAACGATGTCACGTGCCGAAAAGGTCCCCACCAAAAGGGGCAGGCTAGGCGGCGGAAGGGTTGCAATGAGGCAACTGGGGAAGAGACGAACCAGAACTCTGGTGAGCGTTGCGATCACTGCGACACTGGTGTGTGGCGTCACCAACGGCTACGCGGCCGCCGCACCAGAGGAGCCAGGAGTGGGTTTTACGTCGTCCTTTGAGGACGGTCAACCACAACCGTCGTGGTCCAGCACCGTCGAGACCGACGCGTCGGGCAACCCGAAGTCCGCGGGCGTGATCGGCTCGGACGGCACGAGCGGCATCCCCGGCAACGTCGCCGACCAGGCGATCGCGGTGAAGGCCAACGGCGAGAACGCGGAGTCGAACGAGTTCGCGGTGAACCTCAACGACCTCAACGTGAACTCCAAGTGGCTGGTCTTCGCCACCACCGGCTGGGCGACGTACGAGTTCGCGGCGGCCCAGGACATCAAGAGGTACGCGCTGTCCTCGGCCAACGACTCGCCGGAGCGCGACCCGAAGAACTGGACGCTGCAGGGCTCGGACAACGGCACCGACTGGACCGTGGTCGACACCCGCACCGGCGAGACGTTCGCCGAGCGTTTCCAGACCAAGACCTACGACATCGCGGCGCCGCGGGCGTTCAAGCACTTCAAGCTCGACATCACGCTGAACAACGGCTCCACGAACATCGTGCAGCTCGCCGAGTGGCAGCTGTCCGACGGCTCCACGACTCCGCCCGCACCGAACATGCGCAGCGTTGTCGGCGCCGGCCCCACGGGTGGTTACACCGCCAAGGGGCGTGCCGGCTGGACGGGCGTGAAGGCGTTCCGCGCCCAGGGCAAGCACACGACCGAGGGCCGGGCGTACAGCTACAACAAGGTCTTCGACGTCGACGTCCCGGTCAACGCCAAGACCGAGCTGTCGTACATGATCTTCCCGGACTTCGTCACCGACAACCTTAACTACCCGAGCACGTACTCGTCGGTCGACCTCGCGTTCTCCGACGGCACCTACCTGAGCGACCTCAAGGCCGTCGACCAGCACGGCGCGACGCTGTCGCCGCAGGGTCAGGGCGCGGGCAAGTTCCTGTACGCCAACCAGTGGAACAAGGTGGCGTCCACGATCGGCGCCGTCGCGGCCGGCAAGACGATCAAGCGGATCCTGGTCGCCTACGACGGTCCCAAGGGCCCGACGGAGTTCGGCGCCTGGTTCGACGACATCCGCGTCGGCGACGTCGTCACCAAGCAGTACGCGAAGCCTTCCGACTACGTGCTGACCACGCGGGGCACGAACTCGAACGGCTCGTTCTCGCGGGGCAACAACTTCCCGGCGACCGCGGTGCCGCACGGCTTCAACTTCTGGTCGCCGATGACCAACGCGGGTTCGATCTCCTGGTTGTACGAGTACCAGCAGCGCAACAACGCGCAGAACCTGCCGACGTTGCAGGCGTTCACCACGTCCCACGAGCCCAGCCCGTGGATGGGTGACCGCCAGACGTTCCAGGTCATGCCGTCGGACAAGGCCCCGACGCAGGACCGCGCGCTGCGGGCGCTGCCGTTCAGGCACGACAACGAGGTCGCGAAGGCGCACTACTACGGCGTGACCTTCGAGAACGGCATGAAGACCGAGATCGCGCCGACCGACCACGCGGCGGTCTTCCGGTTCACGTTCGCCGACACGGGCGAGAAGAACCTGGTGTTCGACAACGTCAGCAACCTCGGTGGTCTCACGCTGGACGCGGCGAACGGCGTCGTCACGGGCTACTCGGACGTCAAGAGCGGCCTGTCGACCGGTGCGACCCGCCTGTTCGTCTACGGCAAGGTCGACAAGGCGGTCACGGCGAGCGGCAGGCTCACCGGCGCGGGCCGTGACAACGTGGGCGGTTTCTTCTCGTTCGGCGACAAGACCGTCGAGCTGCGGATCGCCACCTCGCTGATCTCCGTCGACCAGGCGAAGTCGAACCTGGGGCAGGAGGTCTCGGCGTCCGACACGTTCGACGCCGTGCGCGACCGCGCCCAGGCCGCGTGGGACAAGATCCTCGGCATCATCTCGGTCGAGGGCGCGTCCGAAGAGCAGCTGATCACGCTGTACTCCAACATGTACCGGCTCTACCTCTACCCGAACTCGGGCTTCGAGAAGGTCGGCGACAAGATCCAGTACGCGTCCCCGGTGTCGCCGCCGGTCGGTGAGACCACGCCGACGAAGACCGGCGCGAAGATCGTGGACGGCAAGGTCTACGTCAACAACGGGTTCTGGGACACCTACCGCACGACCTGGCCCGCCTACAGCCTCTTCACGCCGTCCAAGGCGGGCGAGATGGCCGAGGGCTTCGTCCAGCAGTACAAGGACGGCGGCTGGGTCTCGCGCTGGTCCTCCCCCGGTTACGCGGACCTGATGACGGGCACGAGCTCCGACGTGGCGTTCGCGGACGCGTACCTGAAGGGCGTCTCGAACTTCGACATCAAGGCCGCCTACGACGCCGCGGTGAAGAACGCGTCCGTCGTGCCACCGAGCAACAACGTCGGCCGCAAGGGCATGGACCGGTCGATCTTCCTCGGCTGGACCGGCAACGACCAGCTGCACGAGGCGTGGTCGTGGGCGATCGAGGGCTACCTCAACGACTTCGGCATCGCGTCGATGGCGAAGGCGCTGCACGAGAAGACGGGCGAGAAGCGGTACGCGGAAGAGCACGAGTACTTCCTCAACCGCGCCCAGAACTACGTGCTGACGTTCGACAAGCGGATCGACTTCTTCCAGGGACGCAACGTCGACGGCTCGTGGCGCGTCGAGGACCCGGCGAAGTACAACCCGCAGGACTGGCGCTACGACTACACCGAGACGAACGGCTGGAACATGGCGTTCACGGTGCCGCACGACGGGCAGGGTCTCGCGAACCTGTACGGCGGGCGGGACAAGCTGGCGCAGAAGCTCGACTCGTTCTTCACCCTGCCGGAGACCGCGAAGTTCCCCGGCGGCTACGGCGGCGTGATCCACGAGATGATCGAGGCGCGGGACGTGCGGATGGGCCAGTACGGCCACTCCAACCAGCCGTCGCACCACATCGCCTACATGTACAACTACGCGGGCAAGCCCTCCGGCACCCAGGAGAAGGTGCGCGAGATCCTGTCGCGCCTGTACGTGGGCTCCGAGCAGGGCCAGGGCTACGCCGGCGACGAGGACAACGGCGAGATGTCGGCCTGGTACCTCTTCTCGGCGCTGGGCTTCTACCCGCTGCAGATGGGCAAGCCGGCCTACGCGATCGGTTCGCCGCTGTTCACCAAGGCGACCGTGAAGCTGGAGAACGGCAAGAAGCTCGTCATCAACGCGCCGAAGAACAACGCGAAGAACATCTACGTGCAGGGCGTGAAGGTCAACGGCAAGGCGTGGAACAAGACGTCGCTGCCGCACGACCTGCTCTCGGCCGGCGCCACGATCGACTTCGACATGGGTCCCAAGCCGTCTGCCTGGGGCACGGGCGTCAACGACGTGCCGGACTCGATCACCAAGGGTGACGCGGTCCCGACGCCGCTGCGGGACGTGGCTTCGGGCGTTGCGGTCGGTGCTTTGGCCGACAACAACTCCTCGACCTCCGCGGTGGTCCGCTCGTTCGACTTCAAGGCCGCGGACGCCAAGGAGAAGGCGGAGTTCTACACGCTGACCAACGGCAAGACGGGCACGTCGCCGTCGGCGTGGGAGCTGAAGGGCTCCTACGACGGCAAGACGTGGTCGACGGTCGACAAGCGTTCCGGTGAGAACTTCCAGTGGCAGCAGTACACCCGGTCGTTCAAGATCGCCTCGCCGGGCCGGTACAACTTCTACCGGCTGGAGTTCTCCGGCGACGTGACGCTGGCCGAGTTCGAGCTGATGTCGAAGCCGCTGCCCGCCGCCACCACCACGGTGACGGGCACGGTCAGCGGTCCGCTGCAGGTCAAGGGCGTGACCTATGTGGACGGTGCCACGATCAGCGGCCCGGTGACGGTGCAGAAGGGCGCCACGCTCTACGTCTTCGGCGGCGAGATCAAGGGCCCGCTGTCGGCGTCGGACGCGGCCTCCGTCGTGCTGGTCGGCGCTCGCGTGGGCGGTCCGGTGACGGTCCACGGTTCTTCCTCGGAAGTCGCGGTGGAGAACTCCTCGGTCGGTGGCCCTGTGTCACTGACGTCGAACAAGACCAGGTCAGTCGTGGCGGCCACCTCGGTCGGCGGACCGTTGTCCTGCACGGGCAACGACCCGGCGCCGTCGAACAACGGCTTCGCGAACGACGTGAAGGGTCCGAAGGCAGGACAGTGCGCTGGGCTGTAACGCGCAACTGACCTTCACGCAGACGAGAAGGGCCGCGTTCCGTCACGGAACGCGGCCTTTCCCGTTCACCTGAAAGGATCTATCCCTTTCAGACATACTTCGATGAGATCTTGGCAGTTCGCGCGCGTGACTGGGGAGGCTGTTGTGGTGCCGTTCGAACGAGGCCGCGTGTGGGTGGCGGTGCCGCGACCCAGGCTCCCGGTCATTCCGTCACGAACCGGCGCGCAGTCCACCAAGGACGGGATCCGCGACCTGCCCGGCTCACCACGAAAGCTCCCGGCACCGCTGCGCTGACGAGCCGCCCTCGACCTGCAGCGTCGCGTGCTCGATGTGGTACTTGGTCGCCAGCAACGACTGCGCGGCCTTGAGCACGTTCTCGTGGTCCGCCTCCTCCGCGGTCGTGAGGTGAGCCGAAGCCACCTCCATACCGCTGGTGAGCGTCCAAACGTGCAGGTCGTGCGCCTCGGCGACACCGGGGATCTCCGTGAGGGCGGCCTGCATCTCCGTCACGTCCAGCCGCTCCGGCGCGTGCTGGAACAGGATGTGCAGCGCGTTCTTCGCGAGGCTGTACGTCCGCGGCAGCACCCAGACACCGATCAGCACACCCATGATCGGGTCCGCGTACTTCCAGCTCGTGGTGATCGTGATCAGCGCGGAGATGAGCACACCGACCGACCCGATCAGGTCAGCGAGCACCTCGAGGTACGCGCCCCGGACGTTGATGCTGTCCTTCGCGCCCTCCTTGAGGACGCTGAAGCTGACGAGGTTGGCCGCAAGCCCCAGCGTCGCCGCGATCAGCACCGGCCATCCCGGCACGCTGGGCGGGTCCTGGAACCGGCCGACCGCCTCGTAGATCACGTACCCGGCCACCCCGAAGAGCAGCACGGCGTTGGCCAGCGCGGCCAGCACCTCAGCCCGGTAGAACCCGAACGTGCGGTTCTTCCCGGCCTTGGCCCTCCTGGCGACCATGATCGCGGCCAGGGCCATGCCGACCCCGAGCACGTCGGTGAGCATGTGCGCGGCGTCGGAGATCAGGGCGAGCGAGGACGTCGCGAACCCCACGACGAACTCCACGACCATGAAGACCGCACCGATGCCGAACGCGATCCAGAGCTTGCCGACGTGCTGCCCGCTCGCCGAAGCCGATCCGTGTCCATGGCCGTGACCCATGCTTCGGAACATATAGCGACATGCGCATGAGTGCAATCCGAAGTATTCCTCACCAGGGCTCTTGGTGACGGAGGCCACGCCCAGCGGTTCAGCAGGGGTAGGTGTGAAACACGGTCGCGCGAGTGCGCTAGGATCTTCCACATAGCTACGGCCCCCGTAGCTCAGGGGATAGAGCACCGCCCTCCGGAGGCGGGAGCGCAGGTTCGAATCCTGCCGGGGGCACCGAAGTCGAAGGCGATTCGTGTTCGCGGAAAGCGCGAACCGGGTCGCCTTCGGGCGTTTTCTGGGGGCCGAGCCCCCAGACCCCAGCCGGGGGGCAAGCCCCCGGACCCCCGCAGGTGGCCGGGACCGTTTGCGCGTCGCCCTGCCGCGACACCATGCAGACCTGCTCACCACGAGCAGAGCGTTGCCTCGGTCAGGGTGGTGCGACACAGCCTCCCGAACCTGGTCCTCGAAGGCCGCGCGTCCAGCGGAGGAAAGCTCGCAGGCCCCGTTCTCTGGAGCTGGCAGGATGCGGTGCAGGGGAGTCGTGCTCGTCGGACGCGCGTTCCCTTTCCCGGCCCGAGGATTGGACGCAATGGGACGCTCGTCGGTGTTCACCTTCCAGTACATCGCCATCGACACGGAGGCTGGTGTCACGCCGGAGGAGTTCGAGACCTTCGTGCGTGATGAAGGTGTTCACCTGCCTTTGTACCCGGGGTGGCGGTGGACTCTGCTGCGCGGGTTGCGCGGAGAGCGGACCGGGCAGTACCTGATGTTGTACGAGATCGAGAGCGCCGAGCAACGCGACCGCTACGTCACAGCCCGGGGTGAGCAGACCGAGTTGGCTCGGCTGTTCTGGGCGCAGCGCCCCGAGGCGGAGCCTGTGCTGGCGCGATGGCGGCGGCTGGGCACGTACGGTGAGCTGCCGACGTTGTTCACCGACTACCGGCTGCTGGCCGACAATCCGCGGAGCACGGTCACGCCCGGCCCCCGCTACCGCGCTCGTCCGGGGGAAGAGCCCGTCGCCCGGGTCGTCGGGATCCACAACCTGGCGTTGCGCGCCGGTGTGACCGAGGAGATGTTCGACCGCTTCATCGCCGAGAACCACCACCGGATCGACGACTACCCGGACTGGCGGTTCCACGTGCTCAAGGGCGAGCGGGGCAACCGCCTCGACCAGTACGTGATGATGATGGAGATCGCGAGCCTGGACGCGCTGGACGTCTTCTACCCCGAGCCCGACATCGCCACCGGCGAGGCCGCGGAGTTCGCGGCCGCCCACCGCGACACCAAGCAGATGTACGAGGAGTGGAAGCAGCTGGCCTCGTTCTCGGGCTCGCCGCAGATCTACACGGACTACCTCGCGGTCGCGGAGAACCCGGCGTAGCCCCGCACGACCGGGACTGGCCCTGGGCCAGCGTGCCGGGCCACTACGAAAGCGCCGAGCCCTCTCCGGCCTGAAGCGAGCCAGGCTCCACCCCAGCCCAACGGGCCAACGGCGTCGAACGCTGCCCTGCCGTACTCAGCGGGGGGCAACGAGCGGTGACACCCAGACCGGGCACGCACAGGCTTCCCGAACACGCGCAAGGCGCAGATCGGCGCGCCTTGCGCGTCCCGGTACAGTGCTGGGCGGCCACCGCAGGCGGCCGCCCAGCAACTGATCAGGCCTTTCGGCCCGAATCTGTCTACTTTCAAAAGAACAAGTGAGTTCTTTCGTGATGGCGCGACGAGCGCCAGCCGAGCGCCTCTGCCCTGCTCGCTCGACCGCAGGCGAGCCTCAAGCTTGAAATGTCTGCAAGCTGACAGCAGGCGAACCGTAGATGACGCCGCCCCAGTCGGGCAGCAACGGCACCAAGGCCGGGATCAGGGCCATAACAAGCGCGAGGGCCACAGTGAGTTGCTTCACGAGCCGGAACGCTAACACCTTGGAGTTCGCCCATTCCATTGGGTTGAGCTTAACCCAAGGACCTGCACCTATGCACGTCACCGTGTGGCACCACCGGCGGCTCCGTCATTCGACCGAGCTACCACCATCAGGTCGATTGCTCACAGGCAAATCGGACTCACGCAGTGTAATCGCATCTTCGGCCCGGGGATCTGGAATGGACCGCCGCGCCTCGCCATGTCCCCGGAGGTGCGCCAGCAAGTGGTCATCACCGTGGTCCGGGGCGCTGAGCAGCAGTTCGACCGCCTGGCTCCAGCAACCCTCCGCCGAGACGAGGTCGTCGGAAACCGCACGGACGTGGCCGAGCACGTGGAACGCGCGAGCTTGCGCATTGGGGTGCCGGCAAAGACGGGTCGCTTTTTCCGCCGCATCAGCCGACTGCACGAAAGAACCGAGATCGTAGAGCGTCTCGGACATCACCAGAAACGCTTCACCCATGCCCGCCTTGTCGCCACTGCGCAGATGAGCTTCGAGCGCCCGCTCACCACACTTCAGCGCTTTGTCACTTTCCCCGTGTTCGTGATGTATTTTGGCCAGTTCAGTGAAGGTCGTACCTTGTCCACGAACATCGCCCACTTCTTCGCGAATGACCAGTGCTTGCTCGTGGTAATCAAGTGCGACGTCGTCGAGCTCCATTTTGTGGTGCACGTTGGCGAGTTGGTCCAAGGCGCACGCCTCAAGGCTCCGGGCGCCCGTTCCCCTGAGCAGGTCGAGCACTTTCTCATAAATCACTATTGCGATTCGTGACTGGCCGATCTTGAAGTGCACGGTCGCCAGGTTGTACCTGCTCACAGCACGCAACTCACGGTGCCCCAGCTCGTCGGCGAGCGCCGCGGCGGCGGAAAGCGCCTCCCGGGCTTCGTCGTACCGGCCGAGCCGGTACAGCACGACACCGAGGTTGTTGAGCGTGCCGCACTCACCCTCTTTGTGGCCCACCTCACGCGCCGAGGACAACGCGATCTCATGACTCAGCCTCAGGTCCGTATAAAACCCGAATCGATCAAAGGCCTCATTCATGTTCGCGGCCATCTGCCACGCGTGATCATGAAGTCCGTGCCGGGTCGCATGTGACACAGCAGCCGCCAAATTGGTCTGCTCCCGAGCAAACCAATCAAGGGCGGCACGGGCAGTCTCGAACTCCGCCGCGCCTTGCCAGGAAATTCCATCCAGCATGGGAACTCGAGTCCGTTCGGGCGTCACGCGCTGTGCGGCGTTCCACGTTGACGCCAGATACCAATCGAAGAGCCGGCGAAGCACCAATTCTCGTTGCTCAGGAACTTCCTCGTGGCGAACCAGATCGACCGCGTAGCCGTAGAGGAGGTCGTGCAGCCGGTACCTGGCGGCTGAGATCTGCCGGACCAAGTTGGCTTTCACCAGCATCCGCAGGTGCTCGACCACCACGGGCTCGTCCTCCCCCAGGACGGCGCACGCGGCTGAGATGTCGAACTGAGGCCCTGGATGCAGACCGAGGCGGCGGAAGCTCAGCGCGACCGCGGCGGGCAACGCCCGGTAGGACCAGGAGAACGCGGTGGACAACGTCGTGTACTCGTCGTCGCTGTCCGCGGAGTCCAGCAGGCCCAGGCCCTCGCGCTGTCGCAGCTCGTGCGCCAGGTCGAGCAGCGAGGTGTAGGGCCGGTCGACTGCGTGCTGAGCGATGATCCGCAGACAGAGCGGAAGGCCCTCGGCCAGCCCGACCAGCGCTGCCAGTCCTTCGTCCTCGCCTGACCGACCCTTTCCATCGAGTTCGGCCAGCAGCAGACCGGTGGACTCGTCCGGCCTCAGCGGCGGGACTTCGAGCGTCCGCACACCATCGCGGATGGTGAGTCCCTTGAGCTCGGTGCGGCTGGTGACCAGGCAGCAGCAGTCCGCAGTCGCGGTGAGGATCGGACGCACCTGGCCGCCGTCACGGGCGTTGTCGAGGATCAAGAGAATTCGCTTGCCGCTCAACGACCTCCGCAATCGCACTCGTCGTTCGTCGACGGTCAGCCTGTCGACCGGGACCCCCAGCGAGGCCAGCAGGATGGCGATCGCGTCGTCCGGCGCCATCGGTGCCGTCGGACCGTGGCCGCACAGGTTGACGAACAGCTGGCCATCCGGAAAGCGGGACTTCCGCTGATGCGCCCACCGGGTCGCGAGGCTCGTCTTGCCCGCGGCCGGCATGCCGTGCAGTGCGACGACCTGCCCCTGCGCCGTGGTGAGAAGCGCGTCCAGCCGGACGAGGAGTTCCTTGCGGCCGACGAAGTTGTGGATGTCCCTCTCCAACTGCTGCGGGGGTTCCGGTTCGATCTTGCTGACGATCGCGGTGCCCGCTTGTTTCTGGAGAACGGCCTGGTAGAGCGCGCGCATTTCCGGGCCTGGTTCGGCGCCGATCATGTATTCCAGCCGAGCGCAGAACTCGGTGTAGAACTCCAAAGCCCTCGAGTACTTGCCCATACCGTCGAGCGATCGCATGTAGTGACGAGCGAACATCTCCTCGGTGTCGTGTTCATCGACCAAACGGCCGACGGCGCTCATTACCTCGCTGTATTCGCCCAGCTGCAACTGGCTGTCGAACAACAGGTAGTAGGCGGGGAGGCGGTCGAATTGCTCCATCTGTGCACGACAGTGATCCGCCCAGATTCCGCCGAGATCGTCGAGAGGCTTCCCCTGCCACAAGGCCAGCGCTTCTTCAGCCAGTGTTTTGGCCATGAAGTGGTCACCATTCGCGGAAACCTGTCTAGCTTTTGTCACCAAATGCCGGAAGCGGTGGAGGTCTACCAGCAAGGGATCGAGTTCCAGCCGGTAGGCAGCACCTTCCTTGCGCAGCACGCCCCCTGAGCCGGACTCGGAGAGAACCTTGCGGAGCCTGCTTATGATGGGGTGAAACCGTCTCTTTGAGGATTCCAGCGTCTCCCCGCGCCACAGTTCGCTGATGATCAGATCGATCGGCACCGGGCGTCCGACGTCGTGGAGGAGCAAAGCCAGCACGCCGCGTTGTTTGGCCGTGCCGAGGTAGACGCTGTCGTCACCAGCCAGCAAGGACGTCTTTCCGAGGATCTTGAATTCCACCAGCGCCTCACCCTTTGCTGGTCTCTCCACTCGTCAGGGTTTCCAGTGTGCCCTTACGACGGATTTTCCGCGTCTCTATTCCCTCAATTGCTCCAAATCGGTGATGCCCGGACCGGGCAGACGGGGGGCAAGTCCGTGGCAAGTCGACTGGCAAGCGCGATCCGCATGCTTGGTGTCAACGGGGATGACCGCTGACCAAGGGGGAGTTTTATGACACGTGCTGAGTGGTTGCAGGTGCCTGTCGGACTGGACGCACCCCAGTGGGTGACGCGGCGCGATCTGCTGAACGTTCTGGTCGTCGTGCACACGGTCACCAGTGGCCAAAGACTGCTGGAACTGATCGAGATGGTGGAACGGGACTCCAGGGTGCAGGTGGCCTTCACCCAGGCGCCGGATGTGTTCAGCAACGGTGTGGATGACTTCCTCCGCAGCACCGGAGGCCTCGTCCTGCCGTGGGAACAGGTGATCCGGGAACGGTTCGACCTCGCGGTCACCGCGGGATACGGAGGGCTTCAGCACTTGCACGCGCCGCTGCTCGTCGTGCCGCACGGCGCCGGGTTCGGCAAGTCGCACGCGGGTACACCCGCCGTCTACGGTCTGGACGCTCAACGGCTGATGCACAACGGCCGGGTTCTTCCCGATGCCATCGTGTTGTCACACGAGCACCAGCTCGAGGTGCTTCGCGACCAGTGCCCACCGGCCGTCGACGTCGCCGTCGTCGCAGGCGATCCCGGCTACGACCGGATGATCGCGAGCCTGCCGCACCGCGACCGCTACCGGATGGACCTGGGAATCCGGCCGGAGCAGGAACTCGTCGTGGCGAGCTCCACCTGGGGCGGGCAGTCCCTGTTCGGGCAGTTCGCCGACCTCTTCCCGCGGTTGCTGGAGGAACTGCCGGGCCGCCACCGCGTTGCCGCGCTGATGCATCCGGCGGTGTGGTTCGGCCACGCGCCACGTCAGGTCCGGTCCTGGCTCGCCGACTGCGTGGACGCCGGGCTCGTCATGATCGGTCCGCACGTCGACTGGCGTGCTGTCGTCGTGGCCGCCGACCTCGTCATCGGTGACCACGGTTCGGTGGCCGTCTACGCCTCGGCGATCGGAACGCCGGTGCTCCTGGTGGATCCAGGACTTCAAGCGGTGACGGCGAGTGGATCACCGCAGGACCTCCTGCGGCACAACGCGGTGATCTACCGCGACGAGTCGTCGCTGCACAGCCAGTTCGAGGAGGCCCGAAGACGATCAGAACCGTTGCGGGGCAGGGTGGTCGAGAGCCTGACGTCACGTCCAGGTCACTCGGCCGGCCTGATCAAGGAGGCCATGTACCGGCTGCTGGGTGTTCCGATGCCGGGCAGACACCGCGCGCCGTCACCGGTGACGATCACCGAGGAGTGCCGATGATGACAGCGGTCGCTGAGGACGGCCGGACCCTGGACCTTTCCGCCGACGAACCACTCGAGGACTGCCTCACGTGGGACCAGCTCGTCGGGTCCGTGACGATCTCGCTCTGCACGTGGTTCACCACCGGCCTCGACCTGCGCCTGCTCGGCCGCAACGGTCTGCCGGTGTGGTGCGCGCAGCACCGCGCCGCCGGGACGGAAGATCCATGCGGGCGCCTACGAGTCGTCGTCAACCAGTGAACGCAGACGATCAGACACTGCTCCAGCCCTGGACGATCCCAGGGAGGTGAGGAGGTGGGCCGCCTGCCGCAGGTGGTCCACCGCGCCGGCGGTGTCGCCACGATGTCGTGCGACTTCCGCGATCACCTCGTGCGAGTGAGCGAGCCCGTCGACCGAACCGACGGCGCGCATCAAGCCCAGCGCCTCTTCGGCCACCTCGCTCGCACGGCCGAAGTCCTGCGCACGGCAGTGCACCCACGCCTGCGCCACCAGCACTCGCGCGCTGTTGTACGGATCCGGCTCCGGCAGCCGGTCGAAGATCGCCGCGGATTCGGACAGGTGCGTCAGTGCCTCAGAGCACCGGCCGATCCGGCTCAGCGCCGTGCCGAGGTGGATCAGACTCAAGGCAAGGCTCCGGTCCGAGCCCAACGCACGGTTGATCCCCACCAGTTCGGCGAACTCCGCGGCCGCTTCGGCCACCCGATCGGTGTCCGCGTAGAGCAGCGCCAGTCCCTCGCGCGCGTCGGCGACACCCCGCTGGTCGTCGATGGTCGCCGCGACCGCCGCAGATCCGCGCAGGTGCTCCTCGGCTTCGCGGTACCGGCCGAGCGTCGTGCAGACGCGACCCAGCCGCTTGAGCATGTCCGCCTCAGCGAACGCGTTCCCCCACCGGCGGGCGGCCTCGACACCTCGCAGGTCGATGTCGATCCTGTCGCGGTAGTGCTTGCGGTGCAACAACAACGGCCACAGCACGTCCGAGAGGTGCCAGGCGAGGTCCGGCCAGCCTTTCGCCAGGCTCACGTGCCCCGCGGTCATGAGGTTGGCCCGCTCCAGTTCCAGCCACGCAAGAGCTTCGTCGCGATCAGCGAACCGCGGCAGCTCGGCCGGATCGGTGCGGAAGGCGTAGTCGAGTCTTCGGCGGTGAGGCGTGACGATCCTGTCGGCGACCATCGCACCAGCCAGGTACCACTCGAGCACGTGCCGCAGGGCGGTGTCCCTGTCCTCCTGGTCATCCAGCTTGCCGGCTTGCTGCCTGGCGTGGAGCTTCAACAGGTCGTGGAACCGGTAGCGGTCCTCCGCGACCTCTTCGAGCAGGCTGCTGTCGACCAGTTCCTCGACGAGGCGACAGGCCTCGGGGAGCCCCCGGCCGAGCAACGACGCCGCAACCGCCGGTCCGAACGTCTGGCCGGGGTGCAACGCCAACCGGCGGTACACGACGGCGGTTCGCTCATCCAACGCGCGGTAGGACAGGTCGAACGTCGTCTGGACCGAGAGCTCGTTCGACGGGGACAACATCGCCAGGCGCAACTGCTCGTCGGCCAGCTCGGAGACCACGCGTCCTACCGACCACTTCGGTCGTGCGGCGAGGCGTGCCGCAGCCACCCGCACCGCGATCGGCAAACCGCCGCAGAGGTCGACGAGAGCCTCCGCACGATCCTGTTCATCCGCGATCCGGCTGCCACCCAGCGTCCTGGCCAGCAACGTCACCGCCGATGACGCCGCCAGCGGGCGGATGTCCAGCAGCCTGCCACCGTCGACGACCAGGTCGGTCAGGCGAGTACGGCTCGTCACGACCACCGCGCTGGAAGAGGAGTTCGGCAGCAAGGGGCGAACTTGCAGAGCTGCGCGGGCGTTGTCGAGCAGCACCAGAAGCGACTTGCCGGCCGTGAGCGTGCGGTACAGCGCTGCCTGTTCGGCGAGGTCAGCGGGAACGCGCTGCGGCGCCACACCGAGACTGCGCAGGAAGAGCCCCAGCGCTTCTTCCGAACTCATCGGAGTTTCGCCGCTGAACCCACCGAGGTCCACGTAGATCTGCCCGTCGGGGAAGCGGTCGCGCCCCCGGTGGGCCCACTGGAGCGCGAGTGCGGTCTTGCCGATGCCGCCCGGCCCCGTCAGCACGGCGAGCATCCGTTCGCCCGGTACGAGCATCGCGTCGAGCTCGGCCAGGTCCGACGCGCGATCGGTGAAATGCGCAGGCGCCGGGAGCAACTGCCGCGGGATGGGCGGTGCGGAGTCCGCGTGGAGGTGGATGTCGCCGTGGACGGCCCCTGCCTGCACCACACCGCCACGGAACGAACCCGACATCTCGTTGTGAACGCCCGCGCCCATGGCACCCCCAACTGTGCACTTGCACTTGCGCAACATGACGACCGTACGGCGTTTGTGCTCAAAGCTCGCGAAAACCACCCGTGACGACCAACACGACGTCAAGCTCCCGCTCAGTCCCCGGTGCCTGTGCGTTGCTCCGGCTTGGAAGGCGTGGTCGGTGTAGCTGCCGTCTTCGTGACAGGGAAGCCATCAGTTCGGGCGAGTTGGTGTTCCAGGCCTTGGGCCCACTGGTCCACGATCAGGGTGCCGTCGTTGTTGCGGTCGTTGTTTCCGTCGTACGACGCGATGGCCGCGGTCAATGTCCTCCAAAGTCAGCTAACGACTGTTTGCCTACCTCGGTGACCGAATCGGTCAGCTAACAGCTGTAAAGATGCGACCGCAAGGAGTTTTCAACCCGCACTGACACGTCCGCCTGGGAACGCTCCCGGAGATTTGGGCACGATGACGCTCAACCAGTTACTCAAAGCAACCGCTCCAAGACTGTGTGCGGACCACGTCCCGGGATAGCGATTTCTTATACCCCGCAACCGTTCAGGCCCGTAGGACCGGTCTTGGCCGAAGCGGCTTGACACCTCCACCTGACGACTTCAGACTCCCAAATCTGGGAGCGCTCCCAAGTGTCATCGCCGTCAGAGGAGTTTCACGTGCGTCCGAGCCGCTGGATCAACGTGGCGATCTGTGCCCTCGTGTCCGTCGCCATCACTTCCTGTGGTGCGGGTGGTGCGGCCAGCCGGGGCGCTGACGGCAAGATCGAGCTGACCGTTGCCACGTTCAACGAGTTCGGTTACGAGGAGCTGTTCAAGGCGTACGAGGCCGCGCACCCGGACGTCAAGATCACTCATCGCAAGACGGGCCAGGGCGCTCCGCACCACCAGAACCTCTTCACGAAGCTGGGCGCGGGGGCGGGGCTCGCCGACGTCGAGGCGGTCGAAGAGGGCTATCTGAGTCAGGTCATGGCCAAGTCCGACCACTTCAACGACCTGCTGGAGATCGGTCCGAAGGACGTGACGCCGGACCGCTGGCTGAAGTGGAAGGCCGACGCCGCGACCACCAAGGACCGCAGGTTGATCGGCTACGGCACGGACATCGGTCCGTTGGCCATGTGCTACCGCAAGGACCTCTTCGCGGAGGCCGGGCTGCCCTCCGACCCCGACGACGTCAAGCGGCTCTTCGCCACCTGGGACAGCTACTTCGCTGCCGGCGACAAGTTCGTCGCCAAGGTTCCCGGCGTCGCCTGGTTCGACAGCGCTGCGCAGGTCTTCCACGCCATGCACAACCAGCACGACGTCGGTTACTTCGACAAGGCCGACAAGCTGGTCGTCGAGTCCAACCCGGACATCAGGAAGGACTGGACCGCCGTCACGGGTGCCGTCGCGAAAGGACAGTCGGCGAAGCTGACCGCGTTCAGCAACGAGTGGAACACCGGCTTCAAGCTCGGCAGGTTCGCCACCACGACCTGTCCTTCGTGGATGCTCGGGGTCATCGAGACCCAGGCGGGGCCGGAGAACGCCGGCAAGTGGGCCGTCACCGACGCGTTCCCCAACGGCGGTGGCAACTGGGGCGGCTCGTACCTGACGGTGCCGAAGCAGAGCAGGAACGCGGCCGAGGCCGCGGCACTGGCGGCCTGGCTGACCGCTCCCGAGCAGCAGGTCAAGGCGTTCCAGGCGAAGGGGACCTTCCCCAGCCAGATCGACGCCCTGGAGAACAGGGCGCTGCTGGAGGACGTCAACACCTACTTCGACAACGTGAAGGCGGGCGCGCTGTTCGCCGCGCAGGTGCAGAAGGTCAAGGCGGCGGCTCAGTACAAGGGTCCCGCCGACGGGCAGATCCAGGACAACGTGTTCGGCCCGGCCCTGCAGTCCGTCGAACAGGGCAAGCGCCCGGACGAGGCGTGGAACACCGCGGTCGCGGAGGCGAAGAAGATCGCAAAGTGACGGTCACGACCCGAGGAACTCCAGAGCCTCGGCGACGAACTCGTCGTGGTGCTGGAAGATGCCGCCGTGCCCGGCATCGGGGTACAGCGTGAGCCGGGCATCGGGCAGCCGCCTTGCCAGGTCGGCGGAGTTGCCGCTCGGAACCATCCTGTCGTGGTCACCGTTCGCGACGAGGACCGGCTGCCGGATGACCGACAGGTCGGAAGGCCGCTGAACGCCCCACTCGTGGATCGCCTTGAGCTGGTTGCGGAACGCCGTCACGGAGATCGAGTCGTCGCGGTCGTCCGTGCGCTCCTTCAACCGGTTCACGAACTGGCGGGCCGACGTCCTGCCGTTGGCCGTCCGGGTGAAGAACAGGTATTCCTTGGGGTCCTTGAAGGTCAGGGCAGCCCTCAGGGAGTCGAGGAGGGTGATGGGGGTGACCCTGTCGATGCCCTCGCCACCTGCCGGGCCGGTGCCCGCGAGGATCATCCTGCGCACGAGCCGCGGTTCTTCCGCCGCGATCACCTGGGCGACGAAGCCGCCCAGCGAGAAGCCGAGGAGGTCGACGCGGTCGTGGCCCAGCGCCCGGATGAACGCGACGGCGTCCCGTGCCATCGCGGCCACCGAACGTGGCGTCCTGCCTTGGGAGGCGCCGACTCCCCGGTTGTCGAAGGTGATCACCCGGTGCCGGGCGGCGATGCCGTCCACGACACGGGGGTCCCAGTTGTCGAGCACCGCGGCCAGGTGGTTCAGGAAGATCACCGGCGTGCCGGTGTCCGGACCCAGTCGGCGGTAGGCGAACGTCGTCCCGCCGACGTCCACGGTCTGGGTGGGCGTGTCCTTGTAAGCGGTGATCACGGGCATGATGACTCCTTCTCGGACGAACTACCTGACCTTCACGACGACCTTGCCCTTGGCGCGTCCTGTTTGGACGTGCGCCAGGGCCTCGTTGGTCGCCTCGAAGGGGAAGATCCGGTCGACGACCGGTTCGATGACTCCGGCGTCGATGAGCGAGGTGATCTCGCCCAGCTGCTCGCCGTTCGCCCGCATGAAGAGGAACGAGTAGCTGACCTGGTGGCGCTGGGCGGCTTTCCTGACGCGGTGGCTCAGGACGCTCATCACCGGGCGCAGGAACCACGGCTTGCCGAGCTGCCTGGCGAAGGCGGGGTCCGGCGGGCCGGAGATCGAGACGAGCTTTCCGCCGGGCTTCAGCACGTTCAGCGACTTCTCGAGGGTCTTGTCGTCGAGGCTGTTCAGCACCACGTCGTAGTCGCGCAGAACGGTTTCGAAGTCGTCCTCGCGGTAGTCGATGACGACATCGGCGCCGAGTCGCTCGACCAGGCCGGCGTTGGCGGCGCTGGTCGTGGTGGCCACGGTGGCGCCCAGGTGTTTCGCCAGCTGGATCGCGAACGTCCCGACTCCTCCGGCACCGGCTTGGATGAAGACCTTCTGGCCCTTGCGCAGGCCGGCGATCTCGACCAGCGCCTGCCAGGCGGTCAGGCCGACCAGCGGAATGGCGGCAGCCTCCTCCATCGTGAGCCGCTTCGGCTTCAGCGCGAGGTCGTTCTCACTGATGGCGATGAGCTCCGCGAAGGTGCCGATCCGGTCCTTGTCCGGGCGTGCGCAGACCTCGTCACCGGGCTTGAACCTCCGCACCCCGGCACCGACCCGGATCACGACGCCGGCAACGTCGTTGCCCAGGACGAACGGCGGGCGGTAGGGCAGGACGAGCTTGAACTCCCCGTCCCTGATCTTGAGGTCCAGGGCGTTGACGCCCGCCGCGTGGACCTGGACCAGCACGTCGTGCTCGCCCACCTCCGGTTCGGGCACGTCACCGGCACGAAGGGTGTTGCCGCTCTTCCCGTAGCGGTCGACGATGAACGCGCGCACGTCAGCCCACCATCCGGTTGAGCTTGCGAACGCTCCTGTCGAAGGCCCACGCGGGCGCCACGCGGCGAAGCACGCTGACGCGCGCGGCGGTCGAGCCCGCGGTGTAGCGCCGCTTCGGCTTCGCGTCGGTGGCCGCCGTGGCGATCACCTCGGCGACGAGCGCGGGATCGTCGCCGCCTCGCATCGACTCCGCCATGACGTCGTCGTAGGCACGTCGCTGGCGCACGTAGACCGGCAGCGGGCTGTCCGCCTGCACCATGTTCGCGTCGAACGGGCTGTTGGTGGGACCGGGCTGGACGCGCACGACCTGGATGCCCTGCTCGCGGACCTCGTGGTCCAGGGACTCGGAGTACCCCTCGACCGCGTGCTTCGTCGCGACGTAGACCGCCATGAACGGGTTGGGGACGAACCCGGCCACGGACGAGACGTTGATGATGCGTCCGCTGCCGCGGGAGCGCATGTGCGGCAGGACGGCCTTCGTCATGCGCATCAGGCCGAAGACGTTGACGTCGAAGACCGTCTGCGCCTGAGCCACGGAGATCTCCTCCGCGGCGCCGTTGGCACCGACCCCGGCGTTGTTCACCAGCACGTCGAGGCGCCCGAACCGTTCGAGCACCTGCTCGACGACGGCGGCGACCGACTCGTCGCCGGTGACGTCGAGGTCCAGGAACGTCACGCCGTCGGCGGGCGTGGTCCTCGAGGTGTCGCGACTCGTGCCGATCACGCGGAAACCGGCGTTCGCCAGGGCGAGCGTGGCGGCCCCGCCTATGCCCGAGGACGCCCCTGTCACGAGCGCCACCTGCGGTGTTGCTGTCATCGTGAGCTCCAACCCTTTGTATTATGACCGTACGACCATAGGAGGGGACGCAGGCTCGAAGCAAGAGATCCGGCAGATTTGGATTATGATCGTACTAACATCGAGGAGGGGCACGTGGCGCGGTACGGCAAGGAGCACAAGCTCGCGACGAGGCAGCGGATCATCGAGACGGCGGGCCGCCGGTTCAAGCGCAGCGGCATCGACGGCTCCGGGGTCGCCACGCTCATGGCGGACGCAGGACTGACCAACGGCGCCTTCTACGCGCACTTCGCGTCCAAAGAGGACCTGGTGGCGACCGCGGTCTCCGACCAGCTGCGCGACCAGCGCGAGCGACTCGCGGCCGTCGCACCCGGCCGTGCCGGGGTGGAGCAGATCGTCCGCGCCTACCTCTCCCCCGAGCACCGCGACAACCCGGAGGAGGGCTGCCCCTCCGCGGCACTGCTCGACGAGATCGGCCGGTGCGGGGACCCGACCAGGCAGGTCTACACCGACAGCGTGCTCGCGATCATGGACGACTTCGCCGCCCGCCTCGCACCGCACGACCCGCAGTCGGTCCGCACCACGGTGCTCGGCGTCTACGCCCTCATGGTCGGCACGTTGCAGCTGTCCCGCGCCCTGAGCGACCGGCGGCTCGCCGACGACCTGCTGGAGCAGGGCGTCCGCAACGCGCTGGCGGTGCTGGACGGCGAAGGCGCCGCCTCGGGGACGTGACCGGGTTCAGGCGTTCAGCGCGGTGCCCAGCCGGCCGCGACGTACCCCAGCACAACGTCGAAGGCCTCGCCCGATCCGGAACGTCTCGTTCCCGTCGATCACGGTGTCGAACTGCACGTGCTTCATTCCTTGCCGCACAAAGAAAACCGGTCACGACTGGCGCGGTGCGACGAACTTTCGGCGCGCTTGCAGCGAACCAGTCGCTGACGCTTGGCACCTGACAGGAGCAGGTTCGGCGGCGCCCCGCGTGGAACACCACCACCCAGGTCGTCACTCGCGGTTCGCGGAGTGCGGCTCAGCCGGATGTGGCATCCTGCCCAGCAGGCAAGACGCATCTGGGGGATGAGTGTCAGCTCAGCGGGCCGACCTGGCCACGATCATCGGATGACCGGCCGCCAGCGCGGTCCGTCGTCTTCCTCATCGCACCACGGCAACGGCGGCGGTGATCACCGCAGCAGTCCGCCGGCCTCGTCGTCGTCCCCCTCGGCGGGTGGCGTCGGCGGTCGCGGCACTCGCATGGACCCCGACGCGGTCGAGAACCTGGGCGGCAAGATCGCGAGCCGCGGCGACCAGGTCCGCAACGCGGTGTCGAGCAAACTGAACATCAACGCCAGCAGTGGCAGCGCGGGCGTGTTCGGCCAGGTCGCCATGCAGCACGCGGACCGCGCCATCAGCACCGCACGCAGCTCGGCGGAGATGGCCGCGTCGGCCGCGGACAACGCCGGTGCCAAGACGAAGGCCACCGCGCAGACGACCCGCGACACCGACCGGTCCGTGGGCGACTCGATGCGGAAGATCGACCCGGCCGCTCCCGCTCCCAGCCGCAGCAGCTCGACCGGCTCACCTTCGTCTGCTGCTCCTCCATCGTCCGCAGGCGGCCGGACGACGGTGCCGTCTGCTCCACCGGGTGGCCCTTCCACGCCCGCCCGGCAGAGTGCTCCGGCAGCCGCCGGCGGCCCGGTCACGCGCGCGCCGGAACCAGGTGGCGCCAGGCGGGTCGCCGGTCCGGGCAGCACCCCGCCGCCTGGCGGCACCGGTGGTCCGGCGGGGAGGTCTTCACCCGCGGCGGCCGGGGGTCCCCCTCCTGGAACGAACGTCGCCGGCAACCCCTCCTCCGGCCGAGGACCCGGTGGGCCGATGGCGGGCGGTCCCGCGCCTGGTACCAGCACCGCGGGCGGTCCGCAGACCAGCAGGGGACCTGTGAGCCCGATGGCGGGCGGCCCGCCCCCCGGCCCCGCAGGCACTTCGCACAACAGGGGTCCCGCGGCCGGTGGTCCTCCCGCGGGAACCCCGTCCGCCGGCAGAAGCCCTTCCGGTCCCCTGGCCGGTGGTGCCCCCGGCACCAGCGCCGCGGGCAGTCAGCAGAGCGGCAGAGGACCTGCCGGTCCCATGACGGGTGGTGCGGCTCCTGGCACCAGCCTCGCAGGCAACCCGCAAGCCGGCCGGGGTCCTGCCGGTCTCGCATCGCCCGGCCACGCGGGCAATCCCCAGACCAGAGGCGGCCGGCCCCTCGCTGGTCCACCCCCTGGACGGGGCCCTGCGCCCGCCGGGCAGATGGGAAGCCAGCCTGCCTCCAGGCCACCTGCTCCGATGCCCGGTGGTCCCGCGCCCGGTGCCCGTCCTCCCGGCACCGGGCCGTTCGGCCGTGGTCCCGGTGGCCCGGTTCCCGGTGGCACGCACCAGAGCGGTCCGCCGGCCGGCCGGGCTCCGATGGCACCGCCTGGCGGTCCTGCGCACGGGGGACCGCGGCCGAGCGGCGGCGGCCCCGGTCCGCGCTCCTCCTTCGGACCTGCGGGCATGCATCCCGGCAACCAGAACGGACCTGCTCGTCAGACCCCCTGGCAGGGGCACCCGCACTCCACCGACCCGCGCACGGCTCACCCGCAGGGCACCCACCCGCAGACGGCGCCGCCTCGTGGACCGATGGCGCCCGGCAGTCATCAGAACGGGCCGGGGCCACACCCCCAGCGGCACGCGGACGGCCCGCCCGGTGGCGGACAGCGCCATCCCGGCCTGGGGAATCCTTCCGCTTCCCCCGGTGGCAGGCCCGTGCGCGGCGGCTCACCGCAGGACGCGCAGCCGCATCGCGCGCCCGGCCACGCTCCCGGACGCCCCTCCCACGGCGTGCCGGACCACAACACACCCGTGCGGCGGCAGGACGACCGGTCTCCTGGACACGACCGGCCGGCACAGGACCGCCTTCCCCACCAACGGCCAGGACAGGACCATCCCAGCGACAGGCCCGCTGACAGGAACGCACCAGACCCCACGCCCAGCAGCCGGCCTCACGACGGGCAGCTGCCGCCGGTCGCGCTCGGCCACACCGACCTGTCCCACTACGACCAGTCCCAGATCGCCCGCCGTCAGGTCGACGACTTCACCGCGGACGAGAACACCCTCTTCCGCGGTACCCAGCAGACCCCGGACGAGGTTCGCCGGGCGAGCGGGTTCGCGCCTCCCGTGCAGCACGGGCGGGCGGACATCCTGAAACACATCGAGGGCGACACCAACAGGTTCGTCAGCACCTCGACGGAGATCGACAAGTCCCTGACCTTCTCCTCCACCGGCGAACACGGTTACCTCTACCGGATCAAGGCTCCTGGCGGCATCCTCTCCGAACGCACGCAGGACCGGATGGGGCACGAGCACACCAGGTACGGCGAGGGCGAGGTCCTGTTCGCCGGCGGCATCGACTGGCGGTACGTCGAGGGGTGGCACAAGGTCGTCCAGGGGCCTGACGGCAAGCAGGTCGGCGAGTTCGTGCCGAACCCCGACTTCATCGGCCGGGAGCGGAAGAGCGAGCCCGAAACTCCGGACGAGCTCAAGTACGTTCCGCCGCCCGAACCGCCGCCCATCGAGATGCGGCCCTCGTGGAAGGTAGAAGAGGACGAGGCGCGCGAAGCTGCCGAACGAGGCGAAGTGCCGTCTCCCGAGGAAAAGCCGGCCGAGGCTCCCCAGGAGAAGAAGCCCGCACCGCCGTTGCCGGTGGACGTCGACATCCAGGCACGTCTGGGCGGCGAACCCGCACGGCCGGCACAGCCCGCGGCGCTGCATGCGGGGCAGGGCGACGAGTCGAGCCAGCAGCGGGTGTTGCAGGAGCGGTTCCCCGGCATCGAGCAGGTCAACGCGCACAGGCTCAGCGAGGACGGCCACCGGACGAACTGCGTGGAGGCGATGATCGCCGACGAGCGGCGCTACCACGGTGAGCAGGTCGAGGCGCGGCCCACGCGTCCCGAGGACGTGCCCGAGCAGGGCAGGCTGAGCCGGGTCCGGGACGCGCTGGGCGGCGAGTGGACGAGCCACAAGGACTTCGACAGCGTCACCAGGGCGATGGCGAGCACACCGGAGAACTCGCGCGGCGCGCTCGCGTACAGGTTCACCGACGAAGAGGGACGTACGCAGGGCCACGTCGTGAGAGTCGTCAACACTCCGGACGGCGTCGCGTACGCCGATCCCCAGACAGGGCGGCTCGCGACGTTGCCGGACGGCGCGACGGATGTCCGCCTCCTCTCAGAGGACTACACCGACGACACGGCGCACTCGCACGTCGATGACGACGGCGGCTACGGCGCGACACCCGAAGAACAACGCGACGACGCGGTCGACCAGGTCGCGGACGACCTCGGCATCAGTGATCCGGAGAAACGGCAGGCGCTGGCCGACACCTACGACGCCGCGAGGGAGTACACGGCACCGATCGTCGTGGACGTGGCGGCGCGCATCCACGACGACCTCGAGGCGATCACCGCTGCCGACCCGGACCACCGCGTGGTCTTCCTCGGACGCGACGGGCACAGCCTCGCCCTCGCGAGCAGGGAGCTCGACCCGGCGTTCTTCGACCGGCACGCGAGCGAGGTCGTGCTGTCGCGAGCGGTCGTCGAGGCGGCGTTGCGGGACGTCGAGCGCTCCGACCCCGACCGGGACCTCAGCGCCGTCGACGAGTTCCGGCTGCACAAGAAGGTCGCGGACGAGGACGTGCCGGGCGCGTACGACCGGCTTTCGGACTACCTCGACTCGGCGGGCGTGCCGATCCACGGCGACGGCGGCATCAGCCTCGTCGACACCAGCTACAAGGGCACCGTGCAGGAGATGCTGACGGCGGCGTACCCGGACCCGCGGTTCCAGGGCCACTACGCCTTCCACGGCCAGTCGCCCGGCGATCCACACCCGGACGCGAAGAAGGGCTACCTCGTCGACCTCGAACCGGAGGACGGCGGCGGCAAACCGTTGCGGGAGCTGCCGGACGACCCCGGTCGCACGTTCGCGCACCAGGACGCGATCGGCGTCATCGAGGAGACGTTGCACGGTACGATGTCGAGTCCGCGCAGGATCGACGAGAGCGGGCCCGTCCAGCAGCCGCAACGTTTCGAGCCCGATCCGGCGGCGGGCATCAACCCGCTCAAGGTGGCCGAACCGTTCCAGGACCCCGCGGTGCGCGAGGGTGCCAAGGCGATGAGCCTGCGGGCGGTCGTCGACGTGGCGCGGGAGATGGCCGAGCTCAGGGCAGAGGGCGGCGCGTGGCGGGACGAGCTGTCCGCACGGGCCGAGCACGGCCGCGACCAGGTGCGGTCCTGGGTGGCGGAGGACGGCAGCGGCGACCCGAGGTTCCGCGAGGTGATGGACTCACTGGTGCGCCGGGGCGACAAGGGCGCGGTCGCGGAGGTGGAAGCCGCAGTGCGCGACCTCCCGCCCGACGAGCAGCGTCGCGTGTGGACGGAGTTCGCCGCACGACCGGGAATCGCGGAACGGGTCGAGTACGCACGCGTTCTGAGGGAAGGGAAGCGATGAGCGAGGAGCTGAACCGGGAACGCCAGGAGCTGGCCGGCCTGGCGCAGCGGTTCGGGCTGCCGCAGACGGTGGCGGGCGATCCGTTCCCGCCGTCTCAGGAGGGTGCGCCGCTGATCATCGACACGGACGCCGGCGGCGACCCCACCGACGTCATCGCGCTCGTCGCCGCCGCTGCCGAACCAACGCTCACCCTGGTATCCACAGTGGACGAACTGGGCGGACGCCGGGCACGGTTCGTCCGGCACCTGCTCGACCTGCTCGGCCGCGAGGACGTGCGGGTGGTCGCCGGCGCTGATCTCGGCGAACGAAGGATGGACTGCATCGCGGGTCTGGTGCCGGATTCCGTCGAGCCGCAACGGACCGACCTGGCCGGCACGGTCGCGGAGGTCGTGACGAACGCGGACGACCTGGTCCGCTGGGTGGGCATGGGCCCGGCGACGAACCTCGCCGCGTTGCTGACCGAGAACCCGTCTCTCGCCGAACGACTGGTCGTGACGCAGATGGGCGGCGCGCTGAACCACCGCGATCCCGACCGAGCCGACCACAACTTCCGTCTCGACCCGGCGGCCGCGAACATCCTGCTCACCAAGGGAAAGCTGCCGAAGCTGGTGCTGTCGGACACGACGTTCACGCCGGAGCTGGAGATCGCCGAGGACTCCGGCTTCTACCGCAGGCTCGCCACGGCGGAGCCCGCGTGGGCGAAGCTCGTCACCGCGCACATGGCCCAGTGGTTCGACCGCTTCCACCCCGGCACCATCCAGCACGACGGTCTGGCGCTCGCAGCCGGCCTCCAGCTCCCCTACGTGGCACTGCGCCGGGAACGCGTGGTGCTGGACGACATCGGCCGGATGACCACCGCCCCGGACGGGAACCTCGCGCGGATCAGCGTCAAGGCCGACCACCGCGCCTTCCTGGCCTGGCTCACCAGGCGTCTGGACACAGCACTGGAGGAGACCCCATGAACCGCGACGAGGCGATCCGTTCCGCGTGGGACTGGATCGTCCGCACGCACGGTCCGAGCTCCGCGAACCTGCGGATTCTCACCGACGACGTGGTGCTGGTGCGCGGTCAGTGGCACGTGCCGTACGACGCGACCGACGACGTGCTCGCGCCGCTCCCCGCCGTGGAGGTACCCGACGACGGTGGCGAGCCACGCGCGTACGTTCCCACTCCGCCCTCACCGTGGAAGCGCGGAGTGCCCAGGGGACAGATGGGTCCTGAGCTCTCGATCGTCGATCCCGAATGGGACCTGGAGACCTTCGGGTACCTGGGGGTGCCGAACGTGGCGATCCTGGGCTGGCTGCGCGAAGAGGGCTCGGACGAGTTCCGCCGCAACGCGGCGCACACCCCGGGGCCCGGTGCCCGGGGATGGCCGCTGCCGCAGACGCCGGCCGACAAGATCTTCTCCTACTACCAGTGCGGTTGGCTGGAAGAGGACGCCAGGTTCATCTCCGGTGTCGTCGACGTGGTGGTGTGCACGACGGACCAGATCGGCCAGGACGACAACGGCCACACGTGGCTCGCCACCTACTCCTCCGACCGGCTCCTTCCTCCTGGAACCCGGCGGTGGCGCGAAGTCGGCGTGCGCGAACTCCTGACCACGACGACGGCGGACGAGGTGCGGGTCAACCCCGGCCACGACTGGCAGACGTCTCTCAGGAGGCCCATCCCGCTCGACCGCTGGCCCGCGCCGTTCCCCCTGCCCGCTGCGGTCGAACGCCACGAGGACGGCAGCCCCGCGCTGGTCGAACGCGTGGACGAGGCCAGGGCGCATGGTCTCTCGTTCACCGCGGAAGAACGCGAGATCCTCGCGGAATGCCTTCTGTGGCAGGAGACCGGACAGCCAGGCCCGCCTCCGCGGGGTGTCCAGCAGACCTGGGACGCGAACGGCGCGCGCGTGTGGCAGGCGCCGACGTTCGGCAAGGCCGCCGGGCTCCCGGCGACCCAGCAGAACGGGTGGCCGTGGCTGGCCGGTCTCCTCGCCGGCTTCGCCCTGGGCGACAACCCTTACGAAGCAACGCTTTTCAAGCTCATCGACGACGTCGTCCGCGCCATCGCGCAGAGGTCGCCGGCCTTCCGGTCCGATCACCCCTGGTTGCCGCGCCGCGCCGGATGGCTGCCGAACGCACAGGAACCCGTCGACGTGGTGCGGGCGATCGTGGCCGGCCTCGGCGCCGGGAACCCCGCTGTCCGGGCCGTCGGCTGGCACGACGAGATCAGTCCGGTGATCGCCCGCGCGGTGTCGCGCGAGGCATTTTCCCGTGCGCCGCACTACATCCTGCAAGAACTCGGCATGCCGGCGCCCGACACGGGCACCCCGTGGGGCTTCGCGGTGCGAATCGTGAGCTCGCTCGGCAACCACCCGCCGACGGCGCTCGCCGCGGCCGCCTTCGACCCACTCGTGGCCGCGCTGACCGGCGCTCTGCTCGGGGCGTGGCACGGGGTCGCCGGCCTGCCGGTCGGACCGCAGCACGACCTCGCCGAATGTGTTGCCACCGAAGCGTTTCTGGCGTTCGACCCGAAGTACGCGCCCACCGAGACCACGCATCCGGGACTTCCACCGATCAGCGAAGCGATGCGCGCCGAGGCGGCGAGGAACCCTGGTGGCTGGATCTACTGCGCGGACCCGGACATCGACCCGCGCTACATCCAGGGCACTCCGCTGTTCACGTTGCTCGGCGCCTACGAGGTCGGACCGGATGGCCAGTTCACCGGCAACACCTGGGTGAACGACGACTACAAGCCGAGCCCGCGACGTCTGGGGTTGCCCGAGCCGCTGTGCGAGTTCGAGGTGGTGCTCAACTACGTCACGGCGGGCTGGCTGCCGTACGAGGCGGCCATGTCTGCGGCGCTGGAGTCGCAGCTGCTGGCCCAGCCCGGCCCGGACGGCAACCTCGCCATCGCCAGGGACGCGCACGGCAACAACCTGATCGCGCTCTACTCGTCGCCGCGCTTCCTCCCGCCCGGCGACTACCGGCCGGGAGGGATCACGCTCAAGGACATCCTGACGGTGCTGCCGGGCGTCCAGGTGATGGTCAACCCCGGCGGCGCGGTGGGAGTGGACTTCAAGGGCGACGACCTGGTGGCGATGTTCACCGGCCAGCCTCGCTGAAGCGTCAGGCAGTGGCCGGCGGCATGTCGTAGGGCTTGACCGCGTCGTACGCGGACTTGGCGTAGCCGCCGTACTCCGCGAACCGCTCCAGCCCCTTGACGAGGCCCTGCATCTTCTCCGCCAGCTTGGCCATGCGGCCGCCGAAGCGCGCCATCGCGGACGCGAGCTTCGACAGGCGGCCGGCGATCTTGGTCGCCATCATGGCGGCGCGCGTGCCCGCGTAGCCCGCGAACGCGGCGATGGAGCTGCCCAGCGTGACCACGGCCGACGCGGCGGCGATCAGCGCGCTCGCGATCAGTTCGCCGATCAGGTCCGAGATCCAGCCGAACACCAGCGACCGCAGCTCGCAGACGAGCGCGCCGGACAACGCGTAGATCGCCGCGGTGCCGTCCATCGTCTTGCCGAGCGCGTCGTACTCGCCGGCCATCTGATCCATCTCGCGCTTGAACGCCTCGCCGGAAGCGCCCTCCCAGTCGGAGACGGAGCGCATGTCCTCGCGGTGCTCCTGGGCGACCACCTTCATCTGCAGAGCGGCTTGCTTGAGCTGGTCGGTGTTCGCGTTGATCTCGTCGGGGTTGCCCAGCAACGCGTCCAGCGGCTCGCGCAGGAAGTCGACGTGCTCCAGCAACCAGCCGACACCGGCGGAAGCGAGCATTCCCAACGGGTTCGCCATCGTCGCGACCACGTCCACCACCACACCGGCACCACCGAGCGCGACGTCGATGACGTCAGGCCCTTCACCCTCGGCCTCCGACGTCAGCGAGTCGACGAAGCCGGCGACGCTGTCCACCACGCCCGCGCCGGTCGACCACGTGGTCGTGCTGTTCTCCTCTGACACTTCTCCCCCAGGCGAAATCAGCGCTTCTTGAAGATCGAGTCGCCGCCGAAGTCGTCGTCCTCATCGGTGTTCGGACGCGGCGCGGGACGACGGGCAGGCGGCGGAGGAGGTGCGGCGGCGCGCTCCTCGTACTCCTCGTTGAACGCGTAGCCCGGTGCCTTCGGCTGTTCCTCTTCCTCCGGCGGCGGCAGGTACTCGGTGATCATGCGATAGGTCTCGGACCCCTCGCCTTCAACGGCCGCGAACGTCTCGGCGACCTTCACCGCCGCGCCGCGCTGCGCCATGCGCGCGATCTCGAGGATCTCGCCGGACAGCTGCGCGTGCGACTTCCTCATGGCGTCCGCGGTCAGCTCGAGCCCTGTCAGCGCACCGTTGGGCGCGACGCTCACGATGATCGTCCCGTCCTTCGAGGAGGCAGAACCGCCTGCCTGCGCCAGCCCTTCCTGGACTGCCGCGGCCTTCGCCTGCGCGTCGGCGATCTTCGCCTCGAAGTCCCGCATCCACTCTTCGGGCGTCTTCACCCAGTCCCCCAGCTCACGTTCGTCCGTACGGTCCAGAGAATTCCACAACCGCGGCGGCCGTGCCGGGGCAACCACCAGACCGGCGCGTCAGGTCGTGCTCGCCGCGATGTCCTGCACGGCCTGGCAGGCGCTCGGCACCGGGTCCAGCTCGTTGACGTGGCCCGCCAGCCGGCAGAGCAGCGCCTTGAACGTCTCCCGGTCCGAAGCCGGCAGCCCGGACAACACGTGCGCCTCGGCGTGGGAGAGCCGGAGATCCAGCTCCTCCAACCGCGAACGCCCCACGTCGGTCGCCACGACCAGGCGGGTGCGGCGGTCCGCCGGCGCCGGGCGGCGTTCCACCAGCGAGGCCCGTTCCAGGTCGTCGAGCAGGTAGGTCATGACGGTGCGGTCGATGCCCAGTTGCTGGCAGAGCGCCGACTGGCTTTCCGGCTGGTCACGGGTGGCGGCGGTGAGGATCTGGTAGCCGCGGTGGCCGCCGGGCAGATCGCCCACGGCGGCGTTGGTGGCCTTGACGAAGGCACGGAACACCACGCCGAGGGTCCAGCCGAAGTCGTCCTCTAGCGCTGTCACCGCACTAATGATAGTCCGGGTAGAACGTCTGTTGGACAGAATATCTGCATGGCATACTTTCGGCATGACAGATCATGGCGTCGAGCTCCTGTGGGACGAGTCGACGCGCCCCCGAGGTCCGGAGCCTGAAGCGGACGCGGTCTACAGCGTTTCGGGCAGGGCGATGGGCCGTCAGCTGGTCGGGGTCCACGACCACCTGCGTGAGGAGCTGGCGAAGGTCCGTTCGATCATCGAGCAGGCCGTGAACGGCACCATCGGCGTGGGCGAGGCGCGGTCCGAGATCAACACGATGACCATGCGCCAGAACAACTGGACGATGGGCGCGTACTGCGAGAGCTACTGCCGGCTCGTCACCCTCCACCACACGCTCGAGGACACCAGCCTCTACCCGCAGCTCAGGGAGGGCGACGCGCGGCTCGGGCCCGTCCTCGACCGGCTGACCGAGGAGCACCACGTCATCCACGAGGTGCTCGAACGCCTCGACGCCGCGCTGGTGGCCACGGTCGCGGAACCGCGGAAGATCGTCCAGGTGCAGGAGGCGGTCGACCTGCTCACGGACACGCTGCTGTCGCACCTGTCCTACGAGGAGCACGAACTGCTCGAGCCGATGGCCCGCATCCCGTACCACCACTGAGTGCACTTGGGCGTGTGCTCAGGCCCGCGCCCGGCGGCTGCCAACAGACTGGGTGCGTGGACACCAGGAAGCGAGTCGATCCCGTCCGGCGCGGTCGCACCATCCTGGGGGCGTCGTTGCTGCTTACAGCCGCCGCCGCGGGAACGAGAGCCGCCGCCGGGTTCAGCTACGCGCCCGAACTGGAGTCCGCGATCCGCGCGGACGAAGGCCTCGACGTCACGATCGCGCTGCACACCGGGCTGACGTACGCGTGGCTCGTGTTCGCGGTGCTGACGGCGGCCGCCGCGATCCCGTTGCTGGCCAGCGGTTCGGGGCGGACGTTCGCGGCCGGCGTCTGCTACGCGCTCGGCATGCCGTTGCTGCTGTTCAGCATCGGCGTGATCGCCCCGATCTCGACGGTCCAGACGCTGACGTGGCTGGCGTGCGGCGCCGCTCTGCTGACGGGGTGCTTCGTGATGCTGACGGCAGGACCGGTGCCGCAGCGGGAAGCTCCGAGCCGGCGCGGGCCGGCCCGGAGCCGTCGCCGCTAGGGCGTGTCCCGTAAGTCTCGTCCGCGATAGTCGCGGCCGAGGGCCCCGGAGGCGGCACCGCCGCAAAGCCCGAATACGCCCGGTATGAGGGCATTGCGGCGGCACCGCCTCCGGGACTCTCGACCGTGACTCTCATCGAACGGACTTACGGGACACGCCCTAGCGGCCGGTCACCGTGCAGGTCGCGGTCGCGGACCTGGCGGGGTTGCTCTCCGACACCGCCGTCAGAGTCACCTTCGACATGATCGGCCCGCCGTTGCGCTGCGCGTGCACCGGGACGTCGACCCGGCCGCCGAACTTGGCCGTGGCCAGCGCGTTCGGCACCGAGACGGTCCAGCCGTCCGAAGCCTTCGCCGTCACGCGGTAGACGTCACCGTCGAGGTACTGGTCGACGGGCTCCGGGTGCTGTCCACCGGGAGCGGCCGTGCGGCCGGTGTTGGTCAGCGGGAAGCGGCACGTCGCCACGCCCGACGAGTCGGCACGCGCCGCGGTCGGGTTGACCCGCACGCCGCGCTGCTGCGGTCCGGCGCCGTCGAGCGACCGGATCGCCACCGTGTAGGACAGCACGCCACGGGAGTCGCGTTGCAGGTCCAGCACGTAGAAGTGCAGGCGGTTGGCCGTGTCGACGAACTCGAACTCGCTGCCGGAGTTCGTGCCCGCGTGCAGCAGCGCGTCGGACAGCTGGCGGTAGTCGCCGATCGTGATCGGGACCTCGGTGCCGTCGGGCAGGACGTAGTCGGTCATGCCGATGTCCTGCGGGTTCGCGTCGATCACCCACGTGAACGGTGCGGCGTCGGCGTTCTTGGTCTTGGCCAGCATCACGCCGGAGTCCGGGGTGAACGAGTCGGCGCCCATCCGGTCCACGACCTCGAGCGTGTAGTTGTTGTAGCCGCCGCCGTCGCAGAACGGGTTCGTGGAGACGTTGCAGGACGGGGACTTGTCGCCGGTGCCCAGCGCGAGGTTGATGCCGGTCAGGCCGGTGGCGCCGGGATCGACCTCGCGCGCGGTGATCTTCGCGATGACCGTGCCGGACCCGGCCAGTGCCTCGCGGGACAACCGCAGGACGTTCTTCTCGTCCACGATGCCGAGCTTGATCTTGTTGCGCAACGTCTGCTGCGCGCCGAGCGACGCACCGCCGGTCGCCGGGATGGTCCAGCGGGAGTGCGGGCCGCCGGGGCCGTTGAACGAGCCGCGCGACAGCATGTCCCACGGGCCGCTGTAGTCACGGCGCGGCGGGCTGCCGTACGGGTTGTTGTAGTTGTCGCCGATGCCGAGGAGGTGGCTCAGTTCGTGCGCGTAGACGCCCTGGCCGGAGCTCTCGGCCTGGGTGGACGAGCCGCCGCCCGCGTTGGGCCAGATCGACGAGCCCGCGGCCCACGAGGTCCAGTCCACGTACCGGGTGCTCGACCAGTTCGGCAGCGCGGGATCGGGCGGGCCGAAGGCGTCGGTCACGTCCTCCTTGGTCCGGAACTTCATCATCCCGAACTCCTGCCACGTGCCGGACTCGTCCTGGCCCGCCGACAGGTAGTAGGTGAAGTCGTAACCCGCCGGCACCTCCGCGCCGACGTCTGCCACCCACGCGGCACGGCCGTCGGTGCGGATGTTGCGGTTGCAGGAATCGCCTGCGGGACAACCGGTTCCGCCCTGGAACTCCATGGCGTACTCGTGGTCCTTGCCCGGCATCGTGTACGGGCCGAACGCCTTCAGGTCGACGCCGTAGCGCCCGCCTGAGGTCTCCATCCAGTACTCGTGCACGGTGTGGCCGCGGTTGAGGCCGTTCGGCTTGTTGAGGAAGTCCTGGTAGAACTGCCCGACCTCGGCGCGCGGCACGTTGCTCGCCTCGGCGCTGGGGTTGCCGAACACCGTGGAGTTCTTCGCCTGCGTGACGACGAACGGCTGGTTCGGGTAGTCCAGCAGGACCAGTGCGCCCTTGAAGGTGCGCACCGAACCCTTGACCGCCGGGTCGGCCCAGTTCGTACCGGGGATCTTCTTGTAGTCCCGTTCCCACGTCATGTGGTCGGGGTTGACCCAGTTCTGCGGGTCGATCGGCCCCGGGAAACCGGCCTGCGCGAGCACGCGGGCCGAGTCCCTGGACTGCTGCCACGGCTGTTGTTGCGGCCAGTGGTCGTACTGCCAGTGGTTCGACGGTTCTTCCGGAGGAGCTGCGGCCGAGTTGCCGGCGGTGAACATCGCGATCGAGAGGAGCGCGGTGATCAGCAAGGCAGGGCGCCGGTGTGTGCGTTCCATGCCCTCACCGTGGTGCAGACAGGCCCGTCCCAACCACCCTTCGATCGTCTGCTGGTCAACGGATCTAGGGCACGAGTGCCCATGCCTGCTGCGCGCTGGCCTTGCAGAAGGCGAGCCACCGGCTCTGGGTGGTGATCACGCCGTCGTAGCCGGCGCGGGCGAGGGCGGCGGAGGAGTTCTGCTGCGTCTGCGGGCCCCAGTCGCCGTCGATGCCGGTCGAGATGCCCCAGATGTACTGGCAGGCGGCCTGGACGAAGTAGGTCTGGGTCGCCGAGCCGGTGGTGAAGCTGGAGTCGCCGCTGCCCGAGATCGCGTTGTCGATGTGGGCGTGGTTGTGGTGCTCGGCGTTGTCGAGGTACGAGATGACGTGCCGGAAGTGGTGGTGCAGCGACGCCATCGTTCCCCAGTAGCGGATCCGCGCGGTGCGCAGGGCGTCACCGGTGGAGTTCTTCCACTGGTCGTACCGGCCGTTGAAGGCGGTGAACGTCGCGCCCGTGTCGCGGTTCGTGATGAGCATGCGGGCGAGGTCGAACGCCCTGCCCTCGCCGTGCATGCCGGACTTGTTCACGTACGCGCCGTACGAGTAGATCTTGTGCGGCGCGGTCCAGTGGTACGGCGTCCAGTTCCGCCAGTGCACGTGCCAGGCCTCCAGGCGGGAGTAGAAGCCGGGGTCGTAGCGGAACGACGTCGCGGCGCCGTTCACCTCGTAGAAGGTCGGCTGCGAGTTGATCTCGCTCTGGGTGACGAGGGCCGCCGCGGAGGCGTTCCCGGTGCCGAGCAGAACCGCCGCTGAGCCCGCCACACCCGCGGCGAGAATGCTCCGGCGCGACATCGATCCGTTCATGCCCGGCAGTCTTTCGCCGGACATGAACGCGATCCCTAGTCCTGAGGCCAGTCTTCGGCCTCGGCCTCCTCCTCGGCGTGCCGCGCCTCCTCCAGCACGCGACGCACCTGCTCCTCGCTCGCACCGAACATGAAGCACATGCCCGCGACGTTAGGCGCGTCGATCCGCGAGGGCTTCTCGATTCCTGCTCGCTCTTCGCGCGCGTCCGGCTTCTCCAGCGGACTTCGGCGTGCTGTCATGCACCATGACAGATCGCGGCGACCGCATCGTGAGCGTGCTGGAAGAGGCCTTCGCGGGCCTGATGGCGGCCGACCCCGCCGCGTTCCGGCACAAGTTCCGCAAGATGGCGGCCGAACCGTTCACGTTCTACCGCGGCAGCGCGTGCCTGTTCTACGCCGACATGGCCGAGCTGCCCGACGAGTGGGCCGACGAACGCACCAGCCGCATCTGGATCCAGGGCGACCTGCACGCGCAGAACTTCGGCACGTACATGGACTCCGAGGGCACGCTGGTGTTCGACGTCAACGACTTCGACGAGGCCTACCTGGGCTCGTTCACGTGGGACCTCCGCCGATTCGCCGCCTCGATGGCGTTGCTGGGCTGGCGCAAGGCCCTGCCGGACAGCGCGATCGCCGACCTGATCAGCACCTACGTCACCGCGTACGTCGCCCAGGTCCGCACGTTCGCCGAGCACCCGGACGACGAGCTCTTCAGCCTGCGCCTCGACAGCACCGAGGGCACGCTGCACCGCGTCCTGCAACGCGCCCGCCTGTCCACCCGGATCGGCCTGCTGGACGAGAAGACCACGATCGTCGACTACGAACGCCGCTTCCGCCGCGACCGCGAGGGCATCCACGAACTCTCCGAGGACGTCCTCGAGACCGTCGCCCGCGCCTTCGCGTCCTACCTGGACACCATCCCGACCGGCAAACGGGCGTCGAGCCGCACCTACGCAGTGAAGGACGTGGTGGGCCGCAGCGGTTTCGGCATCGGCTCAGCCGGCCTGCACGCCTACAACATCCTGGTCGAGGGACGCTCCCAGGCGTTGGAGAACGACGTCGTGCTGTCCATGAAGCAGGCCAACGTGGCCGCCCCCAGCCGCATCGTCCCCGACGCCAGGATCCGCGAGTACTTCACCGACCACGGCCACCGCACCGCCGTCTCGCAGCGAGCCCTGCAGGCCCACGCCGACCCGTGGCTCGGCCACACCGAGATCGACGGCGTCGGCTACGTCGTGTCCGAACTCTCCCCGTACGAGGCCGACCTGGACTGGTCGGACCTCACCGAGCCCGCCGACATGCTGCCCGTGCTCGGCTACCTGGGCCGCGCCACCGCGAAGATGCACTGCGTGGCCGACTCGGACTCCGCGCAGACCCTCGTGGACTTCCAGTGCGAGGAGGCGATCGCGTCGGCCATCGGGGGCCGGGACGCCGAGTTCTGCGAGTCCGTCGTGGCGTTCGCCCTCGACTACGCGCGGCAGACCCGGGAGGACCACCGGCTGTTCGTGGACGCGTTCCGGGACGGGCGGATCAAGGGAGTGGGCTCGACGGCCTGAGCGCTAGTGCACGAGGCCGTGGTGGCGGTTCGTCCACGCGGCGACGGCCGGCAGCACGTCCGTGATCCACTCGCGGGCAGCGGCCGTGAGTTCGTAGCGAGCCGCGCGGCGGAGCACGAAACCGTTGTCCTGCAGGCGTTCCAGCGTGAGGATCACCTTCGGGCCGAGGTTCGAGAGCAGCTCTTCCGCGCTCTTCGCGCCGTCGGACAGCGCGACGAGGACCTGCGGCAGCTGGTCGCTGCTCATCAGGTCCTGCAACGCGAGCAGGTGGTGCAGGGCCGCGGAGTCCGCCTTGCGCTCGGTGGCGAAGGTGCTCGGGTCGTGGACCTGGACGCGGGCCCGGCCGCCTCGCTTGGCGCGCTGCAGCGCCGCGTCGGTGTCGCGGACCAGGTCGATCAGCGTGTCCTCGGCGGTGGGCACGTGCGACGCGACGCCGATGGACGCCGTCTGACCGTGCAGGGTGACGTGGTAGCCGTCGTTCGTGGTGATCTCGGTCTGCAGTGCGCGGATGCCGCGCAGGATGCGTTCGGCCACCATGGCCGCTTCTCCGCTCGTGGTGCGGGGCAGCAGCACGAGGAACTCATCGCCACCGTGGCGGCACACGAGGTCCGTCGGGCGCGTGTGGGCGGTCAGCACGGCTGCGACGTCGCTCAGCACCACGTCGCCGGCGGGGTGGCCGTACTCGTCGTTGATCTTCTTGAACCGGTCGAGGTCGATCATGAGCAGCGCGACCTGTTCCCAGCGGCGCTGGGCGCGGCGGTACGTCGCGGGCGCCTGGTCGTCCCAGCCCCAACGGCCGAGGAGGCCCGTCAAGCGGTCAGTCGCCCACGCGCCAACGGGTTGTGCGCACGAATTACAGCGCGAGGGAGCGCTCTCGTCGTGCAGGCGCAGAGAACCGTGGTCCACCGGTAGCCCCATCCGCACAGTCGCCATGAGTCCCCCCAGACTTCAGCTCTGACCGGCCCGATCTGCCCCTTTCAACTGAGGTGACGTCGTTCGGATCAAACGCGACACATCAGTGCAAGCGGCGGAGTGTGATCATAGGGCTACCGACAGGTGGTTTCAACCCTTGTGATGCCATATGCTCTCTTGGTTCCACAACAGTGGAAAGATCCCCGGGCCCTTGGTCGCTCCAGCGGAGGTGTGGCGTGAGGCCGTTCGCCGAGGTCCTCAACGAGCTGTGCAACAACCCGCCCGACGGCCGGGGCAAGGTCACCAACGTAGCGCTCGCCGCCGCGGTGAAGGCGCGGGGCGGGGACATCGGGCACGGCTACATCTCGCAGCTGCGACTCGGCGTGAAGGACAACCCGACGTGCCAGGCGATCGTCGACCTCGCCGGCGCTCTCGGCGTGCACCCGGCGGTGTTCCTGAACGGTCGCCGTGAACTGCACACCGCAGAACAGCCCGGTTGGCGCCCAACGGCGTTGAGCACGCTCTTCGAGGCCGTGCACCCGCCGGACCGCGGCCCCTGGTCACCGGAGGAGGTCGCGACCGCGATCAGCTCGTCGGGCCAGTTCGGCAGCATCTCCGCCAGCTACATCCGCGAACTGCTGAGCAACACCAGCGACAACCCGCGGCTCAAGCACATCCTCGGCCTGGCCGACCACTTCGGCGCCGATCCGGCGTACTTCTTCGACGACGACCTGGCGGCGCGGGTCGACTCCGAGTTGACGGACTTCCTCGCCCTGCGCGAACTCGGCGTCGTCGAGTTCGTCACCCGTCTGGCCGAACACACCGGCGATCTGTCCCCGCAGGCCAGGGCTGCTGCGGTAGAAGGGTTCCGGCAGGCGCTCGAAGTCGGCGAAGGCTGGTCGTTCCCACTGAACAGCCGCCGTCCGTCCGCGGACCGGACTTGATGACGACGACGGCGTGAAGATCTCTGCTTGGATCGCTGCAGACGACATCGAGAGGAGGCGACGGGTGAACCGCAGGAAACTGCGCAAGCTGGTCGACGAGGTCGCCCGGGACCTCGACCTGCCGCCCGACGCCACGCATCAAGAGGCGAGCCGCCGGGTCTGCGAGCTGATGAGCGAACGGCTCGGGCGTGCTGTCGACGTCCGCTTCGCCGCCATCACGAACGCGGTCTGCCTCAGCGGTGCGACCGCGTTGCTCGAGAACGGCACGTACCTCGTCATCTGCGCCGACTCCCCGTCCTGGTACCACCGCCTGCACGTGCTGCTGCACGAGTTCGCGCACGTGCTTCTGAAGCACCAGCCCGTCGCGCTGACCCGCGACGAGGGCATGCGCAGGCTCGCGCCACACCTGCTGCCGCGGATGGCGAAGATCATCGCCGGGCGGACGACGCTGACCGAGGACGAGGAGCGCGAGGCCGAGAACCTCGCCGACCACCTGCTGGAAAGGCTGACGGAGCACCGGGTCTGGGCGGACACGGCCACCACCGAGGAGCCCGCGCACGTGCGCCGGGTGGCCGAGTCGCTCGAAGGAAGATCTCGCTGGGTGCGTCGTGGCGATCTTTAACCTGATCTACCTCTCCTGCGGCATGGTCGGTCTGTTCCTCCTCGCGTACAAGATCCGCGCGCTGCGGTCGAGCTGGGGCAGTCCCCGTGTCGTCGCGCTCATCTCGACCGTGTTCTTCTCCGCGTTCGCCCTGCTCTTCGCCGCCCCCGCGAACATCGCCTGGATCAACTGGACGAGCGGCGTGCCGAACTTCGCCGCCCTGCTCGTCTACAGCCTGGTGGTCTGCTTCGCCGGAGCGGCGTTCGCGTTGGTGCTGTACTGGCGGTACCCGGCGGCCCAGGCGTGGCAACGGGTCCGGCTGATCCTCGTCAGCTACAGCACGATCGTCGCGGCGATGGTCGTGCTGTTCTTCAAGTCCGAGGTCGACGAGGAACGCCAGGTCGACTTCGACACCTACTACGCGACGCAACCGACGATCGCGGTCTTCCTGTTCATCTACCTCGTCGCGACCATGGTCGGCTGCGGCGGTCAGGCCTACCACTGCTGGCAGGGCTCGCGGGACCAGGCGATCTCCGCGCGGCCGTGGCTCCGGCTCGGACTGCGCTGGTACTGCGCCGCGGCGCTGTTCCCCATGGCGTTCGCGGTCATCAAGCTGTTCGTGCTGCTGATGGACTGGGCCGGCGAGCGCAGCTTCGACGTGCTGAGCACGACGGCGCCGCTGATGGCGTCGCTGAGCATGATCCCGCTGGTGATCGCGATGGCGCTGCCGGTCTTCGGGCCGCGCCGCCCGTCACCCTCGCTGTGGGTGCGGCGCTGGCGCACGTACTTCGCGCTGCGGCCGCTGCACCGCGCGCTGGTGCACGTGAACCCCGGCATCGTGCTGGTGGCGCCGGGCAAGTTCCTCAACCCGCACCACCGCGTGCGCCGGCAGATCATCGAGCTCAACGACTGGCGCTGGGCGCTCACGCCGTACTTCGACCTGAGCATCGGCGAGGCCGCGACGTCCCTCGCACGCCAGGCCGCGCTGCCCACCGACGAACTGGCCGCCGTGGTGGAGGCCGCCCAGCTGCGCGCCGCGGGCTCGTCCGACGGCCGCGCACGGGCGCCCGAACGCCGTCCCACCTCGGTGATCGTCGACGGCACCGACCTCGCCTCCGAGCACGACAGGTGGGTCCGGATCTCGCGTGCGTACCAGCACTCGCCGATCGTCGACGCCGCCGTCGCCGACGCGGCACGAGTGCAAGCAGCAGGGGGAATGGATTAGATGGCACCCACACACGCCGTAGTCCTCGGCGGTGGACTCGCGGGCATGCTCACGGCGTCCGTCCTCGTCCGGTACTTCGACGAGGTCACCGTGGTGGAGCGCGACAAGCTGCCGGACGGCCCCTCGCCGCGTTCCGGCGTGCCTCAGGCCCGCCACGCGCACCTGTTGATGTCCGGTGGCGCGCGGGCGATCGAGTCGTTGCTGCCGGGCACTCTGGACGCGTTGTTCGCCGCCGGGGCGCACCGGATCGGCGTGCCGAACGCCCTGGTGTCGCTGAGCGCCCAGGGCTGGGTGCCGCGGTTCCCGGAGATGCAGTTCATCGTCTCGTGCAGCCGCGGCCTGCTGGACTGGGTGGTGCGCAGCCAGACGTTGCGGGACAACAAGATCTCGGTGCTGACCGGCACCGAACCGGTGTCGTTGCTCGGTGACCGGCAGGCGGTGACCGGGGTGCTGGTCGAGGACCGGATCTCCCGCGAGCAGATCTCGCTGGAGGCCGACCTGGTCGTGGACGCGACCGGACGCGGCTCCCGGCTGCCCGCCTGGCTGGTGGACTTCGGGCTGCCCGCCGTGCACTCCGAGAGCGTCGACTCCGGACTCGCCTACGCCACGCGGATCTTCCAGGCGCCGCCGACGGCCGCCTCCGGTTTCCCGATCGTCAACGTGCAGGCGAACCCGCGTGATCCGTTCCCCGGTTGCACCGCGACCCTGCTGCCCATCGAGGACGGCAAGTGGCTGGTCACGCTGTCCGGGACGCGCGGCGGCGAGCCGTCGACCGACGAGTCGGAGTTCGTCTCGTTCGCCCGCTCGGTGCGCAACCCGGTCGTGGGCGAGCTGATCGCCGCGGCCGAGCCGCTGTCGCCGGTGTACGGGTCGCACAGCACCGCGAACCGGCGGATGTTCTTCGAGCGCTTGAAGTCGTGGCCGCGCGGCCTGCTGGCGCTGGGCGACTCGGTGGCCACCTACAACCCCGTCTACGGGCACGGCATGTCGGTCGCGGCGCAGAGCGCGCAGGCGCTGGACGCCGGTCTGGCGGCCGGGCACTCCGCGCAGCAGGTCCAGCGCGGCATCGGCAAGGTGGTCGACGGGGCCTGGGCGATGGCGACCAACCAGGACATCCTCTACCCCGGCGCGGTCGGGAAGCCGTTGCCGCTGGCCGGACGGGTGCTGCAGCGTTATGTGGACCGTTTGGTGCGCACGGCGACGACGGAGGCGCCGGTGACACGGGCGTTCCTGGACGCGTTCACGTTGTCCGCGCCGATGGCGAACCTGGTCAGGCCCAAGATGATCTGGGCGACCCTGCGCGGGCCGCGGTCGGCTGCACCGGAGCCGACGCTGACCGCGGCCGAACGGGATCGCGTCACCGGCTGACGCGTACTGCCTTCAGGCCGCCATCGCTCGTGCCGGTGTGCCGGTGAGCGCTCTCGTCGTTCCGCTGGCGCGGGACCTGGTGCTGCTGCCGCTGTTCGACGCGCCGGACAGCGGACAGGTGGCGGACTGGTCGTCGCGCGGGCCGGTCGCGCTCGTGGACGCGGAGCACTTCGGCGGCACGGGTTCGCAGCGGACCCAGGTGCGGGATCAGGGCCGCAGCGTGCTCAAGCCGTTGGTGCGGGAGGAGGACGACCCGGTGCCGGACGTCTCGCCCATCTCCCAGTCGCTTTGGTGGCTAGGTGGCGTGACGGGCGAGCACCACGACGAGTTCGAGGCCGTGGGGCTCGGCCGGCACCGCGACACCGCGGACTGGGTCACGTCGGCGGGGTGAACTCCGCGCTCTGCACGTAGGTCATGGCCTCGACGAACTTCGGGTCCGCCATCCTGGCCTCCAGTTCGGCCCCGGTGGGCTCCGCGACCCGCTGGTGCAACCACCACAGGTTGCCGAACGGGTCGGCGAACCGGCTGACCCGGTCTCCCCAGAACAGTTCGGTGGGCTCGGTGACGACCCTGCTGCCGCGCTGCACGGCGCGCTCGAGCGTGGTCGCGTCGTCGGCGACGTAGAGGCGCAGGAACGCGGGGGTGGGCTGCCAGTTCGGCTGGTCGAACAGCATCACGACCGAGTCGCCGATGCGGACCTCGGCGTGGCCGATCTCCGGCGCCTCGCCGACGCGGCCCAGTTCGGTGGCGTCGAACACCTCGGTGATGAAGTCGATCAGCTCTGCCGTCCTGCCTCGGCTGATCAGCCACGGCGTCACGGTGTGGTAGCCCTCGGGCACGATGTTCATCCGGTCTCCCCTTTGCTCGTCGGGGATGACCGTATGAGCCATGTAGGACGACATCGGTCCTAGTTCCTGGCTAGATTCGCGGTATGAGTGATGCCGCCCGGTTGTTGCGCCTGCTGTCGTTGCTGCAGACACCGCGCGAGTGGCCGGGCAGCGAGCTCGCTGCCCGGCTGGAGGTCACGCCGCGGACGGTGCGGCGCGACATCGACCGGCTGCGCGACCTCGGCTATCCCGTCGAGGCGTCGATGGGCGTGCTCGGCGGGTACCGGCTCGGCGCGGGCGCGGCGATGCCTCCGTTGCTGCTCGACGACGAGGAGGCCGTGGCCATTGCGGTCGGCCTGCGCACCGCCGCCCGGCAACCGGTGGCGGGCATCGCCGAGGCGTCGTTGCGCGCCCTGGCGAAGCTGCAGCAGGTGCTGCCGCCCCGGCTGGCCCGGCGCGTCTCGTCGCTCACGTCGGCCACCGCTCCCACCCCGGCCTCGTACGCCGCACTGGTCGACCCCGGTCAGCTGACCGTGATCGCCGGCGCGGTCGCGGCCCGCGAACGGGTGCGGTTCGCCTACGTCGCCAACGAGAACGTGCTGTCGAAACGGCACGTGGAGCCCATTCAGCTGGTAGCGCTCGGCCGGCGCTGGTACCTCCTCGCCTTCGACGTGGACCGTGACGACTGGCGGGTCTTCCGGCTGGACCGCGTCTCAGCCGCCCTGGCCACCGGGGCTCGCTTCGCACCCCGCGTGCCGCCCGGCGGGGACGCGACGGAGTTCGTGACGCGGAAGATGTACGACTCGGCCCCGACCTTCCGGGCCCGCGCGACCCTGCGGCTGCCCGTGGAGCTGGCACGGGCCCGGCTGGCGGACTTCGCCGGCGACCTGACCGCCGTCGACGACGGTTCGTGCTACTGGCACAGCGTCGAGGACACGATCGACTACCTCGCGTTCCGCCTGACCCTGCTGGGGTGCGACTTCGTGGTGCACGGGCCAGGTGAACTGGTGGAGCACCTGCGAGGGCTGGGTGAGCGGATCGGCCGGGCGGTGGGTTGAGCCCAGGGCTCCGCGTGGCTGAGGACCTTGCGCGAGGGAGGCGGTTCCCCGCACCGGCCGCGCTGCTCATCCGCCGGGCGGCCCCGCTCTCACCCCCAGCACCGGCTGGCCTCCCACCACCCCCTCGTAGGAGCCGTCCCAGGGCCAGCGCCCGGACTCGTCGGCGTGCACGAACTGCAGGGCCTCGATGCCCTCGCCGTACAGCCGCGCGGACACCAGCAGGTGGGCCCAGGGGCGCGCCACGCGGACGACCTCCAGCAGCGGGCCGCCGGGCACGGTGAAGCGGTGGCCGGGTGCGGGCAGGCAGCTGTGGACCAGGTGTTCGGCCATGTCGTCGAGCAGGCGGCCCGCTTCCAGGACGGCCATGCCCGTCACGACGAGTTCCGGGAGGCCACGCGGGGTCAGGCCGACGGTGTAGGCCCAGGGTGGGTGGGCCCGGTCCCGTTCGATCGCCTGAACGGCCCAGCCCCGCACGTCGATGCAGCGGCGCAGGGTGGCCAGGTGTTCTTCCATGCGGCCGGCGGGGTGGTCGCAGCTCCAGCACATGACGGTCTCCTCGGATCGGTGGTGGATCCAGTGTGCCGAGGAGCACCGACAAGATCGTTTGAGCAGTTCGTTGACAGAAAGTGGACAAACGATCTGTGGGCCGTCTGGATCGTTAACCTGCGACGCACGGAGGATCGTGCATGCGCCAAAGAACGCCTTTCCCGGCGGCCACGCGCCCGCCGTTCCGATCAGACGGAGCACTGGGCGGGACCACAACCGGCTGCGCCGGCCGCCAACCGACCACAAAGGACAGTGCAGGCGCTCGGAGCTGCGGGAACTGATGCACTTCGAACCAGGCACCCCACTCGCGGACGCGGTCAAGGCCGCCAGGTCCGCCGCACTGCGCGGCAACGTCCTCGGCGTCGACCTCGCCTACGCGAGGGCCGCGAAGATCACCCCTGCCGTCGCCCACGACCACTGCGCGACGCTGCTCAACCTCGGTGCCGTCGCGAAGGCCGCACGACGCTGTGACGAGTACCTGAGCACCGGCAACGACACCACGCTGAGGATCCTGCGGGCCCAGATCCGCAGTGCCGCAACGGATCACGTCGCCGCCGAACGGGACGTGCGCGAGCTGCGGAAGCTGAAACTCACCGAACTGGAGCAGGCGAGGCTCGCGAGAGTCGCCGCGCTGGCCGCCGCGGACCGCTACGACTACCCCACCGCGGAAAGCGAGCTCGACGCCGCCGAACGCCACTTCCGCCGTGCCGGCCGGCCAGAGCACCTGGAGCACATCGGCAGGGACCGGCTGCTGCTGGACGTGCGCAGGGGCACCCGCGTCTCGAAGCTCCGCGACCGGACTCCCCGCACGCCGGCCGAGTACCTGCAACGCGCCGCCGCGCTGCGGCGCGAGGTCCGGTACGAGGAAGCGCTGGCGTTGATGACGAGGTGCGCCACCAGCTACCAGATCGAACCCGCGCTGCGGTTCGCCGTCCTGTACGAGCTGACGGTGCTGCTCGTCCTGACCAGGCAGGCGGGCACGGCCCGCAGGCTCTTCCCGCTGCTGGTGGCCGCGGCCGGTCCGGAGGTCATCTCGCGGCTCCCCGACGCCACCCACACCCTCAGGCCGGAACGCCGGCTCACCCACGTGCGCCGCCTGATCGCCCGGGACGAGCTGCTCGAGGCAGAGGGCATGCTGGGCGAGGGGAACTCGCCGCTGTGGCACCTGACCGCCGCCGAGCTCGCCTACGCGCAGGGCCGGCTCGAACAGGCCGCGCGGCACTTCGAGATCGCGAGCCGGGCGGGCCACGCCGAACTCACCGCGCTGGCGTTGCGCAAGCTCGGTGACACGTTCGCCGACGCGGGCCACGAGGACATCGCCGCCCGGCACTGGGCCGAGTCGCACAGCGTCGAGGAGGACCTCGCGGACCACCGGGACAGCCCCAGCGTCAAGCTCCGGATGCTGCGCACGGCCCCCGACGTGCGGGACGGCCGCGTGCGCGCCGCAGCTCGCCGGGCCCGGCGTGACGGCCGCAAAGCGCTGGCGGGCCTGGTGGTCGCCGTCGAGGCGGCCCGAGCCGGACCGGGTCCCACCGGACCGCGCGAGCTCCCGGGTTTCGCCGACCTGCCGGCGGCCAGGCGCTGGCTCGCCGGGACGACGAGGCACCTGCCGAAGGACCAGGTCGTGTGGATGATGCACGCGACGCCGGACCAGCTCCACCACGTGCTCGTCGGCCGCAAGGTCACGCACGTGACGACCTCCGTCCACATCGGCGACCTCACCGACACGATCCGCCGGCTGAAGTCCTGGAAACCCAAGTACGACAAGGCGATCCTCGGCGCGCTGCTCGCCGAGCTGGCGGGCCTGATCGGACTGCGGGACGTCGTCGCGGCCCTGCCTCCCAAGGCCAGCAGGCTCGTCGTCGTGGCGGGCGGCGTCCTCGCGGACGTCCCGCTGGCCGGCCTGCCCGTCCCCGGCACGAACCTCTTCCTCGGCATGACCCACGCGCTGTCCAGCCTGCCGTGCCTGTCCGCGCTGCGCCCCCGGCAACGCAGCGCCCGCAGGCAGAGGGGCGACGAGTCGGCGATCTGCGAGGAGGCCTCGCAGCTGCGGCGGACACTCGGAGAAGGCCGCTCCCAACGCGTCCGCATCGACGCCCAGGCCGCGCACGACCGCATGAACCCCGATCAGTCGTGGCTGCAGTTCGCCGACGAACGGGTGTCCGTGGGAGCGCTGGGAGACATGGACTTCAGCGCGTGCGGCACGGTCGTGCTCGGCGCCTGCGAGTCCGGCGTGGTCCGCGCGGTCACGTCCGCGGGGGCGGGTGCGGTCGTCGCCGCCCGCTGGCAGGCGGAGGAAACAGCCGCACGGCAGGTGCTCGACGCGTTCGGCCGGCACCTGGCGAAGCTCCCCCGAGATCGCGCCCTGCAGCACGCGCTGGTCGAAGTCGCCGATCGGCACCCGGCGGACTGGGCGTGCTGGTCCCTGCACGGCGACGCGGGCTTCCAGACCTCAGCGGGCCCGCTGCGCAGAAGACTCAGGAAGAACGGAGACCCCGTGCCGCTCGAAACCCGTCCCAAGGTGTTCCTGTCGTTCGCCGGAAAGGACCGCGCGCACGCCGAGCAACTCCGTGCCGAACTGGAGTCCCGCAACGTCAGCGCCTACCTTTCCGAGGACGAGATCGCGCCCGGTGACAACGCTGCCACCGCCGTCGACGAGGCACTGGCCACCTCCGACTACCACGTCCTGCTGTGGTCGGCGAACACCCCGCGGCGCGAGCCGGCGGCGGAGTGGACGGCGGCGTTCACCCGCGAGATGACGCGCCGCCGCGCGTTCCTGTTCATCGTGCGGCTGGACGAGGAACCGCTGCCGCCCCTCCTCGCGCCCCGCAAGCACATCGACCTCGTGGACGCCGCGGACCGCCTCGTCGCCACCTGGCGCTCCGACCGCAAGTCGGAGCTCCCCGTGTTCCCGCAACCGGTCCCGCCGAAGCCGGACGGCCCGACCGTCGCGATCTCGGTGCGCAGCCACGACCTCGGCACCACGCACGTCGTGATGACCCCGCTGCACCTCACCGGCGCCTCGTTGTACCGGGCGGTGTTCGACGCGATGCAGCTGCCCACCGAGCAGATCACGTTCGACGGCACGATCGGGATGCGGTTCACCTACGAGCTGTACCAGCAGAACGACCCGATCCCGGACGACGAGTCCGTCGTGGAGCTGGCGTCGGACGTCGTCGACATCGCCGTGCGCGTCGAGTCGTTCGGCGGGCGCGGCTCCCATGGCAACCGGGAGTACCGCCAGGACGACGAGCTGGACGAGGGCTTGGACGTCGACCAACAACGCATGCTGCTGGTCGCCGCCTTCCGCCACCTGCTCCCCTAGGCCCTCCGAACGGGTGAATTCCCTTCCCGCTGTCAGCCTTCGCTGGTTTCAACGCCTGTCACCGGTGAAGGTCGCCCCAGGGCGGTTAACGACACGAGCGGACGCTGAAGGGAAGGCCGTTGAGCGCACCGGATCTGGGCTTCGCGGAGTTCTTCCGCGAGTGCCTGCCCGTGGTCACCAGGACGCTGACGGCTTTGAGCGGCGACACTCGCGCGGTGGAGGACATCGCGCAGGACGCGATGCTGATCGCACAGCACCGATGGAGCGATATCCACACGTACGACAAGCCAGAGGCGTGGGTGCTCAAGGTCGCCCTACGGCTCATGCGGCGCTGGCAGCAGCGGTACGAACGCGAAACGCCGCTGGCCGAGGTGCCCGAGGTCGTTCAACCGGTGCACGACGTGGAAGCGCTGCACGCGGCGTTGCGCGAACTCTCCCCCAGGCACCGCGAGACCGTGGCGCTGCACCACCTGCTCGGCTACTCGGTCAGCGAGATCGCCGCGGTGCTCGTGGTCGGCGAGTCCACCGTGCGCACGCACCTCACCCGCGGCCGCGCCGAGCTGCGGCGGATCCTCGGAGGCAGTGATGAGTGAGCTGCTGGCCCAGTTCGAGCTCGACGACGCCGTCGAGCGGCAGTACCGCCTGGGCGAGGCCGCGGAACGCGCGGGTCGCCTGCGCGAGGCGGCCGTGCACTTCCGGGTCGCCGCCGACCAACGCCTCGGTGATGCCGCCGTACGGCTGGCCCACGTCCTGTTCGCGCTAGGCGAGGAAGCCGAGGCCTTGCAGTGGTGCGCTGCCGCCGTGGCGGACGGTTTCCCCGAGGCCGAGGAGCTGGCCAGGGAGAACTCCCAGGCACGGCAACGGTTCCTGGAGCACGCCGCCCGGATCACGGTCGGCGCGCCCACGTTCGACTGGCTGCCGCCCGCGATGCCGTCCCGCCGCATCTCCGCCGACGCGATCACAGCACGCACCCGGGCGTTGCGGACGCTGGACCAGCGTTACGGCGGCATCGCCTGCCACAGCTCGGTTCTGGAGCACCTCGCCGCCGTCGAACCGATGATCGTCGTCGACGACACCACGTGGACCGCCGTCGCCGAGGTCCACGAACTGGCGGGCTGGACGGCGTTCGACAGCGGCCGGCCCGGCACGGCCCTGCCGCACTTCGCGAAGGCGCTGACGCTGGCACGGCAGGCGGAGAACGAGGCGCTCATCGCCTCCGTGCTGACCCGCGCGGGCCGGATGTTCCTGCACCACAACGCACCCGACGACGCGCTGAAGGCGTTCCAGCTCGGTTTCGTGGCGGCGCACAACGCCTGGGCCGACCGGCGTGCGTTGAACGATCCCGCGCAGGCCATTGCCTCCCTGACCACGAGGGTGGGCACATATGGCGAAGGCCGGGCTCGCACCCTGACGTTGACGGCACTGGCTCGCAACCACCTCGCTCTGGGCGATCTCCCCGCAGCGATCGAGTTCGCGGAGAAAGCCGTGGAGTCGGCCAGGAACCTCCGTTCGGCACGCGCGGAGGACCACCTGCGCTGGCTCGACCAGGAAGCCCGTGCGGCAGGCGCATTCCTGCTGGCAGAGCAGATCTCAGTCCGTTTCGCGCGTTCTGGATGACGCTTTCACTGATACGGGCCGCTACACGCGTGCGCGCACACGAGTAAGTTCTGCGGCATGTCCGAGCCTTTCTCCTGGGTGCCCGCAGGAATCAACACGGACGTGCCCAGCGCGGCACGGGTCTACGACTTCCTGCTGGGAGGTGGCCACAACTTCGCGTCGGACCGCATGGTCGGCGACAAAGTGCTGCAGATCCTGCGCGAAGGCCGTGCGATCGCCGCGTCGAACCGCTCGTTCATGCGCCGCGCCGTCCTGCTGATGATGGAACAGGGCATCACGCAGTTCCTCGACCTCGGCTCAGGCATCCCCACGGTCGGCAACGTCCACGAGATCGTGCAACAGAGGAACCCCGACGCACGAGTCGTGTACGTGGACTACGACGAGGTGGCGGTCTCGCACAGCCAGCTCATCCTGGAGGGCAACGACAACGCGGGCGTCGTGCAGGCGGACATGTGCCGCCCGGACGACGTCCTGTCCGACCCGGTCGTGAAGGACCTGATCGACTTCTCCAGGCCCGTCGGCCTGCTGATGATCGCCGTGCTGCACTTCGTCTCGGACGACAAGGGCCCCGCCGAGGTCGTCGCCCGCTACCGCGACGCCGTGCCCGAGGGCAGCCTCATCGCTTTGTCGCACCTCACCGCCGACTTCAAGCCGGACGAGATGGGCGCCGTCGTCGAGGCGATGAAGCACAGCCGCGACCCGATGTACTTCCGTGCGCGCACGGAGTTCGAGCCCATGTTCGCCGGCATGGAGGTCCTCCAGCCGGGCGTCGTCCCGGCGCCGAACTGGCACCCGGAACTCGGCCCGGCCGGAGAAGGCGGCCCGGAGGACGTCTACGTGGGCATCGGCCGCAAGCTCTAGCGGAACTTCCACGCCTGGGCTGCGGAACCGTTGCAGCTCCAGATGTTCAGGCGCGTACCGGGAGTGGCCGACGCACCGGGGTCGTCCAGGCACAGCCCCGACTGCGGGTTCTGCACGGAGCCGTCCGCCCGCACGCGCCACTGCTGCGCGCCCGTGCCGTTGCACTCCCACAGCCGAACGCTCGTGCCGTTGGTGGTGCCGCCGTTGTCGATGTCGAGGCACCTGCCGGCGATGGCGATGGTGCCGTCGGCGACGACCCGCCACTTCTGCGCGTAGGTGTTGTTGCAGGTCCAGATCTGGACCGGGTTGCCGTTGGCGGTGCCGCCCCTGTCGTTGTCCAGGCAGAGGGCCGGGGCGGCCGCCAGTTCGACGGATCCGGCGCCGGACGGGTGGCGTTCCGCCGGGAGTGACGGCGTGTTGAGGTGGTAGAAGTCGACGGCCAGGTAGTTCGGGGTCTTGCGGGCCGCGGGTTCGCAGAAGCGCTGGGCACGGTTGACGAGCTTCGAGTTGTCCGTGGCGACGGTGCCCTGCATCGGGACGTCGCGGAAGTGGTTCATCACGAACAGCGGGCGGAAGCCGGTTTCCGTTGCGGTGAGCGGCTTGTCGCCCCAGCGGGAGTAGCAGGACCAGTCCGAGGCGCCGGTGCCGGAGCCCATCGACCAGTAGTTCTCGACCGTCCAGTCCTTCTGGTAGAGGACACCGGAGTTCTCACGACCGTCGCGGCCGTGGTCGGTGAAGATGAGCAGGCGCTTGCCGGACGCCCTCATCTGCGACAACGTCGGCCAGCCGTTCTCCCGGACGCCCTCGGCGCGGAACAGCACGTCGTTGAGGCCCTGCACGCGGGCGAGCTCGTTGCGCAGGACGTCGGCGGAGACGTAGTCCTCGAGGAACACCGTGACGATCTCGGTGGGGCGTGACTTCAGGAAGTCGACGATGCGCTGGATGTCGACGTTCAACGCCACCGGCCTGATGACGGCCGTGCAGCTGTTGTGGCAGAGGATCGCGCCGTCGGGGGTCTGGTGGATGTCGAGCATGAAGCCGCGGACGCCGTCGTTGAGCTGCTGCACGATGCCGCGGGACTGGTTCGGGGCGATGTTGGCGAACATGAAGCCGCCGTCGACGCCGTTCGCGTAGGCGTTGTGGGAGGTCAGGAACGTCATCTCGTCCAGGCGCGGGTCGGCCGGGGTCTGGACGCGGACCGGGGTGACCGGGGTCAGGAACCACGTGTCGTTGCCGGTGCCGACACGGATCTGGTCGGTGCCGGACGCGATCAGGTAGCGGTCGGCTCCGGGATCCTTGAAGCGGTATCTGTCCTGGTCGTCGAGGAGCCCGACCCACCGGGCCTCGGCGCTGGTGCAGCTGACCACCTGGACGGCGTCGCCGGCGCGGCCGAGGCACTGGCCGCCTTCGGAGAGGGTGCTGCCGTTCCAGGAGAACTGCTGGCGGTCCTCGTTGCCCTTGGGGCGGTGCTGGACGACGGATGAGCCGGAGACGGCGGCGTTCTGGCCGGTCACGGCACTTTGCAGGTAGTAGTTGCCGTTGGGAGCGGCGGCTGCGTCCACGGGGACGAGCAGCAGCGACAACAGCGCGAGTGCAGGGATGATGCGCATGAGGTGAAGGCTCGACCATGGACGTGAACATGAAAAGGCTTCACTTCGAAATCCATCCAAACCGAGACATCTGTGGCCCAGGACACAAAAAGCCGATGCAGCGGATCGAGGGGCGAAGGGGGTTTCCCACACCGCAAACGACCGAGGACGAGAAGGGGGCGGCGTGGGGTTCGACCAGTTCGTGACTGATCGACTGGACCGGCTGCTGGGGTACGCCACAGCCATCACCTGCGACAAACACCTGGCGCAGGACATCGTGCAGAACGTGCTCATGCGCGCGCAGGGCAAGTGGGAACGCATCGGGGCGATGGACGCGCCCTACCTCTACGTGAAGCGCATGGTGACCAACGACTACCTGTCGTGGCGGCACCGCAGGGCCGCGCGGGAGATCGCCGTGGAACGCAGCGAGCTCGCGAAGCACGTGCCGTCCATGGCCGATCCAGCTGACGCGCACGCCGAACGCGAGGCCATGCGCGCACGGATCGCCATCCTGCCGCGCAAGCAACGTGCCGCGCTGGTGCTGCGGTTCTACGAGGACTGCAGCGACGCGGAGATCGCACAAGTGCTCGGCTGCGCGGAATCGACTGTGCGCAGCCAACTCTCTCGCGCACTGCAAACGCTGCGCACTCACGAACTCGCCCGGTCCGCCACCCTGGGGGTGCACTCATGAACGAACTGATCCGTCAGGCCATCAACGCTGAGGCCGAGGAGCGCGTCGACTCCCGGACCGTGCTGGCCAACCTGCACAAGGCCAAGAAGCGCAAGCCGCTCGGGCTGATCGTCGGGGTCGCCACGCTGACCGCGGCTGCCGCGGCCGCCGCCGTGATCATCCCGACGGCGATCAAGAAGACCGAGGCGGCGCCACCGGCGGCGCAGGCCACGCAGGAAGCACAGAACGTGCTCCTCATCGGTCTCGACGACTACGACCACACCGACGCGCTGATGCTCGCGCGGTTCCGGGCAGACGGGGCGGCCATGATCGTGTCGCTGCCACGCGACATCCTCGTGGACGGCCAGAAGATCAACAGCCTGTTCGCCCAGGACCCCGGGAAGCTGACCGCGGCCGTCGAGAAGACGACGGGGACGAAGGTCGACCACTACGCCGCCGTGAAGATGTCCGCGTTCGGCCAGGTCTCGCAGCTCCTCGGTGGGGTCGAGGTGTGCCTGAAAGCGCCGTCGAACGACCCGATCACCAAGGTGAGCTTCCCGGCCGGCAGGCAGGTGCTCCAGGGTGACCAGGCGCTCGCCTTCCTGCGCCAGCGCCACGGCCTGGAGAACGGCGACCTCGACCGGGCCAGGCGGCAGCAGATGTTCCTCGTCGGGCTGGCCTCGCAGATCACGAAGGACAAGGCGCTCGCGCTCGCCCGCGGGGTCAGTGGATCGATCAGCGTGGACGACGGCTGGGACGTGCTGGGGTTCGCGCAGCGGTTCACGGGTCCCGTGGGGATCAGCGTGACGACGTTGCCGGTCGACGCGCCCGTCGAGCGGGAGACCGGGTTCGGGTACGAGGTCGACCCCGCCAAGGCCAGGTCGTTCGTCGCCAAGGCCCTCGACGAGGGCGACCACTCCGGCGAAGGCGGGTGCGTCCGTTGACGATCACTCGGATGGAGCATCAAGTCGCTCTTCTGCGCAGCCGATGATCGGCACGTAGCGCACGGAACGGCCGCTACGATCAATTCGTGCGCGAACCGCTTGAACGTGACTCCGAGATCGCGCACATTCGTGAAGCTCTGGACGCAGCCACCCGTGGTGAGGGTCGCGTCGTCGTCATCGAGGGCCGTGCGGGCATCGGCAAGACCAGGCTCGTGCAGGAGTGCCGCGAGCTGGCCAAGGAGCGCGGGTTCGGGCGGCTGCAGGCCGTCGGCGACGCCATGGAGAGCGCGATGGCGTGGGGCGTCGTCCGGCAGATGGTCGAGCGGTCCGTGTCGCGGTACTCCGGTGAGCTGCGCGAGAAGATCCTCGCCGGGCCGTCCGGGGCGGCGCTGAAGGCCCTGGACGACGCCGAGCTCGACCCGAGCCAGGCCGAGCTCGCCCGCACGCTGCACTCGCTGTGGTGGGTCGCGGTGGACCTCTCGTCCACCCGGCCGCTGCTGATCACGGTGGACGACGCGCACTGGGCGGACCACTCGTCGCTGCAGTTCCTCGTCTACCTGTCGCGCCGCATCGCGGACCTGCCGATCGCGCTGGTCGTCGCGACCAGACCGCCGGCGGACAACTTCGGCCCGCTGGCGCAGCTCAGCGTGTCCGCCGACCGCCTGCTGCCGCGTCCGCTCACCACGGACGCGCTCAGCGCGCTCGTCGGCGGGCACCCCGAAGTGATCACCGCACTGCACGCGGCCAGCGGCGGGAACCCGTTCCTGTCCGGCGTCCTGGTCGACGAGCTCGCGGCGCTCGGGCTGCCGCTGGACGACGCCGCGACGGCAGGCAAGGTCGGCACGCTCGGCCCCAGCACCGTCTTCCGCGCCACGCTCGGACGCCTGCCGGCACCGGCGGTCGAGCTCGCGGGCGCGGTCGCCGTGCTCGGCACGCACGCCGATCCCTGGCAGGCCGCGGAACTGGCGGAGGTCACCGACCTGCCGGCCGCGGTCGAGGCGTTGACGGCGGCGAACGTCCTGGTCACCGGTGAGCATCTGGAGTTCGTGCATCCCGTTGTGCGCGAGGCGGTGCTGACCGGTCTCGGGCCGATCGCGCGTGCCTCGCTGCACGCGCGCGCCGCGAAGTCGTTGCAGGAGTCGCACGCGTCGGCTGACCGGGTGGCCGCACACCTCGTGCACGCTCCCAAAGGGACGTTGCCGAACGCCGCGGACGTGCTGAGGAAGGCCGCGGCGACGTTGCTCTCGGCGGGTGACCCGCGCTCTGCCGCGGGACATCTGACACGAGCGGTGGACGAGCGGCCCACCGACGCCGGACTGCGCGCGGAGCTCGGGCGCGCGTTGCTGCGGCTCGGCGACGCGGTCAACGCGCACCGGCACCTGAAGGCGGCGGCGCAAGGGCTTCCGGACGCGGAACTCGTGGCGGCCGCGGCCTCGGCGACGGCCGCGCTGGAAGGCCCCGCCGCGGCGATCGCGGAACTCACCGAGGCCATCGCGGCCCGCCCGGACGGCGAGTCGCGCCTGCACCTGGAGGCACGGCTGGCGGTGTTCCGCTCGTTCCTCCCCGACCAGCGCCAGATCGCGTCCGCGCACCTCAGCGGCTACTCCGGTCTCGCGGGCGGCACCCCGGACGAACGCACGTTGCTCGGGCTCCTCGCCCAGATGGGCCGCTACGAGGTGTGGCCGCACGACGAGGTCGCCGCGACCGCGACGCGTGCGCTCGCGAACGGTGCGTACCTGGACGACGCGACGGGCAGCACGGACGCGATGGTCGCGTGGCTGGTGGCGTTGCTCGCACTGATGGCGGCGGACGGTGTGGACACCGCACGGCACGAGATCGAGCGGGCCAGGCTGAAGGTGCGGGCCCACGGGTCGCCGATCGAGTTCGCGATGGTGGCGAACGCGTCGCTGTTCCTGGACTGGCGCTGCGGCAACATGCGGGCCGTCGAGGCAGAGGCCGAGGGCGCGCTGGCCGCCGTCGCGCACGAGGACCCGGTGTCCGAGGTGATCAGCCTGCGCGCGACCTCGACGCACTTCGCGGTCTACGCGGCGCTCGAACGAGGCGACGTTGCAGCGGCGTCCGCGTTCATCGGCGCGTTCGACGGCGCCCACGCCGATGCCCGGCTGACCATGCCGATGATCTGGTTGCACGAGGTGCGCGCGTTGATCGCACTGGCCGAGGGCGACGCACGGCGCGCGATGGCCGAGGCGTACCGCCAGCGCGACGCGATGCACCAGGTGCACGTCGACCCGCCCACTGTTCCTTGGCGCGGACCGGCCACCCGCGCGGCGTTGCTGCTGGGCCAGCAGGAACTGGCGCTGGAACTGGCCGCCGAACAACTCGAGGTGGCCCGCAAGTGGGGCGCTGCCACGGAGGTCGGCGCCGCTCTGCGGTTGCTCTCGAACGCCGACGCGGACTCGCGGCTGGAGCTGCTGACCGAGTCCGTGACCGTGCTGGAGGACTCGCCTTCACGCCTGGAGCTCGCCCGCTCCCTGGTCGACCTGGGCGAGGCGCTGCGGGTGGCCCGGCGCCGGACGGACGCGCGCGAGCCGTTGCACAGGGCGATCGAACTGGCGGGCGACTGCGGTTCGACGGTCCTGCAGACCCGCGCGGTCGAGGCACTGGAAGCCCTCGGTGACCGGCCACGACGGCAGGTCGTGCTGGGGGCGGAGGCGCTGACGGCGTCCGAACGCCGGGTGGCCGACCTGGCGGCGGCGGGCCGGGCGAACAGGGAGATCGCGCAGGAGCTGTTCGTGACGCCCAAGACCGTCGAGAACCACCTCGGCCGGATCTACACGAAGCTCGGAATCGCAGGTCGCAAGGATCTTTCACGAGTCCTCGCCTGAGACGGAGCGACGTGGGGGTGTCCCTGATACACCCATCTTTCCGGCTGGAGGGTTGAGGGTTCTCCCCTCATGCCCTTGGGGGTCCGCCTCGGCGAATCTTGTGTCACCGCAGGGGAACACAAGATCTCAAAGGGGAAACCGAAATGATCCGCAACGCTCTGATCGCCGCCGCCGCTCTGACCGCCGTCGTCGCTCCCGCCACCGCGGTGGCCGACCCGATCATCGGCACGCCGCCCCCGTGCGTCGGCGCCTCCGACCTGGCGGGCGCGGACTTCAACGTCAAGAAGTGCGGTGTCAGCGACGTGGATCAGCACCGCGCCGGATTCGAGAACAACGGCGGCGCGTACTGCGGACCCGCGTCCCTCTACAACGTCCTGCACTACTGGGGCCATCAGAAGGACGCCCCGGTCGGCTGGCTGACCACCAAGGTCGGCAACCTCGACCCGAAGGACCCTGCCGACTTCGGCGTCATCACCAACTCCATCGGGCGCATCGGCGTCGACGCGAAGTACACCAGCGACGGCACCAACCTCACCAACCTGCGCAAGGCCTGGGACATCGCCACCAAGCCCGCCCGCGACGCCGGCTGGACCACGTCCACGGGCGTGGTGAGCACCAACGACCACCCGGACTTCGCCGGTGACCTTGCGAAGAAGCTCAACGAGGGCCCGCTGCAGCTCGTGTACGGCCGTTACGGGGCCGGCCCCGCGACGGGTTCGTTGCAGCGCGGCGGTGGCCACATCGTCACCGTCGTGTCCGCGACCGGCTCGTTCGGCGGCAGCACGATGAAGCTGAAGCTGGCCGACCCGGGCCGTGCGGCCGACAGCGGCCAGGGCAACTACCTCTACACCCAGTCCGCCTACGAGTCGCTCGACGTCACTCTGACCAAGCGGACCTTCAAGGAGTACGTCCCGGTCAAGGACGACGAGAACACCCGCGAGGACGAGTCGCTGGAGCCGGGCACCTACCGCTGGGTGACGCGCTGGGAGCTCGACGGCCCGCGCTACGTCAGCGAGACCAACCGTCACATGGTCGAGGGCTTCAACTGGTTCGACATGGCCAAGTAGTCGCCGGTTTCCGGGGCCGCATCCCTTCAGGGGTGCGGCCCCTTCGCCATAGCCTGGTCCCATGCACAGCCGCGATCGGGAACGCACCCGCCGCCGGTTGCTGGACGCCGCGTTCGTCGAGTTCGCCGCCCACGGGATCGCCGGGGCGCGGATGGAACGCATCGCCCGCATCGCCCGGTGCTCCGCGGGCCTCGCCTACAACTACTACGGCGGCAAGGACGAGCTGTTCGACGCCGTGCAGTCGGAGGTGGCGGGCGCGGCCATGGTGGAGTTCGACGCCCGCGACCTGCCGGGGTACGCGGCCCGGTTGTACGACCTGCAGCACCGGCATCCGGAGTTCGCGCGGCTCGCGACCTGGCAGCGGCTGGAACGGCGCGGGTCGGTCAGCCGGGTGGCCGAGGTCGAGGCGATCCGGTCCGCGCAGGAGTCCGGGGTGGTGTCGACGCGGTTCTCGGCGGAGCACGTGTTGCAGCTGGTGCTGGCGGTGGCGTCGATGTGGTCCAACGGCACCGGCTCGGGTCATCTGGAGCGGCGGCGGTCCGTCGAGGAGGCGGTGCGGCGGCTGGTGGAGCCGTAGGCCGGAGTCTGATCTCCGAGGCACCCGCGCGCATGCGGTTAACCTGGACCTATGCGTGTTCTCGTGGTCTCCGCTCCCCTCCTGGGTCACGTCTTCCCGTTGATGCCGCTGGCCCTGGCGTTGCGCGAGACGGGTCACGAGGTCGTGGTCGCGACGGGCGGTGAGGCGCTGCGGGTCCGCGACTCCGGTCTGCGGGTCGAGGACGTCGTGCCGGCCGGTGTCCGGTTCGGACCGATGGCGCTGCGCATCATGCTCAGGCATCCGCTGGTGGCGAAGAGGGAGATGCGGGGCAGTGGCCGGCTCGACTTCGTGTCGCGGTTGTTCGGCAGGGTCGGCGACGCGATGACCGAGCCGTTGCGGGCGTTCGCTCGCGGGTGGCGGCCGGACGTGGTGGTGCACGAACCGCTTGCCGCCGCCGGGTCGGCGCTGGGGGTGCCGTCGGTCGTCCACGACGTGTCGTTGTTCGACGGGCTGGTGCTGACGGACGCGGTCGGTGCGCGGATGAAGGCCGAAGTGCGTTCTCCCGCAACGGTTCTGCGCACCGCGCCGCCTTCGCTCGCGGAGTTCCCCGGTGGGGAGCGGATGCGGTTCGTGCCGTACAGCGGCGACGGTGAGGTGCCGCAGTGGCTCGCTGAGCCGTCCGGCACGCCGCGCATCCTGGTCAGCCGCAGCACCGCGCCCGGTCCTGGTGCCGGGCGGATGATGGCGGCCGTGGTCAGGGTCGCCGGGCAGGTGGACGCCGAGTTCGTGCTGGTCCGGCCCGACCGCACCGACGGCCTGCCGGGCAACGTCCGGACGGTCGGGTGGGTGCCGATGCCGCGGGTGCTGCCGTTCTGCGATGGGATCGTGCACCACGGCGGGGCGGGCACGTTGCTCGGCTCGCTCGCGGCCGGGGTGCCCCAGCTGGTCGAGCCCGGGCCCGGCGACCGGACCGTGCACGCGACGGCCATCACCGGGCGAGGGGCCGGGTTGCGGGCCGAGCCGAGTGAGGTCACGGCGGCGCTGCTCACCCAGTTGATCGAGGACTCGAAGCTGCAGCGGGCCGCCGGCGAGGTGCGCGCGGAGATGGCGGCGATGCCTTCACCCCACGAGGTGGCGCAACGGTGGGAAAGTCTCCCCATTCAATAGAACAACACCTAATCTGGCCGGGTGCGCATTCTCTTCTCGAGCTTAGGCTCGCACGGACACGTTTACCCGATACTTCCGCTCGCGATCGCCGCGCGAGCGCAAGGACATGACGTTCTGTACGCCGTCGACTCAGGATTCCACGCGACCGTGGAAAAGCTCGGGTTCACGGTGGTCGACGCGGGCATCAGCATCTGGGACGCGTTCCGCCAGGCGAACGCGCTGCACGGCACGGCCGAGTTCCGCCGGGACATGCTGCGGCAGACCGCGGTGGACGCCTTCGGGTCCGTGCTGCCCAGGGCCTTCGTGAACGATCTGGAACCCGTGCTCGAGCGGGACAAACCCGACCTGGTCGTCTTCGAGCTCATCAACCCCGGCGCGGGCCTCGCCGCCCTGCGCGCCGGGATTCCGGCCGTCTGCCACGGATTCGGCAAGATGGACGAGAACCTCATTCCGGAGGCGATGAGCAACCTCCTCCTGGAGTACGTCGCCGAGCTCGGTATCACCTTGCCGAATGGGCACCATTACGGACTCGGATCGACTTATCTCGACGTCTTCCCGCCTTCTTTGCAGGATCTTGACCACCTCGCCAGCGTGGATCGAATTCCGATGCGCCCGGTTCCGTTCGCCGAGCCGGGCGATTTGCCCGATTGGGTGGTCGAGCACGAAAGGCCGCTGGTCTACCTGACGTTCGGCACCGCGTTCTCGAACCCGGACGTGCTGCGCACCGCGATCACCGGGCTGTCCGGCGTCGACGCCGAGGTGCTGGTCGCGACCGGTCCGCAGGTCGACCCGTCCGTGCTGACCGACGTGCCGGCCAACGTGCACGTGCTCCCGTGGGTGCCCCAGGCGGATCTGCTCGCGCACGCAGATCTCGTCGTGCACCACGGCGGCGCCGGCACCACGGTCGCCGCGATGACGCGCGGCCTGCCGCAGCTCGTGCTGCCGCAGGGCGCCGACCAGTTCCGCAATGCCGAGATCGTCACGGACACCGGTCTGGGCGCCCAGCTCGTGGGCGAGGACTTCACGGCGGACGCGGTGCAGGAGGTGGCGAAGAAGTTGTTGCAGGACAACGACGTCCGAGCCGCGAACGCCGGTATCGCGGCGGAGATCGCCGCCATGCCGTCCCCGGACGACGTGGTGCCGAAGCTGGTCGAGCTGGCCGGCTGAAGACGTGCGGACCCGGTGCCTACTCGCTGGGCACCGGTTTCAACGCGGAGACCGCCTCCTCGACGGAGTCGTACAGCGAAAGGACGTCGGCGACACCCGTGACCTGGAGCGGCCTGCGGACGGCGCGCTGCGGGGCGACGATGTGGAGCTTCTTGCCGTTCTCCTCGGCCAGCTCGTGGGCCGAGATCAACGTCGAGATGCCGGTGGAGCCGAAGAAGCTGACCAGCGTGAGATCGGCGATCAGAGCGGGACCCGCGGAGACGAACCCGAGGCGCACGGCGTCCAGGACGTCGTCGGCGGTGTCGACGTCGATCTCACCTTCGACCGCGATGACCACCAGCCCGGCCACCTCGGCGGCACGCACTGTCAGCAGCGGTGATTCCTTGAACTGTTCTTCGTTCACCAGCACTCCCCGGTGGCCGAAGCGCATGAGACTCTGACTCCGAGCACGCTGCTGAACCCGGCTACATCCCCGACGTTACGGCCGTTGCTTCCCCACCACAACCTACCCGCCCGCCAACCTCCGGACGGCGGCGACCAGTTCGGTGTTGCGCACCCCCTTGGCCAGGTAGTCGGTGACGCCTGCTCGGCGCATCTCGTCGACGGCGCCCGCGTCGCTGTACGCGGAGAACGCCAGTATCCGCGTTCCGGGCGCACGCTGCAGGATCTCGGCTGCCGCGTGCGAACCACCCCCGAACGGCATCCGCACGTCGAGCACGACCACCGCCGGCGAGTGCCGTCCGGCCAGCTCGACGGCCTCGCGGGCGTCCGCGGCGACCGCCACCACCTCGAGGTCCGGCTCGTCGTCGAGCACGTCGCGCAGGACGTCCCTGATCAGGGGATCGTCGTCGGCGATGAGCACCCGGACGATCATGACCGCACGTCCGGGAGCCAGAACTCGACGACGGTGCCGCCGCTCTCCTGACCGAGCACGGTGCACCAGCCGCCGGCGGACTCCGCCCGTTCCCGCATCTCGATCAGCCCGAAGTGGCCCGCGTCCGGGTCGAGGTCGGGCAGCCCGACGCCGTCGTCCGCCACCCGGACGAGGAAGCCGTGGTCCACCGTGGACAGGTCGAGCAGGACGGATGAGGCACGCGCGTGCTTGCGGACGTTGGTGAGCGCCTCCTGGCAGATGCGGAAGATCGTGATGGCCGCGTCGGCCCCCGGCTCCCGTTCGAGCGAGTAGCGGATCTGAGCCGCCGTGGAGGTGTCAGCGAGGTACGCGGCCAGCGAGTCCCGCAGCCCGTGGCGCTCGATGCCGGGCGGGCGGACGCGGAACACCAGGTTGCGCAGCCTGCTGATGGAGGCGCGGACCGCGGCGTCGAGCTGGTCCACGGTCGCCCGGTGCTCGGCGGGCAGCTTCCCGGCGAGCAGCTGCAGTCGCATGTCGACCGCGACCATGGCCTGGATCGTGTCGTCGTGCACGTCCCACGCGATGCGCTGCCGTTCCCGTTCCTGCGCCTCGACGAGGTGGGCGAGCAGCCGGCGCCGGTCGGTGAGCTGCTGCTCGGCACGCCGCCGTTCGGTCATGTCGCGGGTGACCTTGCCGAACCCGCGCAGCTCACCGCTGTCGTCGTAGAGGGCGGTGATGATCACGTTCGCCCAGAACCGGGTGCCGTCGCTGCGCACCCGCCAGCCCTCGTCCTCGATGGCGCCCTCGGCCCTCGCGGTTCGCAGCTCCCACTCGGGCTTGCCGGACCGGACGTCCTCCGGCGGGTAGAACACCGAGAAGTGCCGCCCGATGATCTCCTCGGCGGCGTAGCCCTTGATGCGCGCGGCTCCGGCGTTCCAGCTCACGATGTGACCGCCGGGGTCGAGCGCGAAGATCGCGTAGTCGCGGACGCCCTGCACGAGCAGCCGGAAGAGGTCGTTGTCGCGCGAGGCGTCCGGGTGCACGGGCTCATCATCGCTGCTACGCCGTCAGCTCACACCAGACGACTTTCCGGCCGGCGCGTTCGGTGACGCCCCAGCTCTCACCGAGGACGGCGACGAGCTGGAGCCCCCTGCTGGGTGCAGGTGGTTCGGCGTGGGCCGCGTCGTCCACCACCTCGACCAGCACCTGCTCCTCGCCGCCGAAGATGTGCACGACGGGGTGGCCGCTGCCGTGGCAGACCGCGTTGGTCGTGAGCTCGTTCACGACCAGGACGACGTCCTCGTGGTGGCCGCGGTAGCCACACCTCTGTGCCGCCCGGCGGGCGAAGTCGCGGGCGAGCGCCACGCCACCGCGCCGGTCGTTCTCCGGCAGGGAGAACACGGCTTGGTTGAGCGAACTCGTGGCCACGGACTCACACTGCACCTGCGGCGGCGTTTCGCGCAGACGCAACCACCCCAGTCCGTCTGGTGCGTCTGCATCAGTCGAGCAGGCCCTCGCGGCGGGCGATGGACACCGCTTCGAGCTTCGAGCTCGCGCCGAGCTTGTCGAGCACGTGCTGCACGTGGTTGCGCGCGGTGTTGCGGGCGACACCGAGCCGCGTCGAGATCTGGTCGGTGCCGGCACCGTCCGCGAGCAGCGCCAACGTCTCCCGCTCGCGCGCGGTGAGCGTGGCGCCGGTGACGCCGACGCGGCCGGTCAGCCGGTCGAGGACACCCGCGAGCAGCTTCGGGTCGAACACGACCTCGCCCGCCGCGACCCTGCGGACGGCCTCGACCAGCTCGTCCAGCCTCGCCGACTTGAGGATCAGACCCGCACCGCCGGCCTCGGCGACGCGTGCGGCGACCGATGCCGTGGCCTCCCCGGTCAACACCAGCACCCTGGCTCCGAGCCCGACGAACTCACCGATCAGCGATGTGCCGTCGCCGTCCGGCAGCCTGCGGTCGAGCAGGACGACGTCGGGCTCGCCGCGGCTCGCCTCAGCGAGTGCGGCCGCGACGGTGGACGCGCGGGCGATGACCTCGATCCCCGCGCGTTCCAGGGCCAGGCCGATCGCCTCGGCGACCATGTCGTGGTCCTCCACGAGAACCACTCGGGTCATGCGGATCAGCCTACGGCGTAACGGAAGTTCCGCGACCTTCCGACCACGAACGGCCGGACCTGGTCGAACACCTCTTCGTGCTGCTCCTCGACGCCCAGCCGCGGGGAGATGAGCTTGATCAGGTGGGTGGCTCCGGCGCCCAGGGCACCGCCGAGCGGCAGCACTCCGAGGAAGATCTCGGCGCTGGAGTCCGCGGCCGTCTCCCGGGCTCGCTGGAGGGCTTCCAGCGGCAGGCCCTTCACCAGGACGTTGTCGCCCTGGTAGGCGTGCGGGGGCAGCGGCCTGCCGGCGGCCTCGGAGAACGGCTTGACGCTGAACTCCTCCTTCACCGCAGGCGCGACGCGGAGATGGCCGACGTCGAACGGCTCGGTGCTCGCGAAGGTGATGCGCACGACGTCGCCGAGGGTGGTGAGCGCCGGCGTGACGTGGTCCGGCAGGTCCCAGCCGTGGAACGCCTCGAAGACCGCTTCCGCGTGCCGGGCCTCGAAGAACATCTCGCCCGCGTGGACCTCGGTGACGGGCAGGAGCTCGAACTCCAGCGCGGTGACGACGTCGCCGACCTTCTCGGTCCTGCGGACGCGGTCGCTCGCGAGACCGAACTCCCGCGCCAGCACGCTGTACCCACCGCCGAGCGTGTAGCCGACGACGCCGACGTCACTGGCGTCGCCGCTGAGCGGGGCCAGGCCGTGTTCGGCCGCCTTCTCGACCACCTGCTGCCACACGGCGCCCGCTTCGGCCCTCGCGGTGCAGGTCACGGGGTCGATCCGGACGTCGTTCATGCGCCTGGTGGAGATCAGGACGCCGGTGGTCGCCGTGGTGAGGCCGTGGCCGGTGGCCTGGACCGCGTACTCGTGGCCGTGGGTCTCGGCGTACCGAAGGGCTTCTTCGACGTCCTGTGCGTTCTCCACGGCGAAGACCACCTGCGGCTCGTGGCGCAGTCCGGTCTGGAAACCACTGCGTTCCTCGTCGTAACCGGTGTCTCCGGGGTAGAAGATCTGCATGTCATCAGGGTGTCTGGCCTGCATCTATATGTCCAAGATCTAGTTGTGCTGCTCTCTATAATCATTGGTTATGGAGCTTCGCCAGCTGGAGTACTTCGTCGCGGTCGCGGAATCGGGCTCGTTCACGCGGGCGGCGGAACGGGTCCACGTCGCCCAGCCGGGGGTCAGCGCGCAGATCCGGCGGCTGGAACGCGAACTCGGGCACGCCCTGCTGGACCGGTCGGGCCGCACGGTCACGCTGACCGACGTGGGTGCGGCGGTGCTGCCGCTCGTCAGGGCCGCGCTGGGGTCGGTGGAGTCGGCGCGGCGGACCGTGGAGGAGATGGCCGGGCTGGTGCGCGGGGCCGTGCGCGCCGGGATGGTCGTGTCGTGCGGGATCATGGACCTCCCCGAGCTGCTGTCGGAGTTCCACTCGTCCTACCCGGCCGTCGAGATCACGTTGTCGGAGGGCAACTCCGACGAGCTGATCTCGTCCCTTGTGGATGGACGACTGGACTTCGCACTGGTCGGGTACGCGGGTGCGGAGCCGGAGGGGCTGTCCGTCCGGGTGCTGGCCGACGAGCCGCTCGTGGCCGCGGTCGCGGCCTCGGATCCCTGGTACGGCAGGGAGTCCGTCCCGCTGGACGAACTGCAGGAGCGCGGGTTGATCAGCCTGCCGCCGGGGACGGGGTTGCGCGGGGCGCTGGACGCCGCCTGCGGTGCGCGCCGGCCGCGGATCGCGTTCGAGGCGTCGGCGCCACCGATGGTGATCACGCTGGCGCAGCGAGGGCTCGGACCGGCGATCCTGGCGGCGTCGATGGTCTCCGGCCTGCACGCCGTGCGGATCACCGATCCTTCACCGCACAGCAGGCTCGCCTTCGCGTGGCGCACGGAGGGGCCGCACAGCCCCGCCGCACGGGCGTTGATCGGACTCGCGGAAAACCACGTGACAACGATCTAGCGGCCCTGTCACGATCACCGCATGTTCCTGACGGCTGAGCACAACACGTTCGCAGGTGTTCCTGCGGACGCGCTCGCCGTTGTCCTGGCACAGCTGGCCGGCGCCCGACTCTGACCCTTCTCCAGTCCATCCTTCAGGACCACTGGAGGAGGGTGGTAGCGGTCCATCGGTTCTGAACCTCCAGCTGTGACTCCTGAGGGACATAGGGCAATGAAGCAAGAGTTCGTGCGTGCCAAGCCGCACCTCAACATCGGCACCATGGGGCACGTCGACCACGGCAAGACCACGCTGACCGCGGCCATCACCAAGGTTCTGTCCGAAATGGACCCTTCGGGCACCACCTTCACGGCGTTCGACCGGATCGACCGGGCGCCCGAGGAGCTGGCCCGCGGCATCACGATCAACATCGCGCACGTCGAGTACGAGACGCCCACGCGTCACTACGCGCACGTCGACATGCCCGGCCACGCCGACTACGTGAAGAACATGATCACGGGGGCGGCGCAGCTGGACGGCGCGATCCTCGTGGTGTCCGCGGAGGACGGCACGATGCCGCAGACGCGCGAACACGTGGTGCTGGCGCACCGCGTGGGCGTGCCGTACGTGGTGGTGGCGCTGAACAAGGCCGACGCGGTGAGCGACCCGGAGCTGCTCGACCTGGTGGAGCTGGAGATCCGCGACCTGCTCTCGCAGTACGGCTTCGACGGCGACGCCACCCCGGTCGTGCGGGTCTCCGGCCTGCGCGCACTGCAGGGCGACCCGGAGTGGGTGCGGTCGGTGGTGTCGCTGCTCGACGCCGTCGACACGCACGTGCCGGTACCGGAGCGGGATCTGAGCGGCGCGTTCCTGATGCCGATCGAGAACGTCCTGACCATCACCGGCCGCGGCACCGTCGTGACCGGCGCGGTCGAGCGCGGCGTGCTCGGCCTCGGCGACGCGGTCGAGGTGCTCGGCCTGGGCGACTCCGTGACGTCCGTGGCCACCGGCATCGAGACGTTCGGCAAGCCCATGCAGCAGGCCCAGGCGGGAGACAACGCCGCGATCCTGCTGCGCGGGGTGAAGCGCGGCGACGTCCGGCGCGGCCAGGTCCTGGCCCTGCCGGGCAGCGTCGCACCGCACACCCGGTTCCGCGCGTCCGTGTACCTGCTCTCGCACGCCGAGGGCGGCAGGCACACGGGGATCGCGTCGAACTACCGCCCGCAGTTCCACTTCCGCACCGGCGACGTCGTCGGCGTGGTGGAGCTCGACAGGACGCTGGCCCTGCCAGGTGACACCGTCGAGGTCACGGTGGAGCTGGGCAAGGCGGTGGCGATGGACACCGGGCTGGGCTTCGCGATTCGCGAGGGCGGCAAGACCGTGGGTGCCGGCACGGTCGGCGAGATCCTCGCCTAGAGGCGGTGGCGACGGCCCGCGAAGGTGGTCGCGCTGCCTTGGAAAGCGCGGTGGGACAGCAGTCCCGCCGCGCTTTCGTCGTCACCCGGACCTGTCGCTCACCGAATGCGGAAGGTAGGAGCCCGGTGTCATCAACGGCTGACCCAGCGCAGCCTGACGCTCGTTGTGGTCGGCGTGGCCCGCGAAGAACTGGCCGACCATCGCCGCGAGGAACAACCGCCGAAGACGAGCGTCAGGCTGTGCTCGCGCAGGAAGCTCCTCATAGGACCGGGTGCCCTGCGCCAAGCATCAGACATCGAGCAAAGGCACGACTTCCTTGGCCCAGAACTCGAAGAACTCCTGCTGCTGCGGCCCGATCTGCTGCACGTACACCTCGTCGAACCCGGCCTCGGCGAACTCCCTGACCTTCTCCGCGTACTTCTCCGGATCCGGGCCGCACGGGATCGCCTTCGCGATCATCTCGGGCGTGACGAGCTCGGACGCCTGCTCGAAGTGCTTGGGCGTCGGGAGCACCTGGGCCAGCTCGCCGGGCAGGCCGTCGTTGGGCCACAACCGGTGCGCGGTCGCCACCGCGTCCTCTTCGGACGCCGCGTAGCAGACCTTCAGCCCGCTCTGCGCCGGACCGCGGCCGCCCTCGGCGCGGTACTTCTCCACCAGGTCACCGGCCGGGCCGACGCTGACGTAACCGTCGCCGCAGCGGGCCGCGAGCCGGACCGCCTTCGGGCCGAACGCCGAGACGTAGATCGGCACCGGGCGTTCGGGCACGGTGTAGATGCGGGCGTTCTCGACGCTGTAGTACTTGCCGTGGTGGGTGACCTCGTCGCCCTGGTGCAGCGTGCGGATGAGGCCGATCGCCTCCTCCAGCATCTCCAGTCGCACGTCGGCGGACGGCCAGCGGTCGCCCAGCACGTGCTCGTTCAGGGCCTCACCGCTGCCGACGCCGAGCACGAACCTGCCCTCGGTCTGGACGGCCGCGGTGGCGGCGGCCTGCGCGATGACGGCCGGGTGGATGCGGACGGTCGGGCAGGTCACGGCCGTGGTGATCGGCAGCGACACGGTCTCGGACAGCGCGCCGATCGTGCCCCAGACGAACGGCGACTGGCCCTGCTCGTCGTTCCACGGGTGGTAGTGGTCCGAGATCCACAGCGACTCGAAGCCGTGCTGCTCGGCCATCTTCGCGTTCCTGACCAGCTCACGCGGTCCGTGTTCTTCTGAAGAGAGGAAATAGCCCAGTTTCACGGCAGCAACTCCTGGATCTTGGTCTTGAGGCCGCGCGTCATGAGCTCCCAGGCGTCCGGGTCGCCACGCAGCACCGCCTCGGTCATGTCCTTGATCTGTTCGAACGTCGCGTGGGGCGGGATCGGCGGCACGTTCGGATCGCAGCGCACGTCGAGGACGGTCGAGCCGTCGAACGCGAGCGCCGTCTCCCACGCCGTGCCGAGCTGCGCGGGGTCGTTGACCTCGATGCCCTGCAGGCCGATCGACCGTGCGAAGGCGGCGTACGAGATGTCCGGAAGCGTTTGCGACTCCTCGAACTTCGGCGCGCCACCCATCGCCCGCAGCTCCCACGTGACCTGGTTGAGGTCGTTGTTGTGGAACACGCACACGACGCAACGGACGCCGTATCGCCGCAGTGTCAGCAACTCCGCCATGCCGTTCATCTGCATCGCGCCGTCGCCGACCAACGCGATCAACGGCCGGTCCGGCTGCGCGAAGGCGGCACCCAGGGCATACGGGACGGCGCAGCCCATGGTGGCCAGCGTGCCGGACAGGGTGGACCGGACGTTGCCGCGGATCTTGAGCAGCCGCGCGTACCAGTTCGTCGCGGAACCGGAGTCCGCCGTGACGATCGCGTTGTGGGGCAGGCGTTTCGAGAGCTCGGAGACGATCCGCATCGGGTTGACGGGGTCGGCCGGCACCTGTGCCTGCCGTTCGAGGACCTCCCACCAGCGCTCGACGTTCGCCTCGATCGTCTCCCGCCAGGAGCGGTCGGCCTTCTCCTCCAGCATCGGGATCAGCGCGCGCAACGCCTCCCGCGCGTCGCCGACGAGGTTGACCTCCGTCGGGTAGCGCATGCCGATCGCGCGGCCGTCGACGTCGATCTGCACTCCGCGCGCTTTGCCGTACTGCGGCAGGAACTGCGAGTACGGGAAGTTCGACCCGACGATCAGCAACCGGTCGCAGTCCCGCATCATCTCGTAGGACGGTCTGGTGCCGAGCAGCCCGATCGACCCGGTGACGTACGGCAGGTCGTCCGGCAGCACGTCCTTGCCCAGCAACGCCTTCGCGACACCGGCGCCGAGCAGGTCAGCGACGGCGCGCACCTCCTCGGCGGCGTCGCGGGCGCCCTGCCCGATGAGGATCGCGACCTTCTCGCCGCTGTTGAGCACCTCGGCGGCGCGCCGGACGTCGTCGAGGGCCGGCACGACGGACGACACCGGACGGGACGGCGGGCTCGACGGGATGTACTTGAACTCGTGCTTGGGTGCGGCGTACTCCTGCTCCTGCACGTCGTTCGGGATGATCAGCACGGCCGGCGCGCGGTCGGCCGCGGCCGTGCGCATCGCCCGGTCCAGCGCGTTCGGCATCTGCTCGGGCACCGTCACGTCGACCAGGAACGAGGCGACGTCGCGGAACAGCGAGTGCAGGTCGACTTCCTGCTGGTAGCTGCCGCCCATCGCGGTGCGGGCGGTCTGGCCGACGATCGCGACGACCGGCACGTGGTCGAGCTTCGCGTCGTACAGGCCGTTGAGCAGGTGGATCGCGCCGGGACCGCTGGTGGCCAGGCACACGCCGACGTCACCGCTGAACTTCGCGAAGCCGACCGCGGCGAACGCGGCCATCTCCTCGTGACGGGTCTGGATGAACTTCGGGTCGTTGTCCGCCTTGCCGAACGCCGCCACGATCCCGTTGATGCCGTCGCCGGGATACGCGAAAACCTGCTTCACACCCCAGTCGCGCAGGCGTTGGACGACGAAGTCGCCGACGGTCGTCACGAGCTTCCCTCCATCACGTAGACCGTGTAGGCGGAACGGATGATCGGCTGCGCGACGTTGCGGACCCGCACCCCGCCCGGTGTCATGCCCTGCTCGGTGCCGAAGTGCGCGTGGCCGTGCACCGCCAGATCCGTGCCGGTCGCGTCGATGGCCTCGCCGAGCAGGTACGACCCGAGGAACGGGTAGATCTCCGGCGGTTCACCTCGCAACGTGTCCGGCACCGGCGCGTAGTGCGTCAACGCGACCTTGATGTCGGTGTCCAGTTCGGACAGAGCGCCTTCGAGGGTCTTGGCGATGTCGCAGGTGTGCTGGATGAACGCCTTCATCTCGCGCTCACCGAAATTGCTCCCGCACTTGCCCGCGAACCCTCCGCCGAACCCCTTCACGCCCGCGATGCCGATCGAGCAGCCGTTGACCCGATGGGTGAACGTCGTGCCCTCAAGCACGTGGATGCCCTTGTCCTGCAAGGTCTTCGTGACTTCGAGCGGCTTGTCGTCCTGGTGGTCGTGGTTGCCCAGCACGGCGACCACGGGCACCGGCAGGTCCGCGAACTCGTCCGCGACGACCTCGGCCTCGACGACCGTGCCGTGCCGGGTCAGGTCACCGGCCAGCAGGAGGATGTCGGCGTGCTCGCCGACCTTCTCGAGCGCCGGCCGCAGATGCCCGCGCATGTCCTCGCCGAGGTGGATGTCCCCGACCGCAGCGACTCGGATCATCGCAGGTCCTCCTCACCCTCCGGTTCGCCCGCAGGTGTCACGCGCACGTCGTTGTAGATCGTCAGCTCGGGGGCGGCCTCGTGCAGGACCTCCTCCAATGCGGCCCGGCGGTCGGCACACGCCACGTCGCCGGAGAGCATCACGTGATCACCGCGCACGGTGACCCGGACGCCCAGTTCGGCGGTGCGCGGATCCTCGGCCACCGCCCTACGCAGATTTGCCGCCAGGTACTGCTCGGAACTCATGGCCTCTCCCGATGATGTCCAGGCGTTCGATGAGAACCAGGAACGCTTCGGCGTACGGAGAGTGCTTGGTCTCCTCGCGCACCTGTTCCCAGTCGATCTGTTCTCGCAGCGCACGGGCGAACGGCAGCAGCTCGCTGAAGTCGCAGCGGTGCCCGTCCAGCACGAGCAGCTTGCTGCTCAGCACGAACGTCGCCGGCATGACCGGCAGCAGCACCGATCCGACCGGCATGTCCTCTGCCATCGCGAGGATCTCGTCGGTCACCGGCCGTTCGTTGGGCCGGAACAACAGGTCTACCAACGAATCGCCGTCGTACACCTTCAGCAGCCAGTCCTCCGGCGGCTCCGCGCCACGAAGTCCCGCCTCCACCAGCACCCGCACGGCCTCGTTGACGTCCTGCTCCTTCACCAGGAGGTCGACGTCGTGCTCGCTCACCGGCCCTCCTCGCGCATAACCGGCACAACCACCGGTCAGGGCGAACGGGATTTCCGCTCCACGTAAGACCTTGGCGACCTTGGTCAACGTCAGCAGCAGTTCGGCCTGCACGTCGCTCATGCACTCGCGGTTACCCGGCTGATCGCAAGGTGAACCTCAGTCCGTGGCAAGACGCGCGTGGGTCTCGGTGTCGAACCGGACGCCGTCGTAGAACAGCCGGGCCCGCTCCACGCCCTCCACGGCGAAACCCGCCCCCGTCGCGACACGGCAGGAAGCCGGGTTGTCCAGGCGGTGCGCGAGTTCCAGCCGGAACAGGCCGAGCTCGGAGAAGGCGAACTCGCTGACGGCCCGGCAGGCCCTGGTCGCCAGCCCCTTGCCCCGTGCCTCCTCGCGCATCCAGTAGGAGACCCACCCGGTCTGATGACGACGTTCGACGCTGGACACGGCGACGTTGCCCACGGGCACGCCGTCGTGCAGCACGGCGAACGAGTAGCCGGTGTCGTCCTCGCGGCGGGCCATGAGCAGGGTGATCCACTCCTGCGCGGCGGTGAGCGAGTCGATCGGCATGGTGAACTGGCGGTCCATCATCTCCTCGGCCGCCGCGGCCAGGATGACCGGTGCGTCGTCGAGGCTCCAGGGCCGCAGCAGGGTGTCCACCCCTCCACCTTGCGAATTCAGGGGTCCGGCCGCAACTCAGGGGGCACCCCACACGTCAGACGTACAAGGGACAAGAGGAGTGCAGATGGTCATTTTCGGCTGGCGGACGACGATCGAGCAGTTGCGGATGCTGACGCTGGTGTGCGGGCACTGCCACCACCAGGCGGCGCACAACCTGTTCCGGCGCTACACGAAGCCGACCGTCTTCTTCATCCCGCTGTTCACGATCAGCAGCAAGTACGGGCTGCAGTGCACCTTCTGCGGCGTCTCGTACGACATCAGCAAGATGCACGCGCATCAGCTCGTCTGACAGGCAGGGCAGCCAGGCGCGTACTCGTCGGTGGTGACGCGCCCGCACTCCGGGCAGATCAGCTCGAGAAGGCAGGCCGGCTCAGCTTCAGGGACACGACCGAGGTCCACACCCAGCCGATCGTCGCGACCACGTAGAGCAGCACCGTGCCCCCGGGGGTGCCCAGGAACGCCATCGGCACCATCAGGAGCACGCCCGTCAGGCCGCTCATCACCGCCAGCCACCCTCCGAGCGTACGCGCGAACACGAAGCACGCCCCGATCCAGCCGATCATCGCGAGCCCGAACGCGACGGCGTGCAGAGCGCCGTGCCAGGACAGCGCCGCGGGTGGGCCGTCCGGTGCTCCGGCGGGGAAGCCCATGGCCGGATCCGCCACGAACACCCCGCCGAGGACCATCCCGGCCCCCATCAGGCCGATCAGCCGTGCTCCCCAGCGCGTGCGCCTGGCCATGCCCGTCGCCGCGACCAGGAACAGCGCGCCGCAGACGATGAAGTTCGCGATCTGGATCCAGCCCAGCGACCCGAGGCTGAGCATGCTGAACGGGTGCCGCGAGAGGTCGAAGCCCTCTCGGGTGAACGCCTGGGCGTACCCGACGACTAGGTAGAGCGGACCGGCGACGACGCCGCAGGCGATGCGGGACATGCGTTCCTCCTGGAGTTCGGTGTGGCGAGAACGGAATCACCGACAAGTTTTTTTGTCAAGACTAGAGTCACTGTCTTGACGAAGAGAATCGTCGGCGGCAGGATGAGACCATCACGCACCAGGACAGGGAGAACCGATGGGCCACGAGTTCAAGAGCACCGACGAGATCGAGGTGCCGGCGTCCGTCGAGGACGTCTGGACGGCCATCGCCACGGGGCCGGGCATCGACTCGTGGTTCATGGGCCGCAACGAGGTCGCGAACGGCCAGGTCAAGATGGCCTTCGGCGGGTACGAGCCGACGAGCGGGATCACCGCGTCGGAACCGGGGCGCCACTTCGCGTACGACAGCGGCAAGGCGCCCGACGGCCGCTTCATCGCCTACGAGTTCCTCGTCGAGGGCCGCGAGCACGGCAGCACGGTGCTGCGGATGGTCACGAGCGGCTTCCTGCCCGGCGACGACTGGGCCGACGAGTTCGAGGCGATGACCCTGGGTGGCGCGCTGTTCCGGCGCACGCTGCTCGAGTACCTGACGTACTTCCCCGGCCGCACGGCCCGTCCGCTCACGGTCTTCGGGCCGGTGGTCAGCGACTGGGACGAGGCCTGGAGGAAGCTCGACGAGGCGATCGCGGCCAAGCTCCCGGACGCCGTCGAGTTCCACCGCAACGCCCACACCCTCGCGCTGCGCACCGACAGGGCCATGTACCGGTTCATGCGCGGCTTCTTCGGGCCGGTCATCGCCGCCCACCACGTTTTCGCGGGCGCCGAGTCCGAGCAGGACTGGCAGGACTTCCTCGACACCACCCTGGGAGAGCAGAAATGACGCGCTTCACGACTTCCGCCGACGGCACCGAGGTCGCCTACTCGATCACCGGTTCCGGCCCCGCGCTGATCATCGTGGACGGCGCGATGTGCCACCGCATGTTCGGCCCGACGACCGAGCTCGCGTCGGTGCTGGACAAGAACTTCACCGTCCACACCTACGACCGCCGCGGCCGCGGCGAGACCGGTGACGGCGCGACGCCGTGGTCGCTGGAGCGCGAGGTCGAGGACATCGACGCCGTGATCAAGGAGGCCGGCGGCAGCGCGTTCGTCTTCGGCGTGTCCTCGGGTGCGGTTCTCGCTCTCGAAGCGGCCTCACGGCTGCCGGGCATCTCACGGCTCGCGATCTACGAGGTGCCGTTCGTCGTGGACGACACCTACAAGCCGCGTCCGGCGGACATCGTGCGGCAGATGAACGACATGCTGGCGCGCGGTGACCGCTCGGGCATGCTCACGACGTTCATGAAGATGGTGGGCGTGCCCGGCTTCGGCCTCGCGATCATGAAGCTGACCCCGATGTGGAAGAAGCTCAAGCCGGTCGCGCACACGCTGCCGTGGGATCTCATGATCCTGGGCGACGACGGCCGCGGCTCGAAGCTCCCGACGGACCGCTGGAACGTCAAGGTGCCGACGCTCGCGATGGACGGCGGCAAGAGCCCCGAGTACCTCCGCAACGCCATGAAGAACGTCTCGGAGGTGCTCGGGGCGGACGCGGAGCACCGAACGCTGCCCGGTCAGACGCACATGTACAAGCCGTCGGTCATGGCGCCGGAGCTGGTGGAGTTCTTCTCGCGGGCCCAGCGCACCGCGGGTCCCATCGCGTAACCGGCCACGACGAAGAGCCCGCCGACCGCGAGCCACCCGAGTGCTCCCCAGCCGAGCACGACGGTGGTGAGCAGGGCGGGGCCCACCATGCGCGCGACGGCCGTTCCGGTCGCGAAGAAGCCCTGGTACTGGCCCTGCCGGTCGGCGGGCGCGAGGGAGAAGCTGATCTCCCACGCCCCGGACGCGAGCATCATCTCGCCGAGCACCTGCACCGCGGCGGCCGCGATCAGCAGCGCCGCCACGGGCCAGGCGCCGAAGCTGAACGCCGTGGCCGCGAAGACCACGCAGGACGCGAACATGATCAGCCCCGAGTGCTTCACCAGCTTCGAGGCCGCGTGGAGACCGGTGGCGCGCTTGGCGATCCGGACCTGGAAGAGCACGACGGCCGCGGTGTTGAGCACCAGCAACGCGGCCGCGAGCCACGTCGGCGCCTCGGTGCGCTGCACGATCCACAGCGGGATGATCAGGCTCAGCAGCGGCATGTAGAGCAGCATCACGGCGTTGATCAGCGTGATCAGCGCGTACGGGCGGTCCTTCAGGACGTCGAACTTGCCCTTCGCCCTGGCCATCACGGTCTCCGGCAACGTGCTCAGCACGGCTGCGGCGACGAGGAACGCGACCACGTCGAGCACGAACACGGCCGTATAGGCGATCTCGGTACCGAGGTGCAGTGCGAACCCGCCCGCCGCCGCGCCGATCGCGATGCCCGCGTTGGCCGTGGACTGAATGCGCGCACGTGCCCGTGTGCGTTCATCTGGCGTGGTGAGGCCTGCGAGGAGTGCCTGCCTGGACGCCTGCAGGCCGCTCTGGAAGCTCGCGTACAGGCACATGACCAGCACGAACGCGGCGAAGTTCCGGCTGAGGAGCAGGATCGCGATGCTCGCGGCGGTGGCGAGGGCCAGCACGACGGCGGTGGTGCGCGGGCCCAGGCGGTCGGCGAGGTGTCCGAGCGCGACGCCGGCGACGGCTCCGACGCCCCACGCGAGGGTCAGCGCGAGGCCGACCCGCGCCGCGCTCAGGCCGACGACCTGCGTGAAGTAGAGGGCGGAGACGACGAGGAACCCGCCGTCCCCGATCGAGTTCGTCAGCTGCGCGTACGCGAGTCGCCTGGTCATGCCCTAGACGGTAGGGCGGCTATTGGCCCTAGTCGTGGGACAAGGACACGCTTCGTTTCTGGGCCAATTTGTTCCCAGTCCAGTGGATCGCGTAGGCCAGCACGCCGAAGACCACCGCGACGAACACACAGGTCAGGAGCACCGTGCCGTAGCCGTTCTGACGCGGATCCATGAACGGGTAGGGGTACCAGCCTGCGACCGGGCCCCTGACCAGCGTGTACACCAGGTAGGCGAGCGGGAACGAGAGCCAGGTCCACCACCGCCTGGTCCTCTCGGGCGCGAGCAGCCACTCCACGACGACGAGGATCGGCACGACGGTGTGCAGCACCCAGTTCGCGTACGCGGGTGTCTGCACGTCGATGCCTCGCAGCAACAGCCAGTACACGATGCCCGTCGTGGCCATGTAGAGCACGGCGGCACCCCTGAGCTGCGCGGACACCGGCTGGAACACACCCAGCAACGCCACCACCGCCGCGAAGACGTTCGAGAGCACGGTGAAGTAGCTGAAGTGGTTGGACGGGCGGAAGCTCTCACCCAGCACCACGACGAGGTAGATCTCTGCCGAAAGAACCAGCAGGAACACGGCCATCCGGAGCAGCTTGATCACTGCCGCATTAGAACCCGGTTTCGTCAGGGGTGCATCCGGGCGCCCTTGAAGATCTTGTCGACCGCGTTCTTCTGGCCGTGGACCGCGATCCCGACCAGGTCGAGGTCCTGGGTGTGCACCTTGCGGACGGCGGCCCTGTTGTCGTCGTCGTTGCCGGTGGCGAACAGGTCCGCGGTGAAGATGCTCATGGGCTGCTTGCGGTTGAGGGCGCGTTCGTGGGCTTTCTTGAGCAGGTCCTGGTCGCCCTGCAGGACCACGACGGGCTGGCCGAACATGGACAGGTAGTGCACGTCGTCGGCGTCGACGTAGGGCGCGCCGCGCAGCGTTTCGGGCAGCCCGCTGACGAGGAAGGCGGTGACGTTCAGCGCCTGCCATCCGGCCAGGTCGTCCCGCAGCAGCACAGCGATCTTGGTGTCGAACATGGACACAACGATCGCGGGCGTCCGCGTGTGCCGTCTTGTACGTTTCTGACATGAGCGTCACGGCCTGGAAACTGCGTTCGGAACGAGTAACCAGTACAGATGGGGCTTGAACAGAGCTCGGCCTGGCGGCCGGCCATCGAGGGCGTGAGAGAGGTCTTCCACGCCTCCTTCACCACGCACGTCTACCCCGCGCACACGCACGACGCGTGGACGTTGATGGTGCTCGACACGGGTGCCGTGCGGTACGAACTGGACCGCCATGAGCACGGCGCGCTCGTGGACGGCGTCACGCTGTTGCCGCCGCACGTGCCGCACGACGGCCGTTCCGCGCATCCGACCGGGTTCCACAAGCGCGTGCTGTACCTGGACGACTCGGTGCTGCCGGCCGATCTCGTCGGCAAGGCCGTCGACACGCCGATGCTGCCCGATCCGCTGCTGCGACAACGGGTCCACCAGCTGCACCTGACGCTGGACGAGCCGTTCGAGGCGGCGAGCAGGCTGGCGTTGATCACCGAACGCCTCACGCACCACTTCGCGGGCACCGCACCCGTCGTGCACGCGGACCCGACGCTCGCCGACCGGTTGCGGCAGCTGCTGGACGCATCCCTCCCGGACGGGATGACCCTGAACGCGGCCGCGCGGGAGTTGCAGACCAGCCCGACGCACCTGGTCCGGGCGTTCAGCCGCCGGTTCGGGTTGCCGCCGCACAAGTACCTGACCGGCCGCCGGGTGGATCTCGCCCGCGGTCACCTGGTCGAGGGGCGGTCGGCTGCGGAGGCGGCGGTGCTGGCCGGGTTCCACGACCAGTCGCACCTGACGCGCCACTTCCGCCGTGTCCTGGGTACGAGTCCCGGGCGCTTCGTACGCTGACACCGTGCACATCGGCATACTCGGGCCAGTTGAAGCGCACTCCCCCGACGGCAAGATCGCGGTAGGTGGCCCACGGCCGCGCACTCTGCTGGCACTGCTGGCGATCCGGGTGGGCGAGATCGTCCCGCTCGACCGCCTGGTCGACGAGCTCTACGGCTCCGAGCCGCCGTCGGACGCCGCGAACGCCCTGCAGGGCCAGGTCTCGCGCCTGCGCCGGGCACTCGGGAACGCGTCGCTGGTCGAGTTCCACCCGGCCGGCTACCGCCTGGCGCTGCCCGTCTCCCAGGTCGACGCGCACCGGTTCGTCTCGCTGGCGGCGGACGGCCGGCAGGCGTTGGAGCAGGGCGATCCGCAGGCGGCGGAACCCCTTTTGGCAGAAGCACTTCAGCTCTGGCGCGGCCCCGCGCTGGCCGACGTCGCCCTGGCCGGGCACGCGACCCGCCTGGAAGAGCAACGTTCCGCGGCAGCGGGTTCACTGGTCGCGGCACGGATCCGGCTCGGCAAGGCCGACGTGGCCGAGGTCCAGGACCTGGTGCGGCAGAACCCGTTGGACGAACGCCTGCGCGGCTACCTGATGCAGGCGCTGAACCAGCAGGGCCGCCAGGCCGAGGCGTTGCAGGCGTTCGAGGACGCGCGCGCCCTGCTGGCCGACGAACTGGGCACCGACCCGTCACCCGAACTGCGTGCCGTACACCTGCAGGTGCTGCGCGGCCAGACCCACCGCGAGCCGCCGGCCCAGCTCACCACTTTCGTCGGCAGGCAGGAAGAACTCTCGCGGATCGCCTCGCTCTCCGCCCGGCTCATCACCCTCACCGGTCCCGGTGGCGCGGGCAAGACCAGGCTCGCGTTGCAGGCCGCCGGTCCCTGCGCGATCTTCGTGGACCTGGCACCGGCCAAGGACGTCGCGGCGGCGACGCTGCAGGCGTTGGGGCTCAAGGAGACCGTGCTGGAGCCGGAGGACCGCCTGACGCTGGCACTGCGTGAACGCGACACGTTGCTGGTCCTGGACAACTGCGAGCACCTGATCGTCCAGGCCGCGCAGCTGGCCCAGCACCTGCTCAGCACGTGCCCGTCCGTGCGCATCCTCGCCACCAGCCGGGAGGCGCTCGGCATCACCGGCGAGACGCTGTGCCCGGTGCCGCCGCTCGACTCCGAGCAGAGCGTGGCCCTGTTCGCCGACCGCGCCCGGCTGGTCAACCCCGCGTTCGTGCGCGACCGGCACACCGTCGACATCTGCCGGGAGCTGGACGGCCTGCCGCTGGCGATCGAGCTGGCCGCGGCGCGCACCCGCACGTTGACGACCGAGGAGATCGCCGCCCGCCTGAACGACCGCTTCCGCCTGCTCACCAAGGGAAACCGCGCCGCCGCGCCCCGCCACCAGACGCTGCGGGCCGTCGTGGAGTGGAGCTGGGACCTGCTGACGGAGGACGAACGCGACCTGGCCGCGTGCCTCGCGACGTTCAGCGGCGGGGCGAGCCTGGAGGCCGTCGAGGAGGTCTGCCGGCACGACGTCGAGACGCTGGAAGCGTTGGTGGACAAGTCCTTGGTGGAAGCCGGCGACGGCCGCTACCGGATGTTGGAGACCATCCGCGAGTTCTGCGCTCAGCACAGGCGCGTCGACGCCGAGCACGCCGCGTACTTCCAGGAGCTGGCCCGCCGCGCGGATCCCGAGCTGCGCCGGCGTGACCAGGTGCGGTGGTTCACCAGGCTGACCGCCGAGCACGCGAACCTATTGCAGGCACTGGAATGGACCACCTCGTTCGCGCCCGAGCAGGCGTTGCGGCTCGTCAGCGACCTGGCCTGGTACTGGTACCTGAAGGGCAGCCGCACGGAGGTCCGGGGCGCGGCCCGCCGGCTGCTGGACCGGGTGCCCGAACAGTCCACAGAGGAATACACGGTCCTGCTCGCCCTGGCCGAACCCGAGCGCGTCCAGGAGAAGCTCCTGGAGTTGCGCGGCCCGATCAAGCAACCGTTCGTGCTCATCGCCTGGGCCATGCTCAGCGGCCCGCCCGACCCGTCCGCGCCGCGCACCGCGTTGCAGGACGAGGTCGAGAACAGCGAGGACCCGTGGATCCAGGGCCTGATCGGCTTCAGCAACGCCTACACCACCTGGGCCGCCAGCGGCGACCGCGTCGTCGCGATCCAGCAGTCCCGCGAAGCCCTGCGGCGGTTCCAGGACCTGGGCGAACGCTGGGGATCGGCGCAGGTCCTGGACGTGCTGGCCACCATGACCGAGGACCCGGCCGAAGCTCTCGCGCTGACCGACCAGGCACTGCGGGCCGTCGCCGAACTGGGCGCCGTGGAGGAGCTGGCAGAGCTGCGGGGCCGGCGCGCGGACCGGTTGCTCGACATCGACCAGGACCAGGCCGAGCGCGACTACCTCGAGGCGCTGGAGATGGCGGCACGGGCGGGGCTGGCCGCCACACGGGCGCTCGCCGGCGCGGGACTGGCCAAGATCGCCCAGCGCCGGGGAGATCCGGCGCGGGCCGAGGAGCTCCTGCTGGCAGCCCAGCAGGAGCTCGGGTTCGGGTGGATGCACACAGCGGCCGAGCAGCAGGTGGACGAGGCGCTCAGCGAACTGTGGCGTACTCGGGGAGCGTGATCGCGGTGGCGGCCCGCAGATCCATCCGCGCGAACATCGGCATCTTGGGCAGCAACCCGAACATCCGGTCCCGCACCCACATCCCGAGCCTGCTGCCGGGTGCGAGGAACGGCCCCGGGTTGCCCTGGCTGCCGCGGGCGTAGGGCCCGATCCGCGCCTCGTACCGGGCGAAGGCGTCGCCTCCCGCCGCCATCTCCCCCGCCAGGACGTAGGCCGAGACGACCGCGAGCCCGGTTCCCATGCCGCCCAGCGTGGAGCCGTACCCGGCGTCGCCGATCAGCGTGACCCGCCCGGAGCTCACCGCGGGCATCCGCACCTGGCTGATCGAGTCGAAGTAGACGCCCCGCGCCACCACCTCGTCCGGCATCAGCTCGGGAGGGACCGGCGACTTGTACAACAGCCACCCCGGCGAGGTCAGCACGCCCGGTGAGCAGGTCAGGTCCCGGTCGTCGCCCTCCGCGTCCCAGATCGCGAAGTAGTAGCCCTGGAACTTCGGCCGGTACTCGGGGAAGACCAGCCGCCGCACGCCGGACCGCATCCCGTCCGCGCCGATCACGAAGTCGAACCGCCGTGACGTCCCGTGCGCGAACGTGACGTCCACGCCGGCGCCGTCGTCGTGCAGCGCCGTGATCCAGTCGCCGAACACGTACTCCACGTCGGAAGCGGTCAGCTCGTACAGCAGGCGGGACAGGTCACCGCGGAGGATCTCCACGTCCCCGGCGGTGAACGACGCGGGCAGCCGTGCCCGCTCGCGTCCGTCGACGCCCCGGAACACCATGTCCCGAGGCGTGGTCTGAGCGGCCAGCACGGCGTCGAGCACACCCATCCGCCTGAGCACGGACAGGTGCGCCTCGCCGCGGAAGTCCACGGCCTGGCCGCCGTCACGCAGCGACGGCGCCCGTTCCACCACCACCGGGGAGAAGCCGAACCGCGTCAGCCAGTGCGCGAGAGCGGGCCCGGCGATTCCCGCTCCCGAGATCAGTACGTCCATGCACGGGATGCAACGCCGGGCCGCTGACCGAACGCTGGCGAAGCGCTGACCTACGCTCCGCCGATGATCTTCAGCATCTGCGAGATCTGGCCCTGCCGGGTGTTGACCACCCGTTCCGCGTAGGCCGTCGTCTCGGGGTTCATGCCGTCTTTCTTCTCCGTGAGCGCCATTTCCACACCGGCGCCCTGGTGCCCGGTCATCAGGTTGAGGAAGAGCTGGTCGAACTCGGTTCCGCTCTTCTCCTTGGTCTCGTCGATGACCTTGTCGTCGAGCAGCGGCTGACCGCCGTGGGCGGTGTGCAGGTTGGCACCGTCACCCTCGGGCTTGCCCCAGAGCTTCAGCCACGACTTGAGCATCGTGAGCTCCTCGCGCTGGGTCACGTCGATCGCGCCCGCGAGGTCCTTCGCCTCCTGCGTGGTCGCCTTCGCCAGGCCGACCTGCGAGAGGCTGATGCCGAGTTGCAGGTGGTCCACCATCATCTGCACGAACATCACGTCCGCGTCGTTGAACCTCGCACTGGCGGCAGGAACGGGTGGTGCGGCGGAGCTCGCGCCGTGCCCGTGGGCTCCTTGGCCCTCCGGAACGACCGCTTCTCCGCCGCACCCCGCCAGCGCCAGGACCGCGACCGCGATCACCAGGCGCTTCATCAGGTCAGACCTTCTCCCACAGTGCCGCCACGTTCGGCGGTTCCCAGCCGTTCAGCGACGTGTGCGCCTGACGGCAGCGGTAGGTCGAACCGCCGTAGGTGACGGTCTGACCGGTCGCGTACGACGTGTTCGCCGCCCACGTGCCACCGGCAGGCGGGGGCGTCGTGGTGCTGGAGGACGTGGTCGTCGTCGGAGGAGGAGTGGTGGTCGTGGTGGTGGGCGGCGGAGTCGTGCCTCCACCACCGTTGATGTTGAGGTCGATGCACGAGTAGAACGCGTTGACCGTGTCAGCGATGTTCCAGATCGCGTACAGCTTCTGGCGGCCGGAGAACCCGCCGAGGTTGATCGTGTGCGTGGTCGGGTTGTTCGGCTGCTGGTTGTTGCCGGCGACGTAACCGACGCGCGTGCCACCGATGAAGTACTCGTAGTCGCGCGTGGAGTGCCGGGCGGTGAAGGTCCAGGTCAGCGACAGGGTCTGACCGGTGTTGGTGACCTTCCAGGGCAGCGAGTCGTTGTCGAGCGGCGCGAACGGACCGTTCGCACCGCTGCAGTTCTTCAGACCCTTGGGGCCCTCGGCACTCTGCGGCTCGTACTTCGCCTGGCCGCACAGGTCGACGGAGACGTCTCCCCTGGCACACTGCGCCGAACGACTGGCCGGCGACGACACGTAGCCGTGCGCGCTCGCCGAACCGACCGGCGTGATCAGGACGATGGCAGGGACAGCGGCCATGACGAGCGCCGCTTTGCGCATGAGTTTCATACTTCCGAACTCCTTGGATCGTTCCCAAACGGGTTGACCCGTAAGCAGGGGGCGGGAACCGGGAGCGCTCTAGATCGCTCGCCGATCCAGTTTCGGTCTGTGGTCTAGACCATAAACCGGGATTTGGAAAACGGTCAAGCGATCACCGGATGCGAACCGAAAACTGGTGCGTGCCAACAAGTTCACGCTGACTGACAACGTTTACTCCACCATTCGGTCCACCGGATCGGGACCAGGCGGCCCATTGGTACGAACCCCGCGCACTGGGTACCCCCGTGCCATGCGCGAATTCGACGAGCCCAGCAGGGCAGCCGGCCCCGGCGTTGTCACCGACGGCCCCGCGGGCGCCCCCACGGTCCTCGTGATCGATCCAGCGGGAGAAGCCGTCCACAACGAGATTCCGGCGACCTGGCGGCCACTGACGGAGCACCTGCGGATCGTGTGGCTGCGAGCTCCCGCCGCACCGACCTGGAAGTCCACAGTGGACACCGTGTTGACCAGGCACCGCGACGACACGCGCACCGTGCTCGACGTCGTCACCAGCGGCCCGCTCGCCGCCGACGTCCTGGACCTCGTGGGTTCTCACCAGGACCTCGTGCGCTCAGTCCTGCTGGTCGACCCCGAGGTCGCCGTGGACGTGCCGTTCGCCCACGTCATCCACCACACCAACGACACCCCGGCGCCGCTCCCGCTGGGCCACCCGGACGTGGTCCAGGGCGTGCTCGCGGCACTCGACCTGCACCGAACCACTTAGGTTCCGAAACTTTCACTGAACCGGACACTTCGGCCACCCGTATCCCTCGTCAGGGAACCGCGAGACGGGAGGCTTCATGCGAGCGCGTCTGCTCATCATCGTGCTAGGGCTGGTTGCGCTGACGGGCTGTTCAACGGTCGGCGGCGGCTCGGGCGAACCGGCGGCCAACGAAGCGGACGCAACGTTCTCGTTGCAGATGATCCCGCACCACCACCAGACGATCGAGATCGCCAAGGTCGCCATGCAGAAGTCCAAGGACGACTTCGTGGTCAACGTGGCGGACAAGATCGCCAACGCCGAGACCGGCGAGATCGAGCAGATGTCCACCTACCTGCGCAGCTGGAACATCCAGGTGCCGGGCAACGACGCCAACGCCACGCACAAGATGGCGGGCATGATGACCGTCAAGGACGTCGAGGCACTCAAGGCCGCCACCGGCAAGCAGTACGACGACCTCTTCCTCGCGACCCTTTCCCGCCACCTCCGCAGTGGCGTGGACATGGCGAAGACCGCACAGGCCAAGGGCGAGCACATCGGCTCGAAGGCGCTGGCCGGGAAGATCATCGTGTCGCAGACCGAGGTGCTGGACCAGATCGCCGCCAAGCAGAAGTCCTGACACCGCACCAGGACCAGCACGCCACACACACGTCCGCAGCCGTGAAGGCAGTGGGCGTGTCGGCGTATCCGCTGCAGCCCGTGGCAAGGGCGCCCCAATAGCCTCCCCGGCATGTACCCACAGGTGGAGCCCTACGCCCAAGGCCTGCTCGACGTAGGAGACGGCCAGCAAATCCACTGGGAGGCCAGCGGCAACCCCAACGGCAAACCGGCGTGCGTCTTCCACGGTGGCCCGGGGTCAGGCTCACACCCGAGATGGCGCGAGGACTTCGACCCAGATCACTGGAACCTCATCCTCTGGGACCAGCGCGGCAGCGGCAGGAGCACCCCGTCGGCCGCGGACCCGGCGACCAGCATGGAACACAACACCACCCAGCACCTGATCGACGACGCCGAGAAGCTCCGCGAGCACCTCGAAATCGACAAGTGGCTGCTGGCCGGCGGTTCCTGGGGCTCCACCCTCATCCTCGCCTACGCCATCCAGCACCCCACCCGTGTCAGCGAGATCATCATCCCCGCGGTCACCACCAGCCGCCCCGAGGAGCACGCGTGGATCACCCGCGGCCTCGGCATGTTCTTCCCGGACCACTTCGACGCCTTCCTCGACGGCGTCCCGGAGGAGGACCGCGACGGCAACCTGGCCCTGGCCTACAACAAGCTCCTCAACTCACCGGACCCGGCGGTCAGGGACAAGGCGGCCTGGGACTGGAGCAAGTGGGACCTGGCCACGATCACGGGTGGCGACAACGACTTCGAAGGCACGAGGTACGCCGACCCCGTCACGCGTTACCGGCTCGCGCGGACCGTCACCCACTACTGGGGCAACGAGGCGTTCCTGGAGCCCGGCCACATCTTCGACAACCTCGACAGGCTCCAGGGCATCCCCGGTGTGCTCATCCACGGCCGCCACGACTTCGGCGGTCCGTTGTACACGGCGTGGGAGGTGGCGAAGCGGTGGCCCGACGCCGAATTGGTCATCCTGAACGACGCCGGGCACGTCATCATGGAGGGCAACAGCATGGACGAGGCCGTCACCGCCGCCATCCACAGGTTCCGCTAGGGCGCGGCGGGTCCGGACCGGTAGAGGTCCTCGCCGGCCCACCGGATCCGGTCCTGGAAACCGAAGCCGGGCGCGGCGACGAAGTTCGCCGCGTCGTCCACCGATCCCGAGCCGTCGTACCTCGCGCGCAACGGGTACGGGAACACCGGGCGGGTGCGCACGACGTTGCCGTCCTGATCACGGCCCTTCGCGATGATCCGGGACGGCGCCTGGCCTCCCTCGACCCACGACACGAGCGCGCGGAACGGGTCGAAGTCGGTCAGGGTGTCGCCGCCGGCGCAGTGCCACATCGACGGCACGACGAAAAGCCTTGCCCAGGACGGGGTCTTGCCACCGGTGAGGCGCTGCCAGTAGTCGAGCGTGCCCTCGGACGGGATGCCCTGGTCGCCCGCGCCGTGCCAGATGATCAGCTTGCCGCCGGCCCGCTGGAACGCGCGCAGGTCCAGCGAGAGCGAGTTCGCCTTCACGGTTTCGGGGACCAGGCGCCGGAACTCGCGAACGGTGAACTCGAAGGACTCCAGTGACGAGTGCGGTGTGCCGATCGGGTGGACGAGGTGCTTGAGGCCGTTGTCGGCGAGTTCGGGGGCGATGCCCCTGCCCAGTCCGGGAGTCGGGTTGAGCCAGAACGTCCACGAGATCTCGGAACCGTAGGGCTGGCCGCCGGGGTAGAGCCGCACGCCGCCGTCGGACGGGCCGGCGTAGAGGCGGCGGACGCGGGCGATCTCGTCGTCGGTGAGCCGGCCCGTCAACGAACTCGGATCGAACTCGCACAGACGCGGATCGTCGATCTGGCCGTCGACGAGGCCGTCCAGGCCGTCGCACGCCTCCATCACCGCGTTGTGCAGCAGGACGATCTTGTCGTTCGGGATGGTGTTGCGCGCGATCCACGCCTGGTAGCCGATCAGCGCGGTGTAGTAGGCGCCCGGCGCGGCCGCGATGATGCCGTCGAAGTCGCGCGGGTAGCGCTGGGCCAGGAGCAGGCCCTCGCGGCCGCCGTTGGAGCAGCCGCTGAAGTACGACTTCGACGGCGCCTTGCCGTAGAAGACCGAGATGATGTGCCTCGACACCTTCGACAACGCGTGGGGCGCGCGGAAGAAGTAGTCGTCGCGGGCCTTCTGGTCGGAAGCGGCCCACGTCGTGTCGAACGGGTTCTCCGGCGGGGCCTGGTGTCCGTCGTCGGTCGCGGCCACCGCGGCGTCACCGAAGGCGGGGCCGCAGCCGGACGGGAAGGCCGGATCGTCGATGACTCCGCAGAATCCGCCACAACCGTACTGGACGTAGCGGCCCTGGTAGCCGCGCATCGGCAGCTTCAGCTGGAAGCCGATACCCGGTTCGATCATGCCGCGCACGTCGCAGAACTCCCTGGCACCGGTGACGACCACGGCCGACGTGACACGCGTGCGGGCGTCCGGCACGTCGAACGAACGCACCAGATCGGCGCACGAACGCGCGGGAGCAGTGGCGGCGACGGGAGCGGCCCCCGCCGCCACCGTTCCCAGGACAGTGAGTGATAACAACGACTTGCGGAACATGAAGCGTCCTTCCCCCTGTGCCGGACGTACGGGGGGAGTGTTCCAGCTAACTGACGTGCACGCGTGGCCTTCGGGTCGGATCCGACTCAGCCGAGCGGATGATTTCGCGTACGACCGGAGGCGTGTCGCCGCGACCCAGGATCAGGTAGCGGAAGAGGTGCGCCAGCGGGTTCCCCTCCGACCACTCGAAGTGCGCGTGCGGGATCACGCCGGTCGAGTCGCGCAACGCCAGCAGGATCGCCGCGATCGCGTTCGGCGAGGCGGGAGCGGAGGCACGCAGGACGCGGTGGCCGTCCACCTCGACGCCGGACACGCACAGGACGTTGCTGAACGCCGACGGGTCCACGATGTCGATCTCCAGGAAGATCACGTCCGCGGATCCCGGCACCGGGTTCATGCCGCGCTGCTCGGCCTCCTTCTCGTCGTACTCCGCCTTGTCGCCGACCTGGCGGCGGTTCGCGATCAACGTGATCAGGCCGTCGTTCGCGATCGTGTCGGTGATGAACCGGCGGGCCTGCTCGTCGAACTTGATCCTGTCGACGCGCAGTTCGGTCGTGCGCGAGATGCGCGACACCAGGGAGATCACCACGATGCCGATGATGAAGCCGATCGAGATCGTGATGCCGTCCGGCTTCTCGATCACGTTCTCCACCAGCGCGTACAGCAGCACCAGCGTCAGCACGGTGAACCCGATCCCCGCGCCGCGCTGCCTCTTGCGCCACGCGGACACCGTCACCGCGAACGACCCGGACACCATCATCGCCAGGATCCCGGTGGCGTAGGCGCCGGCCTGCGCGTTCACGTCGGCGTTGAAGATGATCGTGATGATGATGCAGATGACCGTGTAGACGATCACGACGGGACGGACGGCCCGGCCCCATTCCGGCGCCATGCCATAAGACGGCAGATAGCGCGGCACGATGTTGATGAGGCCGGCCATCGCCGAGGCACCGGCGAACCACAGGATCAGGATGCTGCTGATGTCGTAGACCGTGCCGAACACCTCACCGAGCAGTTCGTGCGCGAGATAGGCCAGCGCACGACCGTTCGCGGGGCCGCCGGGCGCGAACTTGTCCTGCGGCACCAGCACGGTGGTGATGAACGACGTCGCGACCAGGTACACCGACATGATCAGCGCGGCGGTCGTCAGCAGCTTGCGGGTGTTGCGCACCCGGCTGTCGAGGCGCTTCTCCGGCGTCTCACCGGACGCCGCGACCAGCGGCATCATGCTCACACCGGTCTCGAAGCCGGACAAACCGAGCACCAGCAACGGGAACGCCAGGATCGCCGGGCCGATGACACCGAAGAACCCGTCGCCGTGCGAGCCCAGCGCCGACACCCAGCGGTCGAGCGCGTCCGGCGTCGCGAAGACGTCCACGAGCCCCACCACGGCCACGACGGCGTTCAACGCGAGGAACACCACCACCAGCGGGATCGCGACCCCCACGGCCTCGCTGAAGCCCATCAGGAACACGCCGCCGAGGATCACCAGCAGCACGATCGTCAGCAGGAGCTCGGTGCCGTGCAACGACTCCGGCACGTACGGGTTCTCCAGCGCGTGCACCGAGGCGTCGGCGGCGGACAGCGTGATCGTGATGATCCACGACGTCGCCACGAACCCCAGCAAGACCAGCACGAAGATCTTGCCGCGCCAGAACGGCAGCAGGTCCTCCAGCATCGCCACGGAGCCCTGGCCGTTCGGGCTCTCCCGAGCCACCCGCCGGTACATCGGCAGCATGCCGAACAGCGTCAGCGCCACGATGAGCAGCGTCGCCAGCGGGGACAACGCGCCGGCTGCCAGAGCGGCGATGCCGGGCAGGTACGACAGGGTGGAGAAGTAGTCGACGCCGGTGAGCGTCATGACCTTCCACCACGGGTGCGGCTTGGCGTGCGACTCGGGGCTCTCGGGACCCGAGGGCGCCACCCGGTCGGCGAGCAACCACCTGCCCAGCGGTCCGCCGGGAGGAGCCGGCCGTTCCGGACTCGGTACCTCGGCGGGGATGGCGAACTCCGTGCTCATGGCGCAGAGCATGCCACCGTCAGCTGATCACGGCCGGAACTCGGCCGGGAAACCAGCCTCCTGAACGGACAATCCGGACGGACGCAGCGTTCCGATGCTGCCCTGCGTGTGCAGATCGAGAAAAAGGTCCACAACGTCCGGATCGAACTGCTGCCCGCGACCCGACCAGAGTTCGCGCCTTGCACGGCTTTCGTCCAGTGCCGTCTGATGTGGACGATTCGACCTCATCGCGGCCCACGCCACGCACACGGACAGGATCCTGGCTTCCGCACGGATGTCGGCGCCACGCAGGCCGTCCGGATAGCCGGCGCCGTCGTAGCGTTCGTGCTGCTGCCTGATGACGTGCGCCACACCCGCGAACCCCGGCACCATCCGCGCGAGCCGGTAGCCGAAGTCGGGGTGCTGGCGCAGCAGCCGCCATTCCTCTTCGGACAACGCGCCGGGCTTGGTGAGCACGACCTCGGGGATGATGACCTTGCCGATGTCGTGCAGGCGCCCGGCGAGCTGGGTGACCCTGATCGTGGGCGCGTCGAGGCCGAACTCCCCCGCGGCCACACCGGCCCAGCGCGACACCGACCGGCTGTGGTCGTAGCGGTGCAGCCAGCCGTCCACCCGGTCCGCGACCTGGCAGAGGAACTCCGCCATCGCGCCGTCGGTGTCCGGGTCGACCGCGGGCAGCGGCTCCGGACCGACCGCGATCCTGTTGCGCCCGGCCGCTTTCGCCGCGTACAGGGCCCGGTCCGCGATCACCACGATGTCGTCGGGACCGTCGCCGTGCGTCGGGAAGCTCGCCGAACCGACCGACACCGTGACGAACAACGGGATGTCGTCGTTGCCCGCGTTCACCGGGATCGGCTTCTCCGCAACGCGTTCGCGCAACCGGTTCGCGATCACGGACAACCGGCCGGGGCCGGCGTCCGGCACCAGCAGCGCGAACTCCTCGCCACCGTAGCGGGCGAGCACCTCACCGGCCCTGGACGCCGCGCGCAGCCGTGCCGCGACCTCCATCAGCACGTCGTCGCCTGCGGGGTGGCCGTAGTTGTCGTTGATGGACTTGAAGCGGTCGACGTCGATGATGAACACCGCGACCGACCCGTCGCCCCGCCGGGCGCGGGAGATCTCCAGCGGCAGCTGGGCCTCGAAGAACCTGCGGGTGTGCAGCCCGGTGAGGCTGTCGGTGATCGCGAGCTTGCGCTGGTCCGCGACCAGCCCCGCGAGGCGCGCGATGATCAGCAGCGACAGCAGCCCGCTGCCGGCGGCGATCACCAGCACGTCCTGCGACGACTGGCCCACGTCGTGCACCAGCATCAGGACCGGGGCGGCGAGGGCGGCCGAGCACAGCGCGATGAGCCGGCCGCGGCTCAGCCCGACGTCCTTGACGTGCGCGCGGTCCACGAGCCGCGCCATCGTCGGGTGCAGCGCCGCCGCGCCGATGCACAGGTTCGCCGACAGCCAGATGGCGTCGAGGAAGTTGCCCGCGTGGTAGCTGCCGTCGAGGCGCTGCAGCACGTAGATCGTGTCCGCCGTCAGGATGCCCAGCAGGTTGCACGTCAGCAGGACGAACGCGCGCGGCCGGGGGCCCGCACCGAAGATGAGCCGCAGCGCCACCACGAACAGCGCCAGGTCCATCATCGGGTAGCCGAGCGACGCGATCTTCACCAGGACCGGCGAGGTGAGGCGGGCCTGCGGGCCGATCATGTAGAGCCAGGACGCCATGCCCGCGACGACCGCGAGCACCGCGGCGTCGAGCAGGCTCGGCAGGTCGAGGCCCGGCGTTCGGCGGCGGATCAGCAGGATCACACCCGCGACCATCAACGGGTAATGGCCGAGGTAGAAGATGTCCGCGTACGAGGGGTAAACCGTGTACTCGAAGATGTAGTGCGATGCGTAGAACGTCAGGTCGGCGATCGCGTAAACGACCTGGCTGAGTGCGAGGAACACCCATGGCCGCCTCCATTGGGGGCGGTTGCGCTTGACACCCGCGAATGTCGCGATGGCGGCCGAAGCGCTGATCGTGCAGTAGAGCACCACCCGTACCGTTTGACCCGTTGTTCCCGCGGGACTCACCGGGATCAGGTAGTAGACGCCCAGCAGCAGGTGACCCGCCACCAGGTACATCCACCAGGCCCCGGTGTGGCCGGTACGGAAGATGGTCACACGAGACCCCTCGTTCTACGACATCGGTCGAGCCAGGTGATGATGCCCGACTTGGGATGATCGCGGCACCGTCGTTACTCCAATGAGGTGACCCACCATTACGGACGCTACCGCAAATCCCTGTTCTGTTTTCCACCACTGCGACTGCGTTGATCTCGCTGGTCGCCGATCCGTGCCTGTGGGTGGTACCCGACGATTTTCGCACGACTTTTCGCTGCCCGACGGTGATTCGCGCACCTCGTGCCACTGATATTTCCGACCCGTTGGTCGGTAAGCGCGTTCACAAGACCTTCGTCGTTGACCGTTGCTCGTACGGGGGTCGCGGATGAGCTGGCCGTGACGATCAACGGACTATCGTGAGCCGGTGGACGGCGTTCGGTTCGGGGTGCTTGGGCCGCTGCTCGTCACGCACGAGGGGCGGGACGTCCGCATTCCCGCTGGCCAGCCGCAGCAGGTCCTGGTGCTGCTGCTCCTGCACACCGGTCAGACCGTCAGCGTCGACCACCTCATGTCGGTCCTCTGGGACGGCGATCCGCCCGCCAGCGCGCGCAAGGCCGTGCAGGTGCACGTCTCGCAGCTCAGGAGGGCCCTGAGGGGCCTTCCCGGGGTGTCGCTGGAGTGGTCCCGGCAGGGGTACCGGCTCAACGTCCCGCAGCGGTCGCTCGACCTGCGGCTGTTCCGCGACACCAAGGACCCGGACGAGGCGCTGGGGTACTGGCGCGGGCCCGCGCTGGCCGAGCTGACCACGAACACCCAGCTAGCGAACCAGCTGGAGGAGGAACGGCTCGCGGCCGTCGAGCGCCGTGCCGACAAGGCGATCAGGGACGGCCGGCACCACGAGATCATCGGGGAGCTGACCGGGTACGTCGCGCAGCACCCGACCAGGGAACGGCTGCGGGGCGCGTTGATGGTCGCCCTGCACCGCAGCGGACGGCAGGCCGACGCGCTCAGGACGTACGACGAGGGCCGGCGCCGGCTGGCCGAGGAGCTCGGGCTCGATCCCGGCCAGGAGCTTCAAGACCTGCACGCCGCGATCCTGCAGGGCGACGTCCCCGCCGTGCCGCGCGAACTGCCCGCCAGACCCGACCCGTTCGTGGGCCGCCGGGCGGAGGTCGAGCTGATCACGGGCTCGGCCGAGGCGGTGATCGCCGTGCACGGGCCGGGCGGGCAGGGCAAGAGCGCGCTCGCCACCGCCGCCGCGCACGCGATGGCCGAACGTTTCCCGGACGGACAGCTGTACGCCGACCTGCACGGCGCCACGCCGGGCCGGTCACCGCTGTCCCCCGCCGAGGTGATCAGGCGGTTCCTGCGCGCCCTCGGCACGCCACCGCTGGCCGTGCCGACGGACGTCTCCGAGGCCGCCGCGCTCTACCGGTCGACGCTGGCCAGGCGGAAGGTGCTGGTGCTGCTCGACAACGCGGTGGACGCGGCGCAGGTCGGCCCGCTGCTGCCCGGCGAACCGGGTTCCACCGTGCTGATCACCAGCCGCCGGATGCTGGCCACGCTGAGCGCCCGGCACGTCCGGCTCGACCCGTTGCCGGAGGCCGACGCGCTGCGGTTGCTGGGCGACGACAGCGAGGCGGCGAAGCAGGTCGCCCGAGCCTGCGACCACCTGCCGCTGGCGCTCACGATCGCGGCCGCGCGGCTGCGGTCACGGCCGGACTGGACGACCGGGACGCTGGCGAGACGGCTCGCGGACCGGCGTCACCGGCTGGACGAGCTCGACTTCGACGACCTCGGTGTGCGGTCGAGCTTCCAGCTGGGCTTCGAGGGCCTGGACGCCGGCGCGACCAGGGCGTTCGTCCTGTTGTGCTGCCTCAACGTGCCGTCCGTCGGTGAGCCGGTGGTCCGCGCGTTGCTGGGGCAGGACGACGTGGACCGCGCGCTGGACCCGTTGGTGGACGCCAGACTCGTGGAACCGTGCGGGCCGGAGCGCTACCGGGTGCACGACCTGCTGCGGTTGTTCGGCGCCGAGCACGTGAACGAGGAGAAGCAGGAGGCGCTCACCCGCGCGCTCACGCACTACCGTTCCACGCTCGCCGCTGCGCTGAAGAAGCTGCGGCCGCACGCTTACGGCGCGCTCACGTACTCCGCCACCAAGCAGGACATCGACGAGCCGTTGCGGTGGCTGACCGACGAGGCCGAGAACCTGCTGGCGGCAGCGCGTTCCACCGTGGCGTCCGCCGCGCTGGCCGAGCACGGGCTGGCCATCGCGCACATGCTCTACCCGCACCTGTTCAAACAGGACAGGGTGGCGGACCTGGTCGAGCTGGGCCAGATCGCGGACCAGGCGGCTCGCACCGTCGGCACCTCGGCCGCGTTGCAGACGGCGCTCCTGGTGCGGTCGGCCGCGAACCGCAGGACCGGTGCGTTCGAGATCGCCCTCGCCCAGCTGGAAGAGGTGCTGGAGGCGCGCGCCGACGACCCGTTCGGGCAGGGGCGTGCCCTGTCCGGCATCGGCACGATCCAGCGCGAGCTGGGTGAGCTGGAGCGGGCGGAGTCGACCCTGGCGCGGGCGATCGAGCTCACGTCGGAGCACGGTCCGGCCGGCGCGCAACGGGTTCCGTTGTCCGCGCTGGCCCAGGTGCACCAGGTCGCCGGGCGGTACCAACAGGCGCTCGACGCCGCCGTGCTGAGCCTGAAGCTCGCCCGTGAGCACGAGGACGAGGCTGGAACGGCGTATGCGCTGGCCTCGCGGGGACAGGCGCTGTTCAAGCTCGGCAGGCTGACGGAAGCGGAGGCCTCGCTGAGCGAGTGCATCGAGCTGTGCCGGCTCACCGGCGAGCACAACGACGAGTGGCAGGCACTGCTGTGCCGTGCGGAAGTGCTGCTGGCCGCGGGAAAGCCGGGACAGGCCACGGTGGACGCCGAACGCTGTCTGGAGATCACCGCCGCTCGCGGCGACCGGTACGGCGAGGGCGTCGCCCACCTCGTGCTCGCCAGGACGGGCGGGGAAAAGCACGCGGACCGGGCGGCCGAACTGCTCGGCCCACCCGGTCTGCGCAGGGACAACCTCTTGGACAGCCTGATCGGCTGATCAGCCGCAGTGCTCGAAACCGCTGGTGTAGCTGGAGGAACCGACCATGCCGCCCCACTTGACGCACGTGCCGGGCGCCTTCTTCTTCACCGGGCCGGCGTAGTAGCCGTACTCGCCACGGTCAGTCGTGCGTGCGGAGCCCTGCACCTCGAGGAACGCGCCGACGTCGGACGCCGTGCCGATCTTGGTGGTCTTGATCGCGACCACGCAGTTGTAGCCGTTGGAGGCGTTGTACAGCAGGGAGACGCGGGCGCCGGTCACGTTCGCGCCGTCGACGACCTTGTAGCCGTCGCCGCAGGCCTCTTCCGGCGTGTACGGGTTGGTGGTGCCACCGCCGCCACACTTGTTGTTCGACTTGTAGTTCTGGGTGCCGTAGTACAGGATCGTCGACCCGGAGAACTTGATCTTCTGCGGCGTGCCGTTCAGCAGCTGCTCGAAGTGCAGGTGGGCGCCGGTCGAGCCGCCGGTGTTGCCGACGTTGCCGATGGTCTGCCCCTGCGAGACGCTCTGGCCGACCGACACCCGCTGCGCGGAGAGGTGGGCGTAGCGCGTGGTCCAGCCGCTGCCGTGGTCGATCTCGACCCAGCGGCCGTAGCTCGTGCTGCCCTCGTTGCGGACCTTGCTGACCTTGCCCGACGCCGACGCCACGACGGCGTCACCCTCGTCCGCACCGCGGTTCAGGTCGATCGCCAGCTGCGGGCTGTGGTTGGTCCTGGTCTGCCCGGACCACGTCTGTCCACACGGGAACGGCAGCTCGAAGTTGGTGGCGGCGCTGGCCTGCGGGCCACCGAGCACCAGCACGCCCAGCCCGATCGCGAGACCGGCGACCCCTGAGATCATTCTCTTGACGTTCATCGTTTCCCCTCGTTCATCCGAAGACCCGCCGCACGTTGGAGTACGGCGTGCCCTTGCTTTTGAGCTCGCTGATCCAGACGTTCTTCGCGTGTCAGCAGCGGGTGCTCGACTTGCCCTGCCGCTCGTTCGAGCCCCACTGGACCAGGCCGGCGGCGTGCGTGCAGGAGGAGAGCGTGCTGGCACCGGAAGACCAGACCTCGGCCTTGTTGAGCTCGCACTTCGTGTCCATCAACGTGGGACGGCCGCCGTCCTCCTTCGCGATGGACGCGCAGAAGTACCACTGCGAGTGCGAGTTGCGGAAGCCCTCCCACACGTAGGTGTAGGCGTAGTTCTTGTTGCAGCCCTTGAACTGCTTGACCGAGGCGATCTGAACACCCGCGGAGTTGGTGATGTAGCCGGTGGAACCGATCTGGTCCACCCTGGCGCACCCCGGCGCCGCCTGCGCCTGCGCCGTGAACCCGAGCATCGCGGCGGCCACGACTGCCGCGGCGCCGACGGTGCTGGCGATCTTGCTGAACATGCTTCTCCCTCAACGGTTCTGCGATGGCGGTGCGAAAGTCGGTCAGTCGGTGATGTAGCCGGTCACGGCGCGCCCCCTCAGCAAGCGCTCGACGCGAGACGGGCGGTGCGGTGCACGCCGTTCTTGTCGACGTAGAGCACCTCGCCGCGGGCGCAGCCGGGCGCGTGGACCATGTTTCCCCAGTGGTTGCCGGGCGTTCCCGCCGCGACGAAGCCGACGTGGTCGCTGCCCGACCACACGGTGATGCGCAGAGCCGAGTCGCCGCCCGAGTAGTTCGAGACCCGCACCCAGTTCGTCCTGCAACCGGGCGACCACCGCAGCTCCGCCGTACCGCCCGTGTACATGGGCGCGGTGTCCGCGGTCGTCGAACCACTGCTGCACCCGGCGGACACCGGGTCCTTGTCGTTGCACCCGCGTCCGCTGCAGGACGCGGCCTGTGCGTCCGGCGCCATGAGGAGCGTGAACGCGGCCGCGGCGATCAGGGCTGTCGACTTCATGGCGCTGACACTGCCGACCGGCGCTCACAGCGACCTGACAGCTACACCCCGTCAGGTGTCAGCGAGGTGTCAGAAGGCCACGTCAGCGAGCGGTGCGCGATCGGTCAGCGGGAAAAGCCACGGTGTTGCCATGACGTGGTTGCGCAAGCCCTGGGTGGGCCCGTTGGCGTTCGTGGTGGTGGCGTTCGTGGCGTTCTCGCTACCGCCGTACCTGACAGGTGATCGTCTGCAGGCACGCGTGCAGTCGGACTGGGGACCGCACTACCCCCTGCTCGTCATGCACGTCGTCTGCGCGTCGATCGCCATCGTCACGTGCGTGGTGCAGATCTGGCCGTGGTTCCGTGGCCGTTTCCCCGTGTGGCACCGCCGCATCGGCCGTGTCTACGTGTTCGCCGGTGTGCTGCCGGCCGGGCTGTCCGGGCTGGTCATCGGCTGGATGACACCGTTCGGCCCGGTGGCCCAGGTGAGCACGATCCTGTTGTCGGTGCTCTGGCTGACGTTCACGTGGCTGGCTTGGCGCGCGGCCCGGCGGCGCCAGTTCCGCGACCACCGCAAGTGGATGATCCGCAGCTTCGCGCTGACCGTCTCGATCATCACGAACCGGATCTGGGGTGTGGCCGCGTTCCTGTGGTTGTCCGATCGCGTGCCTGAGGCGGAGTTGCCGTTTCTGGTCGCCGGGATCTCCACCTGGGCCGGGTGGACGATTCCGCTGCTGCTGTCGCAGTGGTGGCTGGAGCGCAAGCCTCGGCGGCGGGCTGCGGTGGAGCAGCGGGAGGCGGTCAGCGTGGGCTGACAAGGGGTTATGGGGCGACTACGGTCGGCAGTCATGAGGCTACTGCTCGCTGTCCTGATGATGGTCGTCCTCGCCCCGGTCGCGTCCGCCGCGCCGGCCACGCCCACGGCGCGCTGCGAGTTCATCCCGACGCCGGACAACCCGGCCGCCCGCCCGGTCCAGCCGCCGAGCGCCGTCGTGCCGGCTCGCGGCACCGTGAAGGTCACCATCGTGACGAACTACGGCGTGGTCATCGCGCACCTCGATCGCGCCAACGCCCCGTGCGGCGTGGAGAACTTCGCCCACCTGGCGCGGAGCTGGTTCTACACGATGTCGCAGTGCTGGCGCCTGACCGACACCTCGCGCCTGGGCGTGCTGCAGTGCGGCGACATCTACCGCGCCGAGGAGGGCGGGCCCGGTTACCGGTTCGCCGACGAGGTGACGGGCCAGGAGACCTACCCGCGCGGCACCATCGCGTACGGGAACCAGGGCCCGGGCACGAACGGCAGCGAGTTCTTCATCGTGCACTCGTTCGCCAACATCAAGCCGCTTTACACCGTGATGGGCCACGTCACCTACGGCATGGACACGCTGGACCGGATCGTGAAGGCCGGGATCGTGCCGCAGCCGGACGGCCTGCTCGACGGCGCGCCGAAGAAGCCGGTGCGCATTCTGCACGTGCTCGCCCACTAGTTGCTCATTTTCCAAGTGGTCGCCGTTTAGTTGAAGCGGCGACCACTTTGCGTTTCAATTGGCGGGGCGAAATTCCGGTGAGCGATCTCCGTCACGCGGTCTACCTGCGCACATTGAGCCATTCGCACCATTGAGCATTAAGACGGATTTGATATTCGCTGTGATCCCGCTCGCCCTCAGGAATCAATTCCGCAGCTCCCGCGCTTCCGTCACCTGAATGGCGGCTGTACCAGCCAGTAGCCTCCATTTCGGCCAAAGGAGGCATACAAAGTGGCACCCGAGTTCGAGCCGGCTCGACTCGACGACGTCGACGACCTGCTCAGGCTCTACCGGCGGGCACACGGCGCGAACTACCCCATCGCGATGGGCACCGACCCCGACGTCATGGCCGCCGAGATCGTGGCCGCGCACACCGCGTGGCTGGTGTGGCGCAGGGGCGGCCGGGTCGTCGCCTCGATCACCGGGCACGTCGAGAGCGCGGACCGCCTCGGCAAGATCGCCGGGCTGGTCGTGGACCCGGACGTGCAGGGCGGCGGCATCGCGCACCACGCCGTCGGGCAGATCACCGGCCGCATGCTCGCGAGCGGCGAGGTCGACTCGGTCTACGGCACCGCGCGGACGGTTCACCTCGCACCGCAGCGGGTGTGCCTGCGCAACGGGTTCCGCCCGCTCGGGCTCGTGCCGAACCTGTTCAAGCACGCCAAGCGCGAGACCATGACATTGCTGGCCAAGCACCGCGACGGTGTTCTGGAGCAACGGGCGCAGGTGCACAAGGTCCCCAGGAGCCTCGAAAAGCTCGTCATGGCCACGCACGCGGAGATGCCCGCGCTGCCCGAGTTCGTCGAGGACACCACCTTCACCGCCGCAGAGGTGTCACGCCTGGAGGTCATCGAGGCGCCGCAGTTCGTGCAGCGGCACTTCGAGCACACGATCAACGACCCGGCGCGGCGGTTCTACCCGTTGCACCGGCCGAACGTGCTGCTGGCCGACGAGCGCGGCGAGTACCAGATCTACGGGCACCTCAACCGGCACGACGGCTACTGCACGATCTTCGGTGCCACGCCCAGCCCTCAGGCGCTGCTCCCGCACCTGGGCGGCGTGATCGACACGCTGGCAGGGCTGGGCGCGCCGCACGTCGAGACGCTGGTGCCGTTGCACGAGTTCGACGAGCTGAGTGCGTTGGTGGCCTTCGGTTTCCTGCCGGTGGCGTTGTACCCGGCGATGCGCAAGGACGGCGAGGTCTACCACGACTACGTGGTCATGGTGCACACGCCGCAGCCGCCGGACTTCCGCGGGCTCGCGATCGACGAGGCGTTCCGGCCCTTCACCGAGCAGTACATCGAGCTGTGGACGCAGAAGTTCCTCAACACCAACGGAGTCTACTGGTCATGACCTCCTCCTTGGGCACGAACCCGCATCTGGGGCCGGTAACGGTGCCGGACCCGTCGCTGCGCGCCGTCCAGGCGCTGTGCGACATCGCGGCGCCGTACGACCACAGCGACGAAGACCTTTTCCTGGAAGCGATGAACGAGTCGAACCGCTGGCACGCCCGGCGCAACGAGTTCTTCCGCAGACTGTGGAACGGCAAGCCGCTCCAGGACGTCACCGACCAGCCGTTCGTGCACGCCAACTTCTTCAAGATGCACGAGGTGCTGTCGGTGCCGCGCGCCGAGGTCGTCGTGCACGCCACCTCCTCCGGCACGACCGGGCAGAAGTCGCAGATGTTCTGGGACGCCTGGACGTTGCGGGCCGGGCGGCGGATGGTCGCGCGGATCTACGACCACAACGGGTTCATCTCCCCCGAGCCGGTGCACTACCTGGTCAACCTGAACCAGCCGGCGCCCGGCGTGAAGCTCGGCAGCTCGTTCACCGGCCAGTTCATGACGGACTTCGCACCCGTCGAGTCCGTCGACTACGGCTTGGCGCACACCGGCAGCGGGCACGAGTTCGACGCGTTCGGCAGCATCCGGGCGTTGCAACGGTTCGCGGACAGCGGGCGGCCGGTACGGATCTTCGGGTTCCCGGCGTTCCTGAGCTTCACCATCGACCGCATGCGCGCGATGGGCGTGGAGCCGTTGCGGCTCGACGAACGCTCGATGGTGTGGTTCGGCGGTGGCTGGAAGGGCAACGCGGACAAGCAGATCTCGAAGTCCGAGCTGCGCACGAAGGTCACCGACATGCTCGGCATCCCGGACGTGCGGATCCGCGACAGCTACGGCTCGGTCGAGCACTCGGTGCCATACGTAGAATGCGCGCACCACAACCTGCACGTGCCGACGTGGTCACGTGCGATCGTCCGGGACGTCCGGACGCTGGAACCGTTGCCGTACGGCGAGTCCGGCTACATCCAGTTCGTGTCCCCGTACATCACCTCGGCGCCCGCGCAGAGCGTGCTGATGGGTGACCTGGCCGCACTGCACGCGCCTGAGGAGTGCGGTTGCGGCAACGAGACACCGTGGTTCGAGGTCCTCGGCCGCGCCGGAGTCTCCCGCAACCGTTCCTGCGCCATCGCAGCTGCAGAGTTCCTAGCCCGGAGGACTTCATGAAAAGGCAGGGCATGAGGCATTTCTGGCAGGGCGAGTGGGTCGGCGACGAGGCCGTGGGGCCACGGCTCGACACGCTGGACGACCGCACCCAGCAGGTCATCACCGGACCGCGCCTGAACCCGCTCGTCGTGCTCGCCGCCGCGGAGAAGCTCGACCTGGACCAGCACCGCGCGTCGCTGGTCTCCTGGGGCCTCGACGACGTGGAGGTCGACGAGACGCTGCACGCGCTGCGGCACGCGCTGAGCCGTGATGCGCTGGAACGCAAGCTGAAGCGCGAGCTCGGCAACCTCGACCCGGCACGCATGGTCCGCTTCGACTTCCGCACGCCCGCCTACGAAGCCTGGGTGCCTCTCGGCCTGCTCGCCCACGTGACGGCGGGCAACGCACCCGCCGCCGGCGTCCTGAGCGCCGTCGAGGGCCTGCTCTCGGGCAACCTCAACGTCATCAAGGTGGCCTCCGACGACTCGGGCTTCACCGCCGAGGTGCTCGCCGCGCTGGCCTCGCACGACCAGACCGGTCAGATCGCCGCACGGCTCGTCGTGCTGCACTTCTCCTCCTCGCGCACCGACTGGATGTCGCGCGTGCTCGGCGCCGCCGACGCCGTAGCGGTGTGGGGCGGCGAGGAGGCGATCGCCGGCGTCACCGAGCTGGTCAAGCCCGGCGCGAGGGTGATCGACTGGGGACCGAAGCTGTCGTTCGCCTACCTGACCCGCGACTCCTGGTCCGATGTGGACACATTGCAGGCACTGGCCGCGGACGTGTGCCGGCTGGAGCAGCAGGCCTGTTCCAGCCCACAGGTGATCTACCTCGACACCGAGGACTCGTCCCAGGTCTTCGCCTTCGCCGAGCGCTTCGCCTCCATGCTGGAACGGACGGGGCCGCCGACCCGTGAGCCGTCGCAGGCCGAATGGGCGGAGATCACGAACACCGTCCTCGTCACGCAACTGGAAGAACACCTCGGGTTCACGAAGGTGCACGCCGGCGACAACTGGCGCGTGCTGGCGGACGTGCGGTTCGCACCGCGCACCTCACCGCTGTACCGGACGGTGTGGGTGAAGCCCCTGCCGCGCAAGCAGATCACCTCCGTGCTGCGGCCGATGCGCCGTTACCTGCAGACCGTCGGACTCGCGGCGGACCGGCCCGACACGGCCGCGCTCGCGCGTTCGTTCGTCTCGATCGGCGTGCAGCGGATCACCACGCCGGGTTCGATGCTCGGCGGTTACAGCGGCGAGCCGCACGACGGCGTCTACGCGTTGCAGCGCTACAGCAACCGGGTGTCCGTGCAGCTCGACGACAGGTTCGCGGCGGACGCCTCGCTGGACGACCTGGCCGAGTCGCGCCAGCTCCCGGTCCCCCCGGTCCCGGTGACGCCGAAGTCGGACTTCGAGACACTGCAGGACCGTCCGGCGGACGTGTACTTCCGCAGCGGCGGCAGCTCCGGCGCACCCAAGCTGTCCGCGTACACCTGGGCCGACTGGGACGAGCAGATGTGGGTCGGCGCCGAGGCGTTGCTCGCCACCGGGCTCGACCCGCGCCGCGACCGAGTCATGAACCTGTTCTTCAACGGGCACATGTACGCGAGCTTCGTCAGCTTCTTCTCCGCGCTGGAGCGGATGAACGCCGTGCAGTTCCCGATGGGCGGCGAGTGGGACCAGCTCGGTGCGATCGCTCAGGCCGTTGTGGACAACCGCGTCGACACGCTGCTGACCGCGCCGTCGTTCGTGCAACGGCTCTTCGCCGAGCACGGCCCGATGCTCAAGGAGTACGGCGGCATCCGCAAGATCTTCTACGCGGGCGAGCACTTCGGTGCCCAGGCCATCGCGCGGCTGCGGGACGAGTTCGGCGTCGAGACCATCCGCTCGGCGGCCTACGCGACGGTCGACGCGGGACCCGTCGGCTACCAGTGCCAGGCGTCGTCCGGCAAGGTGCACCACCTGTTCACCAGCCTGCACACGCTGGAGATCCTCGATCGCGAGACGGACCGTCTCGTCTCGCCGGGCGAACCCGGCAGGCTCGTCTTCACCACGCACACGCGGCGAGGCCAGCGGCTGGAGCGCTACGAGATCGGCGACCTGGGCCGCTGGGTCCCCGGCGACTGCCCGTGCGGCCGTCAGACACCCCGGTTCGAGCTGCTGGGACGTACCGGGGACGTGTTCCGGGCCGCCGCGCAGACGCTGAACTACCGGCGGTTCCTCACGATCGTGGAGGACGAGCACAGCTACTCCGGCGCGTTGCAGATCGAGCTGAACGAGGACACCCGCGGCGAAGAGCTGGTCGTGCGGCTGGAGAACGGCCGCGCGCCGGAGCCCGCTACCACCCGCCGCACGCTGCTGTCGCGGTATCCGGAGGTCGCCGAGGCCGTCGAGCAGGACGGGCTGCTGACCCTGCGCGTCGAGAGCGTCCCGCTCGCGGACTTCCAGCGGACGAAGAGCAGCGGCAAGTTGATCGCGGTCGTCGACCGGCGCAGCAGCAGGAGTGTGTGAACGATGTCCGTGCTCGACCTCATCTGCTACGCCCGCACGCACTCCCCGTTCTACCAGGAGCTGTACGACGGCTACGACTCCTCGACGCCGCTTTCCGAGCTGCCGGTGGTCGACCAGGCCGCGTTCTGGGCAGCGAACACCGTCCGCGACAACCAGGTGCTGACCCGCGCGCACACCGACGGCCTGATCTTCAAGACCGGCGGCACCACCAAGGCTCCCCGCGTCTCCTTCTACACCAACGGGGAGTGGGATGCGATGTGCCGCACGTACGCGGAAACGCTGCCCGCGGCGGGACTGCGGCACGGCGACCGCGTCGCGAACCTCTTCGCCGCCGGCGAGCTCTACTCCAGCTTCATCTTCGCCCTGAACGCGTTGCAGCACTCGCCGATCGACCTGGTGCAGCTGCCGGTCACCGGCAGCGCGCCGGTCGAGTTCACGCTGAGCACGATGCAGGACTTCGACGCCACCGTCGTGGCGGGCTTCCCGACGACGCTGTGCCGGCTGGCCGCGCACGTCCGTTCCGAGGCCGGCTCGTTGCCTTCGGTGCGGCTGGTCCTGTTCAGCGGTGAGGCCCTGTACGACGACCAGCGCGCACTCCTGCTGGAAGCGTTTCCCGGCGCCGAGTTCCGGTCGTTCGTCTACGGCAGCGTGGACGGCGGGATCATCGGCACGGCGGTGCTGGGCTCGGACGATCCGAGAGTGTTCCGCTCCTTTGTGGACAGCTCGGTGCTGGAGATCGTCGACGCCGACACCGGTGAGCCGATCACCTCGGCGGGCCGGCCGGGCCGGTTGCTGCAGACCGACCTCACCCGGCGGCTGCAGCCGATGATCCGTTATCCGGTCGGCGACCTGGCCGAGTGGGTCGACGTGGAGGACGGCATCTTCCGCCTGCTCGGCCGCGCCGACGAAGGCGCGCGCATCGGCCCCGTGACGCTGCACCTCGACCACCTGCGGGCCGCCGTCGACCGCGCCGGGATCACGCACAACGGCGTACAGGTCGTGATCCGCCGGGTCGACGCGCGGGACCAGCTGGTGCTGCGGATCGCCGGTGCGGCGCAGGAGGTCTCCGCCGTGCGGGCCGAGGTGTACCGGATCAGCCCGCGGTTCGAGCTGCAGGCCGGCCGCGGCGTGGTGGCACCGCTCGCGGTGGAGTGGGTGCCCGCACTGGAGGTGAGTCCCCGCACAGGCAAGACCGTGCGGCTCCTCGACGAGCGTCCCGTGTAGTTAGTGTGTGCCGGTGCGAAAGATCCTGGTCATCGGTATCGGCGCGGGCAACCCCGACCACCTGACGGTGCAGGCCGTCAAGGCGTTGCAGACGGTCGACGTGTACTTCGTGCTGGACAAGGGTTCCGTGAAGCAGGAGCTCGTCGACCTGCGCGCGTCGATCCTGGCGGAGCACGTGACGCGCCCGTACCGCTGGGTCGAGGGCCGGGACCCGGACCGCGACCGCAACCCGGCCGACTACAAGGCGACGATCGACGCCTGGCGCCGCGACCGCGCGGACGTCGTCCTGGGACTGCTGTCGGAACTGGGCGAGGACGAGGTCGGGGCGTTCCTGGTGTGGGGCGACCCGTCCCTGTACGACTCGACGCTCGCGATCCTCGACGACCTGCTGACCCGCGGCGAGTCGTTCGAGGTCGAGGTCATCCCCGGCGTGACGTCGGTGGCCGCCCTGACCGCCGGCCACCGGGTGTCGCTGAACCAGGTCGGCAAGCCGGTGCAGATCACGACCGGCCGCAGGCTGGCCGCCGGGTGGCCGTCCGATGTGGACGACGTGGCCGTGATGCTGGACGCGTCGTACTCGTTCGAGGGCGTCGACCCGGACACGTGGATCTACTGGGGCGCCTACCTCGGGATGCCGGACGAGGTCCTCGTGTCGGGCCGCGTCGGGGACGTGGCGGCGCGGATCCGCGAGGTGCGGGACGAGGCCCGTGCGCGCAAGGGCTGGATCATGGACACCTACCTGCTGCGCAGGTCCTGATCGGGGCTACTCCGCGATCAGGCGGCTGACCGAGCGTTCGACGAGTGCACGGGTCGCGTTCGGGGTGGTGAACGCCAGGATCGACATGTGCACGACCATGTCCAGGAGGTCGTTGGCGTTGAACTCGGCCGAGATCCTGCCTTCCATCTGCGCCTGCCCGATGGCCTCGACCTTGTGCCGGTACGCCTCGGCCTCCGCCGCGGGAATGGCCTCGAAGCCGTTCTCGAGCCGGTGGTACGCCGCCAGCCTGAGCAGCTGCGGCTGGTCGCGGTAGGAGTCGAACAACCGGCCCGCGTAGCCGGGCAGGTCTTCGGGCGTGATCGGGACCTGCTGGATCATGCGGTCGATCTGGATCTTCAGCAGCTCGTCGAACAGCCCTTCCTTGCTGTCGAAGTAGGCGTAGATCATCGCCTTGTTGCACCCGGCCTTGGCCGCGATGCGATCGACCCGCGCGCCGGCGATGCCGTACTGCGCGAACTCGTCCATCGCCGCGTCGAGCAGCTTGGCCTTGGTCGCTTCTTTGTCCCTCACCACACCCCGCATCCTAACCAACCGGTTGGTTCTGACAACCAACCGGTTGGTTGACAAGTCTGCGCCGATCTGGTTGCCTAGCTCTAACAACCAAACAGTTAGTTAGTTCAACCAACCGGTCAGTCGGGAGAGCGTCATGAAGGTCGCACTGGTCACGGGTGCCTCGTCGGGGATCGGCGAGGCCACGGCGGTCGAGCTGCACAAAGCGGGCTACACGGTGTACGCGGCGGCACGGCGGGTGCAGCGGATGGAAGGGCTGGCCGCGCAGGGCATCCGTGTGCTCGAAATGGACGTGACGCGGGACGAGTCGATGGTCGAAGGCGTCAAGCAGGTCATCGCCGAGGCCGGGCGGATCGACGTGCTCGTCAACAACGCCGGGTACGGGTCGTACGGCGCCGTCGAGGACGTGCCGCTCGACGAGGCGCGCTACCAGTTCGAGGTGAACGTGTTCGGGCTGGCGCGGCTGGTCCAGCTGGTGTCGCCGCACATGCGCGAGGCCGGGCGCGGCCGGATCGTCAACGTCTCGTCGATCGGTGGGCGGATCTACGAGCCGCTCGGGGCCTGGTACCACTCGACGAAGTTCGCGGTCGAAGGATTCAGCGACTCGCTGCGGCTCGAACTGAAGCCGTTCGGGATCGACGTCGTGGTGATCCAGCCCGGCGGGATCAAGACCGAGTGGGGCGGGATCGCGGTCGAGAACCTGAAGAAGACCTCCGGTGGCGGCGCCTATGCGGGGCAGGTCGAGCAGTTGTCCGGGGTCTTCTCGCAGATGGACCGCGCGAGTGAGCCGAAGGTGATCGCGGACGTCATCGTGAAGGCGGCCCGTGCGCGGCGGCCGCGCACCAGGTACGCGGCGGGGTTCGGGGCGCGGCCGATCCTGTTCGCGCGCAGGGTGTTGTCCGACCGGGCGTTCGACGCCCTGTTCCTCGGGGCGATGCGCCGGTTCGCCTAAGGCGTGTTGCAACCATCTGGCCAGGTACCTTCGGTTCAGAACCACTGAGGGGAGTCGTGTGCACGAGGGGCTGTCGCCGGAGGCCGAGAAGCTCTACCTGGCGATGCTGCGCGGAGACGCCGTCGAGCCCGGCCCGGCACACGAGGAGCTCGAACGGCTCGGGCTGATCAGGAACAACGATGTGCGCCCGCCGCGTTCCGCGCTGGCCGCGATCGCGTCGGGGCACGAGGTCGCCGCCGTGCGAGCCAGGGAGACAGCCGAACTCCTGGCCGCCGCCTATGCCGAGCACGGCGCGAAAGAGGTCGACTTCGTCGAGGTCCTCAAGGAGGCCGACGAGGTGATCAGCGCGTTCGAGGAGATGCAGAGCCAGGCCGAGTCGGAGATCCGGGCGCTCGATCCCGGTTCGTACCTGAGCCCGCAGCCGGAGGCGAGTCCCGCGCAGCCGCCGGCGCTGGCCCGCGGTGTCGCCTACCGGGTCGTGTACGAGTCGGCGTTGCTGCAGACCGAACGCGGGTTCGCGTCCGTGCAGGAGAGCATCGCGGTGGGCGAGCAGGCGCGGACGTTCCCCGGCGTGCCGCTGAAGCTCGTGATCGCCGACTCGGACCGGGCGTTGATCGCGGTGCCGACCGTCACGGGCGGGAACGTGGTCGCACTTCTCATTCACCCGTCCGTGCTACTGAGCGCGTTGATCGAGTTGTTCGAAGCATTCTGGCGGATGGCGGTGTCGATCACCCCCGGCGGCCAGGAAGACACCCAGCAGGAGCCGACCACGGCCACCCGCAGACTGATGGCACTGCTCAGCGCCGGTCTGACGGACGAGTCGATCGCGCGCGAGCTCGGCGTCAGCGAACGCACGGTGCACCGCAGGGTGAGCCGGCTGCAGCAGTTGCTGGGGGCGCAGACCCGGTTCCAGCTCGGCGTCCAGGCATCACGGCGAGGTTGGCTTTAGTCACCCAAAGTCACAGAGCCGACGATCTTCATCACTCTGTGAGCACGATCGGTGACGATTTCCAGACATGGCGACTTTCTGCCATCACCCAGGAGTGTTAAACGCCGTTTTTTCCTTTCTCCTCTGTTGCAAGCGCGGTCTTACCCAGGCCGTGCGGGGGCAGGAAGGGATCTACCGTGAGGAAGTACTTCAGAGGCGGCATCGCCGCGGTCACAGGGGCGCTGATCGCGACGAGCATCGTGCTCACGCCGACGGCGAGCGCGGCCGCCAAGCAGGACCCGGACACCCAGGCACTCGCGGGTGCCCTCGCCACGCAGGAGGTGACCTGGGAGGAGTGCACCTTCCCCGGCGTGGCAGAGGAGACCGTCAAGAAGTTCAAGACCGTCAAGGGTCTCGCCTGCGCGACCATCCAGGTCCCGCGCGACTGGCACAACCCGGCCGACGGCAACACGATCGGCATCCGCGTCTCCAAGACCGAGACCGCGTACAAGGGCACCAGCCGCCAGGGCATCGCGCTGGTCAACCCCGGTGGCCCCGGCGGCTCCGGCCTGCCGTGGGGCGCGGCCATGGCCCTGCGCACCCCGGTCCTCGCCGGCCAGTACGACTTCATCGGCTTCGACCCGCGCGGTGTCGGCCTCTCCTCGCCTCTCACCTGCAGCTACACCGTCCCGAACAGCACGGACATCAACGTGCTGAACAAGGCGAAGGTCGACGGCTGCCTCGAGAACCCGCTGACCAAGTTCATCACCACCGAGCAGACCGCATACGACATGGACTTCATCCGCGTCGTGCTCGGCGAGAAGAAGATGAGCTACATCGGCTACTCCTACGGCACGTGGCTCGGCACCTGGTACGCCGCCACGTTCCCGAGCAAGGCGCACCGCTTCCTGCTCGACTCGGCCGTCGACGCCTCGCAGACGACGCTCGAGAACACCTGGGACCTGCAGCCGCGCACCCGCGACCGCCAGTTCCAGGAGGCGCTGCTGCCGTACATGGCGCGCAACGACGCCGAGTACGGCCAGGGCACCGACCCGATGGAGATCCGCCGCAACTGGGAGAAGGTCGGCGGCACCCGTGAGTTCGTGGGTCAGCTGTTCGTCGCGTGGTTCGTGATCCCGGCCATGTACGACACGAGCCAGTACCCGACCGCCGCCGCCGCGGTGTCCGCGGTGATCGGCACCCCGGCCACCGGCACGGACGCCGAGAAGGTCGAGCAGCTCGTCTCGAAGATGCTGGCCACCAAGGGCCTCACCGACGAGAACAAGGCGTTCATCGCGAAGGCCAAGGCCAACGCGCTCGCCGCGATCGCCAAGAAGGAGCGCGTCGCGGTGAAGACCACGACCGCCGCCGCCGAGGTCGAGACCTGGGACGCGACGTTCGAGGCGATCCGCTGCCAGGACGGTCAGTGGAACCAGAACCTGCACTACTGGAACTACTGGCTCGCGGACCTGACCGTGAACGCGCCGTTCATCGCGCCGTTCATGAGCACCCCGCTGTGCGCGTACTGGCCGACGAAGAACGCCATGCCGAAGCCGGACAAGAAGACGTTCCCGCGTCTGCTGGTCGCGCAGTCCGAGCTCGACGCCGCCACCGCGTACGAGGGCGGCCTCGCCACGGCGAAGGCGCTGCCGAACGCCAAGCTGATCAGCGTCGACAACGAGGGCTCGCACGGCCTGTTCCCGTACAACACGGACTGCGTCGACGACCCGATCGTCTTCTTCTTCCAGACCGGCGCCACCCCGCGCAAGCAGTTCACGGGCTGCCAGGCGCTTCCGCTGCCCGGTGAGGACAAGACGTTCGACGTCGGCGGCAAGCTCACCAACGGCAAGGTGAAGATCAAGATGATCACGCCCGCGGTGAAGGAAGCCAACAAGATCGTCAAGGACCTGCTGAGCGGTTCCTCGACGGCGAGCGCCGACGAGTCGGGCATGCCGGCCAACCTGTAACACCCTTGTAGAGCTGCGGCCCTCGGCGCGATGCGCCGGGGGCCGTTTCCATTCACGAGTACTCGCGCCAGAACGGCACGGTGGCCCGCGGTGCCCAGTCGTCCGGGAACTCGGGCGTGGGGTTGCGGAACTCCCGGTCGACGTAGTCGGCCAGATCGGTGCCGTAGCACATGATGTCCGTTCCCCACACGGACAGAACCGGGTGCCCGGACGTGCCGCGCCCCGCGGGCAGGAACCGGTGCCCGTAGACCGGCACCAGCCTGGGCGCCTCCGCGAGCGCCTGCCGCGCCACTTCCACCGCTGCCTCGGGTGCGTCCGGCCGCTCACCCCAGGCCCGGTTCCAGTGGCCGCCGGTCTCGACCTTTTCCAACACCCTCCGGACCGGCCAGTCGAGCTGCTCGCGAAGTCCGGTCTGGTCGCCTCCACGCCACTCGGGCCACGGCTGCTCCCAGGTGTGGAAGACACCCGGTTCCGGCTCGAAGGGGCTGTTCACCGGCAGCCCGGCCGCGAGGAACGCCCGGTGGTCGTCGGCGAACTCGACACCGTGCTCGGCCTCGATGCGGGCGAACTCCGCGTCGGTCAGCCCTGGTGCGATCTCACAGCACTCCAGCTCGGCCAGGCGGCGCGCGGCCGTGCTCCCCAGGTCAACGCCTCTCGTCACGCCGTGACCGCAACGGGATCCGCTAGCGCTGCCACCACTTTTTGCGGACGACGTCGATGATCACGCAGGTGATGTTGTCCGGGCCGCCGTTGCCGTTCGCCAGCGCGATCAGCTGCCAGGCCGCGTCGGTGCCGTCCTCAGTGGACAGGAGGACGTCGTGGACGTCGCCGAGGTCGGTGTAGTCGGTCAGGCCGTCGCTGCAGAGCAGGTAACGGTCCTCGATCTTGGCCTGGTGCCACGAGAGGTCCGGGTCGTGCGAGTTGCCGGACTGCAGGGCGCGCAGCACGTAGGCGCGGCGCGGGTGCACCAGGGCTTCCTCCGGCGTCATGCGACCGGCGTCCACCAGCGCCTGGACCATGGTGTGGTCGTGGGAGATCTGGCGGAGCTCGCCTTCCCTGAGCACGTACGCGCGGGAGTCGCCGATGTGCGCCAGCTGGAAGGCGAGGCCCTCCCACCGGACGGCCGTCAGCGTGGTGCCGGCGCCCTGGGGCGTCTCGGCGTCGAGCCTGCGCGCGATCTCGGCCACGGCCGGGCCCAGGTCGCCCTCCCAGCCCGCGAGGACGTCGACCGCGAGCGCGCTGGCCACTTCACCGTGCTCGTGGCCGCCCATGCCGTCCGCCACGGCCTGCAGGTCCGCGCGGACGTAGACCGAATCCTCGTTGTGCTCGCGGACGAGCCCAGGATCGGTCGCCACGGCGATGCGCAGCTCGTGTGTCATGTCTCCCAGTAGATCAGTTGTGAAGTGAGTTCACAAGCAATACGGTTGTGAACATGGATGAGACGGTCAACGCCGGTGACATAGCGCGCCTCGCCGATGTGGGGCGGGCGGCCGTGTCGAACTGGCGGCGCCGGTTCGAGGACTTCCCATCGCCGGTCGGTGGGACGGCCTCCAGTCCGTTGTACCTGTTGCGCGACGTGGAGTCATGGCTTCGGCGCAACGGGAAGCCGTTCCGGGTCTCGCCGGCCGAGCGGTTGTGGACGCAACTGCGGACCGCGGACGACCTGAAGCTCGGTGAGGCACTGGCCGCGGTCGACGCCGACGCGGAGACGTTCGAGTTCCTGCACGAGCGGTACCTGGAGGCCCACTCCCGGCTGCTGAACCCCACTCCGCCCGAGGTCGTCGAGGTCGTCCTGGCCACGACGGACGGCGACACGGTGATCGATCCGGCGTGCGGCACGGGGAGCCTGCTGAAGGCGTCGAGGGCGCGGAACAAGATCGGGCAGGAGCTCGATCCCGTGTCGGCGGTCATCGCGCGGCGCCGGATGCCGGCCGCGCAGATCTTCACCGGCGACTCGTTGCGGCACAACGGGGTGCAGGTGAAGGCCGACGCGGTGGTGTGCGATCCGCCGTGGCACGACCGGGCGTGGGGGCACGAGGAACTGGTCGGCGACGCCCGGTGGACCTACGGCCTGCCGCCCCGCGGCGAACCGGAGCTGGCCTGGTTGCAGCACGCCCTGTCGCTGGCGAAACCCGGCGGGCTGGTGGCGGTGCTGCTGCCGTCGGCGGCGGCGTCGCGCAGGCCCGGCAAGCGGATCCGCGGCAACCTGCTGCGCGCCGGGGCGGTGCGCGCGGTGATGACCGTGCAGCCGGGACGCGACCTGTGGCTGCTGCGCAATCCGATCGGCCGCGCGCCCGAACAGATCGCGCTCCTGCAGGCACCGGGCCCGCTCGACCCGAACACGCGGGTCATCGACCTGCTGGACGACGACGTCGACCTCAGTCCGTCACGCCGCAGCGGCACCGACGCGTCCGCCTACCTCGCGGCGCAGCCGACGTTCGGCCTGCCCCCGCTGCCCGAGTTGCGGCACCAGGACGCTCCCCCGATGACGACGATCGGCGAGCTGGTCCGCGCGGCCCCCGGCCCGCACGTCGTCACGTCCCCCACCGGCGCGACGTACGAGATCGATCCGCGCAAGGTCGACCCCGACTTCCTCGAGGGCGTGCTGCGCGCCGCGTTCGCCAGGACACCGACCGGCTCGACCCGGCTGGACGTGCGCCGGACGCAGGTGCCGTCGCTGCCGCTGGCGGAACAACAACGGTACGGACGGGCGTTCGCGCAGCTCAAGGCGCTGGAAGCGGGTCTGGACGAGGCCGCCACCCTGGTCCGCCTGGGCTACAGCGGACTCCTGAGCGGACAGGTCGGGCCTGCGTGATGCCGGGAAGCGCGGGGTCGGCGACCAGGTGACGGCGGTTAGGCTCCCGGGGTGCTGATCGCCGACCGCTACGAGATCGACGACCTGCCGCTGGGGCGGGGTGGCATGGGTGCCGTGCACAAGGGCCGGGACCTGCGCCTGGATCGGCGCGTCGCGGTCAAGCTGCTGCGGCTGCCCGGCAGCGACGACGAGGTGGCGCAGCGCTTCGCGCGTGAGGCGCGGATCGTCGCCAGGCTGGAACACCCCGGAGTGCCCGTCCTGTACGACTTCGGGACGTTCGAGCAGCGCCTCTTCCAGGTCATGCAGTTCGTCGACGGCGTCACGGTCGACGAACTGGTCGGCGAGTTCGGCCCGCTGCCCGAGGCCTGGGCCGCGAACATCGCCGCGCAGACGGCCGCGGTGCTGGCGGCGGCGCACGACCAGGGCATCTGCCACCGGGATCTCAAGCCCACCAACCTGATGCTCTGCCCGGACGGGGCGGTGAAGGTGCTGGACTTCGGCCTCGCGCTGCTGCGGGAGAGCGACGTCGCGCCGTTCAGCCGGGCCGGTCAGATCCTCGGCACGCCCTCGTACATGGCGCCGGAGCAGATCCAGCGCGGCACCGCCGAGCCCCGAAGCGACCTGTACGCGCTGGGGTGCGTTCTGCACGAGATGCTGACGGGCGAACAACTCTTCACCGGCCCGACGGCCTACGCGGTGTTCGACAAGCACGTCAAGGAGGCACCGCGGCCGGTCGAGGGCGCGCTCGACCCGTTGGTGCAACGGTTGCTGGCCAAGGAACCCGACGGGCGGCCGGCGACGGCGCTGGAGGTTTTCGAAGACCTGCAGGGGTTCGCGCAGGACCCGCCGGCGTTGCCCGGGTTCGTGCGGGACGGCTCGACGGCGATGTACTCGAGCGTGCAGGTCAGGCCGGGATTCGGTTCACCTCGTGATCACCGGTCGCCCACAGGTGCTGCACCGCGTACGCACGCCACGGCCGCCACGCCTCCGAGCGCCTGACCAGCGCCGCGGGCGTCGACGGCAGTCCCAGGGCCTCGGCGGCCAGCCGGACGCCCAGGTCGGTCGGCAGGAACGCGTCGGGGTCGCCCAAAGAGCGCATCAGGATCGACTCGACGGTCCACGGACCGAAGCCCGGCAGCGACGAAAGCCACTCGCGCGCAACGGCCCGGTCCGCCCCGGGAGACAGGTCCAAACCGGACTCGAGGGCGCCCAGCAACGCGGCCATCGTGCGGCGGCGGGACTCGGGCATCGCCAGCGCCGCGGGATCGAACGACAGCGGGAACAGGAACAGGTCCCCGACTGGCTTGCCGAAGGCCGCTACGAGGCGTGCGGCGTGCGTGCGCGCGGCCTTCGTCGACACCTGTTGACCCAGCACGGCCCGGATAGCGAACTCCGCGCCGTCGACCGTGCGGGGCACACGACGCCCAGGAGCAGCCGAAATCAACGGCGCCAAAAGGGGATCCGCGGACAACGCCGCATCGACCGCTAATGGATCGGCGTCGAGGTCCAGCAGAAACCGGCAAAGGTCTAGAGCACTAGCCGAATCGCGAGAGTCCGAGAGTTCCAGCGTGCACGCGACGTGATCCGGGAACGGCCGCAAAGACGCGATGCCGAAACCGCAAGGAAGTCGCAAGGTTCGCCGGTAGACACCGTTGCGCCACTCCTCCACTCCGGGCACGGCGGTGGCGATGAGGTGGCCGAACAGGCTGTCGGGCCACAGTGGTGCTTGAAAGTGCAACTGTTCCGAGAACGTGGCCGGCGGCATGTCCACCAGCATGACGCCATTCCTGCCGAGACGCTGGCGGGAAAGCGACATCATTCCGGACGGGGCCAACCGGGTGACCTGCTTCGCGGCGAGAAAATCCGTGGCTAGGCTGACCGTCGCGCCGTGGCAGCAGTTGTCGGTTTCAGCATGGAAGGGCGGCGTCGCGTGCGATGAGAGCGGCCTGGACGCGGTTGTCGCACCGAAGTTTCGTCAGCAGTCGGCTGACGTGGGCCTTGATAGCCCCTTCTGAGAGGTACATGAGCCGTGCGATCCGTGCATTCGCCATGCCCTGCGCCAGGTACACCAACACTTCCTGCTCGCGCCGGGTGAGCAGGCCGATGCGGCTGCGCGCGGCGTCACGGCGTTCCGAGTCGGCGCCGGTGAAGTGGTCGATCAACGCACGCGTCGCGGACGGCGAGAGGATCGCCTCTCCGGCGGCGACGGCGCGCACGGCGTTCACCAGCGCGTCGGGTTCGCCGCTCTTGAACAGGAAGCCCGCCGCGCCGGCGCGCAACGCGGGGAAGAGCATCTCCTCGGTCGGCGGCGTGCACAGCATGATCACCTGCGTGCCCGGCACGTGCCTGCGCACCATCCGGACCGCCGCGAGGCCTTCCATGCCGGGCATGGAGGCGTCCATCAGCAACACCTGCGGACGCTGGCGCCGCGCGAGTTCGAGCGCTCCGCCACCGTCACCGGCCTCGCCGACCACCACGACGTTGCCGGCGCGTTCCAGCACACCGCGGACTCCGGTGCGGATCAGAACCTCGTCGTCGGCGACGCCGACGGTGATCGTGCGCGGTTTGTCCACCAGTTGCAGACCTGCGCTCGCCCACGAGGTGCTCGTCGTCAACGTCATGCGCACTCCCTGTCAGACCGGACCAGTCACCAGTTTGTTCCCGAACGAGGACCACGGGAAGGCAGGCATAACGAACAGGTTGCGAACCGTCTCACGCACACGCAGGCGTAACGGGTTGCATGTGCCGGTTCACCGCCCGCGAACTGCGAAAACGCCGGACCGAGACAGGAACAGCCTGCCGTTACGGCTTGAGGAGAGGGACTCATGACCAGCAACGGGCGTTGCGCGCTGTGCGACGGCACGATGCCTCCCGCCACCTCCGAACAACGCAGGTCCTACTGCTCCAACGCATGCCGGCAGCGCGCGTATCGGCGCCGCGTCACCGTGTCCACGGCAACGCCCGTCACCAGGCAGAACGTGCGGGTGCTCTCGAACCTGCCCGCCGCGCGCGACACGTTCATCGGCCGCCAGCAGGAGCTCTCGAAGCTCGACCAGCTGTTGCGCAGGCATCGTCTCGTTACGCTCGTCGGCAGTGCGGGTGCGGGCAAGACGAGGCTCGCGCTGGAGGCTGCTGGAAGGCTGCGACGCGGGCGAACCGACCGGGTCCTCCTCGTCGCGCTGGGCGAGATCACCGCTTCCCGAGACGTCATGCCTGCCCTCGCTGACGCGCTCGGGGTCACCGTCCAGTCCGACGAACCGTTGCGCGACACCGTGGTCGAGACGCTCGTGAACATGAAAGTGCTCGTGGTCCTCGACAACTGCGAGCACCTCCTCGACACGTGCGCCGAACTCACCGACGTGCTGCTCAACCGCTGCCCCGGCGTCCGGGTGCTCGCGACGTCGCGCGAGGCCCTGTGGATCACCGGCGAGGTCAGCTTCCACGTAGAGGGTCTGCCCGTTCCCTCCACGGATCGGGACATGGTCACGATGGCGGCGCCGCGCTCGGAGGCCGTGAAGCTGTTCGTGGCCAGGGCCCGTGAGCGCAAGCCCGACTTCCGGCTGACCCTCGACGACACCGCCGCGGTCGCCCTGTTGTGCGCGCGGCTGGAAGGCATGCCGCTCGCGATCGAACTGGCGGCACGTTGGGTGCAGTTGTTGCCGGTCACGGCCATCTGCGACCGCATGGACGAGCCGCTGGAACTGCTGACGCTGGGCTGCCGGAAGTCGCCGTCGCGCCAGAGTTCGCTGCGCGAGGCCATCGACTGGAGCTACCAGCTGCTGCAGCCGGACGAGCAGTTCGCGCTGCGGCGGCTTTCCGTCTTCGACGGCGGGTTCGACCTGGCCGCGGCCAACGAGGTCTGCTCGTCGGAACGCTCCGCGGAACCCGTGCTGGACGTGCTGTCGCGGCTGCAGGCGAAGTCGTTGCTGGCGGCCATCCCCGGCACCACGAGGTTTCGCCAGCTGGAGACGATCCGGTTGCACGCCAGGGAGAAGCTGCTGGCGGCCGGCGAGCTGGACGTCGCCTACGAGGCGCTCGCCCGCTGGTTCACGGACCTGTCGGACGTGCTGATCACCGCACCGTTGTCGATGCCCGCGGACGTGCAGCACAAGCTCGACAACCACGTCGACAGCCTGCTCGGCACCGTCGAGTGGGCAGCCGATCGCGCCGACGAACGGTTGCTGCTGCTCACCGCGGCCCTTGCGGACTGCACCGCGCGACGCGGACTGCTCGGCCAGGCACGGGTGATGCTGCGGGACGCGCTGCGGCGACCGTCCACCCGGGACGACTACCGCTGCGTCGCGCTGAACCACGCCGCCCGGTTCGCGGCAGGACAGGGTGATCACGCCGAGGCCGCCGAACTGTCCGCCGAGGCGTCGCGGCTGGTCAGGGACATCGGGCAGCCCGCGCTGGTGATGAGCAGCCGCAGCACGCTGGCGGCGGTCCAGCAGTCGTCGGGTGAGTGGGAGGCGTCGGTCGAGAACAACACCGAGTGCCTGCGCGTCGCGGAGTTGCTGGGCGAACCGCTCGCGCGTGCGACGGCGTTGGTCGATCTGGCGCGCACGGCGTTGTCACTGGGCAAGCACGAACGCGCCGAGAAGAACGTCATGTCGGCGCTGCCCATCTCGCGCGCGTCGGGCGTTCCCGCGCGCATCGCCTCCGCTCTCAACACACGCGGCGCCGTCGCGTTGGTGCAGGGCGACCTGGACGAGGCCACCCACGCCTTCCAGGAGGCGTTGCGGATGGACGGCCTCAACCCGCTGACCGCTCCCGACGCCTTGGAAGGCCTCGCCGTGGTCGCGTTGACGCGCGGTCAGGCCGAGCGCGCGCTACGGCTAGAAGCAACTGGACGGGCCATGCGCCGGTCTGTCGGTGTGGTGCCGAACCCGTTCTGGGCGGAGAAGGTCGCCGGGGCCATGCGAACCGCACGGCTGATGCTGCCCGTCGCGCGCGCAGAGGCCGCGGCCATCCCGTTGACCGCCGCCGACACCGAGGCGTTCATCCAGGACGAGGTGTGGCTGGACCGCACCGAGGCGGCGTTCGACTCGCTCGACGACCACGAGCGGCGGGTGGTCGCGTTGCTGGCGAGCGGGCTCACGAACCAGCAGATCGCGAACCGGCTCAACGTGTCCGTGCGTACCGTGGCCTCCCGGCTGCAGCGGCTGCGGGACAAGCTGGGGCTGCAGAGCCGGGAGGACATCGCGGCCTGGGGTGCGGAGCGCGCTATCGGCTGAGCGCGTAGACCTCCACCCACAGCCGGCAGATCTCCTTGGCCGCGACACGGGCGTCGGACACCGTGCACGCCGCCAGCTCCAGCACCTCGGAGTCGCGGGCCGTGGCGGCGTTGGGAATCGCGAGCACCGTCATCCCGGCCGCATGCGCCGACCGGATGCCCGATGCCGAATCCTCGACCGCGAGGACGTTCACGGGATCAAGGCCGAGCTTGCGCGCGGCGAGCAGGTACGGGTCGGACGCTGGCTTGCCGTTCACGACGTCGTCACCCGTCACGATCGCCTCGACGTGCCTGCGCAGCCCGGACGCCGACGCGGCGGCCCGCACGTACCTGCGCGGTGACGCCGACACCAGCCCGACCGGCCCGAGTTCCGCCGCCAGGGCAACGAGTTCGGCCGCGCCGGGCAGCAGCCCGAACGTGCCACGCGCGATCGCGTCGACCATGCCGTCCACGCACTCGGACGACGCGCGCTCCGGCGTGAGGCCGCGGCACCGTTCGGCGAGGTAAGCGCTCCAGGTCGACGTACCCTGGATCGCCGTCCAGTCGGCACCGGTCCAGCGGTGGCCGTGGCGGGCAGCGACGGTGCCGATCACCTGGTTCCACGTCGCGGCGCTGTCGACGAGGGTCTCGTCGAGGTCGAAGACGGTCGCGAGCAGCGTCATCGTGCGACACCGCCGTCCTCGTCGTGGCCTGGTATGCGTTTTGCCTGTTCAGGAACGGTGAGGTTCACGTCCTCATCGTTGGGAACGGATGGTGGTGACGCTCGGCGGACCAGTCGGTTTGACCCGAAGGTGCGAACGTGCGGAGGGCTGTCGTCTCGGAAGTCCCCAAATGGTCAACCAACTAGACGGAGACCGGCCCGGCCGGGGCAGCTAAACCGTTTTCGAACTGCTCCATTCGAGTGACGGCAGAGGTCTAGACCTTGACCTTCGAGTGGTCTAAACCACATCGTTCCCGGTACCCCCTGCGACTGAGGAGACCGATGTCCAAGTCCCGATGGCATCTAGCTGCTCTCTTCGCGGCTGTCGCCGCGATGGTCCTCGGAATCGTCGTCGTGCCCGCTGCTAGCGGTGCCGGTGGCGTTTCCGCCACGTTCTCCAAGGGTTCTGACTGGGGAACGGGCTTCGAGGGCAAGTACACGATCAAGAACAACAGCGCGGCGGCCCTGACCGCGTGGACCGTCGAGTTCACGCTCCCCGCCAACCACAAGGTCACCTCGCTGTGGGACGGCTCGTACACGACGAGCGGTCAGACCGTCACGGTCAAGAACACCTGGAACGGCAGCATCGGTGTCGGCGGGTCGGTGAGCTTCGGCTTCAACGGCTCCTACTCCGGCACGTTCGGTGCGCCGACCAACTGCAAGCTCAACGGTGGCTCGTGCGAGGCCGGCGGGACCAACCCGACGACCACCACGACGACGTCCACGACTACGACGACCACCACCACCACGACGACCACGACTGGTCCGCCGCCTCCTCCCGGGAAGATCAACCTGGGCTACTTCGCGGAGTGGGGTGTGTACCCGGCGCGCAACTACCAGGTGAAGAACATCGACACCTCGGGTTCGGCGTCGAAGCTCACGCACATCAACTACTCGTTCGGCAACGTGGTCGGCGGCAAGTGCACCATCGGCGAGACCTTCCCCGCCATCGAGAAGTCGATGACGGCGGCGGAGAGCGTCGACGGCGTCGCTGACGTGTGGGACGCGCCGGTGCGCGGCAACTTCAACCAGCTGCTCAAGCTGAAGAAGAAGTACCCGCACCTCAAGGTGCTGTACTCCTTCGGTGGCTGGACCTGGTCCGGTGGCTTCGGCGAGGCTTCGCGCAACCTGCCGGCCTTCGTCGACTCCTGCTACTCGCTGCTCAAGGACCCGCGCTGGGCGGGCCTGTTCGACGGCATCGACATCGACTGGGAGTACCCGAACGCCTGTGGCCTCTCCTGCGACACGAGTGGTCCGGCCGCGTTCAAGAACATGGCGCAGGCGCTGCGCAACAAGTTCGGCCAGAACTTCCTCGTCACCGCGGCGATCACGGCCGACGGTTCCGCCGGCGGCAAGATCGACGCCGCCGACTACGGTCCCGCGTCCGCGTACCTCGACTGGTACAACGTCATGACGTACGACTACTTCGGTGCGTGGGCGGCTCAGGGCCCGACGGCTCCGCACTCCCCGCTGACGTCCTACAGCGGCATCCCGACCGCCGGCTTCAACTCCGAGGCCGCGATCTCGAAGCTGCGTTCCAAGGGCGTTCCGGCCAGCAAGCTCCTGCTCGGCATCGGCTTCTACGGCCGCGGCTGGACCGGTGTGACGCAGGCTGCCCCCGGTGGCACGGCGACGGGTCCGGCTCCGGGCACCTTCGAGGCGGGCATCGAGGACTACAAGGTCCTGAAGACCAAGTGCCCCGCCACCGGCACCATCGCCGGCACGGCCTACGCGTTCTGCAACGGCCAGTGGTGGAGCTACGACACCCCGCAGACGATCACCAGCAAGATCCAGTGGGCACGCAGCCAGGGCCTGGGCGGCGCGTTCTTCTGGGAGCTCACGGGTGACACCGCGAACGGTGAGTTGATCACAGCGATGAAGAACGCCCTCGGGTAGTCCTTCTCAACGCCGGGAGGGGAGCTGGGTCAACCCAGCTCCCCTTTTGTTTTGCCCCTAGATCAGCAGAACACCTGGTCCAGCAGCCTGCTGTAGCCGTCGCCGGGGGTACCGCCGTCGGCGGCCTCGGTGAGGGACAGCTCGAGGCGCTTGCCGTCCGGCGTGCCGACCATCATCGTCCCGTAGCCGTGGATCTGGCCGTCGTGGCCGTAGACCTTCGTGCCGCAGGGCAACGACGCGACCGCGATGCCCAGGCCGTAGCCGGGACTCACCGTCGTCGTCTTCGTGAGTTCCCTCTGCTGCACAGGTTTGAGCAGCTTTCCGGCCAGCAGGGCCGTCAGGAACGTGTCCAGGTCGCGGGTCGTCGAGATCATCTCCCCCGCCGCCCCGCCCCACGACGGGTTGAGCCGCGTGACGTCCACGGGTTTGCCGGAAGCATCGGGGAAGTAACCGTGGGCGTGCGGGCCGGGCACCTCCACCGAGTTCCTGGGCAGCACGGTGTCCTTGAGCCGCAACGGCTTGATGATCCGCTGCTCGACCGCCTGCTGGAACGGTCTGCCGGTGACCTCCTCGACCAGCAGACCCGCCACGACGTAGTTCGTGTTGGAGTAGTTCCAACTCGTACCGGGCTCGAAGTCGAGCGGCTTGCTCGTGGCGATCGCGAGCAGCTCCTGAGGCTTCCACGTCCTGAAGCGGATCGACGGGAACCCGGCCGGGTCGAGCGGCATCGAGTCCGTGTAGTTGTGGAGGCCGCTGGTGTGCTGCAGCAGCTGACGGACGGTGATGCGGTCGTCGACCAGGCCGGGCAGGTAGCGGACGACCGGCGCGTCCAGGCCGAGCTTCCCCTCCCCCGCGAGCTGCAGGACCACGGTCGACACGAACGGCTTGGTGACACTTCCGATGCGGAAGGTTCCGTTGTGCGGTACGGGTTTCCGGGAACCCAGCTCGGCGACGCCGGAGCGGACGGTGTCACGTCCGTTGATCCGCGCCTGGATGCCCAGTGCGCCACCGGACGCCGTGAGCTGGTCGATGATCTCCTGCACGGCACCCTGCCGGGCCGGTGCCGCCGAAGCGACACCGGCCGTGGCGAGCAGGGTGGCCGCGGTGAGTGCGGCTACCAGTTTCATGATCAGCAGAAGACCTCGGTGAGGAGCTTGGTGAAGGCGTCACCGGGGTCGCCCTGGGTGGGGCCGCTGGTGGCGTTGAGCTCGAACCGCTTCTTGCTGTCGGGCGTGGTCATCATCTCCGACGAGTAGCCGGGGATGCCGCCGCCGTGACCCCACACCTTGGTGCCGCACGGCAGCGTCTGCACCTGCAGGCCGAGCCCGTACTCGGGACTCACGGCCGTGGTCTTGCTGATCTCCTGCTGCTGCGCGGGCTTGAGCAGCTTGCCGCTCGACAGGGCGGTGACGAACGTGTCGAGGTCACGGGTCGTGGAGATCATCTCGCCGGCGGCCCAGGCGACCGACGGGTTCAGGCGGGTGATCTCGGACGGCTTGCCCGCGACGGTCCAGTAGGCGCGCGCGTGCGGGCCGCTGATGCCGGCCTTGTCGCCCGGCACCTCGGTGTCCTTGAGGCGCAACGGCTTCAGGATCCGCTGCTCGACGGCCTTCTCGTACGGCTTGCCGGTGATCTTCTCGACCAGCAGGCCGGCGACGACGTAGTTCGTGTTGGAGTAGTTCCACTGCGTGCCGGGCTCGAAGTCGAGCGGCTTGCTCGTGGAGAGCGCGAGCAGCTCCTGCGGTGACCAGTTCTTGTAGCGGATCTGCTCGAACTCGTCCGGGCTGAGCGGCAACGCGTTGGTGTAGTTGAAGAGCCCGCTCGTGTGCTGCAGCACCTGGCGGACGGTGATGCGGCTGTCGATCAGGCCAGGCAGGTAACGCACGACCGGTGCGTCCAGGTCGACCTTCCCCTCCCCCGCGAGCTGCAACGTCACCGTCGACACGAACGTCTTGGTGATGCTGCCGACGCGGTACCTGCCGTTCTGCGGCACCGGCCTGGTGCTGTTCAGCTCGGCCTTGCCGGAACCGGCGGTGAATTGCTGCCGCCCGTCCGTGACCCTGGCCTGCACGCCCAGAGCCGCCCCGCTCTGCGTGATCTGGTCGAGAGCCTGCTGGACGACCTTGCGATCGACGCTCGACGTGTCCGCCGACGCGACGCCCACCGTGGTCAGAGCCAGCAGGCTCGTCGCGGTGACTGTGGCTACCAATCGAATCCCCATGCTCACACCCTGTCGAGGCGGGGCGTCAGCGCGCATCCACCTTCAGTCGTACGAAGGCCCTAGGGGTTTTGCTGAGAACGTCGGCGAAACCCTTGCTCCGTTCAGCAGAAGATCTCGTTGATCAGCTTCGCGAAGGCGGGATTCGGGTCACCCGTGCCGACGCCGGTGGAGATGGAGAACTCCGCGCGGCGCTTCAGGTCCGGCGTCGAGTAGGCGTAGCTCGCGAAGCCCGGCACGCCGCCGGGGTGGCCGATGATCGTGGTGCCGCACGGGGCCTTCTCCACGAACACGCCGAGGCCGTAGTCGGTGCTCACCGCGGTCGTCTTCGTGAGTTCGGCCCGCTGGGCGGGCTCGAGGAGCTTGCCGGTGAGCAGCGCGGTGTAGAAGGTGTCGAGGTCCCTGGTGGTCGTGATGACGTCACCGACGGCCCAGAACACGGACGGGTTCCAGCGCGTCGTGTCGACCGGCTGCCCGTTCACGATCCCGTACGAATGGGCGTGCGGGCCGCGGATCTCCGGGTCGTTGCCCGGGAACGTGGTCTCGTCGAGGTGCAACGGCTTCAGGACTCGTTGTGCGACGACCTGCTCGTACTTCCGGCCGGTGACCTTCTCGATCAGCATGCCGAGGATGACGTAGTTGGTGTTGTTGTACTCCCACCGCGTGCCGGGCTCGAAGTTGAGCGGCTTGCTCGTGGCGATCGCGACGAGCTCCTCCGGCTGCCACCGCTTGAAGCGGATCGCCTCGAAGCCCTGCGGGTCGAACGGGAGCTCGTTGGTGTAGTTGAAGAGCCCTCCGGTCATCTGGAGCAGCTGGCGGACGGTGATCCGCTGGTCGATCAGGCCCGGCAGGTACCGGTCGACGGGAGCGTCCAGCGAGATCCTGCCCTCGCCGGCGAGCTGCAGCGTGACGGCCGAGGTGAAGGACTTGGTGATGCTGCCCGCGCGGAACCGGCCGTTGAGCGGGACCGGGCGCGGGTTGTTCATCTCGGCGGTGCCGGAACGCGCGGTGAAGCGGTTCCGGCCGTCCGTGACGCGCAGCTGGGTGCCCTGCGCGGTGCCCGTCGCGGCGAGCTCGTCCAGTCCCTCCTGGACGATCCTGCGGTCGACTCGGGCGTCGTTGTCTGCGACCGCCGTACCGGTGAAGAGCAGGCTGAACGCGGCAAGAGTTGCTAGTAGGCGTGTCCCCATGCCTCCACAACGCCTCAGTACGGGCGCTTTGCTGCGTTCATGGCCGAAACGAGCATGGGACGCACTTTCGGCCAATGCACGTCCTGCTGGCAGGAGAACGGCGGCAGGAAGCCACCGCACCTGCCGGAGCCGGCACCGATCTCCCAGACGAAGCTCGGCACGCCCAGGTCGTCGTACACCCAGTCGTCGGTGGCGCCGGACGCGTTGTAGAGCAGCTCGCCCGGCTGGCCCGCGGTGAAACCGGACAGTGCGGCCTGGTCGTTCGCCATCTTGCGCAGGGCTGCGTCGTTGCCCGTCTTCTGCGTGCTCCAGCCCCACGGGAAGAGCACGTAGTCGCCGTAGCTGTGCATGGAGATCACGGCGCCGGTCGTGTCGGCGGAGGCCGCCGCGGTGTCGCCGGGCGGGCGGGTGTCGCGGTAGAGCTTGCGCCACAACGACTCCAGCGCCTGCACCTCCACCTCGGAGTCGGCGCGGGTGCCCCGGTAGGTCTCGCTGCACTTGTTCGGGGACGAGCCGACCTCGCCCCAGTGCGAGCCCGCGTTGCGGTTGAGGTCGACGCCGCGTGAACCCGAGGTGCAGGTGCCGTTCGCGTTCTTGCGGTGCAGCACGGGCGTGTCGCCGCCCGACTCGACGATCTCGACGCCGTCCGGGTTGGCGATCGGGACGACCCAGACCTCCAGGTCACCGAGCTTCGCGGTGAGGTCGGAGCCGACCAGGTCGTCGATGAACCGCCACGCCATGTCACCGGTGGTGATCTCGCGGGCGTGCAGCTGGCCCATGACGAACAGGCGCGGTTTTGGCGCGGTGGGCGTCAACGCGCAGTCACCTGGGCTCTTGCGGGTGATGCAGATGGCCTTCAGGTCGTGGCCGCCGCTGCCCTGGGTCTTGCGCCAGGAGTCGCCGTAGTCGACGACGGTCGCGAGGTCGGGGTGTGCCCGGGCTACCTCGTTCAGGTGGGCGAACTGCGCGGTCACGGTCCGGTAGCCGCCGTAGTAGGTCGCGTCGCCGAGCGAGCGCGGTGCCCGTTGGGACGGGGGCATCGCCGTCTCGACAGTGGACGGGAAACCGTCGCCGCGGAGCTTCTGCGGGGTCTGCGGATCGCCGACGACGAACAGGTCGGCGCCGTCGCGCTGCTCCAGCACGTCGTAACCGAGGCCCAGCAACCGTTGCGCGGAGTCACCCATCGGTGCGGGCACGCGCAGCACGTATGTCGCTTGTGGACCCTCCGCCGGAGCCGGGGCAGGACTGGACAGGAGGGCGAGGCAGGCGAGCAGGGCGACGGCGGTCCGCATGATCACCGATCATCGACCGTTCCGCCGGGCGCCGCCAGTCGGTTCGACCGACCGGATGATTACCGTCCGGTTCTTGGGACTTCGGGAGCGGCCGTTTGGCGCGCTGTGACGAAAATCAATACCATTCCGCCTGGCATCGGTGCAGTTGTCGTGCAGAAGCGGGAGCGCAAGCCATGGATCACCTTTACAACGACGGTGTCGCCGAGTTCTCGTTTCCGTGGCGCGGTTCTCCCGCGGACGACGACGAGGGCCTGGAGCCGATCATCGTGCGCAGCATGGACTGACGAAACTCAGAACGCCTGCCCGGTCCTCAGCCGGTGGGCCAGCGCCGTGTGGCGACGGCCCGCGCCGACGGTGCGCACGGCCTGGCCGATGGCCCTCTTGCTGCCCACGAGCACCACGAGCTTCTTGGCGCGCGTGACGGCGGTGTAGAGCAGGTTCCGTTGCAGCATCATCCACGCGCTGGTCGTGATCGGGATGACCACGCACGGGTACTCGCTGCCCTGTGAGCGGTGGATGGTCATGGCGTAGGCGTGGCTGAGCTCGTCCAGCTCGGAGAACTCGTAGTCGACTTCCTCGTCCTCGTCGGTGCGGATCGTCAGCTTCTGCTCGACGGGGTCGAGCGCGATGACGACGCCCAAGGTGCCGTTGAAGACGCCGTTCTTGCCCTTGTCGTAGTTGTTGCGGATCTGGGTGACCTTGTCGCCGAGCTTGAACACCCTGCCGCCGAACCGCTTCTCCGGCAGGTTGTCGCGCGAGGGCGTGAGGGCCTCCTGGAGCACCGCGTTGAGCGCGCCCGCGCCGGCCGGGCCGCGGTGCATCGGGGCGAGGACCTGGATGTCCTTGCGCGGGTCGAGGCGGAACTTGCGCGGGATGCGGTTCGCGACGACGTCGACGGTCAGCGTGGCCGCGTCCTCGGCCTCGTCGGCGCTGAAGAGGAAGAAGTCCGGGAGTCCCTGCACGATCGGGTAGTCGCCGCTGTTGATCCGGTGGGCGTTCGTGACCACTCCGGACTCCTGCGCCTGGCGGAAGATGTGCGTCAGGCGGACGTTCGGGATCGGACTCCCCTGCGCCAGCACGTCCCTGAGCACCTCCCCCGCGCCGACGGACGGCAGCTGGTCGACGTCGCCCACCAGGAGGAGGTGCGCGCCGGGCGGGACGGCCTTCACGAGCTTGTTGGCCAGCAACAGGTCCAGCATCGAGGCCTCGTCGACGACCACCAGGTCGGCGTCGAGCGGGTGGTCGCGGTCGTACGCCGCGTCGCCACCAGGCTTGAGCTCGAGCAGGCGGTGGACGGTGCGGGCCTCGTGACCGGTCAGCTCGGTGAGGCGTTTCGCGGCGCGTCCGGTGGGAGCGGCCAGGACGATCTTGGCGCGTTTCGCCTGGGCCAGGCGCACGATCGAGCGGACCGTGAAGCTCTTGCCGCAACCGGGGCCGCCGGTCAGCACGGCGACCTTCTCCGTGAGCGCGAGTTTCACCGCCGCCGCCTGGTGTTCTTCCAGGTCGGTGCCGAGCCAGGCGAAGGCCTTGTCCCAGTTGACGCCCGCGAAGCTCGGCATGCGGTCGGTGTCGGCGTGCAGCAGGCGTTTGAGCTGCGCCGCCATCGAGATCTCCGCGCGGTGGAACGGGACCAGGTAGACGGCGATCTCGTCGTCCGGCAGCTCCTCGCGGACGACGCCCTCCTCCTCGACGAGCTCCGCCAGGCAGTCGATGACCAGGCCGGTGTCGACCTGGAGGATCTTGATGGCCTCCGCGATGAGGGCCTGTTCGGGCAGGTAGCAGTTGCCGTCGGTGGTGGCCTCGGAAAGCGTGAACTGCAGGCCTGCCTTGACGCGCTGCGGGCTGTCGTGCGGGATGCCGACGGCCTTCGCGATCACGTCGGCGGTCTTGAAACCGATGCCCCAGACGTCGCTCGCGAGCCGGTACGGCTCCTCCCGGACGACCTCGATGGCCTTGTCCCCGTACTGCTTGTAGACGCGGACGGCGAGGCTCGTGGAGACGCCGACGCCCTGCAGGAAGACCATGACCTCCTTGATGGCCTTCTGCTCCTCCCAGGCGTCCGCGATGAGCTTGGTGCGCTTGGGGCCGAGCTTCGGGACCTCGATGAGGCGTTCCGGGGAGTGCTCGATGACGTCCAGGGCGTCCACGCCGAAGTGGGTGACGATCTTGTCCGCGAGCACCGGGCCGATGCCCTTGATCAGGCCGGAGCCGAGGTAGCGGCGGATGCCCTGGATCGTCGCGGGCAGGATCGTCGTGTAGTCGTCGACGTGGAACTGCTTGCCGTACTGCGGGTGCGAGCCCCAGGTGCCGCGCATGCGGATCGACTCGCCGGGTTGCGCGCCGAGCAGCGCGCCGACGACGGTGACCAGGTCACCGCGGCCGGTGTCGACCTTGGCGACGGTGTAGCCGTTGTCCTCGTTGGCGTACGTGATCCTCTCCAGGACCGCTTCGAGGACGTTCATGCCGAGAACCTACAAGCTTCTGCACACGATCTTCACAACTTGTCCCGGCGTCCTCCACGACATACCCATAAAGTCGCCGTCATGACAGGTCAGCGCAGGGTGCTCGTCGTGGAGGACGACATCACGATCGCCGAGTCCGTGGCCGTGCGGCTGCGGGCCGAGGGGTTCGGGGTGGCGGTGGCCCACGACGGGCCCTCCGGGGTCGCCCAGGCGGCCGCGTTCCTCCCTGACCTGGTCGTTCTCGACGTGATGCTGCCGGGGTTCGACGGGCTCGAGGTCTGCCGGCGGATCCAGGCGTCGCGTTCGGTGCCGGTGCTGATGCTGACCGCGCGGGGGGACGAGACCGATCTGCTGGTCGGACTCGCCGTGGGGGCGGACGACTACCTGACGAAGCCGTTCTCGATGCGCGAACTGGCGGCACGGGTGCACGTGCTGCTGCGGCGGGTGTCACGGGCGGCGTCGACGCAGTCGATGGAGCTGGGCGATCTGCTGATCGACCTGGCGTCGCGGCGGGTGTCGCGTTCCGGGGTCGAGGCGCACCTGACGCCCACCGAGTACGACCTGCTGGTGTTCCTGGCCGAGCGGCCGTCCGCCGTGCAGGCCAGGGAACGGTTGCTGGCGGAGGCGTGCGGGTGGCACGAGGGAGCGTCGTCGCGGACGGTCGACAGCCACGTGAAGGCGCTGCGGCGCAAGCTCGGGGCCGACCTGATCAGGACCGTGCACGGAGTGGGGTACGCGCTGGAAGTACCCGCCAAGAAGGTGTCTTCGTGAGGCGGTTGCTGGACCTGCTGGACCTGCTGCCTCGTCCGCTGGACTCGGTGCGGTCGATCAAGCTCAAGCTCGGCATCGTGATCGTGGTGTCCGGGTGCGTCTCGTTCGCCTACTTCCGTTACGTGACGGGGTGGTTGCCGCCTCGCACGACGCTCATCGCGCTCGTGCTGGGACTGCTGACCTCGCAGTTGCTGGCGCACGGCATGACCTCGCCGTTGCGGGAGATGACCTCCGCCGCCCGGTCGATGGCGTCCGGGGACTACTCGCGGTCGATCCGCGCCACGTCGTCCGATGAGGTCGGGCAGCTGGCCGAGGCGTTCACGGTGATGGCCGCCGACCTCGCCGCCGCGGACCAGCAGCGGCGGGAACTGATCGCGAACGTGTCGCACGAGCTGCGGACCCCTATCTCGGCGTTGCAGGCCGTGCTGGAGAACGTGGTCGACGGGGTGGCGGTGGCCGACGCGGCGACCATGCGGACCGCGCTGGCGCAGACCGAACGACTGGGACGGCTGGTCACCGAACTGCTGGACCTGTCGAAGATCGACGCCGGAGTGCTGTCCCTGAACCGCGAGACGCTGTCCGTTTCGTCCCTGGTCGCCGACGTGGTGGCGGAGGCAGCGGTGGCCGCCCCTTCGGCGTCGTTCTCGATCGACGTCGCCGGGGACCTGACCGTCCTCGCCGACGGGGAGCGGTTGCACCAGGTGCTGGTGAACCTGGTGGACAACGCCGCCCGGCACGGACCCACCGGGGGGTTGGTGTCCGTGGCCGGGTACTCCACGGCGTCGTGCGTGGTGCTGGAGGTCCGGGACGAGGGGCCCGGCATCGCGCCGGCCGACCGGTCGCGGATCTTCGAGAGGTTCACCCGAGGGGAGAGGGCGGGCGGTGGCGGGACCGGGCTCGGGCTCGCCATCGCCCGGTGGGTGGTGGACCTGCACGGCGGGACGATCGCCGTGGTGGACCCCGGCTCGTGCATCCGGGTGACCTTGCCCCGCTGACTTCCTGACTGACCTGTTCTGTCCGCACCGCGATTGCCGGTGTGGCGGTGAAGCGCGCCCTTTTCGGGCTTGGGAGAGACATGACTGACGACAAGGCCGCTGGGCGGCCGAAGTACCGGAACTTCCGCAAGACCGGGTATCGGCCGGTGTCCGGGAGCGGGAAGCCGGCGGGCGCTGGGGGCTCGCCGGACCCCGTTGAGGGCGGGGAGGTCGACGAACGCGCTGGTCAGGGTGCTGGTGAGGCCGCTGGGTCGGCTGGGTCGGCTGGGTCGGCTGGGTCGGCTGGGTCGGCTGGGTCGGCTGGGTCGGCTGGGTCGGCTGGGTCGGCTGGGTCGGCTGGATCCGCTGGATCCGCTGGATCCGCTGGATCCGCTGGATCCGCTGGCGAGGCTGTTGGTGAGGCCAGCGCCGGAGCCGCTGGCGAAACTGCTGGTGAGGCCGTTGCCGGGGCCGCGGTCGCGGGCGAGCCCAAGCCCGCGGAAACGCCTCAACCCGCCGAGCCATCGAAGGCGAAACCGGTCACGGACAAGCCCAAGCCCGCGGAGACGCCGCAGCCCGCTCAACCGGCCGCAGTGGTCACCGCCACCCTCCCCCCGCCGTCCCCGTGGCAGGGCCCGCCCCGCTACCCGACGGCAGGCGCCGCCATGACGGCACCCGGCGTGCCGTTCATGCCCTGGTGGCGGCCACCCACGACCGGTGCGCCGAGCAAAGCCCTGGTCGCGGGCTTGGTGGCAGGTCTGGGCGGCGCGTTCCTAGCCGTGCCGAACAACGGCGTCGGCTGGTTCCTGGCTGGACTCGTGGGCGTCGGCGGAGTGCTGTTCTACGCGGGCAGGCCGACGGTCGAGCGGGCGTTGTGGCTGGCGGGCGCGCTGGCGTTCCTCGCGATGGGCTTCCTGCGCGCCGCGGAGTGGGTGTTCCCGCTGTCGCTGATGGCGTCGATGTTGTGCGGGTCGATCGCCATGGCCGGCGGCAAGACCGTGCGGGGGCTCGTGTTCGGCGCCCTGGGGGTCGGGCTGGGCGGGCTTCGGTCGATTCCGTGGGTGGCCAAGGGGGTCCGCAGGCGGGGGCCGATAGGGATCCGGCCGTTCATCTCCGTCGGTGTGGCACTGGTGTTGCTGGTGGTCTTCGGGTCGCTGCTGGCCGGGGCGGACAAGGGGTTCGCCGACTTCCTCGAGAGCCTGGTGCCGGACCTCGAACTCGGCACGTACGTGCAGAAGACGTTCTTCGGGGTCGTCGCGGCGCTGGGCGCTTTGGGCGCCTGCTACCTGGTGGCGGCGCCGCCGGAGATCGACGAGGACGCCGAGGTGAAGCCGGGGTCGTTGCGGCTCAAGGACTACGGGCTGCCCGTCGGTGTGCTCGTGTTGCTGTTCACCGGGTTCGTGGGGACGCAGCTCGCGGTGCTGTTCGGTGGCGAGGCCTACGTGATGAGGACGGCGGGCGTGACGTTCGCCGAGTACGCGCGGTCCGGGTTCTGGCAGCTGCTGTGGGTCGCCGTTCTCACGCTCGGCGTGATCGCCGGTGTCGCGCGGTTCGCCGTGAAGAAGACGAAGCAGGAACAGTTGTGGCTGCGGGTGTTGCTCGGTTCACTGGCTGTTCTCACGCTGGTCATCGTGGCGAGTGCCTTGAGCCGCATGTGGTTCTACCAGCAGGCGTACGGGTGGACGGTGCTGCGGCTGCTCGTCGCGTCGTGCGAGGTGTGGCTGGCGGTCGTGTACCTGATGGTGATCGCGAGCGGGATCTCGTTGCGCGCCAACTGGTTGCCCAAGGCGATCGTCGCCACCGGTGCCGCGTTCTTCCTCGCGGTGGTGGCGATGAACCCCGAACGGGTGGTCGCCGACTACAACGTGTCGCGGTTCGAGGCGACGCAGAAGATCGACACGTACTACCTGTCGCAGTTGTCGGAGGACGCGGTGCCCGCGTTGGTCAGGCTGCCTGCCTACGAACGCTCGTGTGCCTTGCGGTGGATGAGGAATCGCACCGTCGAGCAGGACTGGCGGGAGTGGAACCTCGCGCGCCACAACGCAAAGAAATCACTCGAAAGTGTTGCGGTGACTGAGGTCACCTGTGAGGGTCGGTACTCGGGAGAGAGGTAGTCCGTTACGTGGCTGTAAAGTTGTACAGCTACCGGTTGCCGAGAGGGTGAGAAGTGACGCTGACGTGACGATCGCGGCTGAACCCGTTGTCCTTCGATCGATGTTCACCGCAGGCGAGGCGCCCACACCGCGCACCCTCCTGGACATCCTGCGCGCGAGTGCCGACAGGCACCCCGACGCGCTGGCCGTCGACGACGGCACCACCGCGCTGACGTACCGCGCACTGATCACGGAAGTACTGGAACTCAAGGAGAAGCTCGCCGCCGAGGGCGTCGGGGTCGGCGACCGGGTCGGCATTCGCGTGCCGTCCGGCACGGTCGACCTCTACGTCTCGATCCTGGCCGCCCTCGCGGCCGGCGCGGCCTACGTGCCCGTCGACTTCGAGGACCCGGACGAGCGGGCAGAGCTCGTTTTCGGTGAGGCGCAGGTGAGTGCCGTGCTCGGCGAGGGCCGTTCCCTCGTGCGGCACGGCACCACGCTCGGCGTGCCCGGCGAACCGGGTCTGGACAACGACGCGTGGATCATCTTCACGTCCGGTTCGACCGGAAAGCCCAAGGGCGTCGCGGTGACGCACCGCAGCGCCGCCGCGTTCGTGGACGCCGAGGCTCGCCTGTTCCTGCGGGACGAGCCGATCGGGCCGGACGACCGCGTGCTGGCCGGTCTCTCCGTCGCGTTCGACGCCTCCTGCGAGGAGATGTGGCTCGCGTGGCGCTACGGCGCCTGCCTGGTGCCCGCGCCGCGCTCGTTGGTGCGCACGGGCATGGACCTGGGCCCGTGGCTGGTCGAGCAGGAGATCACCGTCGTCTCCACGGTGCCGACGCTGGCCGCGCTGTGGCCGGTCGAGGCGCTGGACGACGTCCGGTTGCTGATCTTCGGCGGCGAGGCCTGCCCGCCAGAACTGGCCGAGCGGCTCGCCGTCGAGGGCCGCGAGGTCTGGAACACCTACGGGCCGACGGAGGCGACGGTCGTGGCCTGCGCCGCGCAGATGACCGGCACCGGTCCCGTGCGCATCGGCCTGCCGCTGGACGGCTGGGAGCTCGTCGTCGTGGACGCCCAGGGCGAGGTGGTGCCCATGGGTGAGTCCGGCGAACTGGTGATCGGCGGCGTCGGCCTCGCGCGCTACCTCGACGCCGAGAAGGACGCGCAGAAGTACGCGCCGCTGCCCTCGATGGGCTGGGACCGCGCGTACCGCAGCGGTGACGTGGTCCGCGCCGAGCCGGAGGGCCTCGTCTTCCTCGGCCGCGGCGACGAGCAGATCAAGCTCGGCGGCCGCCGCATCGAGCTCGGCGAGGTCGACGCGGCGCTGGCGGCGCTGCCCGGTGTCGCCGGAGCCGCCGCCGCCGTGCGCACGACGCGGGGCGGCAACCAGATCCTCGTCGGCTACGTGGTGGCCGACGGCGAGTTCGACCAGGACGCGGCCGTCGAGCAGCTGCGCGCGGAACTGCCCGCGGCTCTCGTCCCGCTGATCGCCGTGGTCGAGACGCTGCCGACCCGCACGTCCGGCAAGGTCGACCGCGCCGCGCTGCCGTGGCCGCTGGCGTCGATGGACACCGCCGGAGTGGTGTTCTCCGGGCTCGAAGGCTGGCTCGCGGAGCAGTGGGCCGCGGTGCTCGGTTCCGGGCCCGCTTCCGAGGGCGCGAACTTCTTCTCGTCCGGCGGCAGCTCGCTGGGTGCCGCACAGCTGGTCTCGATGGTCCGCACGCGGTACCCGAGCACGTCGGTGTCGGACATCTACCAGAACCCGACGCTGTACAAGCTGGCACGGCGGCTGGAGTCGTACGGCGAGACGGCCGAGGTGCACGAGGTCACGCCGACGCCCCGCTGGACCGGCGTCGTCCAGACGCTGCTGATGATCCCGCTGCTCACGGTCTCCGGCGCCCGCTGGGTCGTCGCGCTGACGGCCCTGTCGAACGTGCTGGGCTGGACGTCCGTGTCGTGGTGGTGGGTGGCCGCGGGGTTCGTGGTCTTCCTCAGCCCCGCCGGACGCCTCGCGATCTCCGCGGGTGGCGCCCGGTTGCTGCTGCGCGGCGTGAAACCCGGCGAGTACCCGCGTGGCGGGTCCGTTCACCTGCGACTGTGGACCGCCGAGATGCTGGCGCAGATGTCCCGCGCCACCGAGCTCTCCGGCTCCTGGGTCACGCACTACGCGCGGGCGTTGGGCGCGAAGATCGGCCCCGGTGTCGACCTGCACTCGCTGCCGCCGGTCACGGGCATGCTGAAGGTCGGGCGCGGCGCCGCCGTCGAGCCCGAGGTAGACCTGTCCGGCTGGTGGCTGGACGGCGACCGGCTGCGCATCGGCCGCATCAGGATCGGCGCGGGCGCGACCGTCGGTGCGCGCAGCACGCTGTTCCCCGGCGCCCGGATCGGCAAGAAGGCCGAGGTGGCGCCCGGTTCGGGTGTCGTCAGGTCCGTGCCGACCGGTCAGCGCTGGTCCGGCGTGCCCGCCACCCGCGAGGGCAAGGCGGCGCGCTCGTTCCCGTCGCGCCGGCCGGAGCGGTCGCGCTTCTGGAACCTCATGTACGGCGTCTCGTCCGGCCTGCTGGCCGCGCTGCCTCTGCTGGCGGCGGCTCCGGCCCTGCTCTACGTGCTGCGCCGGCCGGTCACCCTGACGTCGGCGCTGTGGGACGTTCCGGTCGCTTCAGCGATCTGGTTCGGCACCTACGCGCTGCTGATCCTGGTCTCGGTGCGGCTGCTGGGCATCGGCATGCGCGAGGGCCACTACCCCGTGCACAGCCGCGTCGCGTGGGCGGCGTGGACGACCGAGCGGTTGATGAACAACGCGCGCTCGGCCCTGTTCCCGCTGTACGCGTCGCTGTTCACGCCGGTGTGGCTGCGGCTGCTCGGCATGAAGGTCGGCCGCAACGTCGAGGCGTCGACCGTGGTCGCGCTGCCGAAGATGACCCGAGTGGGCGACGGGGCGTTCCTGGCCGACGACACGATGGTCGCGACGTACGAGCTCGGCGGTGGATGGCTTCGCATCGCCACGGCCCGCGTGGGCAAGCGGGCGTTCCTGGGCAACTCGGGCATGACCGCGCCGGGCCGCAACGTCCCCAAGGGCGGGCTCGTCGGCGTGCTGTCGGCGGCGCCGAAGCGGGCCAAGGCCGGCTCGTCGTACCTGGGCATGCCGCCGATGAAGCTGCCGCGCGCCGCCGAGGTGTCGGACCAGTCGCGCACGTTCGACCCGCCCAAGCACCTCATGTGGGCGCGGGCGCTGGTCGAGCTGTGCCGGTTCGTCCCGGTGATGCTGAACGTCGCTCTCGTCGTGCTGGTGCTGTTCGCCCTGAAGGAGTTCGGGGTGTGGTGGTCCGGCGTCGTGCTGCTGGGTGCCGGCGTGGCCGCGTGCCTCGTGGCCGTCGTCGCCAAGTGGACGCTCGTGGGCCGCTTCAAGGTGCGTGAGTACCCGCTGTGGTCGGCGTTCGTGTGGCGCAACGAGCTGGCGGACACGTTCGTCGAGGTGCTCGCGGTGCCGTGGCTCATCGGGTTCTCCGGCGGCACGCCGCTGATGAACCTGTGGCTGCGCTCGCTGGGCGCGTCCGTCGGCCGTGGCGTGTGGTGCGAGTCGTACTGGTTGCCCGAGGCGGACCTGGTGAAGCTGGGCGCCGGCGCGTCGGTGAACCGCGGTTGCGTCGTGCAGACGCACCTGTTCCACGACCGGATCCTGCGGATGGACCGCGTCGAGCTGGGCGCCGGCTCTACTTTGGGCCCGCACGGCATCGTGCTGCCCGGGGTGTCCGTGGGCGCCCACACCACGATCGGACCCGCCTCTCTCGTCATGCGCGGAGAGGATGTACCGTCGGGAACCCGTTGGCTGGGCAACCCGATCTCCGCGTGGACATGAGCTTCTCCGTACACCATTACGCGCTAGAGCTTGACTACAAGCCGTACTCCGCGCGCCTCACCGGGCGCGCGGTGTTGCAGGCTTCCTGCACCTCGCTGTCGTCCTTCTCGTTGTCCTTCGGTCCACTGCGGATCTCGAAGGTGCTGGTGAACGGCAAACCCGCGCGTTACGGGCACGCCGGTGGCGTTCTGAACGTCCGTGCCGCCGTGCGAGGGGCTTTCTCGGTCGAGGTGCGCTATTCGGGTACGCCGGTGCCGGTCTCGACGCCCGAGTGGGGCGACCTCGGCTGGGACCAGCTCACCGACGGTTCGATCGTGGCGTCCCAGCCGATCGGCGCACCGTCGTGGTTCCCGTGCCTGGACGAGCCGTCCTCGAAGGCGTCCTATCACCTGGAGGTGACGGCACCCTCGCCGTACACGGTGGTGTGCAACGGGGTGCTGGTAGACGGCAAGGTGTCCGGCAGCACGACGCGGTGGACGTACTCGATGGCCGCGCCCATGGCGACCTACCTGGCGACCGTCCAGATCGGACAGTACGTCGAGGCCCTGCCGGACGTGTGGGCTCCCGCCCGGCTACGCCGGCTCGTGGCGCACGACTTCGGCCGTCAGGACGCGATGATCGAGCTGTTCTCGTCGTTGTTCGGGCCCTACCCGTTCGCGAAGTACTCGGTCGTGGTCACCGACGACGCGCTCGACGTTCCCGTTGAGGCACAGGGGTTGTCGACGTTCGGAGCCAACCACGTGGACGGCCGCCGCGGTTCGGAACGGCTGGTGGCGCACGAGCTGGCGCACCAGTGGTTCGGCAACTCCGTCGGGATCGCCGCGTGGGAGCACATCTGGCTCAACGAGGGCTTCGCCTGCTACTCGGAGTGGATCTGGTCCGAGGCTTCCGGCGGCCGGTCCGCGGACGCCTGCGCTGCCGCGGCACGAGATCTGCTGCGCCGGTTGCCGCAGAACCTGGTGATCGGACGGCCGCCGCGCGCGGACTGGTTCGACGACCGGGTCTACAAGCGCGGGGCGCTGACGTTGCACGCGCTGCGCCGCGAGATGGGCGACGACTCGTTCTTCGCGCTGCTGCGGGAGTGGTGCGCCCGCAACCGTCATGGCGTGGTGACGACCGAGGACTTCCTCTCGCTCGCCGGGCACCGCGACCTGCTCAACCGATGGCTGTTCAAGCCTGAACTACCTCGCTAGACCACTTCCACACCAGTGGCGGCCGTCCGCCCTTGGGCAACGCCGCCGCGTGCTCGCTGGTGCGGCCGAGACCCGGTACGCGGTCCATCGTGCGGCCCAGGTTGGCCGGGTAGGGCCGGTCGCCGGTCAGCGACTCGGTCACGTCGAGCGCCTGCGCCGTCGTGAACTCGGGTCCGAGCAGGCCCGCGGTGAACGGCACGTCGCGCCAGAGCTTGTCCGCGAACAACGGCCGGCAGTCGGCGACGATCCGGTCGTGGTCGAAGGCGAGCGCGGGCATGGCGTCGAGCGGGCTCCAGACGGCCAGGTCGCCGGTCGCCCTGGTCACCGTGGCCCACAGCGCGATCGACAGCGTCGGACCGCGCGGGTCACGCGACGGCTCGTCGAACGTGGCGAGCTGGCCGGTCGCGGTCACCGACTGCTCGCTGAGCCCCAGCTTCCCGGTGACGGCCCTGGCGGTCGCGTCCCGCAGCCGCTCACCCCTGCCCAGCAGCACGCCGGGCAGCGCCAGCTCACCCGCGAACGGCTCCTGTGCGCGCGGTACGACCCCCACGAGCACCGTGCGTGCCTCCGGATCAAACCGGAGCACGATCACGTCTACCGAGACCAACGTCGACTCGATCATGTCGTGGATTGTCCCGCACCGCGTAGTCCGACCTGGCCGGCCCCGCGCCGGTGACGAGCACGTCGACATCGAGCAGGTCCTCCAGGTACGCGACGGGGTCGGGCATGTCCTCCAGGCTCGACCCGGTGGCGACCTTCAGGCCCTGAGCGTCCAGGTGCGTCACGGCCAGCCCGTCGACACCCCCACAGCAGTCGACGGAATAGCGCAGCAACGCGGCGTCCAGGTGCCCGGCCCGCCATGCGCCCTGGAACTCCCCTGTGCCGTTGTGCAGCTCCGGGAAGCGTTCCAGGACGGCCTGGTCCTCGGTCGGCAGCGGCCCGGCTCCGTGGCGCGTCTGGTAGGTCCTGGTCACGCCGATCACGCGGGCTGGACGCCCTTGCAGCAGTTCCCGGGCGTTGCGCGGCACGACGGTGGACCAGGTGGTGTGCGGGTGGAAGCCGTAGGTCTCGTCGAGCAGGACGCCCTGCGCGCCCTCGAAGACGACTCGGCCCGCGTCGAGCAGCCCTTCGTGGCCCTCGGTGATCCGGACGGCGCCCGCGAACGCGCCGTAGAGCCCGACCAGTTCGTCGACGTCCAGGCCGTCACCGATCAGCGGCTCGTAGAACCTGGCGAGCGCGTCCAGCTTGCGCCGCAACGCTGCCGGGCTGTGACAGTCGCCGACGGTCGGGGCGGGGCCCGGCTCGCCGAGCACCCGTTGCCCCTCGACCACGTCCCCCTCGCTCGCCCCCGCGAGCAGTCCGTACCAGGCCGTCTCGCCGATCCCCTTCCCGCACGACCCGTGCCGGTCGCCGCCCCTGGCCCTCTCCCTGGCCCGGTTCGCGGCGACGTGGAACGGCGTGGTGAGCAGCGCGTCGGCGTCGATCGACATCAGCGACAGCGGGTTCGTGACACCGAGCGCCTCCAGCTCACGTGACTCGGTCGCCAGCGCGATCGGCTCGACGAGCACGTACCGCGACAGCCAGGTCGGCACGCCCGCGAGCGTGCCCGACCCGAACTGGCTGAAGGTGTGGTGCCTGCCGCCGGCGACCACGTTGTGCGCGGCCTGCGCTCCCCCGTTGAACCGCACGACGGCGGACACCGGTCCGGCGGCGCACAACGCATCGACGACGGCCCCCTTGCCCTCGTCACCGAACCCCAGCCCGACGACGATCACGTGGTCGTTCATCAGCTCAGCGCCACGTCGTCGGGACCGTCGATGCCGAGCGGCGCGGCGACGACCGGCCGTGCGGCGTTGCCGACGGCGACCAGCGCCTTGCCGACGGCCTTGCTCTCGGCGACCGACCCGATCTCGGCGAGGTCCACCAGGGCCTGGTCGAGGTCGACCACGCGTTCCTCCATGCCGATCGTCGCCGCGATGAGCTCGCACACCGCGCCGGGGTCGTCCAGCTTGAGGAAGTTCTGCCCGAGGATCGTCCGCCAGTGGTCGCCGATGCTGTCGTCGTTGTAGTACGACGACTGGTTGGGCAGGATGAAGTAGACGTTCCACTTGAGAGCGAGCTCGCGGTAGACCGACACCGGGTCGATGTCCTGCCTGACGTCGTCGCCGATGACCCTGCGGATGTGCCTGGCCTCCAGCCGCGGCTTGTTCAGCTCGTCGCCGATGATGAACAGGTAGCCCTTGCGGCCCCGCTTCTGCCACGCGTCGGTGACCACGTGCCGCGCGACGAAGTACGCGGCGAGCTCGTACGACTCGCTCTTCTGCCCGCCGCCGTTGCCTTCGAGGAAGATGTCCCGCAGCTGCTCGTCCATGCGGTTGTCCGACTCGAACTGGCCGACCTGCAGCGGCACGCGGTCGCTGTCGGCGTCACCGATCCCGCCGAACATCAGCTGCGGGTCGGCGAGATATCCCTTGCGCTGCAACAGTCCGTGCAGCTTGCCGAGCTTGCCCTGCATGATCCGCGGCACCGCGCCCATCGACCCGGTCACGTCGAACAGCACCGCGATGGGTGTCGAGTCGGCGTGGTCGGGCGAGTCGCGGCACTCGCGGTACTCGACGTTCAGGGGGTCGAGCGCCGGCGCCGCCTTCCAGCTGGACGAGGGCGCCGACTTGATCGAGGCGGTGTAGCCGAAGTCCGCGATCCCCTTGGCCGCGCGGAAGGTCTTCGCAGCGGCGTACGCGTTGTCGTCCCACTTGCCGTGTCCCATGGTCATTCTCCTTCTGGCAGAGCGAACGGGCGGAAAACCCTTGGTCCGTACAGTTCTTCGAGCAGGTCGTCGTACTCGCCCAGCAGATCCGCGGCATCAGGCCGGCGCGACGGGCGTTCCTGCAGACATCCCCGGGCGAACGCGATCTGCCGATGTTCGTCGTGCCGCAGCAGATCGATCATCAGCGTGTGTGCCATGTGGACGTCCGTCGTGGCCGTGACCGGTTGTCCTGCCTGGACTTCCGGCGGGTAGGCGATGGTGCGGCTGGTGGCGAGGAGCCGCTGGCCTTCCTCGACGGCGAACGACCAGCCGGCCAGCACGATCCCGTGCTGTTCCGGGTGCACCATGACGTTCTCGGCCGTGACGGCCCCGTGCACCAGACCGATCTGGTGCGCCCCGGCCAGCGCCTTGAGCAGCCTGCGGTGCATCCACGCGTAGTCGCGGCCGTCCAGGCCTCGCGGGAAGGCCTTCTTGACGTCCGCGAGCGTCACGAACCCGTCCACCAGCGGGTCGAGCACCGTGAAAGCCCTGGAACCCTTGGCGACATCACCGGACGTGTCGAGCAGCCGAGGGTAGAAGGGCCTCAACCAGTGGTGCACGTCGGTGTAGCGCTCCAGCTTGCGCAGCGCCTGCCACTCACCGTGCAGCAGCGGGTTCAGCGCCGGATTGCGCACCACCTTCACGACGTACGGTCCGTCCGCCTCGTACAGGTTGGCGACGCTGCCGACCGCGAACGGCTCCCCGATGCGGTAGGCGCCGGTTCTCGTTTTCAGTTCGACGCTCGTGCTGTGGGTCCACTCGTGGTGCAGCCGCGTCAGGTTCGCCGAGGCCTCGTGCGCCCGGATGTTCGCTGGTCCGACCACGTCGGGGTGCAGCACCGAGGCCAGCGCGTGGTAGCGGCGCCGGGCCGCCTTGCGCTTGCCGGGATCGGCGCTGCGGGGCCCGAAGAGGGCCTCGGCCGATGCGGCGCGCTCGAGGAGTTCCAGCGCCTCCGATGTGGTGAACATGGGTTTGAGTCTAAGTGACTCAAACCAGGAACGCAACGGGTGTGACCCAGGCGACCACGCCGGCTAGAGGAAGTACGGGTGCAGCCGGATCTCACTGATCCGGAACGAGATCAGGTCTCCTTCCGAGAGGTCCGGTCTCCCGGCTGGGACGTCGACCAGCAGGACGCCGGACCCGAGTCCGACCTCGACCACCGTGTCGTCTCCGTCGCCGACCCCCTCGACCTCGCCCACGACGCACACCGCGGCACCCACCTCGGGCCTCCCCGAGATGCCCGCGGCCGTCGCGGCCGACGTCCACTCCGTGATGTCGTCCGGAACTTCGAACTCGATGTCGAACCGTCCAGTGCGGCTCAGCACCTCTATCCGCACCGCACCCCCAAGTGGTTCCTCAGGACAGTGTGCCGCCGTGAGCCGGCTCATGGTGTTCCCGTCACCGAACGACGGGTACCCGCCCTTGACACGGGAGGAGGCACAGTGCTTTTCGTCGTCATGGGCTGCTCGGTGGCCTTCGCGCTGCTCGCGGTGGAGGTGATACACCGGTTGGTCCGCCGTTTCACCCTCAGCGGCAAGATGTACCGGCCGGGACAGGTGTTCGGGGCGTTGCTGGCCGCCCAGATAAGCCTGAGCGTCTACCCGGTGGACGCGCCGGTCGTGCTGCACGTGCTGGGCATCGCGTTGATCCTGGCGGGAGCGTGGTTGCTGGCGGCGCTGATCAGCACCCTTGTGGACGTTTCGCTGTCGCGGATTCGCACCGATGTCACGGACAACCGGCATGCGCGGCGGGTGCACACGCAGGTCGTGCTGGTGCGGCGGCTGGTGCTGGTGGTCATCGGGGTGCTGGCGATCGGCGCGATCCTGATGACGTTCCCCGGCGCGCGGGCGGTCGGGTCCACCGTGCTGGCCTCCGCCGCGGTCATCGGTGCGGTGGCGGCGTTCTCCGCGCAGTCGTTGCTGGGCAACCTGATCTCGGGGCTGCAGATCGCGTTCAGCGACGCGGTGCGGCTCGACGACGTCGTGGTGGTCGAGGGCGAGTGGGGGCGGGTCGAGGACATCACGCTGACGTACGTGGTGCTGCACCTGTGGGACGACCGGCGGATGGTGTTGCCCACCTCGTACTTCCTCAAGACGCCGTTCGAGAACTGGACGCGCACGCAGTCGGCGTTGCTCGGGACCGTGGAGCTCGATCTGGACTGGACGGTGCCGGTCGAGGCGATGCGGCAGGAGATGCGGTCCATGCTCGAGGGCAGCGACCTGTGGGACGGGCGGGTGTCGGTTCTGCAGGTCACGCAGGCCACGCAGGGGTTCGTGCGGTTGCGTGCGCTGGTGAGCGCCGCTGACGCCGGCAAGCTGTGGGACCTGCGGTGCCTGACGCGCGAGCACCTGGTGGACTGGGTGCAGCGACAGCACGGTGGCGCGTTGCCGCAGGTCAGGACGAAGGCAGTCATCGGGGTCAAGAAGGCCCAGCCCGCCGGTGACCAGCACACGGACGCTCGGGTGTTCGGTGAGAGCGCCGACGGCGAGCTGCGGGAGCAAGCGTTTGCGGGACCCAAGCCGTAGGGCGGTCCCCGATTTTCGGGCTCAGGCGTGCAACCGCCCGCGGAGGCCGTTCCGTCCTGGACACATGAGAAGACCGCTCGCCGTCGCGTTCTGCGCGCTGGCTCTCGGCAGTTGTGGTACGAACGGGTCTCCAGCCGTGCCCTTGGCGGAGGTACCGATCGTGTCCTCAGCAAAACCGGACAAGCTCCGGGTCGAGCAGGCGAAACGCGACGGCCACCTCACAGTGCCACTGATGATCTCCGTGCAGCCGGGACGCGACGAGGAGGTCGAGCAGGCACTGCAGAGGCTGGGCGCGACCGTCGAGTCGCGGGATCCCAGAATCGGCTACCTGCGCGCCGAGATGCCGGTCGACAAGGTGGAAGACGCGTATCTGATCACCGGTGTGTCCAAGGTGGACTTGGACGAGCCGCTCGGCAACAAGCTGCCAGAACCGTAGAAAGCCCCAGGATCTCGTGGACCCTGGGGCTTTCTGCGTACTACCTGGCTGCTAGCTGACTGCCTGGACGATCACGGCACCGCCACCGACGACGGTGTTGTCCGCCGTGCGCACCTCGAGCTCACCGCGCAGCACGCGGCCCGCACCGGGCTGGCCCAGCGGCGTGATGACGCCCGTCGCGTTCCACGTCGCACCGGCGGCGCGGTCGGCGTTGCTGTCCGTGACGGACAGCGTGCCGAGACCGGCCGAGGTGAAGACGTCGAAGTAGTCGAACTCCGTGGTGCCCGCGGGCACCGCGTAACCGTCCACCAGCGCGACCCAGTTGCCGGCGGCGGGGTTGTTGATCGTCACCGACTCCTCGGAGTCCGCGTCCGCCGACTGACCGGCGAGCACGCAGCTGCCCGACGTGCAGTTGTAGACGGACAGGTCGAGGTCAGCGCCCTGGTCGGCGGTGTTGCCGATCGTGACGGTGAGCTTCGACGAGCCGGCCGAGACCACGATCGCGTACTGCTGGGACTCCAGGTTCGCGATCGTCGGACGGGCCGTCTTGGCACTGCCGACAGCGCCCGCCGCGAGCCGGCCGTTGAAGCTGGCCAGCGCGTTCGTGACGGTGTAGGAGCGCTCGATCGGGGTGCCCAGCGTGCCGGACGCGATGGTGTCCGGGTTCGGGCTGATCGCCGCGCCGAGCACGGACGCGGTCACCGAGTACGGCGCCACGTCGGCGTCGGAGGTGCGACGCGCCTCGATCACGATCTCCCACACGCCGGCCATCGGGCTGGCCACCGTGCGGCTCGTCGGCGTGCCACCGGCACAACCGGCGCCCGCGTCCGGGTTGTAGCAGTTGGTCGACGTGTTGCTGTCGAAGCCGATGCCCTGCGGGGTGTAGCGCAGGAAGCGGACCTGGCCCTTGCCGGCCTCGGCACCGCCCGCGTTCATGTCGACCTTCAGCGCGGTCGTGCCCTTGGGCACGTTCACGAAGAGGCTCGTCGACTGGTTGCGCGCGATCGTGCCGGACTTGGTGATCGAGAACTTGTTGGCGGCGTTGAAGTTCTCCGCCGCGAACACGGTGTTCAGGGTCTGCGAGTCGACGCCGGGGGTCTCCGGGTTGTCGAGCTGCAGGACGGCGCTGTGCACGCCCGCGGTCTTGGCCTTGACCTTGACGGCGAACTGGACCGGCGTGTTCAGCGGCAGTTCGACCTTCTTCGGCGCCGTGAACGTGCCGTCGTTGCCCTTCCAGGAAACGTTGTACGTCTCGTCGTCGTGGCCCGTGGTGCGGGTCAGCGTGTAGGTGCGGGTGTACTCCTGGCCCGCGGTCACGCCTTCACGGTCGTGGATGCCGACACCGACGTTCGGGGTGGCCAGCAGGCCACCGAGGACGGTGTTGACCGCGACGGACGTGGTGACCTGGTCCGGCACGGAGTGCTTGTCCAGCAGCGTCCACGCGGCGTTGGTGTTGAAGAGGCCCGCGCCCTGCTCGTAGGCACCGAGGGTGCTCACGTAGTTCGCGCTGCGCTGGATCGCGTAGCGCAGCTCGGCGCTGGTGGGCTTCTGGCCGTTGTGCGTGGCCTTGAACGCGCTCACGAGCAGCGCGGCGGCACCGGTCGCCTGCGGGGCGGCCATCGACGTGCCGTTGAACTGCGAGTAGCCGGGCGGGAGGGCGTAGGTGCCCGCCACCGGGCCGCCGGCCTGCCAGCGCGGCGTGGTGGAGATCGCCGAGCCGGGCGCGACGATGTTCGGCTTGAAGCCGCCGTCCTCACGCGGGCCGCGCGACGAGAAGCCGTGCAGGTTCTGCTTCTGCGCGGTCTTCGAGCCGTAGTTGGAGAGCCAGGTCTCCTTGGTGATGTACGAGCCGACGCTCACCGCGTCCGTGGCGACCGACGGGTCACCGACGGTGTTGGCGCCCGCGCCCGAGTTGCCCGCCGAGATGAAGATCTGGACGTTGTACTCGTTGATCGTGCGGTTGTAGAGCTCCGCACGGGCGTTGTTGCCGTCGTTGAGGGCCGGGAGGCCACCGATGGAGATGTTCACGACGTCGGCGCCGTTGCGCGCGGCGTAGAGGACACCGTCGATGAGACCGGAGCTCGTGCAGGAGGGCGTGGTGAGGCAGGCCTTGATGGCCATCAGCTTCGCACCGGGCGCCGCACCGGCCATCTTGCCGTCGAACATCTTGTGCGCCGCGGTGATGCCGGCGACGTGCGTGCCGTGCGCGGCCGAAATGCCCAGGTTGACGTACGGCGTGCCCGCGTTGTCGTAGATCGAGCGGTCGGTCTGCACGACGAACGCGATGCGGTCCATCACCGGGGTCGCGGGGTTGTCGGTTCCGAAGAAACCGCTGTCCTGCTTGACCTTGTAGTCGATCATGCGCTTGTTGTTGGTGAAGTTGCCGTCACCATCGGTGTCGACGAAGACCTCCTTCGTCGTGATGTCCTGGAGGACACCGAACGAGTCCGTGCGGTCGCCGTCGCGGTTGATGTCGCCGCCGGTCTCGCTGTTGGAGAGGTTCAGGTCGCCCGCGGTCTCGCTGAAGAGGCCGAACGAGTAGGGGCCACCGGTCGCCGGCGCGGTCCACTCGCGACCGCTCTCGGTGAACTTGCCGACGCGGCCGGTCTTGGTCATCGTGACCCAGGTGCCGTCGCCGGAGTTCGTGGCGTTCGCGTTGTACCAGTCGATGATCTTGCGCTCACCGGTGCTGGTCGTCTGCAGGGCAGGCGTGTCCAGGTCGATACCGGAGTCGATCACGGCGATCGTGGTGCCGCGGCCGTCCCACTTCGGGTGCGCGACGGCGAACTGGGCCGCCTGCGTGTCCTGCGTCGGCATGTACGGGTTGACGCGCGGCGTCTTCGAGTCCGGCGCCTTCTGCGGAGCGGGCTGCTCCATGCCTTCGGGACGCGGGTTGTCGAGGGCGACGAGGCCGTCGACGTCCACCGTGCTGACCGAGGCCAGCTTGGCGGCCTTCGCCGCGTTCTCACGCGGGATGGTCACCTTGACGTAGTCGACGTCCTTCTCGGTCTTCTGGACCGTGGCGCCGAGCGCCTTGAGGTCGGCGACCGCGGCGTCGGTCTTGCCGTCCTCGGCGGCGACCAGCAGGTCGACGGTCGGCCTGCCCTCGCGGGCCGCCTGGTCGACGAGCGCCCGGTCCTGCTTGTCCAGCTGCTTGTCAGCGGCCGGCTGCTGCTGGGGTGCGTTCTGCGCGATGGCAGGGGTGGCGGCGAAGCCGAACCCTGTAGTGCCCAACACCGCGGTCAGCAAGACCGTTCCGGTGCGGCGTCTCCAGTTCTTCACGGCGCATGTGCCCTTCGTGGGGTAAAGAGTGCTCCGAAGCACATCTCTTCGCCTCGCGGAGGGCAATCGTCGGACCGGACTAATTCTCAGATCCACATTGGACTGTTCAGCGGCTTGAACGGGCACGCTTTTAATGCTGCGCGTTTCTTTTCCAACGTGGAACGAGCAACCGTCCTCCAGTCAAGAGCTGATGGAGGGGAATGTCAAGGCTGTGTCAACGGTGAACGGCCTTGGCGTGTAACAGGATCCCGGCATCAGGCGATGGACTGATCGCCATTTCCGCCCATTAGCCCACGTAATCTCGCACGCAGGCGCCCGACGATCCCCTGCGGGATGGCGAGCACTTTAGGCTGCGCTCCGCACGCGGGGCAGTGGGCGCGATGTGCGACGAGGGCCTGCTGGAGTTCCGTCACTTGCTTCGCGGTCCGTTCGGGCACCGAGTCCTTTTTGATCGAGAGCAGGCTCAGCTCGGTCAGCGAGTGCCGGCCACGGCGCAGCCGTGCCGTGGGCGCGATGGTGTGGAAGAAGACCAGGTTCCGCTTGCGCGCGGGTTCGACCACCTCGACGTCGCACCACTCGACGGTGACCTGCCGGTCGAGCCCGTTCGACGTGATGCCTTCGCTCGTGACCTTGGTGCCCATCTTGAAGGTCCGCCAAGCCACCGTGCCGCCCATGAGGAACCACAGGCCACCGAAGACGTAGCCGTACCAGGGACCGTTCACGGCCGCGAGCGGACCGACGGCGGCCACGGCGACGCCGAGGCCGAACAGGACCCATCTCCACCTGGTGTGCATGTCTCCATCCTGTTTACCCGATCCTGTCCCTTGAACGCCGCCGGAGCCAGTTTTGTTGAACGCCGTTCGGCAGGACTGACGGCCGGTCAGGCGCTACCTTGCGCCCATGGACCTGAAGCCGGTCGCCGACGAGCTCTACGGCCTGCCTCCGAAGGACTTCACCGCGGCCCGCAACGCCGCGGCGAAACAGGCCGACGACAAGGACCTGGCCAGGGCCATCCAGGAGCTCCGCAAGCCCACCGTCGGCGCCTGGGCGGTCAACAGGCTCGTGCGGGACGCTCCTGAGGGCCTGGAGGAGGCGCTGGGCCTCTCCACGGCGCAACTGACCATGCGCGAGCTGGGCCGCAAGCGCAAAGAGCTCATGGAGGCCCTGGTCTACCGCACGCTGGAGCTGACCGGGCCGCTCGCGGACGACGCCGTCACCCAGGTGCGCAACACGCTGACGGCCGCGATGGCCGACCCCGAGTCCGCCGAGCAGGTGCGCGCCGGGCACCTGACCAAGGCGCTGGAGTACTCGGGCTTCGGGTTCGCGCTCCCCACGCCCGAGCCGGCCCAGGCAGGCGAGGACGCGCTGGCCCGCAAGCGTCGGGAGCGGCAGGAACGCAAGCGGGCCGAGGCCCAGCAGGCGCTGGACGAGGCCGAGCAGGCCCTCGGCGAGGCCCAGGCGGACCAGCTGGCGGCGCAGCGGGCGTTCGACCGGGCCGCGGAACGGCTGGAGGACGCCAAGCGGGTCACGAGCGCGGCGGAGAAGGCGCGGAAGGCCGCCGAACGCAAGCTCAACGACCTGAGTTAGACCGGTCGAGCGGTCCCCACTCCTCGGAGTGCTGGGCGCCGACCAGCGACGAGCACTCCCGCAGCGCGCTGTCGGCCACCCAGGCGAGCGGCTCCAGGCAGTGCACCAGAGGCTCGTTGTCCGGGCCACGCCCGACCTCGGTGCCTCGCAGCACCCACGCGCGGACGCCGGGCCCGCGCAGGTCGCGCAGGTGGCGGTAGTCGAAGAGGCGGCGGGCCACCCACAGCTCGCGGGAACGGTCGTCCCACCACGGTTCGACGCGCAGCGGGCTCGCGGACAGACCGGGGAGCTCCACGCCGGTCAGCGAGTCGCGTGACGTGGAGGCGGCGTCGGCCTCAGGACCCCTGGACCAGCGCACGTAGACGTCCTCGCCGATGAAGCCCGTGAGTTCGGCGAGGCTCGTGATCGTCGGCAGCCGTGCTGTCACGCCACGTGACGTACCCGGCCGAAACTGCCGGAAACCTGAAGGCCGGCTGAAGGAATTGAGCCTGGTCACAGTGAAAGCCGACCGGAACACAGCGATCCGGTTGTACGTTCAACGAAGTGGTTGGCCGCTGGCGCTCGAGCTGCTCGCCAGGGCGATCCGGCACCCCCAGGCCGGAGAAGCCCTTCCGCAGGCGTCGCGTGCTCGCGCCGCGGTCAACCCGCCGTCGACCGGCACTCCGGTAACCCCCCTCACCGGCAGTGACGGTCGACGGCTCTTTCAGAGGTTGTACTGGTCGTGCCGCTCGTAGAACGCGACGAGCTCGGCCGGCGAGAGCCCCTTCGCGTCCCGGACCTCCAGGAAGAAGTCCTCGCGGGCGATCCCGGGCGAGAACAGGATCAGCATCCGCACCGGAGCGTCGCTGTCGTTGCGGAACGCGTGCGGACGATGAGAAGGCACGTAGAGGAAGTCGCCCTCGCCCGCCGTCACCCACTCCTCGCCGTCGAGCAGCGTGATCTCGCCCTCGAGCACGTAGAACGACTCCGAGAAGGTCTTGTGGAAGTGCGGCCGGGCGCCGGGCTGGCGGGCCTCCATCCGCCACTCGAACAGGCCGAACTCGCCGTTCGTGACGGACCCCGGCGCCACAAAACGCGTGGTCGCCGTCGTGAAGCCCACCTCGGAAGCCGGTCGGAAGCTCATCGGAACCCCATCCCCCAAAAAGTGAAATTGACTCAGGTCTCGTGTGTGACCAGCGGTAGATCTAGACTCGCCCGATGGCACATGACGCGGATGTCATCGTCGTCGGCGCGGGCCTCGCAGGTCTCGTCGCGACCGCAGAACTCGCGGACGCGGGTCGCAAGGTCATTCTCCTCGACCAGGAGCCTGAGGCGTCGCTCGGCGGCCAGGCCTGGTGGTCGTTCGGCGGGTTGTTCATGGTGGACACCCCCGAGCAGCGCAGGCTCCGGGTCAAGGACTCGCACGACCTGGCGTTGCAGGACTGGATGGGCTCGGCCGCGTTCGACCGGGAGGAGGACCACTGGCCACGGCTGTGGGCACAGGCCTATGTGGACTTCGCCTCCGGTGAGAAGCGCTCCTGGCTGCACAACATGGGAATGCGCTGGTTCCCGCTCGTGCAGTGGGCCGAGCGCGGCGGCTACCTGGCCGACGGGCACGGCAACACGGTGCCGCGCTTCCACGTCACGTGGGGCACCGGGCCGGGCGTCGTCGAGCCGTTCGAGCGCCGGGTGCGGGAGGCCGTCGCGAAGGGACTCGTGACGCTCAAGTTCCGCCACAAGGTCACGAACGTCAACGTCACCAACGGTGTGTGCGACGGCGTGTCCGGCGACGTGCTGGAGGCCTCGTCGACCGGCAGGGCCGAACCGAGCTCGCGAACGGTCGCGGGCGACTTCTCGTTCTCGGCGCAGGCCGTGATCGTCACGTCCGGCGGCATCGGCGGCAACCACGACCTCGTGCGCAAGAACTGGCCGGAGCGGATGGGCACGCCGCCGAAGTTCATGCTGGCCGGTGTGCCGGACTTCGTGGACGGCTCGATGATGGAGATCACCCAGAAGGCCGGCGGCGCGATCATCAACGCCGACCGCATGTGGCACTACCCCGAGGGCATCGCCAACTACGACCCGGTGTGGTCGCGGCACGGCATCCGCATCCTGCCCGGCCCGTCGCCGCTGTGGCTCGACGCCGAGGGCAGGAGGCTGCCGATCCCGCTCTTCCCCGGCTTCGACTCGCTGGGGTCGTTGCAGCACATCACCTCGCTCGGCCACGAGCACTCGTGGTTCGTGCTGAACAAGAGGATCATCGGCAAGGAGTTCGCGCTGTCGGGCTCCGAGCAGAACCCGGACCTCACGGGCAAGGACACGAAGGCCGTCCTCAAGCGCGCACTGCCGGGCGCCGTGGCACCCGTCGAGGCGTTCGCGCAGAAGTCCAAGGAGTTCATCCAGGCGGGCACGGTCGCGGACCTGGCCCGCGGCATGAACGCGCTGACCGGCGACTCGCGGATCGACGCGGCCCAGTTGGAGAAGACGATCGTCGAGCGCGACCGCCAGGTCACCGCAGGACTCAGCAAGGACATGCAGGTCAACGCGATCCGCGCTGCACGGCACTTCCTGACCGACAAGCTGATCCGCGTCGTCGAGCCGCACCGGCTGCTCGACCCCAAGGCCGGTCCGCTGATCGCGGTCAGGCTCTCGGTCGTCACGCGCAAGACGCTGGGCGGCCTGCACACCGACCTGTCGTCGCGGGTGCTCGACAACTCCGGCGAGGTGCTGCCGGGCCTGTACGCCGCCGGTGAGGCCGCCGGGTTCGGTGGCGGTGGCGTGCACGGCTACCGCGCGCTGGAGGGCACGTTCCTCGGCGGCTGCCTGTTCTCCGGCCGGGTGGCCGGGCGCGCGGCGGCGGAGGCCGTCAAGTAGGTCCCGCGTGGTGGACGCGGGTTGACGGTCCCCGGGCTTGCGGCTGTGCTGGAAGGCATGACGCAGATCGGTGTTCTGGTCGGCAACCCGCGGCCCGCCTCGCGCACGCTGCAGGCGGCCCTGGCCCTGCGCGAGGCCGTCGCCGCGGCGCTGGGCGTGCCCGTCGAGGGGCCGGTCGTCGAGGCGGCCGCTCTGGCACCCGCCGTGTTCACGGAACCGGACACGATCAAGGCCGCGCTGGCGGCGCTCGGGCAGGCCGAGGTGCTGGTCGTGGCGACGCCGACGTACAAGGCCGCGTACACCGGTCTGCTGAAGGCCGTGCTGGACCAGGCACCGCCGGGCTGGCTGAAGGGCAAGCTCGTCGTCCCGCTGCAGATCGCCGCGTCCGACAGGCACGCCCTCGCCGTCGAGGTGCACCTGCGACCGGTGCTCGCCGAACTGGGTGCGGTGGTGCCACAGGCTTTCTTCCTCAACGAGGCCGCGCTTCCCGCCGACGCCGCGGACTTCGACCTGGACGCGCTGAAGGTGCTGCGATGAAGGACCAGCTGCGCGACGCGCTGAGGCACCACGCCCAGGCCGTCACGATCGTCACGGCCACCGGGCCCGAAGGTCCGGTCGGCACAACGGTTTCCTCGTTCACCTCCGTCTCGTTCGAACCACCGCTCGTGGTCGTGTGGATCGGCGAGGGCGCGTCGGTGTGGCCGGTGCTGCGCACCGCGCCGCTGTTCGCCGTGCACCTCCTGGACGCCGCGCAGACCGGGCTCGCGGACCTGTTCGCCACCAAGGGCGTCGACAGGTTCGGCCCGGGAACTCGGTGGCAGGAGGACGACGACGGCGTGCCGTGGCTGCTGGACGCACCGGTCCGGCTGCGGTGCCGGACCGCGCGCCGGATCGCGGTCGGCGACCACGTGGCGCTGGTCGGCGAACCGCTGGACATCACGCACTCCGACCTCGCCGCGCCCCTGGTGCGGCACCAGGGGCGCTACACCTCAGTCGCTTAGCTGGCGCAGGACCTCCCGCGCCAGCCCGTCGTTCTGCCGGAACGCCGGGGCGTTCGTGTTCGGCCGCGCGAACGCCGCGAACGCCTTCCCCGTCGTGCAGGGCCCCACAGCGAACCGGACCGGGTCCTCGTCGCCGTTCTCGTTGATCAGGCGCCCCACCGGCGACACCCGCACCAGCCCGGCGGCGTCCTCGGAGACGTCGCCGGCCGCGCGCAACGACCGCAGCACCGGGTCCGCCGTGCGCGACAGCGAGTGCGTCGGCAGGCGGGCCTCGATCAGTCCGTTGGCGCGCACCACGTCCGGCGTCGTCGCGCTGCCCGCCACGAAGGCGCCTTCGACCGCCTCCACCCACATGTCGGCGCCGAGGAACCGCACGATTCCCGCACGCGACAACGCCAGCAGCTCCTCCAGCCGGTCCGGCGGCGGGCCCGAGGCCAGGTAGCTGAAGTAGCCGTGCCACCAGCCGTCGAACGGCATGAGCCCCGCGAGCTGGCCGTAGACCGACAGCAGTGCCAGGAACGCCCCGAGGTCGGCGCTGTGCCGTGGATCGGAACGCCGGGCCACATCGGCCTCGACGTAGGAACGCAGGTGCTCTTGGAACTCCTCCCCGGACCCGAACGTCACGCCGGTCAGCGGCCGGTCGAGCCGTTCGAAGTCGATGCGGTCGGCCGGATCGGGCACGGCGAGCTCCTCCAGCGCTCGCATCTCGTTGCTGTACCAGGGGAACGCGGTGAACGAGGCGGCGAACTCCACGAACGGCATCCGCACCAGGCCGGGGTGTCCGGTGAAGAGCTCGTGGTAGTGACCCCAGGCGATCTCCTTGGCCATCAACGGCCACACGTCGTCCCGGAAGTCCAGCTCGCGGCCCTGCAAGGCGTCCGCGACGAAGAAGTGCGGCATCGACGGACGGGTTCCCTGCAGCCGGTAGCCGGTCTTCGAGTGGTACGGCACGCCTCGCCGCGAACCCACGTACAGCGTCGGTTCCGCCCCGGACGGCACGTAGGAAAGCTGCCCGTCGGAACGCACGTACCGGCCGCCGCGGCCCTCGGTCAACAACACCATGAGGTCGACGAACGCGAGCCCGAACCCGCGCAGCACCACATCACCGGACACGGCCGACAGGTCCGCGTCGGCCGAGTACAGCGGCGGCACGTAGATCAGGCCGTGCTCCGACGCGTGCTCGGCGAGCTTGCGGTGTTCGGGTTCCGGTTCGGCGTCCAGGTGTCCCAGGGCGAGCACCAGGACGTCCGCGGTCAGCGAGGAGCCGTTGTCGAGCCACACCCGGTTGCCGTCGACCTTCGTCGCCAATGCCTGATGCACGGTCACAGAGATGTTCGGAGGCAGAGATTTCCTCACGTGGTCGAAGAACCATGCCAGGTATCTGCTCTGCACCTGACGCGAAGGGAACGCCGTCGGGTCGATGCCGGTCCACTCCGCCAGCGACGGGCCGGGGCGGATCGGACCGAGACCGTCGAACGAGTCGTCCGTGAAGACGGTGACGTCCTCGGCCATGGAGTTCATGCGCAGCAACGGGGATTGGGCGTGCCGCCACACCCGGCCCGCACCCGGCGGGAACGGGTCGACGACGTGCACGGCCAGGGTCTGGGTGGGTGACTGGGCGGCGATGCGTTCCAGCAGGCCGGCGGCACGGGGGCCGCCGCCGATCACGACGAGTGAGCGCATGCGCGTCTTTCCGTTGGAGGGCAACGAGAAACGAGCCACGTCCCTCAACGCGAACACCACCACGGTACCCCGCGCGTGCAAGCAAATCCCGCTCTGTGGACGTCGTTGCGACGAGCCTGGTCCGGGTGTGCACTCGAAGGGCGCCTCCCTCAACGCGCCCTGCTCCCTCTACCAGTTCTGGGGAATCGGTCATGCCAGTTGAGTTTCTCGGGATCGCCGCCACCAACGACGGGTCGGAAACGACGCCGCGGTCGTCCAGCGGCGCGTTCGACAAGGACTACACGCTCAGGCTCGCGAGGGCGCACGAGGAGCACGGCTGGGACCGCGTGCTGTTCGCCTACGGATCGGGTGCGCCGGAACCCTCGGCAGCGGCCGCCTACCTGGCCAGCAAGCTCGACAAGCTGCAGATCCTGCTGGCACACCGGCCGAACGTCAGCTACCCGACGTTCGCGGCGAAGACGTTCGCGACGCTCGACCAGATCAGCGACGGCCGGCTGACCGTGCACTTCATCACCGGTGGCACCGACCACGAGCAGCAGCGCGAGGGCGACTACCTGACCAAGGACCAGCGCTACGGCCGCACCCGCGAGTACATCCAGATCGTCAAGAAGGCCTGGACCAGCAGGTCCGCGTTCGACCACGACGGCGAGCACTACCACTTCGCGGACTTCGTGAGCGACGTGTTCCCCGTCCGGCAACCACGCCCGGACGTGTCGTTCGGCGGCTCCTCCCCCGCGGCCTACGCGGCGGGCGGTGCGGAGGCCGACATCTTCTGCCTGTGGGGCGAGCCGCTGGCCGAGACCGCGCAGCAGATCGAGTCGGTGAAGCACGCCGCGAAGGACGCCGGGCGCACGGACGTGCCGCGGATCCAGGTCGCGTTCCGGCCGATCATCGCGCCGACCGAGGAACTGGCCTGGGAGAAGGCCCACCGCACGGTCGACCGGATCGAGGCGCGGAAGGCGAACGGGCCGCTGAGCCGGCGGCACTCGCTGACCAGCCCGGAGAACACCGGCTCGCAACGACTTCTGGCGGTCGCGGACCGCGGCGAGCGGTTCGACCGTGCACTGTGGACACCGACGGCGAAGGCGACCGGCGGGGCCGGCAACTCCAACGCGCTGGTCGGCACGCCGGAGACCGTCGCGCAGGCGCTGCTGGACTACTACGACCTCGGCGTCGACATCCTGTCCGCCCGCGGCTACGACCTACTCGGCGACGCGATCGACTTCGGCCGGTACGTGATCCCGATCGTGCGCGAGGAGGTCGCGAAGCGAGACCGGGCCAAGGCCGCATGACGACTCTCGAAGTGCGCCGCGTCCGGCAGTCGGATCCGGCCGCGGCGCCATTGGTCGCTGAACTCACGTACGAATACACCTCTCGCTACGGACCAATGGGCGCAGAGGAGATGCGACGACCGGCGGACGTGTTCGAGCCGCCGAACGGACAGTTCCTACTGCTGATGGAAGCAGGAGAAGCCGTCGCGGGCGGTGCGTTCAAGCGGTTCGACGCGGAAACCGCCGAGATGAAACGGATCTGGACGCATTCACAACACCGCCGGCGCGGATTGGCGCGACGGGTGCTCGTGGAACTGGAGAACGAGGCCAGAACGTTTGGGTACAGCAGGATCTACCTCACCACGGGACCGCGCCAGCCCGAGGCGAAAGGGCTGTACCTGGCGACCGGCTACACACCGTTGTTCGACGTTGACACAGACCCCCTGACAATTGGCCCACTGGCCTTCAGCAAGGTGATTCATTAGTTCAAACGAGTGAAATCGTGGTCGATTCGTCGATTCTCGACCGGGATTCGGGGTTCGGTTGGACAGGTACTGACTGATCAGTAAGCTTTCCCGTCGGACCCACTCCTGGTGGTGGTACCGCGTCAGCCGATCGAGCAGATCACCCCCGGTCCCCCACGAACGGCCACCTGAGCTGAATGAACATGGTCTACAGCCGAGAGCTCGCCGTTCACTGGGCGGCGGCGATCTCCAACACCCTCGTCGCGAACTTCACTCGCGCGAAGCTCGAGCAACTGCTGGGCGGCTACGTCGAGCAGTTGCTCAGCGGTGGGGTGGACCAGGCGCGGCAGGTCGGCCGGTCCATGGTCGAGCACGACTTCATCGCCTCGGCGACGCTGGAGAAGTCGCTCACGTCCCTGGGTGAGCACACAGCGGTCACGCCGGCCCAGCTGGCCGCGCTCGCCGCCGGGTACGCGGACGGGCTGCGCGACCGCACGCTCGACCAGCAGGAGCTCAGCCGCACGGCCGCGATCACCACGATGCGCCGGGCCGAGGCCGCCGTCCGGGCGAGCGAGGCCAAGTTCCGCGCGGTCTTCGAGAGCTCGGCGTTCGGCATCGTCGTGAGCGGCCCCAAGGGCGAGATCATCGACGTCAACGAGGCGTTGCTCGCGATGCTCGACTACAAGCACGAGGACCTGAGCAAGATGAGCGGCCGCGACATCGTGCACCCGGACGACCGGGCCGGGCTGCGGGAGCTGACGAAGCAGCTGATCGCGTCCGAGCACGACAACGTCCGGGTCGAGAAGCGGATGGTCCGCAGCGACGGCGAGACGATCCAGACGCACATGGCGATCTCGGTGGTGCGCGAGGAGGACGGCACGCCGCCGTACCTCGTCACCATGATCGAGAACATGAGCGAGATGCGCGCGCTGCAGACGCAGCTGGTGCGGCAGAGCCTCAACGACGTGCAGACCGGGCTGCCGAACCGCGCGCAGTTCCTCGGCTGGCTCGAGGGCGTGGCCGGTTCGAAGGGGCCGGGAACGCTCGCGCTCGTGCAGGTCGACATCGACGGGTTCCGCGGTGTGAACGACGCGTTCGGGCACGAGGCCGGCAACCGGGTGCTGATGCACGTCGCGACGCACCTGCGGGCGGTGTTCTCCGAGGAGGTCGCCAAGGTCGCGCGCATCGGCGAGGACGAGTTCGGCGTGCTGGTCAGGGACCCGCAGGACGTGCGGAGCGTGGTCGCCCTGGTCGAGGACTTCACCGCACGCCTGGAGGAGCCGATCTGGATCGGCTCGCACGGCGTCGGCGTGACGACGAGCGTCGGCATCGTGGCGCGGGCGGCGCGCGGCGGTGACTCGGCGGACCTGTTGCGCGCGGCGGACGTCACGGTCGGCTGGGCCAAGCGCGACGGCAAGGCGCAGTGGGCGCTGTACGACCACGAACGGGACGCGCACGACAAGCAGAGGTACGCGCTCGCGGCTTCGATCCCTGGTGCCCTCGAAGAGGGGCAGTTCCGCGTCGACTACCTGCCCGTCCACTCGCTGACCGACGGCTCGGTGCTCGCGCTGGAGGCCAAGATCGTCTGGGACCACCCCGAACGCGGGGTGCTGTGCCCGGACGCGTTCCTCGGCCAGTCGTCGAACAACGGCATGATCGTCCGCCTGGTGCACTGGGCGCTGGAGGCCGCGTGCCGGCACGCGGCCGACTGGCACCTGGCGCTGGGCTCGCGGATGCCCGCGCTGTCGATCGACCTGCCGCCGCGGCTGTGCCAGGAGCCCGAGCTCGTCGCCGAGGTCGCCCGCGTGCTGGAGCGCACCGGCCTGCCCGCGTCGTTGCTGCGCTTCGAACTGCACGAGCACCTGCCGGCGTTGCTGAACGACGAACAGCTCGACGAGCTGACGATCCTCGCCGAGCGCGGCATCGGGCTGGTGCTGGACCAGATGAACGGCGGCAACGTCGGTGTCGACCGGCTGCGCCAGTTGCCGTTGAGCGGCGTGAAGTTCACCGGTGCCGTCGTGCACGGTCTCGACGAGGGCGCGAACCGCGTGGAGGCGAGCGCCTCGGTCGCCCTGCTGCGGTGGGCAACGTTACTCAAGCTGCCGCTCTACGCCGAGGACGTGCGGACCGCCGCCGAGGCCGCGAGGCTGGCGGAGCTGGGCGTGACGGGCGGGCAGGGCACGCACTTCGGGCCGCCGCTGTCGGCCGCCGAGGTCTCCGCGCTCTTTCTCAGCTAGTTCTTATCAGGGTTTTCGAGGGTTTCGGCACAGCTGGCTCACATGATGGGGGTCCATCGTGAAGTCATGACCGAGCAGAGCTTCCCCGCGATGAGCGGGACACTGGTGGAACCGCAGCCCGCCGTCGTCGCGCCGAAGTTCTGGCGCCGATCGGCCCCGATGCTCACGGCCGCGGCACTCGTCGCCGGCCTGTTCGGAGGCGTCACCGGAGCGGTGATCGCCTCGCCGGACGCCACCCCTGCGTCCACCACCGTCTCCGCGCAGACGATCTCGAACACGTCCACACTGGACTGGAGCGCCGTCGCGTCCGACGTGCTGCCCTCGGTGGTCCAGGTGAACGTCGGCAACGGCCTCGGCTCCGGCGTGGTCCTCTCCGCGGACGGCAAGGTCCTCACCAACAACCACGTCGTCGCCTCGGCCGGTGGCCAGATCACGGTGAAGTTCAACGACGGCCGCGAACTGCCGGCCACCGTCGTCAACACCGACCCCACCTCGGACCTCGCCGTGCTGCAGGTCTCCGGGGCGTCCGACCTGACGCCGATCAAGTGGGCGGACTCCGGCTCGGTGAAGGTCGGCGACGCGGTGATGGCCATCGGCTCGCCGTCCGGGCTGCAGGGCACCGTGACGACCGGCATCGTGTCCGCGCTGGACCGCAAGGTGACCGTGCCGGGCGAGACCCGCCGCGCGTCTTCCGTGTCTTACCAGGCGATCCAGACCGACGCGTCGATCAACCCCGGCAACTCCGGTGGCGCGCTGGTGAACGCGGCCGGCGAGCTGATCGGCATCAACTCGGCGATCTACTCGCCGGCGTCCAGCAGCGGTGAGGCCGGGAGCGTGGGCATCGGGTTCGCGATCCCGTCCAACACGGCCAAGCAGATCGTGGACCAGCTGAGCTAGCGTCCCCAGGATCAGGGCCGCGGCACGGAGCCGCGGCCCTTCGTCCGTCTCAGGACAGCCAGTCCGGGCGCAACGGCATGTGCGACGTCGTCCCGTCCAGCCTCACCCCGAGCACCTGGTGCAGCTGGATGTTGTTGCGCTCGAACCCGAGTCGTGACGCCGCGAGGTACAGCCGCCACACCCGCGCCCGCGCCTCGCCGACCTCCTCGACCGCCTCTTCCCAGTGCGTGTCGAGGTTCTTGCTCCAGGCGGCGAGCGTGAGGGCGTAGTGCTCGCGGATGTTCTCCTCGTGCCGCACCTCGAACCCGGTGTCGTGCATCAGCGACACGAGGTGGCCGGGCCCGACCAGCTCGCCGTCCGGGAACACGTACCGGTCGATGAACGGCCCCGACAACGCCCGCTGCTTGTTGTCCGGCCGGGTGATGCAGTGGTTCAGCAGCCGGCCGCCGGGCTTCAGCTTCCGGTACAGCGAATCGAAGTACGCGGGCAGCTTGGCCTTGCCGATGTGCTCGGTCAGGCCGATGGACGACACCGCGTCGAACCCGGTCTCCCGCACGTCGCGGTAGTCGAGGTGCCGCACCTCGGCGAGGTCCGACAACCCTGCCTCGACGATCGCCTTCTGCGCCCACTCCGCCTGGTTGCGCGACAACGTCACGCCGATCGCCCGCACCCCGTACTCGCGGGCCGCGTGCATGACCATGCCGCCCCAGCCGCAGCCCACGTCCAGCAGTCTCATGCCGGGCTTGAGCCCCAGCTTGCGCGCCACCAGGTCGTGCTTGGCGAACTGGGCTTCCTCCAAAGTGGAGTGCGCGGTCGGGTACACCGCGCAGGTGTAGGCCATCGACGGGCCGAGGACCCACGCGTAGAACTGGTTCGAGACGTCGTAGTGGTGCGCGATGGCCTGCGAGTCGCGGGCCTTGGAGTGCCGCAGGCCGCGCAGGCGCGTCTCCTGCGGCGGTGGAGACACCTTGTGCGACAACCGGATCCGGCCGAGGAACCGCAGCAGCTCGACCCGTTGCAGCCACGGGAGCTCTCGCAGCGAGAACTCCGACAGCCGGGAGAGGCCGGCGTGCACGTCGCCGAGTATCTCCAGGTGACCCGTCACGTAGGCACGGGCCAGCCCCAGTTCACCGGGTGCGGAAGCCAGGTAGGACAGGGCTTCCGGTGTTTTGATGTCGATGGACACCGAGGCCGCGGAAGGCCCGGCGGTACTGCCGTCGTAGGCCTGGAAGCGAACGTCGCTGCCACCTGTGATGCTCTGGAAAATGGAGGCCAACCGCATTCATCGTCCCCTGACACACTTGGCGTACAGATCAGGCAGGCGGTTCGTCTGGTCGTACCGGGCCTTCACGGACCGGTAGTGCGAACCGTTGTAGTGCCGCCAGAACTCGTCCTCCGTGTAGTAGGAGTCCGAGTACAGCGACTTGTGGCCGCCCAGCCGCGCCACCTCGCGCTCGATCAGCCGGTTGCGGTCACCCATCTTCTCCCCCGGTCGTACCGGGACCTCCGACCAGAACCCGACGTTGACGTACAACGTGTCCCTGTCCATCGGGTACAGCGGCCAGCCGGTGTTGTCGCGCAGGCGAACGGGACACAGCCACACCGGCGAGATGCCGATCTCGCGGTCGAAGAAGTCGAGGAAGTCGGCCAGTCCGGCGACCGGGATCTCCACGTCCTGGATCACCGGCTCGACGTCCGTGCGCGGCCTCAGCTGCCGATGCTTCGCGACGAGCTTGCGGTACACGTCCGAACGCAGGTAGCGCTTCGGCCACATGCGACGGACGACGGGGTTCTGCGCGCCGAACGCCCGCGAGCACCAGAACCAGTCGGTGTCCCAGCGCCACAGGTAGTCGTGGATCGTCAGGTGGTCCGTGCGGCGTTTCTGGATGGAACGGTAGTAGATCTGGTTGCCGGTGTAGTCCGACGTGTAGGGCGCGATGTCGGCGTAGTGGCCCAACGTCAGGTACATCTCACCCCGTGAGAACACGGTGCCGTCGACGAAGTCCGCCGAGCCGTCCTCGCAGACCTCCTCGATGACGGCGGCGCACTCCGCGAACGAACCGAACGGCACGTGCCGCAACCGGACGTACTGGCGCACCGGCTCCAGTTCGATCTCCAGCCGCAGCGCGTAGCCCAGCGTCCCGTAGGAGTTGGGGAACGCGCGGAACAGGTCGTCGTCCGGCTTGGCGACGACCACCTCGCCGTCGCCGGTGAGGATCTCCAGCTCCCGCACGGACTCGTGCGGCAGCCCGTTGCGGAAGGACGTGGACTCGATGCCGAGCCCGGCGACCGCACCGCCGATGGTGATGGTTTTGAGCTGCGGCACCACCAACGGCATCAAGCCGTGGGGAAGTGTCGCGGCGACGAGGTTCTCGTAGGTGGTCATGCCCTGCACCTGTGCGGTGCGTCCGGCCGGGTCCACGGACAGGACCTGGTCGAACCTGCCGACGTCGAGCCCGCCGGCCTGGTCGGCGCGGAACCGGAAGAGGTTCGACGTCTTCTTCGCGAGCCGCACTGGCGCACCTTCGCGCATCGCGGCGTACTGCGCGCTCAGCGCAGCCACGGCCGAGCTGTGCCCATGGTCACTCACAGGAACGACGTTATTCCTCGTCAGCGCCGTTGTCGCGCCCAAAAGCCCGAATGGGCCAGCGATCTTCACCCGCACCCTGCCCAAAGTTACTTGCGAGTAGTAACGTGCGGGCATGGCTACGCACGAGGTGACCAACCAGGTCCCGCTGCTGAGCGGCCACGACGTCGCGGACGACCCGGCCCTGCTCAGCTGGGTCGACGACGCCGAACTGCACTCGCTGGGCAGGCTCGCGGGCAGCTCCGAGTGGCAGGAGCACGGCAGGCTCGCAAACGCTCACCCGCCGGTGCTGCACACACACGACCGGTTCGGGAACAGGATCGACGAGGTCGAGTTCCACCCCGCCTGGCACCAACTGATGGACGTCGCTGTTACGCACGGGTTGCACGCCTATGTCGACGGTGGACACCTGGAGCGGGCAGCCAAGTTCTACGTGTGGTCCCAGGTCGAGGCCGGCCACGGATGTCCGATTTCGATGACTTACGCCTCTGTGCCCGCTTTGCGAGTCGCGCCGGATCTGGCCGGGAGCTACGAACCCCTTCTCACTGCACGGAACTACGACTTCGGCCTGCGCGCACCGCTGTCCAAGCAGGGCCTGATCGCCGGCATGTCCATGACCGAGAAGCAGGGCGGATCAGACGTCCGCGCGAACACCACCGTCGCGAAGCCGGTCGCCGACGGCTACCTGCTGACCGGCCACAAGTGGTTCACCTCGGCGCCCATGTCGGACGTGTTCCTGACCCTCGCGCAGGCGCCCGGCGGACTGACGTGCTTCCTCGTGCCGCGAGTGCTCCCGGACGGCACGCGCAACCGGTTCTTCCTGCAGCGCCTGAAGGACAAGCTGGGCAACAAGTCCAACGCCTCCGCCGAGATCGAGTACGACGAGGCGTTCGCGCACCGCGTCGGCGACGAGGGCCGCGGCGTGCGGACCATCATCGAGATGGTCAACATGACCCGGCTCGACTGCGTTCTCGGCAGCGCCGCGGGCATGCGCGCGGGCCTCAGGCAGGCCGCGCACCACGCCGCGCACCGCAAGGCGTTCGGCAGCTACCTGGTCGACCAGCCCGCCATGCGCAACGTGCTGGCGGACCTCGCGATCGAGTCCGAGGCGGCGACCACGGCCGCGATGTGGCTCGCGCAGAACCGGCCGCGGCTCGGCCTCGCGGTCACCAAGTACTGGGTGTGCAAGCGCGGTCCCGTGCACGCGGCCGAGGCGCTGGAGTGCCTGGGCGGCAACGGGTACATCGAGGACAGCGGGATGCCGCGGCTGTTCCGCGAGTCGCCGCTGATGTCGATCTGGGAGGGCTCCGGCAACGTCGCCGCGCTCGACGTCCTGCGCGCGATGAAGAGGGAACCCGACTCGGTGCAGGAGTTCCTCGCCGCCGTCACCGGGGTCGACCGGCGCATCGACAGGGCTTTGAACGAGCTCGGCACCGCCCTGTCCGATGTGGACGAGTCGCAGGCGCGCCGGGTCGTGGAGAAGATGGCGCTGATCCTGCAGGGTGCTCTGCTGGTGAAGCACGGGCACCCCGCCGTCGCGGACGCGTTCCTCGGTTCACGGCTGGGCGGGGACTGGGGAGTCGCGTTCGGCACGCTCCCCAAGTCCACCGACTTCGCCTCGATCATCGACCGGGCTGCCCCTAAAACCTAGGCAGGGCAACCGTTCTCCCGGCGCGGTGAATCCGGGCCGTACAGGTCACCGGTCAGGTAGACGCACGCGGGCTGCTGCTCGAAGTCGTAGATGTCGGCGATCTCGAGGATCGTGAAGTTCCTCGTCTCGCCGACCCTGGACACCTTGAAGTCCGTACGCCCCGTGGCGCCGAAGAACTCCAGTTCGCGCAGTTCCCCGCCGATCGCGCCGCGGTGCGGGGTGTACCCGGCCAGGCGGGCCTGGGCGTTGCGCACGGCGTCGAGGAAGAGCCCTGCCGCGTCGTAGGCGACCGCCATGTGCTCGCCGGGCCACGGCTTGGCCGGCTTGTCCTCCCGCGGCAGTGCGGAGTCCTGGACCTCCTTGGCCAGCTTGCTGTAGCCGGCGCAGAAGGCGTCCAGAGGCAGTCCGCCGCGGACCCCGGCGTCCGGCTTGCCGTCGACGCAGGACTTGCCCGCGAGCACGACGAGTCCGGCCATGCTCACGTAGGACACGCGCATGCCGGCCAGCGAGTCGCGCTTGCGGCTCGCCTCCTGTGCGATGAACCGGATGATCGCGTCGTCCGCGAGGATGCGCGGCAGGCGGTCCTTGTCGTAGCAGTTCCTGCCGACCGCCTGCAGGAACTCGCCGAAGTGCTCCTCGCGGCCTGCGAAGAACACGAGTTCGCTGGAGTGGTCCTCGACGCACTGCGACGGCACCTCCTGCGGCCCGCCGGCCCACTCGCGCGCCTCGAACGTCACGCCCGACCTGGCCAGCTCCTGGCCCAGGACCGCGACCAGGTTGTCGAGGTAGACGTCGTCCTGCTTCAGCTTCGGGTGGTGGATCGTCACCTTGGTCGCGCGGACGTGCTGCGCGTACCTCCGGACGAGGTCGGCCTGCCTGACGTTGCCGGGGATCAGCTGGAAGTACATCGTCGAGAGCTTCGGCAGCGACGCCTCGGTGAGGGTGGTGCCGATGGTCGGCACACCGAGCGACCCGAGCGAGGTGATGACCTTCCTGGTCTGCTCGACGCTGCGGTCGAGGCCGATCACGCCGATGATGCTCGGATCCCTTTCCAGCAACGGGGTCAGCATCTCCGCCAGCACGTCGTACGCGCGGTCCATCTTCGCGCCGCCGTTCGCGACCACGATGCGCAGCAACGGCCCCGAACTGGACCTGTCGTTCTGCTGCCGCTGCTTGAGCAGCATCCCCTCCAGTTCCTCCGCCCTGGAGTGGTCGGCGTCGGGGTTGCTGTCCTTGTGGGTGAGGCTCGAGAAGTAGAGCAACGAGACGAGCGGGCGTTCGCCGTTCGACTCGTGCAGCCGCTCGGCCTCCTCGTTCTGCGCGAACACCGCCTTCTGCGTCCACCTCAGCCGCTCGTTCGACCCGAACACCTGGTTGTCGTTGTCGCTGTAGCCGACGCATTCGGCGTGCCCGTCGACGTCCATCAGACGCGTCGACACCCCCGGCGAGACGGCGGAACCGACGAGCGCGCAGTTCGCCTGGAGGTGGTTCTGCACGGTCACGAACCCCGGCAGCAGCAACACCACGGCGATCGCCGCGATGATCGTCTCCAGCCGCCTCGGGCGCGCGAGCCACTTCACCGGGGCCGCGGTGAACGCGGGCGCTCCCTTCCACTTCTTCTTGTCCTGGTGAGCGAACGGCAGCCTGATCATCAGGTAGCGGGCGTCCGGCGCGAGCATCTGCCGTTTGCGCGGCAGCTCCTCCCGCCACGTCGCCAGCGCGTCCGCGGTCTCGTCCGGCGCGACCGGCGTGGTCCCGAGCCGCTGCGACAACGCCGGTTGCACCGAACTGGCGGCGATCACCAGCAGGGGGTCGGCCTCGCCGGTCTCGTTGCGGACGTCGTTGATCAGCTCCAGCAGCTCCCAGCCGCCGTTGTCCTTCGTCACGCCGTCGAGCAGCACGGGGATGTAGGCCGTGCGCCGGAAGCCGGCCCTGCGCGGCAGGAACCGCCGGCGGCGCCGGTAGGAGATCCGCAGGTCCTCCAGGAACGCGTGCACGAGCAGCAGCTTGATCTGCTCCTCGTTCTCGGACTCGCGCCTGCCCAGCGTGAGCCGCTCGGCGAACCCGAGGAACTCGATGGAGTGGTGGGGCAGCGCGAAGTTCTGCCCGCGCATGAACCACTTCGACTCACGCGCGAGCCCCGGCACCCGCTTGCCGAGCCACCGGAAGCCGGCCTTGCTGCCGACCCAGGCGACCAGCCCGAGGCCCAGCCTCGTCACGAGGTTCGGGATGAACGCGTCGACGGCCCGGTTCAGCGCCTCGCCGTCCTCGCCGGTCCTGCCGGTCCACTGCCGCAGCAGCTCGATGACGCTCGCCCGGTCGTCCCGCCCCGGTTTGCGCGGCAGCCGCTTGCTCGTGAGCCAGTCGACGAGCCGGTAGTGGTCGAAGCGCGTCAGCCGCTCGGAGCCGACGTGGACCTCCGACAACCGATGGCTCAACACGTCCAGCAACGGCAGCAGCGGCGGCGTCTCGCGCGCTTCCGGTGGCCATCTCTTGTCCACTTCCCCACGCACCGAGGACACGTCGACATAAGCGTGCGGTATTGCCGGGCGACCCTCGTCGAGCTTGTGTTCGAGAGCACGCAGAAATGGCGTCGGACTGGCTTCACTCTCCAGGTAGAGCAACGGAAGCGGCTGGTCACCGACCACTTCCTCGGTCTTGCTCCGGTAGAAGAAGCCGGGCCGGTCACACAGGCCGTGAATGACTTCGAGAAGAACGTTCAAACCCGGGAAAACCGGTTCTGGCCGACTACCTGTCATCTGCACCCTCACACTCGTGCGGAAGGCAGATGACGGTAGCCGGACAGGAGGATTCGAACCTGCGGTTTGAGGTTATTCAGCCGGAACGGACTAAAGGCCCAGCTCGCGGGCGATCAGCATCTTCTGCACCTCGGAGGTGCCCTCGCCGATCTCCAGGATCTTGGCGTCGCGGTAGAACCGCCCGACCGGGTACTCGTTCATGAAGCCGTAGCCGCCGAAGATCTGCGTGGCGTCGCGGGCGTTGTCCATCGCCGCCTCGGACGACACGAGCTTCGCGATGGCCGCCTGCTTCTTGAACGGCTCGCCGCGCAGCATCCGGGACGCGGCCTCGTAGTAGGCCAGGCGCGCGGTGTGCACGCGGGCCTCCATCTCGGCGATCTTGAACTGGATGGCCTGGTACGTGCCGATCTTCGCGCCGAACGTCTCGCGCTCGTGGGCGTAGCGGACCGACTCGTCCACGCAGCCCTGGGCGAGGCCGACCGACAGCGCGGCGATGGCGACGCGGCCCTCGTCCAGCGTGCGCAGGAACTGGGCGAAGCCGCGGCCTCGTGTGCCGAGCAGGTTCGCCGCGGGCACGCGGCAGTCCTGGAAGGACAGTTCGCGGGTGTCGGAGGCGCTCCAGCCGACCTTGGAGTACTTCTTCGACACCGTGAAGCCCGGGGTGCCGGACGGGACGATGATCGAGGAGATCTCCTTGCGGCCGTCGGGCCGGGTGCCCGTGACCGCGGCGACCGTCACCAGGCCGGTGATGTCCGTGCCGGAGTTCGTGATGAACGCCTTGGTGCCGTTGATGACCCACTCGTCGCCTTCGAGGCGCGCGGTGGTGGCGAGGGCGCCCGCGTCCGAGCCGGAGCCCGGTTCGGTGAGGCCGAACGCGCCGAGCTTCTGGCCGGACGTCAGGGAAGGCAGCCACTCGGCCTTCTGCTCGTCGGTGCCGAAGCGGTAGATGGGCATGGCGCCCAGCGACGTGGCCGCCTCCACCGTGATCGCGACCGACGAGTCGACGCGAGCGAGCTCCTCGAGCGTGATGCACAGGGCGAAGTAGTCGCCGCCCATGCCGCCGTGCTCCTCGGGGAACGGCAGGCCGAGCAGGCCCATCTGCCCCATCTTCGCGACGAGCGGGTACGGGAACTCGCAGCGCTCGTAGTAGTCGCCGATGACCGGGGCGACCTCGTCGCGCGCGAACTCCTCGACGGTCTTGCGCAGGTCCTCGTACTCGCTCGGGAGCCTGAAGTCCAACATTGCTGTCACTCCTCGTGAGAGACGACGAGGGCCAGTACCTGGTCGAGTGCGACCTGCTGGCCTGCTTGCACGTTCACTTCGGCGAGCACGCCGTCGACGGGTGCCGTGACGGTGTGCTCCATCTTCATGGCCTCGACCACGAACAACGCTTGACCGGCGGTCACTTCCTCGCCCTGCTGGGCTCGGACGACCAGCACGGTGCCGGGCATCGGCGACTTCACCGGGCCACCGGAGGCGGCGGCACCGTCGGCGGCTCCGACCAGGAACTCGGCCTCGACCAGCGCCCAGGAGGCACCGTCGTGGCCCAGCCACAGCACGTCGCCGTCGCGGGCCATCGAGTAGCGGCGCGAACCGACGAGCAGGTCGGCGTCTTCGCGGCGCGCCCGAGCGCGGACCGGTTCTCCGGCGCCCACCACGACTTCCTCGCCGCGCACGCGGACGTCGACGTCGTTGATCCGCCAGGTCGTCCAGGCGTGCTCACCGATGCGCCAGCCGCCCAGCTGGTCCCACGGGTCGTCGCCGTGCGGCTGGAGCGACCGCTCCAGGCCGGCCGCCACGTACACGTCGTCCGGGATCTCGGCGGAGGTCAGCGAATCCAGCTTCCGCTCGACCAGTCCGGTGTCGAGGGCGCCCGAACGCACGTCCTCGTCGCGCAGGAGTGCGCGCAGGAACGGGATGTTCGTCGTGACGCCGAGCAGCACCATCCGGCCGAGCGCGTGCTCGAGACGCCTGAGAGCTTCCTCGCGGGTGCGGCCGTGCGCGATGACCTTGGCGAGCATCGGGTCGTAGTCCGAGCCGACGACAAGTCCCTCGTACAGACCGGAATCCACGCGCACGTCGGCCGGTTCGCTCAACGCGAGCACGCGGCCACCGGTCGGCAGGAAGCCGCGCGCCGGGTCCTCGGCGTAGACGCGGGCCTCGACCGAGTGGCCGTTCAGCTCAACGGTCAGATCGAGCTCTTCGCCGGAGGCCACGCGGAGCTGCCACTCGACGAGGTCGACGCCCGTGACCATCTCGGTCACCGGGTGCTCGACCTGCAGCCGGGTGTTCATCTCCATGAAGAAGTAGTCGCCCGAGGTACCGTCCACGATGAACTCGACGGTGCCCGCACCGACGTACCCGACGGACTTCGCGGCCTCGACCGCGGCGGAGCCCATGGCCTCGCGCATCTCCGGCGTGAGGAAGGGCGACGGGGCCTCCTCGATGATCTTCTGGTGCCTGCGCTGCAGGCTGCACTCGCGTTCGCCGAGGTGGATCACGTTGCCGTGCGCGTCACCGAGGACCTGGATCTCGATGTGGCGCGGGTTCGTGATGAAGCGCTCGATCAGCAGCGTGTCGTCACCGAACGAGCCGCGCGCCTCGCGCCGTGCGGACTCGATGGCCTCGCGCAGCGCCGATTCCTCGTGCACCAGCCGCATGCCCTTGCCACCGCCACCCGCGGAAGGCTTGAGCAGCACCGGGAAGCCGATCTCCAAGGCCGCTTCGACGATCTCGTCGTCGGACATGCCCGCGCGAGTGCGGCCCGGCACGACGGGAACGCCCGCCGCCGACACCGTCAGCTTCGCGCGGATCTTGTCGCCCATCGCGTCGATCGCCGACGCGGGCGGCCCGACGAACACGATTCCCGCGGCGTCACACGCTGCCGCGAAGGCGGTGTTCTCGGCGAGGAAGCCGTAACCGGGGTGGATCGCCTGTGCGCCAGTGGAAACGGCGGCCTGAACGATCTTCTCGATGGACAGGTAGCTCTCCCTGGCCGCGGCGGGCCCGATCCGCACGGCCTCGTCGGCCAGCCTGACGTGCAACGCCTCGGCGTCCGCGTCGGAGTACACGGCGACGGAACGGATCCCGAGCGACCGCAACGCGCGGATCACCCTGACCGCGATCTCTCCGCGGTTCGCCACCAGAACGCTGTCGAACATGATCACATCCGGAAGACGCCGTAGGAAACATCGTCGATGGGGGCGTTCGCCGCACTGGACAAGGCAAGTCCCAGCACCGTGCGGGTGTCACGCGGGTCGATCACGCCGTCGTCCCAGAGCCGCGCGGTCGAGTAGTACGGGTTGCCCTGGTCCTCGTACTGCTGGCGGATCGGCGCCTTGAACTCCTCCTCGTCCTCCGCGGACCACTCGTCACCGAGCTGGTCGCGGCGGACCGTCGCCAGGACAGAAGCCGCCTGCTCGCCGCCCATCACCGAAATGCGGGCGTTGGGCCACATCCACAGGAACCGCGGCGAGTAGGCCCTGCCGCACATCGAGTAGTTGCCGGCGCCGAAGCTGCCACCGATGATCACGGTGAACTTCGGGACGCGCGCGCAGGCCACCGCCGTCACCATCTTGGCGCCGTGCTTGGCGATGCCGCCCGCCTCGTACTCGCGGCCGACCATGAACCCGGTGATGTTCTGCAGGAAGACCAGCGGGATGGACCTCTTGTCGCACAGCTGGATGAAGTGCGCGCCCTTCACGGCGGACTCGCCGAACAGGATGCCGTTGTTGGCGATGATCCCGACCGGGTGGCCGTGGATGCGCGCGAAGCCGGTGACGAGCGTCTGCCCGTACTCCTTCTTGAACTCCTGGAACTTCGAGCCGTCGACGACCCGCGCGATCACCTCGCGCACGTCGTAGGGCGTCCGGGAGTCCGTCGGCACGACACCGTAGAGGTCGTCCTCGACCACAGGCGCCTCGACGGGCGCGACGTCCCACGGCCGCTGCGCACGAGGGCCGAGCGTCGAGATGATCGAGCGGACCATCCGCAGCGCGTGCGCGTCGTTCTCCGCGAGGTGGTCGGTGACGCCGGACGTGCGCGAGTGCAGGTCACCGCCGCCGAGGTCTTCCGCACTGACCACTTCACCGGTCGCGGCCTTCACCAGCGGCGGACCGCCGAGGAAGATCGTGCCCTGGTTGCGGACGATGATCGCTTCGTCGCTCATCGCCGGCACGTACGCGCCACCGGCGGTGCAGGAGCCCAGCACGGCGGCGATCTGCGGGATCCCGCGCGCCGACATCGTGGCCTGGTTGTAGAAGATCCGGCCGAAGTGCTCGCGGTCCGGGAACACGTCGTCCTGCCTGGGCAGGAACGCGCCGCCGGAGTCGACGAGGTAGATGCACGGAAGGTTGTTCTGCAGCGCCACTTCCTGCGCGCGCAGGTGCTTCTTGACCGTGATCGGGTAGTAGGTGCCGCCCTTGACCGTGGCGTCGTTCGCGACGATCACGCACTCACGGCCGGAGACGCGCCCGACGCCCGTGATGATGCCCGCGGCCGGTGCCTCGTCGCCGTACATGCCGTTGGCGGCCAGCGGCGACAGCTCCAGGAACGGCGAACCGGGGTCGACCAGCGTGTCGACGCGCTCGCGCGGCAGCAGCTTGCCGCGGTCGACGTGCCGCTGACGTGCCTTCTCGGGACCGCCGAGAGCGGCGGTGGCGAGCTTGCCGCGCAGCTCGTCGACGAGCGCGGTGTGCTCCTTGGCGTAGCGGTCCGACGGCTCGGCGGCGCTGCGCAGGACAGGTGCGTCCATGCTCCCCAGACCTCAGGTTAGCGGGCGTTAACAAGGCCATGTTAACGCCCGCTCACCTAGCGGTCCACAGGAACGGCTCGAGAGTGACCCGAACGCAGGTCAAGCGGCCTTTCGGGCACTCTCACGTTCCGGAAAGAGCTAGCCGATGACTGCCCGCAGTGCGGGCAGGTAGCCGCTCTGGTGCCCTGCCCTGTTCGGGTGGTACGACTCCTCGACCGGCCAGCTCAGGCTGTTGAGCCACCAGCTCGACGAGCAGATCTCGTGCCCGCTGAACGCCCCGCGCACGTCGACGTAACCGAACCCGGCCGCCCCCGCGCGAGCGGCGATGGTGTTGTGCAGCGCGTCGGAACCGGAGTTGATCGCGGCGCGCTTGGTGTCGCTCAGGCCGACGTTGCACGAGCCCGGCACCTTGTAGATGCGCGGGTAGCCGAGCACGACAACGCGTGCGGACGGGGCCTTCGACTTGATGGTGCTGTAGACGTTGGTGAGCAGGCCGGGAAGCGTGTTCGCGGCGTAGGTCTTGGCCTGGTTCACCCGGTTGGTGCAGTCCTGGTCCGAGCCGAAGGTGCACGTGGTGATGACGTCGGTGAAGCCGGCGTCGTTGCCGCCGACCTGCACGGTGACCAGGTTCGTCGCCGCCGTGAGGTTGTTTGCCTGGGTGAGGACGTCACCTGTTCGCGCACCGGAACAGGCCACGGACTTGAACGTCGCGGGCGCCGTCGCCGCCGCGTACAGGGCCGGGTACGCGAGCGGGCCGCGCTTGCAGCTACCGGTGCCGGCGTCGTAGCTGCCGGTCCCGAGCCCGGAGGCGTAGGAGTCGCCGAGCGCGACGTAGTTGATCGGAGCAGCGCTGGCGGGGTTGGCGAGCGCGATGACTGCCGCGGCGGCGGTGACCACCGAGGCGATGAAGTGAGCAGGACGCATCGAAGACTCCCGAAGGGGCCGCAGGGGGGTGATGCATTGCGGGTCAATGGTTACCCACGGGTAAGGCCTGTGTGAAGTATTGGTCAATAGTCAACAATCAGGGCTTGCACCTGCGTGAATTCCACCCATCGGGCGACTAAGTGAACGGCTGCTAACCTCCTTCCGTGGTCGACAAACCCTCACGTCGGGACCAGATCCTCAACGCCGCGGCCGAACTCTTCGCGCGCCACGGCTTCCACGGCGTGGGCATCGACGACATCGGCGCGGCCGTGGGCATCTCCGGCCCAGCGCTCTACCGGCACTTCCGCAGCAAGGACGCGATGCTCGGCGAGATGCTGACGTCGATCTCCGAACGGCTGCTCGACGGCGGCCAGGCCAGGGTGGACGCCGCGTCGGACGCCGAGGAGGCGTTGCGGGACTTGATCGGCTGGCACGTCGACTTCGCGCTGGACGACCCCGCGCTCATCACCGTGCAGATGCGCAACCTGGCGAACCTCACCGATCCGGACCGCCGGCGCGTGCGCGCCTTGCAGCGCCGGTACGTCGAGGTGTGGGTGGAGACGATCCGGCGCACGGTGCCGGGCTTCGACGAACCGACCGCGCGCGCCGCCGCGCACGCCGTGTTCGGGCTCATCAACTCGACGCCGCACAGCGCCCACCTCGACCGCGACCAGATGGCGGCGCTGCTCTCCCGCATGGCGCTCGCCTCGCTCACGCCCGCCGTGGTGGCGTCCTAGATCAACCCGCGCTGGTGGGCGGCGGCTCCGCCGGGGATGGGCGGGAATCCACCGATCGACGGATGGCGCGCGTCTGACCTGGCGAACTGGCGGTCAGCCGAGACCCTTCCGTAACCTTGCCCGACAATGGGCGCGCGCAAACTCCTCCTCCGACTCCCGGCCTGGTTCCGGTTCACGGTGATCACGCTCGCGGTGTTCGTCTGCGGGGTGGTCGCCTCCCGACCGGCGACCGGTGACAACGGGGTCCCGCCCAGCGCCGACGTGATCGCCGCGGCCAACGCCGTCGACGCGTTCGTGGCGCCGTCCGCGACGCACGACCCGTACCTCAACCTGCCGTCGGACTTCGCGCGCGAGATGGGGCGCGATCCCCAGACCATCACGGCACCGGACGGGACGCTCCGGGTCGTCGACGCGGGGGGCGGGTGTTCCGGCCCGGCCGGTGACACGGAGTGGGACTTCAGCGCCGCGTGCCGCGCACACGACCTGGGCTACGACCTGTTGCGCTACGCCGACCACAAGGGCGATCCGCTCGGGCCGCAGGCGCGCAAGGCGCTGGACGACAGGCTCACGACGGACCTGCACGCGCAGTGCCGGCTGAACCCGCGCGGTGCCGGGCAGAGCTGTCACGCGGTGGCCGAGACCTACGCGCTGGGCCTGAAGTTCAACTCCTGGCGGCAGCGGTGGGGAGCGCCCGGCCACGAACCCGTGGTGGCGTGGGCGTTCGGCAGCGCGGTCGTGGTGTTCCTCCTGCTGGCACGGCTGCACGGCCGGCGTCGCGAGAGCACGACCGCGAACTCGCTGCCCCTGGTGCTTGCCCACGCGGAGCAGGACCGGTACGCGACGTTCCTGCGGCTCTTCAGCCTCGCGCTGCTCGTGCTCGGCGAGACGGTGGCGACGCTCGCGCACCTCAGGGGGTTCGGCACGTCGTGGTTGTGGGCGTTGCAGGCGGTACCGCTGTTCTTCTTCGCCGGCGGGCACGCGAACCTGCGCAGCTGGCAGGCGCACCAGGGCGGCTTCGGCTGCTGGGTGTCGAGCCGGACGTCGTGGCTGCTGCGGCCCGTGCTGGCGTTCGTGCTGCTGTGGGTGGTGCTGTTCGCGGCGCTGAACCTGATGGACGTCGAGGTCGACGCGTACAGCCGCCTGATCACGCATCCGTTGTGGTTCCTCGGGGTCTACCTGCTCGCCGTGGCGGCGACGCCGGCGGCCGCCTGGCTGCACGGGCACTTCCGCCGCACCACGCCGTTCGTGCTGGTGCTGCTGACGCTCGCGGTCGAGATCGCGCGCACGTCGACGGACTGGAAGACCGGCGGGTACGTGAACCTGATCGTCGGCGCGTTGCTGATGCAGCAGATCGGCTTCTTCTACGCGGACGGCACGCTGACCGGGCTCTCGCGCAGGCTGCTGGCCGGGCTGGGTGCCGTCACGCTGCCCGCGCTGGTGTTCTTCAGCGACTACCCGCGCTCGATGATGGTGCTCGGGGTGGCGCAGGTGTGCCTGGCGCTGCTGGCCCGCGGCCGGGTCACCTCGTGGCTCGACGGTTGGTTGTGGCACGTCGTGGACTTCGCCCGCCGCGCCCCGATGACGGTGTACCTCACGTACCTGGCCGGGGTCGGCGCCCTGGTCGGGTTGCTCGGGCTGACGCAGGCACCGGCCTGGCTGGTGTTCGGGCTGGTGCCGCTCATCCTGGTGTTCCACCGGTTCGAACGGCGCCTGGTCCGGTTGCAGCGCCTGCCGCACGAGTCGCACCGCACGCGGCTCGCGACGGCCATGGGCGTGTCGTTCGGAACGCTCGGTGTGCTCGGGTTCGTGGTGAGCGGGTTCCTCGGCGACGGCGTGCTGGTGCTGCTGCCCGTGGACCCGCTGCAGAACGTCATCCACCTGCTGCTCGGCTGGTACCTGATCCACACCGCCCGCACCGGCAGCTGCGACACCCGGCTGCCGTGGCTGCTCACGGCGCTGGCGTGCGTACCGCCGATGCTGGCGCTGGACCCGGCCCCGCCGGTGGTGGTGCTGCACGCCGTGGCGATCGGCCTCGCAGCGCTCGGAGCCATCCCCAGGTCACAGCCGCGCACACCGGCAGCCACAGCAGTCGCTGCCACACCCAGTCCGGATGGTCTGGTGGCTGCTGGAGCCCCGGCAGCGCACCCCACGCGCTGAGCGCCAGCGTCACGGTGATCAACGCGCTCTGGTGCGTCAGGAAGATGCCGAGCGCCCGCTTGTTCAGCCACGCCACGGGTTCCGTCGTGCCGAGCCTGGTCAGCAGCGGTGCGATCGTGAGCACCAGGCCGATCTGCGCGAACGCCAGCGCGAGCGTCGCGTAGTTCGGCGGGTTCAGGTTCGACACCGCCTCGCCGGGAATGCCCACCGCCGACAGCGGGTAGCCGCCGAACGTCGTCAGCAGCGCGTACCCGAGCACGCCCAGCACCAGCAGCGGCGGTCCGGGAATCCTCCTGCGCGCCAGGGAGAAGCCGAGCTGCCAGGCCGCCCACCACACCGCGTACGGCACGACCAGCACCAGCAGGACCGGGACGAGCACACCCCACGAGTGCTCGTCCAGCCTGCGCACCAACGGTTTCAACGCGAGCAGCGCCAGGTGGACGCCGAAGAACCACAGCGGTGTCGTGACCAGGAACCCGATGTTCCAGGCGGTGCCCTGGTCCACGCCGCGCAGCGTCAGTCCGAAGAGGACAGCGGCCCAGCAGCCGAGCATCAGCAGCGTGGGCACGGCGAGCTGCTTCAGCCGGACGAGGAACGGCGTCTTCGAGTGCGCGGCCGCGTACCCGCCGACGAAGAAGAACAGGCCGAGCGTTTGCAGCACCCACGAAACCGGTGTCAGCGAGGACAAGTGCTTCAACGGACTGTCGATGTACATGCCGGTGGGTGTGTCGACCAACGCGGTCACCAGCCAATGACCGAGCACGACCGTGACGACGGCGATCGCCCGCACGGCGTCGATGAACGGATTCCTCACAGCTTCTCCCCCGAACCCGAAACGATCCGGACGAGAGCGTTCAACGTCTCGCTGCCCGGCTCGTAGTACGTGTCGTGCTTCCCGCCCTCGAACCGCAGCGCGGTCGCCCCGAAACCGTCGGATGCCGGATCGGTGCCGTGCCCGAGGTCTAACAACCGCGCGTTGGGCACGAACCTCATCCAGTCCCCGCTGGACCGCAACGCCCACACCCGAGCCCCGGTCCCCAGCTGCGCGACGGAATCCGCCCGCACACCAGGACTTCCGGTGAACACGACGTCCGCCACGTCCAGCTCGTGTGCCGCGAGCCCGACCACCACCGACCCGTAGCTGTGGCCGACGACGTGCACGCGCGCCGGCGTCCGCAACGACCGGACGAAGTCGACGAGCGCGTCAGCGCCCTGACGTGCCAGGGAGCCGGTCATCGCGTCCACGCCGAGCCCCTGCGGCGTCCGGTACCCGAGCCAGGCGATCACGGCGAGGTCGTCCCGGCGCGCCTGCTCGTACAGGTTGGACGCCATCCGCCCGACCGTGCGCTCGAACCTGCCGACGTCCACGTCGGACCCCGGCACGAGCACCACGACGTCACGGGCGGTGCTCAGGTCACCGACGACCGCGACCCGGCGGGCGACGTCGGAACGCCACTGCGCGATCGACGGCGCGACCGACGGGAGGGCGATCAGCAGGAGGAACAGGACGGCTCGGCGCATGAACCGAAGCTAGGAAGACCACGGGCCCCGGATCGTCACCCCGGCGTGCCGTTTTCCCGCCGCTACCCCGGTACCACGAGCCCGCTCTCGTAGGCCGCGATGACGGCCTGGGCGCGGTCGCGCAGGCCGAGCTTGGTGAGCACGCGGCTCACGTGCGTCTTGACGGTCTGCTCGGCCAGCACCAGGTGCGCGGCGATCTCGGTGTTCGACAGGCCCTGCGCGATCAGCACGAGGATCTCGGTCTCGCGGTCGGTCAGGACCGACAGCTGCGCGGGCCGGACGCGGTCGGACCGGCGCGACCGCACGAAGTCCTCGATCAGGCGCTTGGTGATCGACGGGGCCAGCAGGGCCTCGCCCGCGGCCACCACGCGGACGGCGTTGAGCAGTTCGCGGGAGGGTGCGTGCTTGAGCAGGAACCCGCTCGCGCCGGCCTGCAACGCCTCGTAGACGTAGTCGTCGAGGTCGAACGTGGTCAGCACGAGGACCTTCACCTCGTCCGACCCGTTCAGCAGCAGCCGCGTCGCCGTCAGTCCGTCCATTTCGGGCATGCGGATGTCCATCAGCACGACGTCCGGCCTGACCGCACGCGCCAACGCGACGCCCTGCACACCGTTGCCCGCGGCGCCGACGACCTCGATGTCGTCCTGCGCGTCCAGCAGCGCGGAGAACCCCTCGCGCACCATCTCCTGGTCGTCCACCACGACCACCCTGATCACTTGTCCCCCAACGGAATTCTCGCCCTGACCAGGAACCCGCCGTCCTCGGTCGGCTTCGCGGTCAGCGTGCCACCGTGCACGGCGACGCGTTCCCGCATGCCCACCAGGCCCTGCCCGCTGCCGCCGCCCCTGGACGGCCCGCCGGCGGTGTTGGTCACCAGCACCTCGAGCACACCCTCGTCCTCGCGCACGTGGACGGACGCCTTCGAGCCGGGCGCGTGCCTGGTGGCGTTCGTGAGCGCCTCCTGCACGATCCGGTACGCGGTCAGGCCGACCGCCTCCGGGACGTCGTCCACTCCGACCTCGGCCTCGTCGCCGGGCCGCACCAGTTCCGCGATGCGGCTGACGCCCGGCTGCGGTTCCCGTTGGGCAACCTCGCCGTTCGTCCGCAGCACGCCCAGCAGCCGTTGCATGTCGGTGATCGCCTCACGCGCGGCCTCGCCGACCTCCGCGAACTCCTGCCGCGCTTCCTCGTTCAGTCCCTTGAGACGGTAGGGCGCGGTCTCGCACCTGACCACCACCAGCGACATGTGGTGGGCCACGACGTCGTGCATCTCGCGCGCGATGCGGGCACGTTCCTCCAGCGCGGCCTTGGCGTCGCGCTCCTCCTCGAGTTCGCGTTCGGCTCTGCCGCGCGCACCGAACAGGTAGACGGCGGCAGCGACGATGGGCACGAAGAGCGCCCTGTCCGCGGCCTGCGGCTCGGAGGCGATGATCAGCGCCATGGTGATCACCGTGGCGCTGATCACGATGGCGCGTGAGTAGAACGCCGCGACCGCGACGAACAGCGGTCCCGCGGTCCAGTACTGGAAGGCCTCGGCGCCCTCACCGTCACACAGGAGGCTGACGAGGAAGAAGCCGGGCACCGCCAGCCTCCAGGCGTGCAGCGGTGACCAGATCAGCAGCACGTACGGCCCGACCGTCACCAGGAAGACGACGACCCACCAGCCGTCCGAGTCCTCCTGGCGCACGTAGCCGGCGCTCGCGACGATCGCCCACACGAGGGCGTAGATGATCAGCGCACCGTGCACCGGGATGCGCAACCGCCCGAGCCCCTTGGCGAGCACTCGGGTGCGATCGGGACCGAGAACGGTTCGGTACAGCGCGCGGAACACCAGCCGATGCTAGGTGGATCCGTTCATCAGCACATTGACCTGCGGAGTGACATACCCCGGTAGCACTCTGATCAAGATGGGGCATTGCGAACGCGTGACACCGCGCGGTAGGCAGTACCTGTGACACCACCACAGGATCCAGATCGCTGGTCACGGCTGACGGCCGTCGCCGGTGAGGCGCTGGCTGCGGCCAGGGCCGGGGAAGACGCTGTGGCGGTAGACCTCGTGACCGGGTACCTCAGCGGGTCGCCCGAGGGCAACGAGGAGATCCGTGAGCTCGTGCTCCTGCTGTTCGCCGAGTGCAGCAGCATGGTCAGCGCTCTCGGTTCCGGCGGCGCCACCCCGGTGAAGATGCAGGTCTTCGACGAGGAGGGGAACGAGGTCCAGATCGACGACGCGGACCCACCTGTCCGCACGGCGATCCGCGCCCTGCTGGCCGAGGTGCACGGCGACCAGGACGCGGCCTCGGAGCAGATCGAGATCGCCCTGGCCAACGGGCACCCGCAGGAGCTTGCGACAGTCGTCCTGCAAGCCCTGCGGTGGACCCTGAAGCTGGCGATCGAGTGCGAGACGCGCGACCTGCCCGTCGCGCCGTGGATCACCGCGTCGCTGGACGACCAACCTTGATGTGCAGCAGAGCGTCCACACCGTCCATGAGGTGCTGGTCGAGCGGGAAGTAGGCCATCGCCAGCATCGGGTCGGAGCCGGTGTCGGTGCGCCGCGCTCCCTCCGGCTCGTCCTTCGTGATGCCCCAGGTCGTGAACCGGTCCTGCAGACTGCCTTCGAAGGTGGCTTTGTCCGGTTCGCCGAGCCCGATGGAGTCGTTGCGGCCGAGCGTGCCGCCGATCACGGTGTACTGGTCACCGAGGACCGGCGCCACGAGCGCGCCCGCGGAGAACCACTCGACGCGTTCGCCGGCCATCTCCATCGAGGAACTGGTGCGCTGCAGGTGGGCGTTGTGCGCGAACACGAACGTCGGCCCGTTCGCGGCCTCGGCGCGCCGGATCTCCAGCAGGTTCCGCGCCATCACGCCGTCCCGCATCTGGCACAGGCGGTTGAGGCGCACGCCCAGCGGGTTCGGTTCGGCGCACTCCCGGTGGTACTGGAGCAGGCTCAGCCCGGCCACCAGGTGCGTCTCCGCGCGGGCCCACGCCTCGTCGGTGGTCCTGCGCTCGTGCAGCCGCCTGAGCATCCCGGTGCCGATCTCACGCAGCCTGATCGCTTCCTCCGACTGCCCCGGCGACTGGGTGAGGTCCATGACGGCCTCGTCGCGACTCCACTTCTCGTCGTCGATCGTCAGGTCCACGTCCTCGCCCAGGTAGTCGCGGGCGTGTTCGAGGTAGGGACGCGGGCTGGGCGCGCTGGCCGTCTCGGTCTGGAAGTCGAAGCCGTGGAACGACAGGCGGTCCCCCGGTGCCTTGTCCGCGTTGTACTCGCGCATCCACTGCACGAGCTCGCGGTTGGCGGGCCAGTTCTCCCCGAACGTGTGGGAGAAGCCCTCTTTCATGATCGTGTCGAGGTCACCGGGGCCGCCGTGGACGTAGTCGTTGACGGCCAGACCCCGGATCCGGCACGTCTCCAGGGCGATCGAGCGGAAGCCCAGGCCCGTGAGCTGCTCGAACAGCTCGTTGCGGATCCAGGTGTGGGCGTGCTCGAGGTGTGTGGGCTCCCCGAACCCCAGCAGCTCGGTGAAGGGGGTGATGAACTCGCGAATGTCCTGGCTCATGTGGTTCAACCGTAACATTGAAAGCTCCGTTGAGACTTTCGCGCGATCTTCTCGGTCTTCGCGCCTAAAGTCTCAACCGTGCGACCAACTGACCTCGCCCGCGAGCACGGCCTGTCGACCCAGGCGGTGCGCAACTACGAGGAGTCCGGGTTCCTCCCGCCCGCCGAGCGCACGCCGTCCGGCTACCGCGTCTACACCGAGGTCCACGCCGCCGCGCTGCGCACGTTCCTCGCACTGGTCCCCGCCTTCGGGCACGCCACCGCCGGCCAGATCATGAACGCGATCCACGCCGGCTCGCTGGACGACGTGCTGACGGCGATCGACCGGGGCCACGAACAACTGCTGCGCGACCGTTCCACCCTCGACTCGGTCAGCCGCGCGGTGCAGGACCTGACCGACTTCGAACCGGTCCTGGAGCCGCGCACGATCGGCGAACTGGCCCGGCGCCTCGGCGTGACCCCGGCGACGCTGCGCGCGTGGGAGGAGGCGGGCATCCTCGTGCCGTCCCGTGAGCCGACCGGCTACCGCCTGTTCCGGGCCGAGGACGTCCGCGACGCCGAACTCGCCCACCTGCTCCGGCGCGGCGGCTATCCGTTGGCGCGCATCGCTTTGGTCGTCGAGCAGATCCGCACGGCAGGCGGCACCGACACCCTCGGTGCCGCCCTCGCCGACTGGCGCCGCCGCCTCTCCGCACGAGGCCTGGCGATGCTGGCCGCCTCCGCACGCCTCAACGAGTACCTGACCGCACGGGCACCAGCTCCGTGACGAGCGCGCCGACCTGCTCGCTCTCGATCAGGAACGCGTCGTGCCCGTACGGCGACTCGATCACCCTCAGGCCGTCGGCCCCAGGGATTCCCGCCGCCAGTTCTTCCTGCTGCGCCAGCGGGTAGAGCCGGTCCGAGTCGACACCGGCGACGATCGTGCGCGCGGTGACCTTCCGCAACGCCGCCCTGATCCCACCGCGCTGGTACCCGACGTCGTGCGAGTTCATCGCCTCCGTCAGCGTGACGTAGCTGGCCGCGTCGAACCGCCGGGTCAGCTTCGCCGCGTGGTGGTCCAAATAGGACTCGACCTCGAACCGGCCGTCCTCCTGCCGCCGCCTCCCGAACCTGGCCTGCAACTCCTGCTCGCTGCGGTAGCTGATGTGCGCGATCCGCCGCGCGATCCCCAGTCCCTCCAGGGGATCGGCCTTGATCGCGTGCACCTGTGCGGACGCCAGGGCGATCTGCTCGGCGGACGCCGCGGCGGTCGTCGCCAGCAACAGCAGCGACTCGACCCGTCCGGGTTCGCTGACCGCCCACTCGACGGCCCGCATGCCGCCCATCGACCCGCCGAGCACGGCGGCCCACCGCCCGATGCCCAGGTAGTCCGCGAGGTGCACCTCGGCCGCGACCTGGTCGCGAATCGTGAGGTCCGGGAACCGGGGGTACTGCCAGGGCCCCGTGCTGCCCTGACAGCCTCCCAGCACGTTCGGCGCGACGACGAAGAACGCGTCGAGCGGCTTTCCCGGCCCCACGAGGGAGTCCCACCAGCCCGGCGTCGGGTGACCCGGCTCCACGCCCCCGGCGACATGGCTGTCGCCCGTCAGGGCGTGAAGCACGAGCACCGCGTTGGAGGCCTCGGCGTTCAAGGTCCCCCACGTCTCGTACGCGAGCTGGAAACCCGGCAGCTCCCCGAACGTCCCGGCGTGGCTGAACCACTTCCGCCGGCCGTTCGGATCGCCGAACCGCCAGCCACCCACTACAACTCGGACTTCGCCGCGGTGAAGCCCGCCTCCAGGTCCGCCTTGAGGTCCTCCAGCCCCTCCAGCCCGACCGACAGCCGAACCAGACCGGGCGAGACACCTGTGACGAGCTGCTCTTCGGGCGAGAGCTGGCTGTGCGTGGTCGACGCCGGGTGCACGATCAACGACCGCACATCACCGATGTTCACCAGCTGGCTGAACAGACTCGTGCCGTCCACGAACGCCCGACCGGCCTCCACGCCGCCACGCAGCTCGAAGCTCACGACCGCGCCGGCACCCTTCGGCAGGTACTTCCGCGCGTTCTCGTGGAACGGCGACGACGGCAGGCCCGCGTAGTGGACCTTCTCGACCTCGTCCCGTGCCTCCAACCACTCCGCAAGCGCTTGCGCGTTCTGCACGTGCCGCTCGATGCGCAGCGACAACGTCTCGATGCCCTGGATGACCAGGAAGCTGGTCAACGGCGCGATGGCCGCACCGGTGTCCCGCAGCCCCTGCACCCGCAACTTCGCCGCGAACGCCCCGTGCCCGAGCACCGGCCAGTACCGCAGCCCGTTGTAGCTGGGGTCGGGCTCGTGGAAGTCGGGGAACTTCTCCGCCCCGTACTCGAACTTCCCGCCGTCCACGACCACACCCGCGATGGCCGTACCGTGCCCACCGAGGTACTTGGTCGCGGAGTGGATCACGATGTCCGCCCCGTGCTCCAACGGCCGGAGCAGGTACGGCGTCGGCACCGTGTTGTCGACGATCAACGGCACCTGGTTCGCGTGCGCGACCCCAGCAACCCCTTCGACGTCCAGCACGTGGGAACGCGGGTTGGCCAACGTCTCCGCGAAGAACAGCTTGGTGTTCGGCCGCACCGCCGCCTGCCAGGCATCGAGGTCGTCCGGGTCGTCCACGAACGACACTTCGATCCCGAGCTTGGGCAACGTGTAGTGGAACAGGTTGTACGTACCGCCGTACAACGAGGCACTGGACACCAGGTGGTCCCCGGACCGAGCCAGGTTCAAGATGGCGGCGGTCTCAGCAGCAGACCCGGACGCGAAGGCGACAGCCGCAACGCCCCCTTCGAGCGCGGCGACCCGCTGCTCCAGCACGTCCTGCGTGGGGTTGTTGATGCGCGTGTAGATGTGCCCGGGCTCAGCCAGCGCGAAGAGATCAGCACCGTGCTGCGTGTCCCGGAAGACGTAGGAGGTGGTCTGGTAGATCGGCGTGGCACGAGCACCAGTGGCCGGGTCGGGCGCCGCGCCCGCGTGGATCTGAGCAGTCTCGAAGGACCAGGACATGGCTGTGCTCCAACGTTCGCAGATGCGGGGGGTCTGGGATCAGCGGGAGCGACGACAAGCCATGCTGGTGACGCGCACGTAGTCGACGTGGCGCCGGCTAACCAGGGACATGGTCATAGTCACGAAGGTAGAGGGCCAGACGGTCCCTCCGACACCCCGTCCACCAGGTGAGACCGCTTAGGCTGATCGCATGCGCACAGCTCTGGTCGGCTACGGACTAGGTGGGGCGGCCTTCCACGCCCCGTTCATCGAGGCGACGGAGGGCCTGGACCTCTCCGCCGTCGTCACGTCGAACCCGAAGCGCCAGGCAGAGATAGCGGCCCGCTACCCGAACGCAAGCCTTCTGTCCTCTCTGGACGAAGTCTGGACGGGCGACTTCGACCTGGTGGTCATCACCACCCCGAACCGCTTCCACGCGACCCACGCCCGCCAGGTCCTGGAACACGGCCTCAACGTGGTGGTCGACAAGCCCTTCGCGGGCTCAGCGATGGAGGCAAGAGCACTAGCCTCGATCGCCTCTTCCAAGGGCCTGATGCTGGTCCCGTTCCACAACCGCCGCTGGGACGGCGACTTCCTGACGGTGAAGCGCCTGCTGACCGAAAAGACCCTGGGCACAGTCCACAAGTTCGAGTCCCGCTTCGAGCGCTACCGCCCGGAGATCAAGTCGTCCTGGAAGGAATCAGGCGACCCGGCAGACCTGGGCAGCATCCTCTTCGACCTGGGCACCCACCTGGTCGACCAATCAGTAGCCCTCTTCGGCCGCCCAACCTCAGTACACGCAGAAATCGCCACAGTCCGCCCAGGCGCCAAGGCAGACGACGACGTCTTCCTCTCCCTGACCCACGAACACGGTGTCCGCTCCCACCTCTGGATGAGCGCACTGGCAGCAGACCAGGGCCCCCGCTTCCGCGTACTGGGCCACGACGCCGCCTACGTGAAGTACGGCATGGACCCCCAGGAAGACCGCCTGAAGGCAGGCGAAACCCCCGCCACCCCAGGCTGGGGCGAAGAACCCGAAGCAGCCTGGGGCACCCTCAACGGCAAGCCCCACCGCACAGAACCAGGCGCATACCAGGACTTCTACGCCGCAGTAGCAGCAGGCAACCCCCCAGTCTCCCCCCAAGACGCAGTAGCAGGCCTAGAAGTGATCGAGGCAGCAAAGCAGTCGGCAACAACAGGCGACTCAGTCCGCCTCTAACCAACCGCGAAGCCGAAGGCGAGCCACCCACCCGCACGCGAAGCCGAAGGCGAGCCACCCACCCGCACGCGAAGCCGCAGGCGAGCCACCCACCCGCACGCGATGCCGCAGGCGAGCCACCCACCCGCACGCGATGCCGCAGGCGAGCCGTCCTTACCGCAAGGCATGGGCGGTGGGGTCCCGTCACGAGTCGCGCCATAGCACTTGCTGCACCTGAAGAAGGGTGTCAAGCGGACACGCTTTTCGTCCGCTTGACACCCTTCTTCAGGTGTGGCCCGCTCTTGGCTCGGCTCGTGACGGGACCCCACCGCCACAACGCACCCTCAACGCACCAGGCAGCCGCCCAACGCAACAGGCGTGCCATCAACCCACCCACGGCGCCACCCCCCGATCAGATTGCCGGGGTCTGGGGCAGAGCCCCAGGAAAACGCACGCAACCGCAAGCCCGCCGCCCGCAAGCCGACCACCCGCAAGGTCGCGTCACGCCGACGACCGAACCAACGGAGGACTCAACACCCCAACCTCCCCCCGCCGATAAAGCGCAGCCGGCCGCCCCCCATCCCGCGAGGTCGTCCCCCCAGTAGGAACCAAAAACCCCTCAACCCCCGTCACCTTCCGATGAAAGTTACGAGGATCCAACCCAACCCCCCAAACGATCTCATAAACCCGCCGCAACTCAGCCACGGTGAACTCGCCCCCACAAAACGCAGTCCCGAGCGAGCTGTACTCCAACTTGGCCCGAGCCCGCTCCACCCCATCAGCCAAGATCCGCGAGTGATCGAAGGCCAACGAAGAAACCTCAGAAACAGGCACCCAGGCAGCCGCAGCAGCATCAGTCCCAGCCACGGGAACCGGCAAGTCAGGCGCCAACGCCAGATAGGCCACAGAAACAACCCTCATCCGAGGATCCCGCCGAGGCTCCCCATAGGTAGCGAGCTGCTCAAGATGCAGCCCGGCAACCCCAGTCTCCTCAACCAACTCCCGACCGGCGGCAGCGTCCACGGACTCGGCAACCTGAACGAACCCCCCGGGCAGGGCCCACCGCCCAAGGAACGGCGCCTCCCCCCGCCGAACCAGCAGCGCACACAAGGCATCGGCCCGAACGGTCAACACCACAAGATCGACCGTGACAGCGAAGGGAGGGAAATCACTTGGCGCGTACACCCCACGAAGCATAGGCTTATCGTCAGTAAGACGACAAGCCGCGCCAGGACCACCACAGGGGAGCCAAGACCATGGCCGACATCAGCACCTACCCGGGACTGCGCCACCTCAGGGGAGCCCCCACCGTCCACATCCGACACGTGGACAAGGGCAAGCTGATCCACGAGGGCACGGGCCTGAGCTTCTGGTTCCGCCCAAGAACCGCGGTCCTCTCAGAAGTTCCGGTGGACGACCGAGAACTCCCGATGCTCTTCCACGCCAGAACCCACGACTACCAGGACGTGACGGTCCAGCTGACCATCACCTACCGCTGCACGGACCCGGAGACCGCCACGGCGAGGATCGACTTCTCGATCGACCCGGACACGGGCACCTGGCGCCAGGACCCGCTGAGCCAGATCGCGAACACCCTGACCGAGAGCACGCAGCAGCACGCCCTCAAGATCCTCGGCACCCTGAACCTGGACACCGCCATCAGGACCGGCGTGGAACGGGTCAAGCAGGCGGTCACCGAGAACCTGACCGCGACCCACATCGGCCTGGAGATCATCGACATCAGGGTCGTGGCGATCCGCCCGGACGCGGACATGGAGAAGGCCCTCCAGACCACCGTCAGGGAGAAGGTCCAGCAGGAGGCCGACAAGGCCACCTACGAGCGCCGCGCGATGGCGGTCGAACGCGAGCGTTCGATCAGCGAGAACGAACTGCAGAACCAGATCGAGCTCGCGAAACGCGAGGAGCTCCTGGTGGTCCAGCGAGGCGCGAACGCCCTGAAGAAGGCGGAAGACCACGCCAGGGCGAGCCGAGTGGCCGACGAGGCCAAGGCCGACGGCATCCGCAAGCTGGCGGAAGCCGAAGCCGCGGGCGAGAAGGCCAGACTGGACGCCTACAAGGAGATCCCGCAGGAGACGCTCTACGCCTTGGCGGCCAAGGAACTCGCCGGCAACCTCCCGGAGATCGGCAGCCTCACCCTGACCCCGGACCTGATCCAGCCGCTGCTGCAGAGACTGGCCCGATGAGCCTCGCCCCGCGAATTGTGCTGGTGCACCGGCGCACCGAGCTGACAGAGTTGCTGGCACGACACGGGACGCGAGGGCAGGTCGAGTTCTTCCTCAAGTCCCGCAACAGAACCCTGGACGAGGTGGTGGACCGTGACCAGCAGGCCCGCAGGGCGTTGGGAGACGTCAGCGCCGCGATCCCGCTCGACTGGCGCCGCGGCGTCGTCGAGCGGGAAGACCTGTCGCGGTTCCTGTTCGCGCCCGAGGACGTAGTCGTCATCGTCGGTCAGGACGGACTGGTCGCCAACGTCGCGAAGTACCTCGACGGCCAGCCCGTGATCGGCATCAACCCGGACCGGGGCGTGCTGGCGAAGCACGCCCCCGGCGACGCCGCGGAACTCCTGCACAGCACCGGGAACACCGAGGACAGGACGATGGTCGAGGCCAGGTCGGACGACGGCCAGACCCTCCACGCGCTCAACGAGATCTACGTCGGCCACCCGAGCCACCAGACCAGCCGCTACCGCATCGGCAACGAACGCCAGGCGTCGTCCGGCATCCTCGTGGGCAGCGGCACCGGTGCGACGGGCTGGTGCAGTTCCGCCCACCGTGAAAGGAAGAGCCCGCTCACCCTGCCCACCCCGACCGAGCGCAGGCTCATCTGGTTCGTCAGAGAGGCCTGGCCGTCGCCGAGCACCGGCATCGAGCACACCGAGGGTCAGATCACCGACCGGCCCCTCGACGTCGACGTGGAGTCGGACGGACTGGTGGTGTTCGGCGACGGCATCGAGAGCGACGCGCTACGACTGGGCTGGGGACAGCGGCTGAGCATCGGACTCGCCGCCCGCCGGCTCCGCCTCGTGCGCTGACCCGATCACCAGCAGGCACACGCCGGACAGCACGGCGCCCGCGATCAGGTACAGGGCGATGGCCCAGGTTCCGGTGCGCAGCAACGACTGCGCGACCAACGGCGCGAGCCCGCCACCGAGCACCGCGCCGAGCTGGAAGCTCAACGCCACCCCGCTGTACCGCACGCGAGTGCGGAAGAGCTCGGCGAAGTAGGCGGCGGAAGGCCCGAACAACGCGGCCGAGCCCACGAACCCGAGCACCATCGCGAACGTGAACCAGCCCGAGTCCGTGAGCCAGAACAGGGGGAACGCGAACCCGGCCTGGAAGATCGCCCCGCCGAACATCACCGGCAGCCGCCCGATGCGATCCGACAGCAACGCGAACGCGGGCACCGCGACGACCTGCGCCACCGACCCGACGACGGTCGCGATCAGCAGGTCGTCCGCGGAGATCTTCAACGCCGTGCGCCCGTACCCGATCATGAACACGCTCAGCACGTAGATGAAGATCGTGAAGCCGAGGTTCACGCCGGCCCCCAGCAGCACGATCCGCCACCGGTCGCGCAGCACCTCGGCGATCGGCAGCCGCGACTTCTCGGCCCGCACGAACCGCGGCGACTCCGACACGCGCAACCGGATGTAGAGGCCGATCCCGACCAGCACGATCGAGAACAGGAACGGCAACCGCCAGCCCCAGCTCAGGAAGTCCGGCCCGGAAGCGCGCGACGACAGGTACATCGCGAGGTTCGCCAGCACGAGCCCGACCGGCGACCCGATGAACACCCAGCTGCCGTACCAGCCCCAGCGCCCCGGCGGAGCGTGCTCGACGGCCATCAGCGACGCGCCGCCCTGCTCACCGCCCATGAAGAAGCCCTGCACGATCCGCAACAGCACCAGCAGCACCGGCGCGAGGATGCCGACCTGGGCGTACGTCGGCAGCAGGCCGATCAACGCCGTCGACAGGCCGGTCGCGGACAGGGTCACCACGAGCATCGAGCGGCGCCCGATCCGGTCGCCGAGGTGACCGATCACCGCACCGCCCAGCGGCCGGGCGAAGAAGCCCGCGCCGAACGTGGCGAACGCGAGCAGCACACCGACGCGCGAGTCGAACTGCGGGAAGAAGATCTTGTCGAACACGAGCGCCGAGGCCGTGCCGTAGAGGAGGAAGTCGTACAGCTCGATCGTGTTGCCGACCGCTGAAGCGGCCGCCACCTTGCGCACCCCCGTCATCGTTCCAGCCTGGTCGAGGGATTGACACTG
>NZ_QQAU01000002.1:527308-876208 GCF_003350445.1 Lentzea flaviverrucosa
AGGAAGTCGTACAGCTCGATCGTGTTGCCGACCGCTGAAGCGGCCGCCACCTTGCGCACCCCCGTCATCGTTCCAGCCTGGTCGAGGGATTGACACTGCGCAATGGTCCGGTCACCCTTCGTCCTACGTTCCTGCCTTCCGTCCGGGACCTCGGGTTCGGGAGTGCACGCATGTTCATGCGGCATCACCCAGTCATCATCACAGCTGAGAATGTCCACAAGGGACATGTCCGGTAGCGCGGCATCCGCAAACCCAAGCCGTAGATGGAATTCGAGGTTCAGGCCGGGCGCGGACTCAATCGCGCGGAGTTCCTTCTCCGTCGACTCGACGTAGCGCAGGAGCGGGTGCACGACCGCCTGCCCCATGCTGCCCATCGTCGTCATGCCATCGCGCTGCAACTTTCGAGCAGCTCGGCCTGGCGGTCGTGAGGCTCGCAGCAGCGCTCAATCACGAACCGGTCGGTTGGCGGGTTGAACGCACCGGCGCCCACTGCCCACACCTCACGCCAGACCTCACGGCCGGAGTCGCCGAGCTTCGCAGGGTCGCGAGGAGCCCGACCGGCGTGGACCTTCGGGGCCACCTCGACGGACGCGACGGAACGGCGATTGCCGGATGGATCGGCTTTCGCGCGCGATATCAGCACCCTCTCAGAGCCAACTTATTACTGCATTTCGCCCAGTGAAGATGGACTATTCAGACAGATGCCACAATAGTGACGCGCATCACATATTAAGTGTGACTCACATGGAACACGCAGATCAAGGGCCGTGGATACCACAACTTCGGCGTCCTGTGGAGTGAATTTTCGATCCCCTGACTCGATTCAGCAGGGCCATTCAGTGGCTCTCGGTGATACTGTCATGCTGAAATTGGCTGAGTTGTCGCCCTACAGTGGTCACGTGCTCCTCGTCTTAGGCGTTTGCGCCATCCTCGTTACCGTCTTCCTCGGCCTCGCCGTCCTCTTGGCGATCGTCCTTCGAGGCACTGACTCCGCCAAGGACAAGAAGATGGTCCTGCTCGCGCTGCGCGAGCTGGTCGCAGGGACACTTGTCGCGGTGGCCCAACTTCCGGCCCGGCTCACGCAGGCGTTTGTGTCGATCTTTTGGCAGGGACCGCCTTCCGCTGACACGCAAGCACCCACGTCAGTCGCGCTGTCCTCCGGCCATCAACAGTTGCCGCGCACGCCCAACGCAGAGCAGCAGGCCCCGCCCGCCGACCCTGTGGTGTAGACGTTCGTTCAGTACCCGACGTACGCGGTGCCGTTTTGCACTCCCGGCACCAGAGACTCACTTCCGTACCGCCCGCGGGAGTGCCGCACGCCTGCGATGACGGAGTCCACCGGGTGGTACGTATCGCCGTATCCAGGCAGCGACCAACGCGTGGACGTCGGATCGATCGCCAATTAGGCCCTTACTCGATCGTTTTGAGTTACCGACCGCCGTGACGGGTCCGGCGTAGGGCAACCGCCGGGAAGTCGTACAGCTCGATCGTGTTGCCGACCGCTGAAGCGGCCGCCACCTTGCGCACCCCCGTCATCGTTCCAGCCTGGTCGAGGGATTGACACTGCGCAATGGTCCGGTCACCCTTCGTCCTACGTTCCTACTCTTCAGTAACGAGGTAGCAATGACGCGCCGAGTGACTGTCGTTTCCCTGCTCACGGCCCTGATAGCGGCAATGCTGGCACCACCCGCCAGCGCCGCCCCGCGGTACCGGAACTACGTCTCGCTCGGAGATTCGTTCGTGTCGGGACCGTTCATCCCCCTGCAGCGGCTCGACCCGCTGAGCTGTTTCAAGTCCACCCAGAACTACCCGTCCGTCCTCGCGAAGAGGCTCGGCGTCGCCAGCTTCACCGACATCTCCTGCGGCGGTGCGCAGACCAAGGACATGGCGGGTGTGCAGAGCGGCATCCCCGGCCAGTCCGTACCGCAGTTCTCCGCCCTCGAGGCCGACACGGACCTCGTCACCATCTCCATCGGCGGCAACGACATCGGCTTCTCCGACATCATCCTGACCTGCGCCGGCAAGAGCGTGCTCGACCCGAACGGCGCTCCCTGCAAGGCGAACTACGGCGACTCGCTCACCCAGCGCGTCGACGCCACCGCCGCCAAGGTGGCCGCCGCGCTCGCCGGCATCAAGCAGCGCTCGCCCAAGGCCAAGATCGTCGTCGTCGGCTACCTGCGCATCCTGCCGCCGTCCGGCGGGTGCTGGCCGATCGTGCCGATCTCGAGGGGCGACGTGCCGTACCTCGACAACGTGCAGAAGCAGCTCAACGGAATGCTCGGCGCCCAGGCGAACGCCGCCGGCGCCACGTTCGTGAACCCGTACGACATCAGTTCCGGTCGCGATACGTGTGCGGCACCGTGGGACAAGTGGGTCGAGGGCATCATCCCGACGAGCCTCGCGTTCCCGGTTCACCCGAATGCCAAAAGCATGGCAGCGGTGGGTGAGCAGGTGGCCGCCGCTCTCGCCGGGACGGAACTGACCGGCGTCTAGTTGCACGCACTTCCGGCGGTTTACACGATCCGGTGCTTACCGCTCAGTTGGTTGGAGTTCCGGGTCCTTGCCGCGCCAGAGTGTTGGCATGGCAAGGACCCGAATCTTGTTTGCCTGTCTCGCGCTCGCTGCCCCGCTCATCCCCGCGACGGCCCAAGCAGCGCCTTTGACAGAAGCCCTCCTCCCCGCCTCCGGCCTCGTGCTGTCGGTGCAGCCGGAGATGGGCACGCTCAGCACCACGCAGCTCAACTGCGAACCCGCAGGCGGACTGCACAAGAACGCCGAACAGGCGTGCGACCAGCTCACGCCCGTCGAAGGTGACTTCCGCAGACTGGAAGAGACCGGCGCGATGTGCACGATGGAGCTGAACCCGACCAAGGCCACGTTGCGCGGCAAGTGGCGCACCAAGAGGATCGACTTCCAGCAGGTCTTCTCGAACCCGTGCGTGCTGCGCGCGTACACCGGCAAGGTCTTCGACTTCTGACCCCCTGACCGCGTCACCGGTGTTCCAGCGCACCGCCGTCGCGCTGGAACACCGGTGGCGTTCAGCCGGTGGCCCTCAGCTGCCACCACCTAGGCTGCCGATCATGGGGGATTTCCTCGTCTACACGATCGGCTTCCCGATCACGTTCCTGCTGCTGGTCATGGGCATGTCCCTGGCCGCGCGGCGGATCCTCGGCCTGCGCATCGGCCTGATCCGCACCGCGCTGATGTGCGCGCTCGCGATGTCGATCGCGACGAGCATCTTCGGCGAGACGAGCACCGAGCCGTCCGCCGCACTCGTCACCGTGCAGCTCGGCCTGGCGATCCTGGTGGTCATCGGGCTGCTGGCGTTCGCCGAGATCATCGTGCCGACCGGCTCGATCCCGCCGCCCACCGAGTGGTGGGGCATGGCACGGCGCCGCCTCGCGCGGACCCGGCGGTACTCGCGGATCACCGCGATCGCGTTCCGGCACGGTCTGGGGCCCTACCTGCGCGGCCGGGAACGGACTTCCACGGGGCTCGCTCGGTCGCTGCGGCTCGCGTTGCAGGACGCCGGCGTGACGTTCGTGAAGCTCGGTCAGGTGCTGTCGACGCGCGCCGACCTGCTGCCGCAGGACTTCGTCGACGAGCTGAGCCTGCTGCAGGACAAGGTGCCGGCGGCGAAGTGGGACCAGGTCCGGGCGGTGCTCGACGCCGAGGTCGGCCTCGACGCGTTCCAGGAGGTCGACCCCGAGCCCCTGGCGGCGGCCTCGATCGCCCAGGTGCACCGGGCGGTGCTGAAGTCCGGCGCCGAGGTCGTCGTGAAGGTGCAGCGCCCGGACGTCCGCGCGACCGCGGAGGGCGACCTGGACATCGTCACGCGGCTCGCCGAGAAGCTGCAGCGCACGCGGTGGGGCTCGGCGCTGGGCGTCCGCGACCTGGCGGCGGGGTTCGCCGCGGCGTTGCGCGAGGAGCTCGACTTCAAGATCGAGGCCCGCAACATCACGACCGTGGCGGCGGCGTCGGACTCGTCCGTCGGGCTGCCCCACGTCCACCTGTCGACCCCTCGCGTCCTGGTGATGGACCGGCTCGTCGGAGTGCCGTTGCGCGGCGCCTCGGAGGACGCAGGGCTCGCGCGCACCCTGCTGCGGTTCGTGCTGCGCCAGGTGATGCTGGACGGCGTCTTCCACGCCGACCCGCACCCCGGCAACGTGCTGCTGCTCGCCGACGGCCGCCTCGGCCTGCTCGACTTCGGCTCGGTCGGGCGCATCGACTCCGCGCTGCGCTCGGCGTTGCAACGGCTGCTGCTGGCGATCGACCGCAGTGACCCGGCGGGGCTCACGGACGCGTTGCTGGAGCTGACCTCGCGGCCGGAGGACATCGACGAGCAACGGCTGGAGCGCGCGCTCGGCCAGTTCATGGCCCGCCACCTCGGCGCGGGCATGCGGCCGGACGTGGAGATGTTCGGCGACCTGTTCCTGATCGTGTCGCGGTTCGGCCTGAGCATCCCGCCGGAGATCGCGGCCGTGTTCCGGGCCCTGGCGACGCTGGAGGGCACGCTGGCCGTGCTCGCGCCCGGCTTCAACATCGTCGTGGAGTCGCGGTCGTTCGCCGCCGAGCAGATCTCTGAACGGCTCACGCCGGAGTCGGTGCAGCGGACCATGGCCGAGGAGTTGCAGGCCGTGCTGCCGATGCTGCGCCGGTTGCCGCGGCGGATCGACCGGATCACCGGGGCGGTGGAGCAGGGCCGCCTGAGCATGTCGATGAGGCTGTTCGCGGACGAACGCGACAGGTCGTTCATCACGGGCCTGCTGCACCAGGTGATGCTGACCGCGCTGGGCGCGACCGCGGGCGTGATGGCGGTGTTGCTGCTCGGCTCGACCGGGCCGCAGCTCGCGGCGGACGTCGGGCTGCACCAGGTGCTCGGCTACAACCTGCTGATCATCGCCGTGCTGCTGGGCCTGCGCGTCGTCGTCACGGTCCTCAGACCACGCGCCTAGTGCCGCGGTCGAGTCACTAGAACTGTCTGCGGTAGACGGACACGTCGTCACGCCACACCCCGAACACGTCCGGCGCGGACTGCACGACCGTCATCTCGTTGAGGTGGCCGAGCACCCTCCAGGCGCGCGCAACCGCTTGCGCACCCGCGTAGGCGATCGTGCAGAAACGACGCGGCTCGACGACCGTGCGCACGCGGTCCACATGACCGACGCTCATCGGCGTGTCCTGCCACAGGTCCAATGTGTACCCGGTGCGGATGGGGTCACCGGACCCCAGCACGCCCTCGATGCTGACGACCAGCCGGTCGCGTTCCAGCCTCAGGTCGTAGTGACCACTTCGCGGCGGAGTGCCCCCGGTGTACGCGGAGCGTGCCGGGTCGAGCACCCAGTGCCCGAGAAAAGGCACGAGATCGTCACTCATGTGTGTCCCTTCGCGGAACCTGCGCCACTGGCGGATTGTCCGGCGGATCGACGTGGGCGACCATCACCCGATGAGTTATGAGACGGGCGTTCGGTGGAAGTGGATACCGGCCGTCGTGCTCGGCTTCGTGCTGCTGAGCTGGATCGTGTTCGAGGCACTGGACCTCATCGACTTCGACGGAGTCGTGACGTGGGTGCGCGGCATCGACCCCGTGTGGGCGGCGGCGGCGATCTTCGCCCTGCTGGTCGTGGACGTGCTGCTACCCGTGCCGTCCACCCCGCTCATCGTGCTGGCCGGAACGGCACTCGGCCTGCCCCTGGGGCTGGCACTCGCGGTAGTCGGATCCCTGGGTTCCTCTGCCGCAGGGTACGCCCTGGGGCGGTTCGCGGGCCCGTGGCTGGTGCGCCGGGTGGTCACCATCGAGGAGCTGACCGAGATGCGGCGCTGGGGCCGTCAGTTCGGGCCCTGGTTCTTCGGGGTGGCACGCGGCATTCCGATGATGGCGGAGACGGTGTCGGTGTCCGCCGGGGTGTCGCGGGTGTCCTTCCGGACCTTCATGTCGTTCACCCTCGTCGGGACCATCCCCATCTGCGTCGCCTACGTGTTCGCTGGATCGCAGGCCGACACCGTCGAGCAGATCGTGATGATCAGCGCCGCCGGTTTCCTGTTGACGGTCGGCCTGTTCTACATGCTGCGCCGGCTCGTGAAGGCGGCGCCTTAGGAAAACCCTTTGCGCGGTGTGGTTGTATGAATGTGCGCCCGGTGCGCAGCGAAGGGTTACTTCGGTGATTACTCAGGTTCGACTCCTGGGGCCGGTTCCGGCCGGTCTCCGCTCACCCCGGTGAGCACGTCACCCTCCGCGATTTGATCTCGGGCGTCCAAAAACTCCACACCGGTCGGAATTAAATCGCTGGCCAGGTGTGGTTGCATAGAAATCGCACCCGGTGCGAAGCAGAAGGGTTACTTCCCTGTCACGGAATCACCTCTTCGAGGTGGCCAACCTTTCTGCGGTTTGATCTCGGGAGCACACAACTCCACACGTGTCCGGTGCGAAGCAGAGGGTTACTTCCACTGTTAATGGGCGGGTTGCGGGTTCGAGTCCCGCCAGACGGGAAACCGGCTGTAGCTCAAACGGCAGAGCAGCTACGTACCTTCCGCGATTTTGATCTCGGACACGTGTGGGGTTTGTGGGCTCCCTTTCTTGTTTCCTGAGGGGGGAAGAGCCGATGGCGAAGTTCAACATCTTCCGCGCACGTCCGGCGGGCACCAGCCCGGTCGCCACGGCGCCGGTTCCGACCAGCGTCACCTGTGAAGGTGGCGACGGCTACGCGCGCGACACGAAGTCCGAGCTGTTCCTGCTCGCCGTGTCGAACATGGGCGGCGAGGACACGTTCTACGAGTCCGGCACCCAGCGCGACAACCGCTTCGCCCAGCTCGTGCACAAGGCCGCCCTGTCGGATCCCGAGTGGACCGCGCGCCTGCTCCAGTGGCTGCGCAACGAGGCGAACATGCGCACGGCGTCGCTCGTCGGCGCGGCCGAGTTCGTCCTCGCGCGCCTCGTGGCGGAATCCGACGCCGGCGTCACCAACCGCGCCGTCGTGGCCTCCGTGCTGCAGCGAGCCGACGAGCCGGGCGAACTCCTCGCCTACTGGACCGGCCAGAACGGCCGGCGCGTGCCGAAGCCGATCAAGCGCGGCATCGCCGACGCCGTCCAGCGCCTGTACAACGAGCGCGCGGTCCTCAAGTGGGACAGCGACGCCCGCGGCTTCCGCATGGCCGACGTGCTGAACCTCGCGCACCCCTCGCCCGCAGCACCGTGGCAGGGCGCGCTGTTCCAGCACGTCCTGGACCGCCGCCGTTCCGCCGACGCCGACGTACCCGCCGACCTGCGCGTGATCGCGGCACGGCGGGAGCTGATGGCGTGGCCGGTCGAGCAGCGCCGCGCGCTGTTCGAGCGTCCCGACGCGGTCGACGTGCTGCGCAGGGCGGGGATGACGTGGGAGTCCGTGGCCGGCTGGCTGCAGGGACCGCTGACCCGCGAGGTGTGGGAAGCGCTCGCGCCGTCCATGGGTTACATGGCCTGCCTCGCCGAAGGCACGCCGGTGTGGCTCGCGGACGGAACGACAGCACCGATCGAGGAAGTCGTCGGTCGCAGGCTGCCGGTTCTCTCCTACGACAAGGCTTGGGACACGCGTCCGGTCAAGTACGGCGCAAACCAGGGACCTCGCGATCACTCAGTCGGCAACCTCGTCCCGACAATGCCATCAGCCTGGCTCGACACCGGCATCCGGCAGGTCATGACCATCCGGTTCGCGTCCGGCCGCACGGTCGACGCCACCGCGGATCACCGATGGATCCGCCAGCGTCGAACCGGGCGTCAGGCGTGGGAGTGGACCACGTCCGACGAGCTGCGACCTGGTGACCGCATCCCGGCTCCTCTCACCGCTGGTTACTTCGGCGACGAAGGCGACGCGTGGGACGGGTACTTCGTCGGCGCGATGCTGGGAGATGGCGGCATGACGGCGCTGACTCCTGAGTTTCACGGCGATCCCGACGACGGCGCGGTGGCGTTCATGCGCGAGTACGCGGCAAAGCACGGCTGTCGCACCTCCGAGACGGCGAACGGCCGGATCATCCGGCTGCGGTTCCCTTTCAAGCAGTGGAAGCGAAACCCGGTCACCGAGGTTCTGCGGGCCTACGACGTGTGGGGCAAGCGGTGCGAGGTCAAGGCGCTGCCCAACCGCCCGTTCAGCCGGGAGTTCTGGATCGGCGCGCTCTCCGGGCTGATCGACACGGACGGGTACGTCCGCGAGCGCATCAACGCCAAGGGCACAGTGCACGGCTCGGTCGAGTACGCCACCGTGTCACGACGTCTTGCCGAGCAGGTCTCCGACGCGCTTCTCCGGCTTGGTGTCACGAACATCGTCCGAGAGCGCGCGATACAGGTGAGCAGCGGCCGGATTCAGGGCCGGTACCCGATTCACATCGTCGAGGTGAACCGGGCCACCGCACTGGTGCGGCTGGCAGAACTGCTGGACCTTCGGATCAGTTACAAGTCCGCGAAGCTCGCACGTCTGGCGGAGTTGCTGGCGCATGTGCAGCCCGCCTTCAGCGAAATGCACGGTTACGACGAAGCGATCGCGCTGGACCGAATCGTGTCGATCGAAGACGGGGGTGAGCGTCCGACCTACTGCGTGACTGTCGAGCCGTCGAACGTGTTCGTGGCGGCCGGTCTGGTCACCGGCAACTGCCTGAGGAACCTCAGGAACTTCGACGAGGCCGGCATGTCCGACGAGGCGGCAGCAGCCGTCGCGGCACGACTGGCCGACCCGGGCCAGGTCGCGCGCTCGCGGCAGTTCCCGTTCCGCTTCCTGTCCGCCTACGAGGCGGCGCCGAGCCTGCGCTGGGGCCACGCCCTGGACCAGGCGCTGCAGGCGTCGCTGTCGAACCTGCCCGCCCTGCCCGGCCGCTCGCTGATCCTCGTCGACACCTCGGCGTCGATGACGACCGGGGCGATCTCGGCGCGTTCGAAGGTCACCCCGGCGAAGGCCGCGGCGGTCTTCGGCGTCGCGCTGGGCGCGAAGGGCGAGCAGGTCGACGTGGTCGGGTTCGCGGACGGCACGTTCCGGCACGACATCGCGCGCGGTGCGTCGGTCATCCGCGAGGTGGACAGGTTCCTCAAGCGGATCGGCGAGGTCGGGCACGGCACCGACATCGTCGGGTCGCTCAAGCGCACCTACCGGCGCCACGACCGCGTGTTCATCATCTCGGACATGCAGACGATGTCCGGGTACTACGGGCAGGGCGTCTCGGACGTCGTGCCGGCGCACGTGCCGGTCTACGGGTTCAACCTCGGTGGCTACCGGAACGCCGCGTACGCCACCGGCAAGGCGAACCGCCACGAATTCGGTGGCCTCACGGACGCGACCTTCAGGGCTGTCCCGCTGCTCGAAGCAGGTCGTGACGCGACCTGGCCGTTCTGACGGCGTGAGAGCTCTCCATGACGCGGAGAGCTCTCACACTTACTTTCCGTTAGCGCTTTGACCAGGTATGATGCCCGCATGGACTACAACGTGTTCGCGAAAGCGTGCCCGTCTCGTCCCACGCTGGAGCACATCACCGGCAGGTGGGGCAGCCTGACGCTGACCGCGCTCGCCGACGGGCAACTGCGCTTCAACGAGCTGCGCCGCCGTGTCGACGGCGTCAGCGAGAAGATGCTGTCCCAGACGTTGCAGGCACTGGAGCGCGACGGGCTCGTGCTCCGCGAAGCCCAGAACACGAACCCGCCGCGCGTCGACTACAGCCTCACGCCGCTGGGCCGCGAGACGGCTCAGCGGTTGTTGTCGTTGATCGAACTGCTCGAGGGCCGCATGCCCGAGGTGCTCGCCGCGCAGGCCGCGTACGACGCCCGCTGACCAGCTAATCCGCTAGTCCGGCCGCTTACGCTGATCGCGTGAGAGGTTGCGGACTTTGCTGGAGCCAGGCTGAGCTGGACGTGCTCGACGGCGATCCCGAGCTGGTGCCGGCCGTGGTCGTGCAGAAGTTCGCCTGGGAGAGCGCGGACCACTTCGAGCGTGACGAGTACGAGTTCGCCTGGCGAAGGCTCGGGTACCGCGTGGTCCAAGAGCTGGAACGCCTCCCGGACGACAAGCTGACCGCGGGACTGCGATGGGCGCGGTGGCCGAGCTGGCCAGAGGCCGAGCGGACCGCGCTACGCGCACTGATCACCGACCTCATCGTGCGTGTGGCCGGCGACCAGGAGCGCTGGTGGCAGCTGGACGAGCTGATCCAGGCCGCAGCGCAGCTGGACCAGGACATGACTCCGTGGTTGCGCCTCGTCGACGACTTCCAGGACGCGCTCGTCGCCCAGCTCGCCGAGTCCTACTCGATGTACTACACGCACAGCGACGGTCCCGTGCTCACCTGGATGACGTGGGACGACCCTGGAGGGCCGATCGTCGACTGGCTGCTGTCCCCCACGCTGCGCGACCGGCTGTCCGGACTGGACGACCGGAACGCGCAGCGCGCGTTGGAGCTCATCGATCTGATGGTGGAACTCAGCATTCGATGACGTTCACGGCGAGCCCGCCGCGTGCCGTCTCCTTGTACTTCACCGACATGTCCTTGCCGGTGTCCCGCATGGTCTTGATGACCTTGTCGAGCGACACGAAGTGCGAGCCGTCGCCGCGCAAAGCCATGCGCACGGCCGTGATCGCCTTGATGGACGCGACGGCGTTGCGTTCGATGCACGGGATCTGCACCAGGCCGCCGATCGGGTCGCAGGTCAGGCCGAGGTTGTGCTCCATGGCGATCTCGGCTGCGTTCTCGACCTGTTCGGGGGTGCCGCCGAGCACCTCGGCGAGGCCGCCGGCGGCCATCGAGCAGGCCGAGCCGACCTCGCCCTGGCAGCCGACCTCGGCGCCGGAGATCGACGCGTTCTCCTTGAACAGCACGCCGATCGCGGCGGCGGTGAGCAGGAAGCGCACCACGCCGTCGTCGGACGCTCCCGGCACGAACTTCGTGTAGTAGTGCAGGACCGCCGGGACGATGCCGGCCGCGCCGTTGGTCGGTGCGGTGACGACACGGCCGCCTGCCGCGTTCTCCTCGTTGACCGCGAGCGCGAAGAGCGTCACCCAGTCCATGACCCGCAGCGGGTCGGTGACGAAGTGCTCGCCCTCCAGCGACTTGCGCATCTCGGCGGCGCGGCGGCGGACCTTCAGGCCGCCGGGCAGAATGCCTTGCTCGGTGCAGCCGCGTTCGACGCACTCCTGCATGACGTGCCAGATGTGCAGAAGTCCTTCGCGGATCTCGGTTTCCGTGCGCCACGACAGCTCGTTGGCCATCATGATCTCGCTGATCGACAGGCCGGTCTCGCGGCAGCGCGCGAGGAGCTGGTCGCCGGTCAGGAACGGGTGCGGCAACGGCGTGGAGTCCGGTTTGATCCGGTCGGTGCCGCTGGCGTTCTCGTCGACGACGAACCCGCCGCCGATCGAGTAGTAGACGGCCCGCTCGACCGGCTCGCCGTCCGCGTACGCCTCGAAGCTCATCCCGTTGGGGTGCAACGGGAGTGACTTGCGACGGTGCATGACGAGGTCGCGGTCGTGCACGAAGTCGATCTCGTGCGTGCCGCCGAGCTTCAGCCGGCGGCTGGAGATGATCTCCTCGACGCGTTCGGCCGCGGCGGTGGGGTCGACTTCTTCGGGGAGGTTGCCTTCCAGGCCGAGGAAGACGGCCTTGGGGCTGCCGTGGCCGTGGCCGGTCGCGCCGAGCGAGCCGAACAGCTCGACGTGCACGCGGTCCACTTCGGACGCACGCGCGCCGAGCTTCTCGACGAACATCGCGGCCGCGCGCATCGGTCCGACCGTGTGGGAGCTGGACGGTCCGATGCCGACGGAGAACAGGTCGAAAACGCTGATCGCCACTGATCAGTCCTTCGTGGTGGTGGGGCGGTCAGTCAGACTTGGTGAGCTCGGCGTACTTCGCCGCCGTGAGCAGGTTCTCCGCCGAGTCCACGCGGACCCTGAACAACCAGCCGGCACCGTACGGGTCGCTGTTCACGACGGCCGGGTCGTCCACGACGGCGCTGTTGACCTCGATCACCTCACCGGTGACGGGCGAGAACAGGTCGCTCACGGACTTGGTGGACTCCAGCTCGCCGCAGACCTCGTTGGTGACGACCTTGGCACCGACCTCGGGCAGCTGGATGTACACGATGTCGCCGAGCGCGTCGGCCGCGTACTCGGTGATTCCGCAGGTCAGCGGGTCCTGGGTGCCCGGCGTCCAGTCGACCCACTCGTGCTCGACGGTGTAGAGCAGGTTCTCGGGGAACTCCACGGCGCGACTCCTCTGGCTGTGACGGGTCAGGAAACTTGCGCCCCCTCCGCCGTGCAGAGTTGCCTACCCCGGGTGGTCTTGCTGCCTGAGAGTGTGCGGGAGCTTGCCCCTTCGGCGCCTCGACCAGTTCGTCGAGGTCTCTCCCACGCGGGTTCTGGCGCTGGCGCGCCGCGGCCGGTGTTCAGTTGTCCGGGGCGAACGCTATGTGCGGCCCCCGCCGAGTGTCAACGCGGGACGGTCGAGCGGAACGCGAACGGAGCTCAGGTCGCTTTGTCCTGGATGAACAACCAGCGGGGTGGCAGATAGTGCGACCAGCACAGTGACATGACCTTGTGACTGGCCCACATTATGAGATGTCGGCCACCGAACGGAGGAGTCATCGTGCGGATCGCAGTTCCTCGCGAGATCAAGAACCACGAGTACCGCGTCGCTCTCACGCCTGCCGGTGCGCACGAACTGACCAGCCGCGGGCACGACGTCTACGTCGAGCAGGGCGCCGGTCTCGGTTCCGCGATCACCGACGAGGAGTACCTCGCCGCGGGCGCCAAGATCCTCCCGACCGCCGATGACGTGTGGGCGGAGGGTGACCTGGTTCTCAAGGTCAAGGAGCCGATCGCCGAGGAGTACCCCCGTCTCCGCGCCGGCCAGACCCTCTTCACGTACCTGCACCTCGCCGCCGACAAGCCGCTGACCGAGGCGCTGCTGGCGTCCGGCACCACGGCCATCGCCTACGAGACCGTGCAACTGCCGAACCGCTCGCTGCCGCTGCTCGCCCCGATGTCCGAGGTCGCGGGCAGGCTTGCCCCGCAGGTCGGCGCGTTCTCGCTGATGAAGCCCTCCGGTGGCCGCGGCGTGCTGCCCGGCGGCGTCCCCGGCGTCGCCCCGGCCCGCGTGGTCGTCATCGGCGGCGGTGTCGCCGGCGTCAACGCCGCCACCATCGCCGTCGGCATGGGCGCGGACGTGCAGATCCTCGACACCAACGTCGACCGCCTGCGCCAGATCGACGCCCAGTTCCAGGGCCGTCTGCGCACGCTCGCCTCGAACTCGTTCGCCATCGAGCAGGCCGTCCGCGAGGCCGACCTGGTCGTCGGCGCCGTGCTCGTCCCCGGTGCCGCGGCCCCGAAGCTCGTCTCGAACGCGCTGGTCGCCGACATGTTGCCGGGTTCGGTGCTCGTCGACATCGCCATCGACCAGGGCGGTTGCTTCGAGGACTCCCGCGCCACGACGCACGCCGAGCCGACCTACGAGGTCCACAACTCGGTGTTCTACTGCGTCGCGAACATGCCGGGCGCCGTCCCGCGCACCTCGACCTACGCGCTGACCAACGTGACGCTGCCGTACGCCGTCGCGCTGGCCGACAAGGGCTGGGAGAAGGCGCTCAAGGACGACGCTTCGCTCGCCCTGGGCCTCAACGTCCACGCCGGACTGCTGACCAACGGCCCGGTGGCCGAGGCGACCGGCCTCGTGCACACGCCGCTGGAGACCGTGGTCTGAAAGCCAACTGAATGACTGAGGCCCCCGCACGCGTGAATCGCTGCGGGGGTTTCGCCTATCCGCCGTTGCTCACGACCGCAACGCCTCCACCTTCGCCTTGACGCCTTCGATCACGCAGTCCAGCCCGAACTCGAACTGGCGCTCGAGCGACCACAGCTCGTGCTCGTCCAGCATCGCGACGTACCGGGGGTGCTTGTCCCGGTAGAGGTCGGCGATCTTGTCCATGTCCGGCGGCGGCGAGTCCATCCCGCCGCGGCCGATGAAGTTGACCTCGGCGATCGCGTACCCGTTGACGAAGCTGCCCACCGTGGAGATCGACTGGGCGGCGGCCACGGTCGACAGCCCGGCGCGCAGCATCGGCCCGAACATGGCGTCCGCGTACGCCACGGCGTTCGGGCCGATGGTGTTGAACTCCCCGATCCCGCGGATCCACCACGGGTGCTTGAGCGCGAGCTGGCGCAACTCGCGCATCATCGCGCGCACCGCGGTCTCCCAGTCGGTCTCGGGATCGGGGAGGGTGAACTCGCCGTAGACCTCGTCGAGGCAGAGCTCGATCAGCGCGTCCTTCGTCGGCACGTGCCAGTACAGCGACATCGGCGCCGCGCCCAGTTCGGCCGCGAGCTTGCGCATCGAGAGCTTCTGCAGACCGTGCGCGTCCAGCATCTCCATGGCCTTGCGGACGATCGCCTCCCGGCTCAGGCCGAGGGGCTGCCCGCTGCTGGGCCTGGGTTTGCCGAACCACACGCTGTCCACAGACCGATCCTAGGCACGCCGCAACAGCGCACTGGCCACAACACCTCCCAGGAACACGGCGACGGCGCCGATGATCAGGCTGACGCTCATGCCGTTCGAGAACGCCTCGCGCACGACCGTGACGTCCGCACCGCTGTTCAAGGCCTCTGAAAGCGACCGCGCCGGAACGCCGTCCGGCAGCGAAGCCACGAACCGCGCCGACAGCAACGCACCGAGCACGGCGATGCCGAACGAGGAACCCAGTTCCGTCAGCGTGCCCGACAGCCCGGACGCGATCCCGGCGCGTTCCGGCGGGATCGAGCCCATCAGTGCGTTGACCGCGACCGGCTGGGACACACCGACACCCACGCCGATGAGGATCAGCCCGGCGAGCGTCGGCGGGTAGGTGGTGCCGATGGACAGCAGCGCCACACCGCCCGCGACGATCGTCATGCCGAGCAACATCGCCTGGCCCGCACCGAGCTTCATCACCAGCTGTCCCAACGTGTTGCTGGTGACGAGCAACGCGACCGCCATCGGCGCCACGCGGACGCCGGCCTCCAGCGGGCTGTAGCCGAGCACGCCCTGGAGGTGTTGTGTCAGCAGGAAGAGCGAGCCCGCCATGCCGAACGCCGCCAGCACTCCCGAGGCCACCGCGCCGGTGAAGCGGCGGTTCCTGAAGAAGCCGAGGTCGAGCATCGGATCGTCGGTGTGCCTCTCCCACAACGCGAATCCCGTCATGGCCACCAGGCCGATCGCGACCGGCACGCCGAACTCCGCCGAGCCGAACCCGTGCTCCGGCACCTCGATCACCGCGTACACGAGCGACACCATGCCGATGATCGACAGGATGGAGCCGAGCACGTCCGGCTTGCGCACGGTCGGGTCCTTGGACTCCGGCACCAGCATCGCGACGGCCGTGATCGCGAGGACCGCCACCGGCACGTTGATCAGGAACACCGAGCCCCACCAGAAGTGCTTGATCAGCGCGCCACCGATCACCGGCCCCGCGGCGAAGCCGAGGCTCGAGACCGCGGCCCAGATGCCGATGGCCTTGGGGCGTTCCTCGTCGTCGAACAGCTGCATCAGCACGGCCAGCGTGCCCGGCATCAGCACCGCGGCGCCGATGCCCATGAACCCGCGGGCCGCGATGAGCGCCTCGGACGAGCTCGCGTACGCCGCGACCGCGCTGCCCGTGCCGAACAGCGCCAGGCCTGCCAGCAGTGCGCGCTTGCGGCCGAACCTGTCGCTGAGCGAACCGGTCGTGAGCAGCAGTCCCGCCAGCGCCAGCGAGTAGGCGTTGATCATCCACTGGATGTCGGCGGTGCTCGCGTCCAAGCCCGTCGAGATCGACGGGATCGCCACGTTCAGCACGGTGTTGTCCAGCACCACGACCATCACGGACAGGCACAGCACGCCGAGCACGGCCCAGCGCTGAGGGTGCGGGTGCACCACGGCCATCTCGGTCGTCGAAGTCATCTCTTTTCCCCCTTACGGTGTACGAGCAACTTACAGCGTACGAGACCGCAGGGCGCAAGTGGATTTCACCGCGAGAAGAAGGGTGCGAGAGAAGAAGGAGGGCGGAGGAAGGACCCTGGGGGGTTCGGGGGCGTCCCCCGACAAACACTGCGGGCTCCGGCGAAATTGGTCGAAGACCAATGAGCACCGGAGCCCGCCACGTAAAGGGCGGCCGCGCTCAACCAGCCTGGGGGTCACTGGGAGCGGGGCCGCCGTGTCCAAATATAGCGGGCCTTGGCACACGCCGCCCAGCACCCCCACCGAAACGCGACCCGAAAGTTTCCCCGAGTGGACCACTGCCCATGTCCCGCCCGTCCGGCAAACGAGTGAATTACCGCGATCACGGTGCGGCGAGCAGGGGGTTCGGCCGATGAAGACGGAGTCGGGTGTCCCTCGAAGGGAGATTCCATGGCTGAACCACAGGGATGGATCCACTGCCACGACCCGTTCGGGCGCGACAGATCGATGACCGTTCTGGTGGAGAACGACCGGGTCCTGCTGGTCACCCCGCCAGGCGAGACCGCTGTGATGTCCGCCACTCAGACGCGTCGTCTGGGCTCTTTGCTCGACCAGGCCACGGCGAAGATGTGATGGACGAGACCCTGCGCGACGCGGTGCTGCAACGCTTGGCACTGCTGGACAAAGTCGCGGAGCACGGAGAGGCCGAAGCGCTGGTTCCGTTGGCCCGCGCGGAGATCCACCGCCTCGCGGACGGCTGGCGGCTGTTGCTGACGGTGCACCAGCCCGACGAGGACGGCCGCTGCAAGGCCTGTCCCGGCTGGCTGCGCCGCCGCCGATGGCCGTGCCAGATCTGGAACATGGCGCACCAGCACCTGATCGGCGAGGGCCTGCCCCACCGCGAGCGGCGGCGGCCGTTGCGCAACCCTTTCACTCGATCAGGTGTTGTCGAACTGCCGGCGGAGACACCGGCCGAGATGACCACCGAACTGCCGGTCATGGTGGCCGAACAGTCGGTGGTGCACCGCGCGCCCGTCGTGTCTCGTCCCAAGCACGCCTTGCCGGACTGACGTTTCAGGCAGGATGGGCCGCATGCATGACGGCAGCGGCCTCATCGCGGTCCAGAACCTGACCAAGCAGTTCGGTTCGGTGACCGCGGTGCAGAACCTGAGCTTCACCGTGTCACCCGGCAGCGTGACGGGCTTCCTCGGCCCGAACGGCGCCGGGAAGACTACGACCCTGCGAATGTTGCTGGGACTGGTGAAGCCGACGAGCGGTACGGCGACGATCAACGGAAAGCCGTTCCACCAACTCGGCCGGCCAGGCCGCGTGGTGGGCGCGGTGCTGGAGGCGCAGGGGTTCCACCCGAACAGGACGGCGCGCAACCACCTGCGCGTGTACGCGTCGGCGATCGGAGTGCCGGACGCTCAGGCGGACCAGGTCCTCGGCCTGGTCGGCCTGAGCAGCGCCGCCGGCCGGAACGTCGGCGGGTTCTCGCTGGGCATGAAGCAGCGGATGGCCGTCGCCACCGCGTTGCTCGGCGATCCGCAGGTGCTGGTCCTCGACGAACCGGCGAACGGGCTGGACCCCGAAGGAATCGCGTGGCTGCGGAACTTCCTGCAGTCGTTCGCGCGCATGGGCCGCACCGTGCTGATCTCGAGCCACCTGCTGGCCGAGGTCGAGCAGACCGTCGACCAGGTCGTGATCGTCTCGCGCGGACAGACGATGTACTACGGGCCGCTGGAACACCTTCGCCAGCAACAACAACGCCGCGTCTTCGTGCAGCCGTCGGACGTCGGCGCCCTCGCGACGGCGTTGCAGGAGGCCGGGGTGCAGGCGCTCGAACAGCTCCCGGACGGACGTCTCGCCGTGTCCGGAGTGGACGCCAAGCAGGTCGCGGACACCGCGTTGCGCGCGGGCGTGTCGATCTACGGCATCCAGGAGGAGCAGGCCGACCTGGAACAGATCTTCTTCCGGCTCACCAGCGGCCAGTTCGCCGGCCACGCGCCGGCTCCGTACCAGCAGCAGCAGGGTGGTTGGGCCTGATGGGCGACCTCGTACAGGCGGAGCTCCGCAAGACCACGACGACCACGCTGTGGTGGGCGCTGCTCATCCCGACCGTGCTGATCGCGCTGGGCGGCGGCCTCCTATCCGGCCTGACCGGCCGGACGTTCGTCGAGTTCTTCTCGACGTCCGAGGCGGAGCAGCTCTCCGACGCGCTCGGGGTGACGCCGGACCAGTGGAAGTTCTCCCTGCTCGGCATCGGGCGGACGATCAACCTCGCCACGATGTTCCCGTTGATCTTCGGTGCGCTGGCGATCGCCGGCGAGGTGGGCACGCGCACCATCACGACGACGTTCCTCACCGCACCGTCGCGGGTGCACGCCATGGCGGCCAAGATGATGGTCTACGCGCTCTGGGGCGCGATCTACGGCCTCGCGATCATCGGGTTCACCGCACTCGGCATCGTCCTCACCAGCACCTCCGGCCAGATGCCCGACGCGGGCGGCTGGGCGATGCTCGCCCTGGTCTGCGTGCTGTCCTCGATCCTCATGACCCTGTTCGGCGTCGGCATCGGCGCGCTGCTCCCGAACTCCGCCGGCGTGGTCGTGCTGCTGATCATGTACTTCCTGGTGATCGAGAACGCCCTGCAGTTCGGCCTGCGGCTCTCGGGCGTGCCGGAGACGGCCGTCGGGTTCCTGCCGAACGGGTCGGTGGACGGGCTGACCGGTTCGGTCGCCGTCGACCTGTTCCTGGCCGACGCGGGGGTCGTGCCGGAGGAAGGCGTCTACTGGCTGCGGGTCCTCGCGGGAGCGGGTGGCGCGCAGGCGTGGTGGCTGTCCGGGCTGATCTTCCTCGCCTGGGTGGCCGCCGCGTTCGGTGGCGGCTGGGCCCGGATGACCCAGAAGGACATCACCTGACCTGCGGTTCCTGACGTCACACTTTTATGTCGGACCCCGAAAGTACTGTGGGTCCCGTGACGAAGGGCTGGATCCGCCGACTGACCGCAGCGTGCTGGCAGCACCCCCGCCTGGTGGTGCTGTCGGTCCTCGCCGCGGTCGTCGGCGTGGGTCTTCAGGCAGCGGGGCCGTTGCTGCTCAAGACGGCGATCGACGACTCGACGGGCGGCCGCACCGACCGGCTGTGGCCGCTGATGGTGGCGTTGATCGTGCTCGAGGTGCTGACGTTCGGGTCGGCGTTCCTGCGCCGTTACCTGGGCGGGCGGCTGGCGCTGGGCGTGCAGCACGACCTGCGGCTCGGCGTGTTCTCGGCGGTGCAGCGGCTCGACGGCGCGAAGCAGGACGAGCTGCGGACCGGTCAGATCGTGTCGCGCTCGATCACCGACCTGCAGCTGGTGCAGTCGCTGCTGATGATGGCGCCGCTGGCCGTGGGCACGGTGGTGTTCGCACTGGCCGCGCTGGCGGCGATGATCTACCTGTCGATCCCGCTGACGATCATCGCGGTGATCGTGCTGCCGCTGGTGGCGTGGCTGGCCGGGCGCACCCGGCTGACGCTGTTCCCCGCCACGTGGTCGGCGCAGCAGCGGGCCGCGGACCTGGCGCAGCACGTCGAGGAGACCGTCACCGGTGTCCGCGTCGTGAAGGGCTTCGGCCAGGAGGCGCGTGAGGTCGCCCGGCTGGAGAAGCACGCCAAGTTCCTGTTCGCGGAACGGATGCGTGCCGCCCGGCTGTCGTCGAAGCCGCTCGCGACCGTGACGGCGCTGCCGTTGCTCGGCCAGGTCGCGGTGCTGGGTCTGGGCGGCTGGCTCGCGTTGCACGGTCAGGTCACGCTGGGCACGTTCCTCGCCTTCACGACGTACGTGGCGAACCTCGTCGGCCCGACGAGGCTGCTGTCGAGCCTGATGGTGTCCGCGCAGCTGGCGAGGGCCGGCGTGGAGCGGGTCTACGAGCTGATCGACTCGCAGCCGGACGTGACGGACGGCCCCGGCGAGGTGCCTTCCGGCCCGCTGGGCGTCTCGTTCTCCGGCGTGTCCTTCGGTTACGCCCGCAGTGAGCCCGTCCTGAAGGACTTCTCGATCTCGGTAGAGCCGGGCGAGACGCTGGCACTGGTGGGCACCGCGGGGTCGGGCAAGTCAACGGTGTCGTTGCTGCTGCCGCGCTTCTACGACGTGCACAGCGGCTCGGTCCGGGTCGGCGGCGCGGACGTGCGCACGCTGAAGCTGGAGTCGTTGCGCGGCGCGGTGGGCGTGGTGTTCGAGGAGGCGTTCCTCTTCTCCGACACGGTGTTCTCGAACATCGCGTACGGCAGCCCCGACGCCTCGCGCGAGGAGGTCGAGCGCGCCGCGAAGGCCGCCGAGGCCCACGACTTCATCGAGGCCCTGCCGCTCGGCTACGACACGGTGGTCGGCGAACGCGGCCTCACCCTGTCCGGCGGCCAGCGCCAGCGCGTCGCCCTGGCCCGTGCCCTGCTCTCCGACCCGCGCATCCTCGTGCTGGACGACGCGACGTCCGCGGTGGACAACGCGACGGAGGCGGCGATCCACGCGACGCTCGCCTCGGTCACCGCCGACCGCACGACCCTTCTGGTGGCACACCGGCGTTCGACGCTCTCCCTGGCCGACCGGATCGCCGTCCTGGACGCGGGCCGCGTGATCGACATAGGCACGCACGCCGAACTGACCGAACGCTGCGCCCTCTACCGCGACCTGCTGGCGGGGCCGGGCGAGGCGATCGAGTCCGCCGCGCCGGCCACGACCGGCGACCTGTGGCCGAAGCTGTCGCAGGAAGACCTCGACGAGCGCCTGATCGCCGAGGCGAAGACCTCGACGCCCGCCGCGTCCGGACGGCGTGGCGGCGGCGGTGGAGGAGGTGGCCCGGGCGGCGGCATGGCGGCGCTCGCCGGCGGCCCACCCACTCCCGAACTGCTGGCCCAGGTCCGTTCGCTGCCACCGGCCACCGAGGTCCCGGTCCTGCACGGCGAAGACCCGCGCGCCCCCGACCCGGCCTTCCGCCTCGCCCGCCTCCTGCGCCCGGTCCGCTGGGCTCTCGGCGGCGTGGCGGCGCTGGTGGTGCTGGACGCCCTGGTGGGCATGGGCATGCCCTCGCTCGTGCGCCTCGGCATCGACGGCGGAGTGGTGGGCGGCGCCGAGTCGGCGTTGTGGCAGGCCGTGGTCCTGGGCGTCGGCCTGGTCGTGGTCGGCTGGCTGACCACCGCGGGCAGCACGGTCTTCGCCGCCCGCCTGGGCGAACGCCTGCTCTACCTGCTCCGCGTCCGCAGCTACGCCCACCTGCAACGCCTCGGCCTCGACTACTACGAGCGCGAGATGGCCGGCCGCATCATGACGAGGATGACGACGGACGTCGACGCCCTCTCGACGTTCCTGCAGACCGGCCTCGTCACCGCCGTGATCAGCCTCGTCACCGTCGTGGGCATCACCGCGGCCCTGGTGGTCACCGACACCTCACTGGCCCTGATCGCCCTCTCGGTGCTCCCGTTCCTGGCCGCCGCCACGGTGCTCTTCCAACGCCTCTCCTCCACCGCCTACGCGGAGGCCCGCGAACGAGTGAGCGCGGTCAACGCCGACCTGCAGGAGAACGTCTCAGGCCTCCGCGTCTCCCAGGCCTACACGAGGGAACGCCGCTCAGCCGAAGCCTTCGCCGAACGCAGCGACGCCTACCGCCGCACCCGCCTGCGAGCCCAGCGCTACATCGCCACCTACTTCCCGTTCGTGTCGATGCTGTCCGGCGTGGCCCAGGCAGTGGTCCTGGCCGTGGGCGCCCACCGGGTAGCGGCAGGCACCATGACCCCGGGCGTCCTGCTCGCCTTCCTCCTCTACCTGGGCCTGTTCTTCAGCCCGATCCAGCAACTCTCCGGCGTCTTCGACGGCTACCAGCAGGCAAGGGTCGGCCTGCGCAGGATCGGCGACCTGCTCCGCACCCCGAGCACGGTCGAACCACCGTCGACCCCGGTCGAGGTCCCGCCCCGCCTGCAGGGCGAGGTGGAGCTCCGCAACGTCTCCTTCACCTACGCAGGAGCCGAAACCCCAGCCCTGGACAACGTCACGCTGCACGTGAGCCCAGGCGAAACCGTCGCCCTGGTAGGCGAAACAGGCGCGGGCAAATCAACCCTCGTGAAGCTCATAGCCCGCTTCTACGACGCCACCAAGGGCACAGTCCTGATCGACGGCGTGGACGTCCGCACCTACGACCTCTCCGCCTACCGCCAACGCCTGGGCGTGGTCCCCCAAGAAGCCCACCTCTTCGGCGGCGACCTGGCCACCAACGTCGCCTACGGCCGCCCCACAGCGACAGAACAAGAAATCCAGCAGGCAACCGAGGCCGTAGGCGCCCTCCCGATGGTCGCCACCCTCCAGAACGGCTTCCACCAACCCGTGGGCGAACGAGGCAACCACCTCTCCGCAGGCCAACGCCAACTGGTGGCACTGGCAAGAGCAGAACTGGTCAACCCAGACCTCTTGCTCCTCGACGAGGCGACAGCAGCCCTGGACCCGGCCACCGAATCGGCAGTCCTGCACGCCAGCGACCACCTCGCAGGCGCCAGGACCACCTTCGTGGTGGCCCACCGCTTGGCCACAGCAGCCAGGGCCGACCGAATAGTCGTACTGGCCAACGGCCGGATAATCGAACAGGGCACCCACGCCGACCTCATGGCGTCCAACGGCACCTATGCCCGCCTATGGCGCCACGGCGACACCCCAGAGGCCGCGTAACAACCGGGCCGCCAACGCAAGGGCGAAGCCGAACCGTCCCCCTACGCGCAGGGCAACGGCGAAGCCGAGCCGCCCTGCCGCCAGTCGCAAGGGCGAAGCCGAGGCGTGTGAACCTCTGCGGGCTGGTGAAGCGGTGGTGACCCACGCACTGCGCGATGACCCGCACCGGCCCGGTACTGCCCGCCCAGCCACCCACGCAAGGCGACCTGAGCGCATTGGTGACCACCCCGCTGGAACGCGACATGCCTGAGCAAGCCGACCCGTTGGCACCCCTTGGCCAATCCAACGCAAGCCCACCCGCACGGTCCCACCCCACAAAGCCCAACCCCCGTGGCCCCCACCACGAACCCTCGTCCCCACCCCACCCGATCCCGTAGAAACCATCTCCCCAGGCCAAAGGTCAAAGGAGCCCGACCGGTGCCCTCCAACTCACCCCGCCCCTCGATCCTCTACGTCTCCAACCTGTCCTACCCAGCCAAGGGCCGCCGCTACTGCGACGAGGACATCTACCTGACCTCCCGCCTGAGACAGCACTTCAACCTGGCCATCTGCCACCCAGAAGACGCCACCGCCCTGATGCCGGCCCACGACACGGTCGTGATCCGCAACAGCGGCCCGACAGTCGACTACGCCCAGGCATACCTCCACTTCCGCGAGCAGGCGAAAGCCACGAACCAGCGCGTCTACAACCCGCTCACCGGCAAGGGCGACATGGCCGGCAAGCAGTACCTGATCGACCTGACCGACGCGGGCTTCCCGGTCATCCCCACGATCGGCACCGCGGACCACCTGGACCGCCTCCCCCGGGCACCCGAGTACGTCGTGAAGCCCAAAGCCGGCGCCGACTCCCACGGCCTGGAGTTCGTCTCCGAGGCCGACCTCCAGGGCAACCTGCAGGACAAAGCCCGCGACAAAGCCGACGTCCTCGTCCAGCCGAAGATCGATTTCCGGTACGAGGTCTCGTTCTACTTCGTGGACCACGACTTCCAGTACGCCCTGAACGCACCGGACCCGGCGAAGCGCTGGGAGCTCAGCCCGTACACCCCGAGCAGGGAGGACCTGGAGTTCGCGCAGCGGTTCGTCGACTGGAACGACCTGGACCACGGCATCCAGCGCGTCGACGCCTGCCGCACCCGGCAGGGCGAGCTGCTGCTGGTCGAACTCGAGGACCTGAACCCGTACCTGTCGCTGGACCGGACCCCGGAAGCCACCAGAACCGGCTTCGTCAGCGCGATGGCGGCGTCGATCCTGCATTCACTGGGCTGAACAAGATGGCTGAACAAGATCAATCCGCAGGGCCACCGCGTTGTACCTATCGTGAACTGATCAGTGCTCTCGGTGCGTATGCCAGTCCGACGGCATCGTGAGCGTTGCTCGAATGGGAGGTGACGAGGTGAGACACACATCAAGAACTGGTCAACTGAGGGTGACGACAGGCCCGTCCTGATCGATCCTGTGACAGACCACTCCTTGCCAGGTGCCTCCAGTGTGTGAAGGCCCGCGCCAGGGGGACTAACCTGAGTACCGCATGAGTCAACACCAAAAGCGAGATGGATAGAGGCGAGCGCCAGCCGTGTCCAGCAGCAGTCCTGCGTCACAGTTCGGGCCGAACGAATGGCTCGTCGAGGAGATGTACGATCAGTTCCTCGCGGACCCGTCATCCGTAGACCCGGCATGGCACGACTTCTTTGCCGACTACAAGCGTGGGGGCGGCAACGGTAGCGCCGCCACGGCCAGCGCGGGTGGCTCCACGGCCACCACGACCGCGACCGTGACGCCGCCGGCCGCCGACAACGGCAAGCCCGCGCCCGCCGCCGCACCCAAGCCGGCCGCCGCGCCGCCGAAGTCCGCGGCCACGTTGCCGCAGACCGGCAAACCCGCGCCGCAGCAGGCAGCGAAGGCAGCCCCGGTCAAGCCGAGCGCGCAGCCCGAGCAGAAGCAGTTGCGTGGTGCATCCGCCGCGATCGCGAAGAACATGGAGCTCTCGCTCACCGTTCCGACCGCGACCAGCGTGCGTGCCGTGCCCGCGAAGCTGCTGGCGGACAACCGCATCGTCATCAACAACCACCTGAAGCGGACGCGCGGCGGGAAGGTCTCCTTCACGCACGTCATCGGCTACGCGGTGGTGCGGGCGCTGCAGGCGTTCCCCAACCTGAACCGCCACTACGCCGAGGTCGACGGCAAGCCGTTCGTCGTCACGCCGGAGCACGTCAACTTCGGCCTGGCGATCGACCTGCCCGGCAAGGACGGCAGCCGCACGCTGGTCGTCGCGTCGGTCAAGGGCTGCGAGAACATGACGTTCACGCAGTTCTGGCAGGCCTACGAGGACCTGATCCGCAAGGCCCGCGGCGGTTCGCTGACGGCGGACGACTTCTCCGGCACCACGATCTCGCTGACCAACCCCGGCACGATCGGCACGAACCACTCGGTGCCGCGTCTGCAGGCAGGTCAGGGCGCGATCATCGGCGTCGGCGCGATGGAGTACCCCGCGCACTTCCAGGGCACCAGCGAGCAGGCGCTCACCGACATGGGCGTCAGCAAGATCATCACGCTGACCAGCACGTACGACCACCGCATCATCCAGGGTGCGGAGTCGGGCGAGTTCCTCAAGCGCATCCACCAGCTGCTGCTCGGTGAGGACGGCTTCTACGACGAGATCTTCGCGTCGCTGCGCCTGCCCTACGAGCCGATCCGCTGGGTCGCGGACATCCCCGAGGGTGCCGTCGACAAGACCGCGCGCGTCATCGAGCTGATCGACGCGTTCCGCACGCGCGGCCACCTGATGGCCGACACGGACCCGCTGAACTACCGCCAGCGCTCCCACGCCGACCTGGACGTGCTCAGCCACGGCCTGACGCTGTGGGACCTGGACCGCGAGTTCCCGGTCGGCGGCTTCGCCGGCAAGGAGCGGATGAAGCTCCGCGACATCCTGGGCGTGCTGCGCAACTCGTACTGCCGCACCGTCGGCGTCGAGTACATGCACATCCTCGAGCCCGAAGAGCGCCGCTGGATCCAGGAGCGCGTCGAGGTTCCGCACGAGAAGCCCCCGGCCACCGTGCAGAAGTACATCCTCAGCAAGCTGAACGCCGCTGAGGCCTTCGAGACGTTCCTGCAGACGAAGTACGTCGGCCAGAAGCGCTTCTCGCTGGAGGGTGGCGAGACCGTCATCCCGCTGCTCGACGCGGTGCTGGACAAGGCCGCCGAGCACGAGCTCGACGAGGTCGTCATCGGCATGCCGCACCGCGGCCGCCTGAACGTCCTCGCGAACATCGTCGGCAAGCCGATCTCGCAGATCTTCCGCGAGTTCGAGGGCAACCTCGATCCCGGTCAGGCGCACGGCTCCGGCGACGTGAAGTACCACCTCGGTGCCGAGGGCAAGTACTTCCGCATGTTCGGCGACGGCGAGACCAAGGTGTCGCTGACGGCGAACCCGTCGCACCTCGAGGCCGTCGACCCGGTCCTCGAAGGCATCGTGCGCGCCAAGCAGGACATGATCGACAAGGGCGGCGACTTCTTCCCCGTCCTGCCGGTCGCCATGCACGGTGACGCGGCGTTCGCGGGCCAGGGTGTCGTCGCCGAGACGCTGAACCTGGCGCTCGTGCGCGGCTACCGCACCGGTGGCACGGTCCACATCGTCGTGAACAACCAGGTCGGCTTCACCACGGCACCGGAGCACTCGCGGTCCTCGAAGTACTCGACCGACGTCGCGAAGATGATCGGCTCGCCGGTCTTCCACGTGAACGGCGACGACCCCGAGGCCTGCTACTGGGTCGCGAAGCTGGCCGTCGAGTACCGCCAGGCGTTCCACAAGGACGTCGTGATCGACATGGTCTGCTACCGCCGACGCGGCCACAACGAGGGCGACGACCCCTCGATGACGCAGCCGGCGATGTACGACGTGATCGACCAGAAGCGCTCGGTGCGCAAGACCTACACCGAGTCCCTGATCGGCCGCGGCGACATCACGGTCGAAGAGGCCGAGAAGGCGCTGCAGGACTTCTCCAGCCAGCTGGAGCACGTCTTCAACGAGGTCCGCGAGCTCGAGAAGCACCCGGTGACGGTCAGCCCGTCGGTGGAGGCCGAGCAGCAGATCCCGGCGAAGCTGCCCACGGGCATCAGCCGCGAGGTGCTGGAGCACATCGCGGACGCCCACGTGAACCTGCCGGACGGCTTCACGCCGCACGCACGCGTCAAGCCGGTGCTCGAACGGCGCGCCAAGATGGCGCGCGAGGGCGGCATCGACTGGGCGTTCGCGGAGCTGCTCGCCTTCGGTTCGCTCGCGATCGAGGGCCGCAACATCCGCCTGGCCGGCCAGGACTCGCGCCGCGGCACGTTCGTGCAGCGCCACGCGACCCTGATCGACCGCAAGACCGGCGAGGAGCACACGCCGCTGCAGCACCTGTCCGACGACCAGGGCAAGTTCATGGTCTACGACTCGGTGCTGTCGGAGTTCGCGGCGGTCGGCTTCGAGTACGGCTACTCGGTCGCGAACCCGCAGGCACTGGTCCTGTGGGAGGCGCAGTTCGGCGACTTCGTCAACGGCGCGCAGCCGATCATCGACGAGTTCATCTCGTCCGGTGAGGCGAAGTGGGGTCAGCGTTCCGACGTCGTGATCCTGCTGCCGCACGGCCACGAGGGCCAGGGCCCGGACCACACGTCCGGCCGCATCGAGCGCTGGCTGCAGCTGTGCGCCGAGGGCTCCATGACCGTCGCGGTGCCGTCGACTCCGGCGAACTACTTCCACCTGCTGCGTCGCCACGCCCTCGACGGCGTCGACCGGCCGCTGATCGTGTTCACGCCGAAGTCCATGCTGCGCCTCAAGGCCGCCGTGTCCGGCACCGACGAGTTCATCAACGACCGGTTCCACTCGGTGATGGACGACCCGACGATCAAGGACCCGAACGCGGTCACGAAGGTCCTGCTGTGCAGCGGCAAGATCTCCTACGAGCTGCACGCCGAGCGTGAGAAGCGCGGTGGCGGCGACGTGGCGATCGTGCGCGTCGAGCAGCTCTACCCGGTCCCGGCCCGCAAGCTGACCGAGACCCTGGAGCGCTACCCGAACGCGAAGGACGTCCGCTGGGTGCAGGAAGAGCCGGCGAACCAGGGTGCCTGGCCGTTCTACGGTCTGGCCCTGCCGGAGCTGCTGCCCGAGCACCTGGGCACCGTCCGCCGCGTGTCGCGCCGCCCGATGGCCGCCCCGTCGGCCGGTTCGAGCAAGGTGCACGAGGTCGAGCAGCGCGAGATCATCACCCGCGCGTTCGAGTAAGCCGGTCCTGAACGAACGAGCCGCCGGATTCCCTTGGAGTCCGGCGGCTCGTTTTCTAAGCCCTCACAGGAGTTTCGCCATGTACCACACCGATCGCGGCATCGAGGAGCTCGAGAAGCGGCGCGGCGAGGAAGAGGTCACGTTCGCGTGGCTCGCCGACAAGCTGCGGGAGTTCGTCGACGCCAACCCCGACTTCGAGACGCCCATCGAGCGCTTCGCCACGTTCCTGGCGCGCGACGACGACGACTTCGAGGACTGAGCTACCAGGCGTAGGCCTCCGGGGCCGGCTTCGACCCGTTCGGAGCCGGTGCCGGGAACAGCTCGTCGAGCTTGCCCAGCACCTCCGCGTCGAGCTTCAGCTCCGCGGCGCGCAACGAGTTGTCGAGTTGCTCGATGGTGCGCGGCCCGATGATCGGCGCGGTCACACCCTCCTGGTGCAGCAGCCACGCGAGGCCGACGTTGGCCGGGTCCTCCCCGATCTCCGCACACAACTTCTCGTAGGCGTCGATCGTGTCGCGGTACTTCTCGAGCGCGTCCGCGGACCGCCCAGAGGCCGACCGAGAAGCCCCACCCTCGCGCTGCTTGCGCAACACCCCACCGAGCAACCCGCCGTGCAGCGGTGACCACGGGATGACGCCGAGCCCGTAGTGACGAGCCGCGGGCAGGACCTCCAGCTCGACCCAGCGGGTCATCAGGTTGTAGATCGACTGCTCCGACACCAGGCCGAGGAACCCGCGGGTGCGCGCGGCCTCGGCGGCCTGGGCGATGTGCCAGCCCGCGAAGTTGGACGAGCCGAAGTAGATGACCTTGCCCTGCTGGCGCAGCACGGAGAAGGCTTCCCAGATCTCGTCCCACGGCGTGTCCCGGTCGACGTGGTGCATCTGGTACAGGTCGATGTAGTCGGTCTGCAGGCGCTTCAACGACGCGTCCGCGGCGCGGCGGATGTTCAGCGCGGACAGCTTGGTCTCGTTCGGCCAGTCGCCCATGCTGCCGTAGAGCTTGGTGGCGACGACGGTCCGTTCGCGGCGGGTGCCGCCCTTCGCGAACCAGTTGCCGATGATGTTCTCGGTGACTCCCTCGCCCTTCTTCCAGCCGTAGACGTTGGCCGTGTCGAAGAAGTTCAGGCCGTGTTCGTGGGCGCGATCCATGATCGCGTGGCTGTCGGCCTCGGACGTCTCGGGACCGAAGTTCATCGTGCCGAGGCACAGGCGGGAGACGGACAGGCCGCTGCGACCGAGGTTGGTGTACTCCATACCTCCCACCCTGCCTCGCGGCGCGGCATTGTGCCACGTGGAGCTGCTCCAGCTCGCCACAGTCTTGACAGTATTGGCGACCAAATATTCTCCACTGTCATTTCACCCACTCGTGAAGTTACTTTTCATCGCGTCAAGCCTGCCTGGAGGACCCGATGAGAATCAACACCTGCATTGCCGCGGCATTGTTCGCGACCGTTCTCTGCACTCCTGCCGCGAATGCGCAACAGGCGCTGCGCGGTGAGGGTGAGGCTGTTCCCGGCAGTTACATCGTGGTCCTCAAGGACGGCGTCACCGCCTCTCCGCAGAGCCTGCTGAGCAAGTACGACGGCCGGCTCAAGCGCACCTACAAGGCCGTGCTCAACGGCTTCTCCGTGCGGGACATGTCCGAGCACCAGGCCAGACGGCTCGCCGCGGACCCTAAGGTCTCCTACGTCCAGCGCAACCTCGTCCTCTCCGGCCAGACCACGCAGTGGAACGCGCCGTGGAACCTCGACCGGATCGACCAGCGCGCCCTGCCTCTCAACGCCCAGTACACGTATCCGGACAATGCGGCGGCAGGTGTTCGCGCTTACGTTCTCGACAGCGGCGTGCGAATCACGCACAACGAATTCGAAGGTCGCGCGTCGCACGGTTTCGACTTCATCGACGACGACGCGAACGCGAGCGACTGCGCCGGCCACGGCACGCATGTCGCCGGCACGATCGCGGGCCGGACGTCCGGTGTCGCCAAGCGGGCGCAGGTCGTCAGCGTGCGGGTGCTGGGCTGCGACAACAGGTCCGACCAGGACAGCGTGGTCTCCGGCATCGACTGGGTCACCCTCAACGGCCGGCGGCCGGCGGTGGTCAACATGAGCCTCGGCGGGCTGGGCCAGGACGAGCTCATGGAGAACGCCATCAGGCGGTCGATCGCGGCCGGGTTCACCTACGTGCTCGCGGCGGGCAACGACGGCCGCGACGCGTGCGGTTTCACCCCGGCCCGGCTGCCCGAGGCGATCACGGTCGGGGCCACCGACCGCAACGACAACCGGTCGGTCTGGCCGCAGTGGGGCACGGCGTCGAACTGGGGCCGTTGCGTCGACGTCTGGGCACCGGGCTCGGACATCCGTTCCGCCTCCAGCGCGAACGACTTCGCCACCCGGCTCGACAGCGGCACGTCCATGGCGGCGCCGGGCGTGGCCGGTGCGGCGGCGCTCTTCCTGAGTGCGAACCCGAACGCGACGAACCAGCAGGTGCGGGACGCACTGGTGAACGGCGCGACGACGACCGCGAACCTGCGCGACCTCCGCGTCGGATCGCCCGACAGGCTGCTGCGCATCGGGAACTAGAAGAGTCTTGATGTGCAGTCGTGGGAGTAGCGAGCGAGGGCCGCTACTCCCACTCCCACTTGATGCCGTAGACGTACCCCGCCTGGGCTTCGCGCACGACGAGATGGGTGGAGGCCGTGGTGCCGATCCACAGCTCACCCGTGTCGACATCGGGCGCACCCGGCTCGGACCGGCTGAAGCCGTGGCACCGCACCGGCACCGCGTCGGGGTGGAACTCCACCTCCAGCACGTACTCGCGCAGCGCGCGGACGAACGTGCGGTCCGCCGAGACGCTGTCCGCACCGGGGTCGGAGATCATCCGCACGTCCACGAGCGCGGTGTCCCCCGCTCGCAGCACGCGGTCGAGGATGACCTCGGCGACGATCAGCTTGTGCTCGGAGTCGCGGCGCACCCGGCCGACCCGGCACGACTTCTGCGCGACGATGTCGCCGGGAGAGCGGTCGGTCTCGTCGGCGGTCTTCGCGACGAGGATCCGGTCGACGCCGTCCTCGAACGCCTCGATCACCGAACTGGTCCGCATCTCGACCTCACGCCGGTCGGGGCCGATCACGGTCACGTCCCGCACGACGAGGTACTTCGCCGGAGCCGCGGTGAGGCGGTCCACGCGGGCGATGGCGCGGCCGAGGTCGATGGCGGCCTCCTGCCAGATCCCCTCCAGCGCGGCGGCTCGTTCGACCCAGCGGCCGCGCGGCCTCCTGTCACCGAGCTGCCCGGTCAGCTCCCCCGGTGCCAGCCGCAGGACTTCCTCGAGCACCGCGACGGCGTGCAGCGACTCCGGCCGTTCCGGGCGGCTGCGGCCGCGGCGCCAGTAGCTCAGCGTCGACTGGCTCACCTGCACGCCGCGCAGTTCGAGGTGGCGCTGGATCCGCTCCAGGCTGAGTCCGCTCGCCTCCACGGCCTTCGCCAGCGCCTCAGCGAATTCCTGCATGGAGGAATGCTACGGCCAGTGATCGAATCCGGCTCGCCCGACCACGGCCAGTACCCGAAAACGGTGTCGACACAGTTTTGACAGTATTGAGGACTGAAGTTTCGAACCTGTTATCCGGAGCACAACTCGCGTTAGTTTCTTGGTGTTCCCCAGTTCATTCCCTGCCAGGAGGAACCCCATGGCACTTCGGCGTCATGTCGCCATCGCGGCGGCATTGGGCATCGCTTCCACAGCGATGTGGACGCCCACCGCGATCGCCGAACAAGCAGTGCTCCCCGGTGCGGGCGCACAGGCGGTCGAGGGCAGCTACATCGTGGTGCTGAAGGACGGAGCGCGCACCCCTGCCAGCGCGTTGGCGTCCCGCTACCAGGGCAACGTCAAGCACACCTACAGCGCCGCGCTGAACGGGTTCTCGGTCACCGGAATGTCCGAACGCCAGGCGCGGAGGCTCGCGGCTGACCCGGACGTGCAATTCGTCGAGCGGAACACGTTCGCCACGATCCAGGAGACGCAGTCGAACCCGGTCTGGGGTCTCGACCGGATCGATCAGGCGAGCCTGCCGCTCAACCAGAAGTACACCTACCCGAACACCGCGTCGAACGTGACGGCGTACGTTCTCGACACCGGAATCAGGAAAACGCATTCCGAATTCGAGGGCCGCGCTTCCGACGGTTACGACTTCATCGACAACGACTCCGTCGCGCAGGACTGCCAGGGCCACGGCTCGCACGTCGCCGGCACGGTCGGCGGCAGGACCTACGGCGTCGCGAAGAAGGCCAAGCTCGTCGGCGTCCGCGTCCTCGACTGCAACGGCAGCGGCGCGTGGGACGGCATCATCCGCGGCATCGACTGGGTGACGGCCAACGGCAAGAAGCCCGCCGTCGTCAACATGAGCCTCGGCGGCAGCGGCACGAACAGCTCGCTGGAGAACGCCGTCAGGCGCTCGATCAGCGCGGGCTTCACCTACGTGCTGGCAGGCGGCAACAGCGGCCAGGACGCGTGCAACTTCACCCCGGCCCGCACGCCGGAGGCGATCACCGTCGGTGCGTCGGACCGTGCCGACAAGCGTTCGATCTGGTCGGCGGGCTCGTCGAACTACGGCAGGTGCCTCGACATCTGGGCACCCGGTAGCGACATCGTGAGCGCGTCGCACAGCAGCGACACGGGCACGCGGTCCATGGGCGGCACGTCGATGGCCTCCCCGCACGTCGCCGGCGCGGCTGCGCTCTACCTGGGCGCGAACCCGTCCGCGACGCCCGCCCAGGTGCGCAACGCCCTGGTCGGTGCGGCCACGCCGAACAAGCTGACCGACATCAGGACGGGTTCTCCGAACCTGTTGCTGAAGGTCTAGGAACCTGCTGTCGCCGCCTCCCTGCAGCGGTGACGGCCATCCTGGGCGCCCTTGATGAGCAGGCCGATTGCGGCTCGGCCGAGCGCATCGTTTCGACTGGGGGCGCTTGCGGTGGGAGTGGGAGTAGCGGCTACTCCCACTCCCACCGCACTCCATAGATCCCGGGCTTCGAGTTCCGCACGTGGATGTGCGTCGACGCCGTCGTCCCGATCCACAGGTCGTTGAGCGCGGTCTCCGGCTCGTGCAACGACGGCCGCGCGAACTGGAAACAGCGCGCCGGCACCGCGTCCGGGTGGAAGTCGATCTGCAGCGTGTAGTCGTTCACCGGTCGCAGGAACCGCCGGTCGCAGACCTCGCTGTCCGCGCCGGGTCTCATCCGGACCGTGTAGTCGACCAGAGCCGTCTCGCCCGCTCTGAGCATCCGGTCGAAGAGGATCTCCGCGACGAGGAACCCGGTGGAGTCCTCGCTGCGCACCCTGCCGAGCCGGCACGGCGGCCCCGCCTCGATCGACGGCACGCCGAGGTCCGTGGCATCGGCCAGCTGAATCGCGAGGAACCGGTCGACGCCGTCCTCCAGCGCCTGGATCACGCCCGTGCAGTGGTTCGAGACCTCACGGCGATCCGGCCCGACCACCTGCCGGTCCTGCACGCTCAGGTACGTCGTCGCCGTTGGCTGCAGCCGGTCGATCCGCGACATGACCTCGCCGAGGTCGGTGGCCCGCGAGTCCCACATGTCCTCGAGCGACAGCGACTGGTCCACCCAGCGCCCGCGCGGCCGCTTGTCGCCCAGCCGGTCGGTCAGGAAGCCCTCACCGAGTTCGAGCAGCTCCTCCAGGGCGGCGACGACCTTCAGCGACTCCGGACGTTCCGGGCGGCTGCGGCCGCGGCGCCAGTAGCTGAGCGTCGAGATGCTGACCTGCATGCCCCTGGCGGCCAGGTGGTGCTGGATGCGTTCGAGGCTGAGGCCGCTGTTGTCGACGGCTTTCGTCAGGGCCTCCGCGAAATCCACCACGGGGACACCGTACGGCCCCGCACCTTCCGCCAATAGGCCCACACGGAGGGTGATGAGACGCCAGTCTCAATTGGTGCGTTCACCCCGACGCCACACCGAGTGGGTCAACGGGACCCCAGGGCGGTAGGCCAGATGCGTGATCGAGGGCGCGTCCAGCACGTGGAGATCGGCCCGCGCACCAGGTCTGATGACACCGACGTCGGTGCGCCGCAACGCCCGCGCGCCTCCCGCCGTCGCCGCCCACACCGCTTCCTCGACGCTCATCCGCATCTGCAGGACCGCTGTCGTCACGCAGAACGCCATCGACGAGGTGTACGACGAGCCGGGGTTGCAGTTGCTGGCGAGCGCGACCGTCGCACCGGCGTCGAGCAGGGCGCGGGCGGGCGGCAGCGACTGGCGGGTCGAGAGGTCGCACGCCGGGAGCAGCGTGGCGACGGTGTCCGACGACGCCAGCGCGTCGACGTCCGCGGAGGACAGGTACGTGCAGTGGTCGACGGAGGCGGCGCCGAGTTCCACGGCCAACCGCACCCCGGGGCCCTCGCCGAGCTGGTTGCCGTGGACGCGCAGGCCGAGGCCCTTCGCCGCGGCGGCCTGGAGCACGGCCTTCGACTGGTCGTAGTCGAAGGCGCCCTTCTCGCAGAACACGTCGGCCCAGCGCACGAGGGGCGCGACGGCGTCGAGCATCTCGCCGCGGACCAGGTCGACGTAGGTGTCCGCGTCCTCGCCGGGCGGCACGAGGTGGGCACCGAGGAACGTGACCTCGTCGGCCTGCTCGGCCGCGATGCGCGCTGAGCGCACCTCGTCGGCCACGTTCAGGCCGTAACCGGTCTTGGTCTCGATGAACGTCGTTCCTTGACGTAGAGCTTCGGCGATGTGCCTGCGCAGGACCGCGGCCAGCTCCTCGTCGGTCGCGGCACGGGTCGCGTTCACGGTCACGGCGATGCCGCCCGCGGTGTAGGGCTTGCCGGCCATGCGCGCACCGAACTCGGCGGTCCGGTCGCCCGCGAACACCAGGTGGGTGTGGCTGTCGACCCAGCCGGGCAGCACCGCGCGGCCCTCGACGTCGACCCGTTCGTCGGCGGCGGGGGCCTTGTCCGCGTTGCCGACCCAGGCGATCTCCTCGCCGTCGATCACCAGTGCGTCACCGCTGAGGTCGGTGTTCGCGGTGAGCTCACCGATGCCGGTGATCAGCACGCTCATGCCCACAGCTCCTCGATCGCGTCCGCCAGCAGCCTGCCGACGTCACCCAGAGTCTCGTGCACTCCCCCTGCGGCGACCACCCGGCCGCCGACGACCACGGTGTCCACATCGGACGCCGTCGCCGACAGGAGAACCTGCTGCGGCAACGAACCCGCGGTGCGCGGCGTCGAGCAGCTGATCGCCACGAGGTCGCACGGCGCACCTGGCTCGATGCGTCCGCCGTCCCGGCCGAGCGCGGAGTGGCGGGTGGCCGCGCCGAGCAGCTCAGCCGGCGAGAAACGGCCGCGCTGACCGGTGCGGAGCCGCTCGTTGTGCTCCAGGGCACGGGTTTCCAGCAGAGGGTCGATCACCGCGTGCTGGTCGCTGCCCAGCGAGAGGGGGCTGCCCGCGTCGGCCAGTTCGCGTGCCGGTCCGATGCCGTCGGCCAGGTCCGCCTCGGTCGTCGAGCAGAAGCACGCACCGGTGCCGGAGCCGCCCAGCAACGCGATGTCCTCGGGTGTCAGGTGAGTGGCGTGCACGGCCGTCGTGCGAGGTGAGAGTGCGCCGGCTTCGTGCAGGAGCCCGGTCGGCGTGAGGCCGTACGCGGCGAGGCAGGCCTCGTTCTCGGCGGGCTGTTCGGAGAGGTGGACGTGCAGCGGGGCGTCCGGGAACGCCTGCGCCACCACGGAGAGCTCGGCCCGCGGGACGGCGCGCACCGAGTGGATCGCGGCACCGACGCGCATCACGTCGTCGGACTCGAGCTCGGCGACCCGGGACGCCCACGCCTCGGCGGTGCCGTCGGAGAAGCGCCGCTGCACCTCGTTGACGGGCTGGTCGATGCCGCCCGCGAGGTAGCAGGTGTCGAGCAACGTGAGGCGGATGCCGGCGTCCTTCGCCGCCTCGCGCAGGGCGTAGCCGAACTCGTTGGACTGGTCGTGGACGTAGTGGAACTCGCCCACCGCGGAGACACCCGCGAGCGCCATCTCACCGTAGACCGCGCGGGCCAGGCGGTAGTACGACTGCGGGGTGAGGCGGGACGCCAGCGCGTACATGCCCTCACGCCACGTCCAGAAGGTGCCGCCGCCGTCGTGCGTCCGGCCCCGGAGAGCCCGGTGGAACGCGTGCGAGTGGGCGTTCGCGAAGCCCGGCACGACGATGCCGTGCAGTCGGCGGACACCCAGCGGAATGGTGTCCACTGTGGACACGTTGGCGATCACGCCGTTCTCGACCCTGATCAGGACGCGCTCGGCGAGCCCGGCGGGCAACCAGGCTCGCTCGCACCAGAAGTTCATGAACCGAGGTGTTCGATCGTGGCGGCCAGCGCCCTGACACCCTCGTCGACGTCGGCCTGCTCGGCGAACTCCTCCGGCGCGTGACTCACGCCGGTGGGGTTGCGCACGAACAGCATCGCGGTGGGCACGTGCGCGGCGAGGATGCCCGCGTCGTGGCCCGCCCCGGTCGGCAACGCCGGAACGCCACCGAGCGCCCCAGCGATGTCGTCCCGCAGCGCGGAGTCGAAGTACACCGTGTCGCCGTACGACTCCTCGGTGACGGTGACCTCGCAGCCCTCCTCCTCAGCGGCCTGGCGAGCTGCCTCGGAGATCTCCGCGACCATCGCACGGGTGCGCGCGTCGTCGCTGTCCCGCGCGTCCAGCCAGACGTCCACAGTGGACGCGATGACGTTGGTGCCACCGGGGTTGGGGACGAGCCTTCCCACGGTGGCACGCCCGCCTGCCCTGGCCGCCTTCCTGGCGGCGAGGACGAGTTGGGAGGCCGGGAGCATCGGGTCGCGACGGTCTTCGATCAACGTCGCACCGGCGTGGTTGCCCTCGCCGCTGAACGTGAAGCGCCACCGGCCGTGCGCGAGGATGCTGCTCGCCACGCCGACCGGCACCGTCAGGCCGCGGCCCTGTTCGACGTGCAGCTCGACGAACTGCCCGATGCGCCGCAGGGCCCGTTCGTCGCGGCCGGCCAGTTCGGGGTCGTACCCGGCGGCCTTCATGGCTTCGGCCAGCGTGATGCCGTCCGGGTCTTTGAGCGCCAGCGCCTTCTCCGGCGAGATGGCGCCGGTCAGCAGCCGCGAGCCGAGGCACGCGACACCGAACCGGCCGCCTTCCTCCTCGGCGAAGACCGTGATCGCGAACGGCCGCGCGGGCTTGAACCCCTTGACCTGCAGGAGGTCCACGGCTTCCAGCGCCGACGTCACCCCCAGCGGGCCGTCGAACGCACCGCCACCGGGCACCGAGTCCAGGTGGCTGCCGGTGATGAGCGCGTTGTCGCCGCGCTCGCCCCACCACGCCCAGAGGTTGCCGTTCTGGTCGGTCTCGACGTTCAGGCCGCGCTTGACTGCCTGCTCGACGAACCAGTGCCGCAGTTCCAGCTCCGGCTTGTCGTAGCCGTGGCGGGAGTAGCCGCCTCGCTTGGTGTCACGCCCGACGTCCGCGATCTGGTCGAGCATCACGCCTCCATCGGCAGGCTCACGCAGGGGTCCCCTCCAGGGGGTCCCCCGATTTCAATTCTCCCAGCGAGGTCTGACAATTCTCAGCCCTCCATCGGGATGCGCACGCCCTTGTCGGCGGCCACGGCCTTGGCTTCGTCGTACCCGGCGTCCACGTGCCGGATGACGCCCATGCCGGGGTCGTTGGTCAGCACGCGCTCGATCTTCCGCGCGGCCAGCTCGGTGCCGTCCGCGACCGTGACCTGGCCCGCGTGGATCGAGCGGCCGATGCCGACGCCGCCGCCGTGGTGGATCGACACCCAGGTGGCACCGGAGGCCGTGTTGACCAGGGCGTTGAGCAGCGGCCAGTCCGCGATCGCGTCGGAGCCGTCGGCCATCGCCTCGGTCTCGCGGTACGGGGAGGCCACCGAGCCGCAGTCGAGGTGGTCGCGGCCGATGACGATCGGCGCGGACAGCTCACCGGACGCCACCATCTCGTTGAACTTGAGGCCCGCGAGGTGCCGTTCGCCGTAGCCGAGCCAGCAGATGCGGGCGGGCAGGCCCTGGAACTCGACGCGCTCACCGGCCATCTTGATCCACCGGTGCAGCTGCTCGTTCTCCGGGAAGAGCTCCAGGATCGCCTTGTCGGTCTTGGCGATGTCCTCGGGGTCGCCGGACAGCGCGGCCCAGCGGAACGGGCCCTTGCCCTCGCAGAACAACGGCCGGATGTAGGCGGGAACGAAGCCGGGGAACGCGAACGCGCGCTCGTAACCGCCGAGCTGCGCCTCACCGCGGATCGAGTTGCCGTAGTCGAACACCTCGGCGCCCCGGTCCATGAACCCGACCATGGCCTCGACGTGCGTGGCCATCGACTCCCGCGCGCGCTCGGTGAACTCCTCCGGCTTCGCGGCGGCGTAGTCCTGCCACTCCTCCAGCGGGACCCCGACGGGCAGGTACGCCAACGGGTCGTGGGCCGACGTCTGGTCCGTGACGATGTCGACGGCGACCTCGCGGCGCAGCAGCTCGGGCAGGATCTCCGCCGCGTTGCCCACGACACCGACGGACACGGCCTCACCGGCGGCCTTGGCGGCCAGCACGCGCTCGATCGCCGAGTCCAGGTCGTCCGCGATCTCGTCGAGGTAGCGGGTCTCCAGACGACGCTGGGCGCGGTGCGGGTCGACCTCGATGCACAGCGCGACGCCCTCGTTCATCGTCACGGCGAGCGGCTGCGCGCCACCCATGCCGCCGAGGCCCGCGGTGACCGTGAGCGTGCCGCGAAGGGTGCCGTTGAAGCGCTTGGTGGCGACGGCGGCGAACGTCTCGAAGGTGCCCTGCAGGATGCCCTGGGTGCCGATGTAGATCCACGAACCGGCGGTCATCTGCCCGTACATCGTGAGGCCCTCGGCCTCCAGGCGGCGGAACTCGGGCCAGTTCGCCCAGTCCGGCACGAGGTTCGAGTTCGCGATGAGCACGCGCGGTGCCCACTCGTTCGTGCGCATGACGCCGACCGGGCGTCCGGACTGCACGAGCAGCGTCTCGTCGGCTTCGAGGTTCTTCAGCTCGCGGGTGATCGCGTCGAACGACGGCCAGTCGCGCGCGGCCTTGCCGGTGCCGCCGTAGACGACGAGGTCCTCGGGACGCTCGGCGACGTCCGGGTCCAGGTTGTTGTGGAACATCCGAAGCGCGGCTTCGGTCGACCAGTTCTTCGCGGTCAGCTCGGTGCCGCGGTCAGCGCGAACAGCCATTACAGGGCTCCACTTCGGATCAGGGCCTCGGCGGCGGCGATCTCGGGGGCGAGGTGGCGGTCCGGGCCGGGGCCCAGCACGGTCTCGCGCAGCTTCGCCACGGCGGCGGCCGTCGCGGGGGCGGGCTTGAGGGGCGCGCGCAGGTCGAGGGCCCGCGCGGCGGTGAGCAGTTCGACGGCCAGCACGGTGGTGAGCCCGTCCACGGCCTTGCGCAGCTTGCGGGCGGCGGACCAGCCCATCGACACGTGGTCCTCCTGCATCGCGGAGGACGGGATCGAGTCGACGGACGCCGGCACGGCCAGGCGCTTGAGCTCGGACACGATCGCCGCCTGGGTGTACTGGGCGATCATGTGGCCGGAGTCGACGCCGGGGTCGTCGGCGAGGAACGGCGGCAGGCCGTGCGACCGCGAGACGTCGAGCATGCGGTCGGTGCGGCGCTCGGCGATCGAGGCCACGTCCGCGAGCGGGATGGCCAGGAAGTCCAGCACGTAGGCGACCGGGGCGCCGTGGAAGTTGCCGTTCGACTCGACGCGGCCGTCCGCCAGCACGACGGGGTTGTCGATCACAGACGCCAGCTCGCGGTCGGCCACCGTCGCCGCGTACGCCACGGTGTCGCGTGCCGCGCCGTGCACCTGCGGGGAGCAGCGCAGCGAGTACGCGTCCTGCACGCGGGTGCAGTCCGGGCCGCGGTGGGAGGCGACGATCTCGGAGTTCTTGAGGAACGCGAGCATCCGGGCGGCGCTGACGTTCTGGCCGGGGTGCGGGCGCAGCGCGTGCAGCTCCGGCTCGAAGACGCGGTCGGTGCCCAGCAGCGCCTCGACGCTCATCGCGGCGGTGAGGTCCGCGGTGTCCAGCAGCCGCGTGAAGTCGGCGATCGCCAGCGACAGCATGCCGAGCATGCCGTCGGTGCCGTTGATCAGCGCGAGGCCTTCCTTCTCGGCCAGCTGCACCGGTTCGATACCGGCCTCCGCCAGCGCCTCCGCGGCGGGCACGAGCTCGTCGCGGGAGTTGCGGACCATGCCCTCGCCCATCAGCGCGAGCGCGCTCGCCGACAACGGCGCGAGGTCGCCGGAACAGCCCAGCGAGCCGTACTCGTGCACGATCGGGGTGATGCCGGCGTTCAGCATCCCGGCCATCGCGTCCACAGTGGACAGGCGGACGCCGGTGTGGCCGGTCGCGAGCGTGCGCAGGCGCAGCAACATCAGCGCCCGCACGACCTCGCGTTCGACCTCGGGACCGGCACCGGCGGCGTGCGAGCGGATCAGCGACCGCTGCAGCTGGGCACGGCGGTCCGGCGGGATGTGCCGGACGGCGAGCGCGCCGAACCCGGTCGAGACGCCGTAGGTGGGGCGTTCGGCCGTGGCGAGCTGTTCGATGTGGCCACGGGCGGCGGTGACCGCCTCGCGGGCCGCCGCGGTGATCTCCACCGGGGCGCCGTCGCGGGCGACGGCATGAACGTCCTCGAGGGTCAGAGGCTTCGGACCCAGCTCCACCGGTTGCTGCATGGAGACATCACAGCGCTCCGGGGCCGAGTCAGCGACCCCGGAGCGCCCGATGGTGTCTGAGATGCCAGACGGACTACTTCGTGCGGATCCAGCCGGTGTCGACGTTCGAGGCGAGCTCGACGTCGTTGACCACCGCGACGATCTCGTCGTCCGGCTTGTCAGCGGGGTGGCTGGTCGCGGTGATCCAGAGGTCGCCCTCCTGCACCGCCACGGTCGCACCGCCCACCACGACCCCTTGCTTGCCGCGCACCGTCACCGGCGTGGTCGGCGCGCTGCCGAACTCCGGCTTGCGCTTGCTGACCGTCACCTCGAAGGGCCCACGACCAGGGGAGAACGTGGCACTCCAGGCGACAGGGCTCGTCCCGCTGAACACGGTCGGCTGGTTCCCCCTCACCTTGAAGGGCGCCTCGAAGATCGCGTTCGAGTCCGCGCGCACGGAGTCCGCGACGCGCCGTGCCGTCGTCTCCGGGTCAGTCACGCGGTCCACCAGGACGGACAGCGTGTCCTGCGCCTTCCACTCCACGACCGCCCGTTCGCCGGACACCTGCATCCGAGCCTTGAGCCCGCGCACCGTCACGTCCCGCCACTTGGCGGAGATGCCGGGATGAGCTTCGCCGCTGGACAGGGCGATGCTCGGCCCTCCGCCGTACGCGTCAGCAGGAGCGCTCACCGGCACCCACGCTCGCAAGGCCTTGCCGTCGTGCACGCTCCGGAAGGTCTCGACGTACCCCTCCGGCAGCCAGTGCGGCTGGTACTTGAGCGCCCCGGTCGCGTTGCCCGGTACGAGCGCCGCGGCCGCGTCGTTGGGGTTCGGCGGCGTGTACCTGTCGCTGGCGACGACGCCGGCGAAGATCAGGACGACGACCGCGGCCATGCCGGCCGTGGCGATCAGGAAGATGTTGTTCCGCTGCCTCTTGCGCTTGCGCCGCAGGGCGTTGAGCGTCGGGCCCGGATGCGGAGTGCGCTCGGCCAGTTGGCCGAGTGCCTCCTTGATGAGCTGTTCGGTGTCGTTCACGACAGGCCCTCCCCGATCCGCAACCCGACACCAGCGGGTTCCGGCGTGTGGTCCAGGCGGAGTGTGGCCAGCGCACGCGAGATGTGGCTGCGCACGGTTCCCTCGGCACAACCGAGCATCTGTGCGATCTCCGAGTCCTCGTAGTTCTCGTAGTAGCGGAGCACGACGGCGGCCCGCTGTTTGCGGGGCAGCTTCGCGATCCGCTGCAACATTGCTTCCCGCTCGTCGTAGTGGTGCGTCTTGTCTCCGACGGGCGGGGTGACGGACTCGAGCGTCGTCATGCAGAGAGCGACGTCCTTGGCTGCCCTGCGTCTGCGCCACGAGAGGTACTCGTTGGTCACCATGCGCTTGACGTAGGCGTGAGGGAGGTCGACTGAACCGATGCGGTCCCACTTCTGCTGCGCGCGCAGCAGCACTTCCTGGACCACGTCCTGGGCCAGGTGCGGGTCGCACGTGAGCACGGTGGCATAGCGCAGCAACGGGGTCACCTGTGCTGCCACGAAGTCATCGAAACTCGGTGTCAATCCCGACCCCCTTCAAAACCGTCACGCCTCTACGACGCACCCCACGCGTGTTCTGTTGAGTGTGCCCTGATGTCGTAACGGCGTGGGCTGCATCACGTGGGAAAATCACTTTTGTGGGCAGCAGCAGTGACGTTCCCGCGCTGCGGCGAGGGTTGGCGGTCCTCCGGCTGCTGGCGGGCAGACCGGGGCCCGTCTCCGCGGCGTCGGTCGCGCGCGAGCTCAACCTGCCCAGGTCCACGACCTACCACCTGCTCTCGGAGCTGACCGAGGCCGGTTTCGCGACGCACTTCCCCGAGGAGAAGCGCTACGGCCTGGGCGTCGCGGCGTTCGAACTCGGCTCCGCCTACCTGCGGCACGACCCGCTGGAGCGGCTGGCCCGCCCGCTGCTGCGCAAGCTCGCCGACCGGATGGAGAAGGTCGCGCACCTGGGCGTCCTGCACGGCGCCGAGGCGCTGTACCTGGTGCGCGAACAACCCCGTCAGCCGCAGTCGATCGTGTCCGACGTCGGCGTCCGGCTGCCCGCCCACCTGACGGCCTCGGGCCGCGCGATGCTGGCGAACCTGCCTCCGGCGCAGGTCAGGGCGTTGCTGCCGTCGGTGGCCTCGTTCGTCGACCGCACCGGCCGCGGCCCGCACAACCTGCCGGCGTTGCGCCGGCTGCTGACGCTGGAACGGCGGCAGGGCTGGTCGGTCGAGGACGGGTTCGTGACGGCCGGGTTCGCCTCGGTGGCCGCGCCGGTGTTCGACCACGGCGAGCGACCGATCGCGGCCATCACGCTGACGTTCCGGCACGTCTGCGACACGCCCTGCGGGCAGACGTGGCCCGACCTGGCCAAAGAGGTGCGCAAAGCGGCCGAGGAACTGACCGTCCGGATCGGCGGGCACGCGGCTCCGGGATAGTAGCCATGTACATAGTAGCCATGTACCGTATCTGCCATGAGCAGTGCGGAACCCACGCCTGGGCACCTCGTGTGGCGTCTGGCGATGAAGTGGCGGACGGCCGTTGACCGCGCGCTGGCCCCTCTCGGGCTGACGCACGCGCAGTACGTCGTGCTGTCGTCGCTGCTGGCCTTGGACCGCCCGTCCCAACGCGAACTCGCCGACCACGCGGGCCTGGAGGCGTTGTACGTCTCGAAACTGGCGCGCTCGTTGGAGGCGTCCGGGTTCATCTCGCGCACACGGGACGCCGTCGACACACGGACCGTGCGGCTCACCCTGACCCCACACGGCCTCTCGACGGTCGAACCTGCCGTCGAGCTGGTCCGCTCACTGCTGGACCGCCTGCTGGAGCCGCTGGGCGACAGGACCGGCGCGCTGTCCCGCGACCTGACCGCGCTGCTGGCCGTTCCCCTCTGAGGAGCCTCCGATGCCCGTTGTTCCCGTCCTCGACTCCTCGATCCACTACCTGGAGTCCGGCTCGGCGCCGCACGTGTTCCTGCACGGCAACCCGGGCTCGTCCCACTCCTGGCGCGACGTGCTGCCGGAACTGGGCGGTCTGGCCCCCGACCTGATCGGCATGGGCCGCTCCGGCAAGCCGGACGTCGAGTACTCGTTCGCCGACCACGCCCGCTACCTCGACGCGTGGTTCGACGTCCTCGAACTGGACCGCGTGGTGCTGGTGGGCCACGACTGGGGCGGCGCGCTCGCGTTCGACTGGGCGGCACGGCATCCCTCGCGCGTGGCCGGCATCGCGTTCTTCGAGACGATCGTGAAGCCGATGACCGGGTTCGAACTCCCCCTGCCCGCACAGGAACGGGTGCGCCGCTTCCGCACACCGGGGCTGGGCGAGGAACTGGTGCTGTCCGGCGACGGGTTCATCCGGCAGGCGTTCACCGGCGGTGTCCGCACACCGGTGTCCGAGGAGGACATGGCGGCCTACCTGGCGCCGTTCCCCGACGCCGCGAGCCGCCGCCCGGTGCTGGCGTGGGCGCGGCAGATGCCGTTCGACCGCGAACCGGTCGAACTGGTGCCGCGGATCGAGGCCTACGGCGAGTGGCTCGGCACGTCCGAGGTGCCGAAGCTGCTGGTGACGTTCGAGAACTCGCCGACGTTGCTCATCGGGCAGCAGCTTCAGGACTGGTGTTCGGAGAACATCGCCGCGCTGGACGTGGTGGCCGTGGGCGAGGCCGGACACCACGCGCAGGAGGACCGGCCGAAGGAGATCGCGGCGGCCATCGGCGCTTGGGCGGAGCACCACGGCCTGCTTGCATAGGGGCATGGGGGACATTCACATCGAGGAACTCGACTTCGCCAGTGCGGGTGAAGCCGATCAGCGCGCTCTGTTCGACCTGCAGGTGGCCTGGTGGAGCAGCGCCATGCCGGCACGGGAGCTGCCGGACCTCAGCGGATGGGTGCGGCGCCGGCTGGCGTCTGAAGTCGGCTGGGGCCGCCCGCGGTTCGCCGTGGCTCGGGAGAACGGACGCGTCGTCGGCTATGCGGACGGATATCTGCCGACGGCTGACAACGTGCACCTCGTCACGGGCAACGTCGTGGTGGATCCGCGGTGGCGAGGCCGGGGCATCGGTACCGCCCTGCTGAGGTTCGCACTGCGCCAGGCGAACCGGGAATCGGCCGAAGCCTCGTGGATTCCTGAAGGCAGCGAGGGCGTGCGGTGGGCCACCAACCGCGGTTTCGCCGTCGTCAGCGCGCTCACCTTGCAGGAGCTCGTACTCACCGATCCGCTGCCCGAGGTGGGCGAGGTACCGGCCGGGTACCGCCTGACGCAGTGGACGGGACGGGCGCCGGACGAACTCCTCGACGCCTACGTCGGCGCGCTCAACTCGGCGAAGGACCAGCCCATGGGCGACAGTGCGATCGAGCTCGCCACGCACACACGAGAACGGGTGCGGCTGGACGAAGAAGGCCTGTCAGCCACAGGCATCGACGTGTGGGTGGTCCTCGCGACACACGGCGACGAAGCTGCCGCGGTGACGGTGCTGCACCGGACTCTCTCGCGGCCTTCTGTTGGCCACCAACGGCATACCAGCGTGCTCCCCGCACATCGCGGCAAGGGGCTCGGCCGGCTGGTCAAAGCGCACCTGCTCCGCCAGCTGACCGGCATCAAGATCATCGAGACCGAGACGAACAGCACCAACGAGCACATGCGGCGGATCAACCACGCGCTCGGCTTCACCGACCGGATCACCACCGTCGACCTGAGCGCCCGAGTGGCCGATCTGAAGCTCTAGGAACGGCAACGGGGCGGACACCCGAAGGTGCCCGCCCCGTCCGTTGGTCAGGTCAGATGCCCGCGGAGGCGAGCCATTCCTTGGCGACCTTCTCCGGTTCCGGCTTGTCCGGCGCCGAGAGCTTCTGGTTCAGCTCCAGCAGGACCTTCGTGTCGAGCTTCTTCGAGATGGCGTTGAGGGTGTCGCGGACCTGCTGCGACGCCTTCTTCTCGTTGATGAGCGGCAGCACGTTCTGCGCGGCGAAGACGTTCTTCGGGTCTTCCAGCACCACGAACTCGTTGGCCTTGATGGCCGCGTCCGTCGTGAACAGGTCGGCCGCCTGCACCGTGTTGTCCTTCAGACCGGCGACGGTCAGCGGGCCGCCGACGTCGAGGGCCTTGAACTCCTTGAACTCGCAGGCGTACTTGGCCTTCAGACCCGGCAGGCCGTCCGGGCGGTTCTGGAACTCCGTCGGGCCGCCGAAGACCAGGTCCTTGCAGTACGGCACGAGGTCGTCGATCGACTTCAGGCTGTACTGCGCCGCGATCTGCTTCGTGACGACGACGGCGTCCTTGTCCTCGGCGGACGACTTGTCGAGCACGATGAGGTTCTGCGGCAACGCCTTCTTCAGCGCCGCGTACACCTCGTCGGAGCCGACCTCCTGCGCCTCCTTGTTGATGTACTTGAGGAGTACGCCGGAGTACTCCGGGATCAGGTCGATCGAGCCGTCCTGCACGCCCTTGTAGTAGAGCTCGCGGTTGCCGATGTTCAGCTTCTTGGACACCTTGACGCCCTTGGCGGCCAACGCTTCCGCATAGATCTCCGCGAGCAGGCGCGACTCCGGGAAGTTGCCCGAACCCACGACGATGGTGTCCGTCGGGGCCGGGTTGTTGGCGCCGCCCGTCAGCGGGTCACCACCGCACGCCGACAGAAGCATCACGGCAGCGACAGCCGTGGCGATGCGCTTCATCTGTTTCCTCCGGTTCCCACTGGACGCAATCCTGGCGAGACCGTCAGCCGTTGCAGGCCGGCGAACCCCAGGTCGACGAGAACGGCGAGCAGTGCCACGAGCACCGCGCCGGCGAGCATCTGTCCGAAATCCTGCAGGGCGAGGCCGTCGAAGACGAACCTGCCGAGTCCACCGGCGCCGGTGTAGGCGGCGATGGTGGCGGTCGCGACCACTTGCAGTGCGGCGCCGCGGAAACCGCCGAAGATCAAGGGAAGCGCGTTCGGGATCTCCACCTGGAGCAGGACGCCCGACTCGCGCATGCCGACGCCCCTCGCGGCGTCGACCGTCACCGGGTCGACCGCGCGGACGCCCGCGTACGTACCCGCCATGATCGGCGGGATCGCCAGCAGCACCAGCGCGACGTACACCGGGAAGTCGCCCAGGCCCGCCCACAGCACGACGAGGATCAGCACCGCCGTGGTCGGCAACGCCCTCAGGGCGTTGGAGAGTCCGACGATCACGAACCCGCCCTTGCCGGTGTGCCCGACGAACGCGCCGAGCGGGATCGCGATCAGCGCCGCGATCACCATGGTCAGCAGCGTGTAGCCGAAGTGCTCCAGCAACCGCACCGGAATCCCGGCCGAGCCGGACCAGTGCGCGGGATCGAAGAGCCAGCCCATTCAGCTCACCTCCCCACCCGTGCCCACGGCGTGAGCAGCCGTCCGACCAGCAGCAGCAGTCCGTCCGCGAGCAGCGCCAGCACCACCGTGCCGATCAGGCCCGCGAGGACCTTGTCGGTGTTGTCGGTCTGGTAGCCCTCGGTGAAGAGCTGGCCGTAGCCGCCGAGCCCGACGAGCGCGCCCACGCTCACCATGCTGATGTTCGACACGGTCGCGACCCGCAGACCGGCGATCGTGACCGGCAGCGCCAGCGGGAAGTCGACGGTGAGGAAGCGCCGCAGGGGCCGGAACCCCATCGCGTTCGCCGCGGCGACGACGTTGCCCGGCACCGCGGCCAGCGCGTCCGCGACCGCGCGCACCATCAGCGCGACCGTGTAGACCACCAGCGGCACGATGACGTTGATCTCGTCGAGGATCTTCACGCCGATCAGCACCGGCGTGATCACGATCAGCGCGATGGACGGGATCGTGAACAGGACGTTGGCGAACGGGAAGAGGACCGCGCGCGCCGTGTTCGACCGGCTCGCCCACCACCCGAGGGGGATGGCGAGCACGAAACCGATCAGCACCGGCACGACGGAGAGCCGGAGGTGCACCGCGGTGACTTCCCAGAACCTTTCCCAGTTCTCGAAAATCCAGGTCACTTCGGGACCTCACCCGCCGCGCGGGCCTTCGCGAGGGCCTGGATCACGTCGGCGGCCTGGACCACGCCCGTGACCGCACCGGCGCCGTCGACGACCACGCCGAGAGCGGACGGCGAGCTGAGCGCCGCGTCGAGCGCGCCGCGCAACGTCGTGCCGTCGTAGAGCGAGCCGCCGGAGATCAGGTCCTTCTCGGCGACCTCCACCTCACCGTCCACACCGGACAGCCAGCCCTTCGGCCGGTTCTCCTCGTCGACGACGAGGGTCCAGTCGGTGACGGTGATGCGCTCGCCGAGCTTGGCGGTGGTGACCGGGTGCACGGGCACGTCCGCGTGCAGGAACGTGAGGGTGCGGTAGCCGCGGTCCCGTCCGACGAACGAGGCCACGAAGTCGTTGGCGGGCGCGGCCAGCAGCTCGGTCGGCCGCGCGTACTGCGCGAGGTGCCCGCCCGTCTGGAACACCGCGACGCGCTCGCCGAGCTTGAGCGCCTCGTCGATGTCGTGCGTGACGAACACGATCGTCTTGTCGAGTTCCGCTTGCAGGCGAAGGAGTTCGTTCTGCAGGTCCTCGCGGACCACCGGGTCGACGGCGCTGAACGGCTCGTCCATCAGCAGCACCGGCGGGTCGGCCGCGAGCGCGCGGGCGACACCCACGCGTTGCTGCTGGCCGCCGGAGAGCTGCGCCGGGTAGCGCTTGCCGAAGTTCGCGTCGAGCCCGACGATCTCCAGCAGTTCCGCCGCGCGCGTGCGTGCCTTGCGTTTGTCCCAACCGGACAGAAGAGGAACGGTCGCGATGTTGTCGAGCACGGTCCGGTGCGGGAAGAGACCCGCCTGCTGGATCACGTAGCCGATGCCGCGCCGCAGCGTGGGCGGGTCGACGGTCAGGACGTCCTTGCCGTCCACCAGGATCGTGCCCGACGTGGGGTCGATCATGCGGTTGACCATGCGCAGGGACGTCGTCTTGCCACAGCCGGAAGGACCGACGAACACCGTGATGGTGCCCGCCTCGACCGTGAGGTCGAGCTCGTCGACAGCGATGGTCCCGTCCTCGAACCGCTTGGTTACGGCCCGGAACTCGATCACCCTTCGGATCCCTCCGGTCGTGACGACCACCCCGATTGGGCCGCCCTGGATGTAGATCCCAAAGACCTTAACTCGTTCGGCGTACCCCGGCACAGCGTTCCACTATGTGACGGCCCGTATGGTTTAGCGCTTGTGACGATCGATCAGGTCCGGCAGTTGGTAGCAGAGCGCGGCGTGCACGCCCGCAAGCTCCGCGAGGTGGTGTCCCTGCTCTCCGAGGACTGGCACCCGCTGGCTGAACTCGTGCGCATCCCCGCTGTGCCCCGCCGCACCGTGCAGGACCTGCTCAAGGCCCTCGGCGACGACGCCGAATCTTCAGGCGATCGTTACCGCATCGCTCCCGGCCTGGTCGCCTCGTACCGGTCGGCCTTCGGCGTTTCGGGTGTCCGCGACCACACGGACGTGCTGCGCCAGATCCTCGTGGACATCGCCGACGTCCCGCCGCCGCTGTCCTCGTTGGACCACGTGCAGGCCACGGCCGAGACGGCGCTGAACCGCGCGGTGTGGCTGGACTCGGCGTACGACCTGACGGGCAGGCGCCTGCTGTGCCTGGGCGACCACGACCTGACGTCGCTGGCCGTCGCCGCGGTCAACCCGCACGTGTCGATCACGGTCGTGGACCTGGACGAGCGCCTGCTGGAGTTCATCGACTCGCGGGCCGCCGCGCGCGGGCTCGACATTCGAACGTTGCACTGCGACATGCGTTTCGGGCTGCCCGCCTCACTCCTCGAGTCCTTCGACCTCGTCTTCAGCGACCCGCCCTACTCGCCGGAGGGCATGGGGCTGTTCGCCGGCCGCGGCATCGAGGCGCTGGAAGACATCGCTGCGGGCCGCCTGCTGCTCGCGTACGGCTACTCGGACCGCACGCCGGCCCTAGGCCTGAAGGTGCAGCAGGAACTGCAGAAGCTCGGCCTGGTGTTCGAGGCGATCCTGCCCGCGTTCCACCGCTTCGACGGCGCGCAGGCCATCGGCTCGGCCGCCGACCTCTACGTGTGCCGCCCCACGGGCCGTCGCGCGGTGTCCGGTGGCACGCGGATCTACACGCACGGCGCGCAGTCCGTGGAGTCGTCCGGGCCGTCGCAGGAAGCTTTGTCCGCGTTGTCCGACCTCGCTCCCCGCCCGGAGTCCTCGCCGCCGCCGAAGCCCCGTCCGGCGGGCTGGGCCGAGCCGGTCGGCAAGGGCGCGGCCTCGCTGGCCGTCGACCTGTCGGCGGACCCCGGTCCGTGGCTGCTGCGCACGCTCCTCGCCTCGTCGCCCGCGCGGCTGGCGTGCCTGGTGCCGAACAACCACCCGGCGGTCTCGTCGGAGGCCGGGCAGAAGGAACTGCAGGAACTGGTGGCGACCAGGTTCAGGTTGAAGTTCCTGCGCAACAACCCAGATGCCAAGACGACGATCGTCGTCGCCGATCAGGTGCTGACCGGGACGCTGTCGCTGGGCGAGCGCGCGGTCCGCGAGGTGCTGATGAAGGCGCACGGCAAGCTGCGCAACAGCTGGCGCGAGGCCCTGATCACCGCGTCGCAGGGCGTGCTGACCAAGAAGCAGGCAGCCGAGATCATCGACAACGCCCCGGTGGCGCAGGACGACCTCGAACTGCGGTTGATCGACCTGCCCAAGCACCGGATCGCGGCCCTGCTGCCCGAGATCTCAGCCAGCGCGGGGTATGTGGAGCGGCCCGAGAGCTAGCACCGCGCGGAACTCCTTGGGCGGCACGGGACGCGAGAACAACCAGCCCTGGTAGGCGTCCACGCCGACACCGCGCAGGACGTGGAACTGGGTGGCGGTCTCCACGCCCTCGGCGACGCACTTGCGTCCCATCGCACGGGCCATGTCGACGACGGCGCGGGCGACGGCGAAGTCCGAGGAGTCGTTGCCCACACCCGAAACGAAGCGCCGGTCCACCTTGATGATCTGGGCCGGCAGGTCCTTCAGGCGGGCCAGCGACGAGTAGCCGGTGCCGAAGTCGTCGACGGCGAACTGCACGCCGCGCTTCACCAGTTCGTCCATCGACTGGCGGACGCGGGACGGCAGGTCGACGAACGCCGTCTCGACCAGTTCCAGCACCACTCGTTCCCACGGGACGCCGGACTCCATGATCGCGGTCGACACGATGTCGACGAACTCCGGATCGCCCGGCACCAGGCCGGCGAGGTTCACCGCCACCGACACCGGGCGGCCGTCGGGCGCGGGCCAGGTCGAGGCCTCCTTCAACGCCGTCCGCAGCACCCAGCGGTCGAGTTCGCGCATCAGGTCGCCCTGCTCGGCGACCGGCAGGAACACGTCCGGCGGCAGCAGCCCGCGATCGGGATGCGGCCAGCGGACGAGGGCCTCGGCGGTCAGGATGGCACCGTCGACGCCGACGACGGGCTGGTAGTGCAGCGCCAGGCCGTCGTTCTGCAGGGCCTCGCGGAGCTGGCCTTCGAGGTGCACCTGGCGGTCCGCGGACGCGATCAGCGCGGCCGAGGCCAGCGACACCCGTCCGGCGCCGGCGCGCTTCGCCTCGAACATCGCGGCGTCGGCGAACCTGAGCAGGTCGGCGCCGTTGGCGCGTGAGCCGTTCGGCACGGCCGCACCGATCGAGGCCGAGACCCGGACCAGCTGGCCGTGCACCGGAACCGCGGTCCTCAGCAGCGACGCGACCCGTGTCGCGAGAGCGTCGACACCACCCACGGCGTCGAGGTCCTCGGCGATGATCACGTACTCGTCACCGGAGAGCCGGGCGGCGGTGCAGCCGTCCGGCAGGCCGCCTTCGAGGCGTCGCGCCAGGGCGACCAGGAGCTCGTCACCCGCGTCGTGGCCGAGGGAGTCGTTGACGCGCTTGAAGTTGTCGATGTCGCAGAACAGGACGGCGACCTTGGAGCGGCCGGGACCCTCCAGCAGCCTGCCGAGGATCTCCTTCACCAGCGCGCGGTTCGGGAGTCCGGTCAGCTCGTCGTGGGTGGCCTGGTGCCGCAACGCCTCGGCGGCGCGGCGGCGTTCGGTGATGTCCAGGAACACGATCAGCCAGAAGCGGCGGCCGTCGTCCTGCACGGACAGCGCGATGTGCAGTTCGCAGTAGACCTTCTCGCCGTCCGGGCGGACGAGGATGCGCTGCGGGATCTTCTGCGTGCGCTCCGCGGCCCACTGCAGGCCGGGCGAGGTGTCCTCGGGGTGGGTGAGCTGTTCGGCTGTCATGCCGCGCAGCTGTTCCAGTTCCATGCCGAGCAGGTCGCACAACGCGTCGTTGGCGTCGACCAGGCGCTCGCCCTCGTCGAACAGACCGATGCCCACCGGCGTCACGGACACGAGGTCGGTGAAGCGCTGCGAGGAACGCTTCATGCGCGTCTCGGCGGCACGTTGTTCGGTGACGTCCTGGGCGGTGCCGACGGCGAGCTGCTTGCCGTGCGCGTCGTGGACGATCATGCCGTGGCAGCGGAAGATCCGCGTCGATCCGTCGCGGCGCACCACGCGATGCTCGAACTGCGAGGCGACCTCGTCCACCACCAGCTGGCGGCAGGTGTCGTCGACCCAGCCGCGGTCCTCGGGGTGCACGAGGTCGAGGTAGGCCTGGTAGCTGCCGGGGAGTTCCGCGGGCAGGCCGAAGAGCTCGCGCAGCATGTCCGACCACACGACGTCACCGGTCGCCGGGTTCCATTCCCACATGCCCAGGCGGGCGGCCTGCTGCGCGTCGGCCAGTCTGCGGCGGTCCTCGCGCATCTGGCGTTCCAGCGCACGCGCCTCGGTGACGTCCTGGATGGTGCCGTGGTAGCGCTCGATGCGGCCGGACGGCGCGATCTCCGCGCGGGCACGGCACATGTAGACGCGCTCGCCGACCTCGCTGCGGACCTCGACCTCGACCGGTTCGCCGTCGCTCGCGTGCAGCAGCGAGTGCCTGATCGCCTTGACGGCCTCGCGGTCGTCCGGGTGCACGCCGCTGAGCAGGTCGTCGTCCGGGTGCATGCCCAGCTCGGCGTACATCTCCATCAGCACTTCGCTGCGGTGCACGGCGCGCGTGCCCGTCTCGTACGCCCAGCTGCCGATGCGGGCGATGCGCTGTGCCTCCAGCAGCCGCGCCCGTTCCTGGGCGAGGTCGGTGGCCGCGCGCTTCGACTCGGTCATGTCGCGGATGTAGCCGGTGATCTTGTCCAGGCTGCCGGCGTCGTCCAGCCTCGCCTCGGCGACGCCGCGGATCCACCGCAGCTGGCCGTCCGGGCGCACGATCCGGTACTCGATGTCGATCGGGTCGCCGGTGATCTCGCGACCGTGCCAGTACGTCTCCACCATCCGGTAGTCGTCCGGGTGCACGACGTCGAGAACGGCCTGCGCGCCCGGCACGACGCTGCCGCGTTCGAGTCCGAGCAGCTCGTAGTGCGTGTCCGACCAGACGGTCAGACCGGTCTGGGGGTCGAACTCCCACGAGCCCAGGTTCGCGACCCGCTGCACCTTGCGCAGCCGGCGCTGTTCGTCGCGCAGCGCGTCCGCGGCGGAGGCGAGGTCGGAGACGTCGATCAGCAGGACGGCCTGCAGGCCCGTGCCGGGAACGGCGTGCCGGGCGACGCGCACCGGCAGTTCGGTGCCGTCCGCGCGCAGCAGCCTCAGGTCGGCGGAGTTGCCGAGGAGCAGGTCATCGAGCGCGTGCCCGACCAGGTCGTCGGGGCCCTGCGCGACCGCGAGCTCCACGGCGGCGGGGTTCGCCTGCATGACGACACCCTTGGCGTCGACGAGCAACGACGGTGCGTCGGGCAGGGTCAGCCCGCCCAGCGTCATCGGAGGTTTCCCGTTCTCCGGGACAGCCGTCCGTGCACGGCTGTTCACCACCGTCGCGCGTCCCACCCACTTGGGCACCGGCCCACCCTCTCCCGCATCCACCGCCCGCGGCAATTCGGGTGGGCACGACAACGGCACCCGAACGGCGGCAAACACGAACCCTCTACTCAGGTGAACACCCGAGTAGAGGGACGGTAGCGCTTCAGAGCGTCATCGCCCACCCCTGCACGGGTTAACGAAAAGCCACGGTCGTGGTTCCGGTCCCCGTGAAGATGCAAATGAGTGGCGAATAGAAGGGCGTGATCAGGCGACTCCGTCGGCCTTCGCCGCGACGGCCACAGCCGCTGCGACCTCGGGTCCGACGCGCGGGTCCAATGCCGAGGGCACAATTCGGTCTGGGCCCAAATCATCCTTCGCGACCGCGAGAATGGCATCCGCGGCGGCGAGTTTCATGCCTTCCGTGATCCGTCGCGCACCCGCGTCGAGAGCCCCGCGGAAAATGCCGGGGAACGCGAGCACGTTGTTGATCTGGTTCGGGAAGTCGCTGCGGCCGGTGGCCACGATCGCGGCGTGCCGGGCGGCGACCTCCGGGTGCACCTCGGGGTCCGGGTTCGACAGCGCGAAGACGATCGAGCCGCTCGCCATGCTCGCGATCAGGTCCTCGGAGACCTTGGAGGACGAGACGCCGATGAAGACGTCCGCGCCCCGCAGCGCCACGTCGATGCCACCGTCGAGGTCGCTGGAGTTCGTGACCGCCGCGATCTCCTCCTTGACCGGGTTGAGCCCGGCCCGGCCCGCGCGGACGATGCCACGCGAGTCGATCAGCGTGATGTCGCCGGCACCGGCGGCGATGAGGATCTTGGCGATCGCGATGCCCGCGGCGCCCGCACCGGAGATGACCACCCGCTGGTCACCGATGTTCTTGCCGAGCACCGTGTTCGCACCGTTGAGCGCCGCCAGCGACACGACGGCCGTGCCGTGCTGGTCGTCGTGCATGACGGGGCAGTCGAGCGCCTCGATCAGCTTCCGCTCCAGCTCGAAGCAGCGCGGCGCGGAGACGTCCTCGAGGTTGACCGCGCCGAACGACGGGCGCAGCCGCACGAGCGTCTCGACGATCTCGTCCACGTCCGTCGTGTTGAGCACGAGCGGGATGGAGTCGAGGCCGCCGAACGTCTTGAACAGCGCGGACTTACCCTCCATGACGGGCAGCGACGCGCTCGGGCCGATGTCACCGAGACCGAGCACCGCGGTGCCGTCGCTGACGACGGCGACCAGGCGGTGCGCCCACGTGTACTTCGCGGCCAGTGAGGGGTCCTCGGCGATGGCCTTGCTCACTCGTGCGACACCGGGTGTGTACGCGATGGACAGCGCCTTCGGGTCAGCGAGCGAGGCGGTCGCGCCGACCTCGAGCTTCCCGCCCAGGTGCGCGTTGAAGATCTCCTCGTCCGTCAACTGCGTCGGATCGGAGTTCTCGATGCGGGCTTCGTTCACTGCTGTCACGGCGTCCCTCCTGCGGTGCGGGCGGCGTAGTGGCCCAGACGTGGGCTCATCACCAAACGGCGCACCGGCCCAGCGTTGTCACGCCGGGTACACGGGGCCTGGAAACTCGGTCGATGCCCTCCGACGAGTTGCGTCGCAGAACCGCCCGAGAGCTGCGGGTGACGGAAGTGTGGCAGGGTCGGGCGATGCTGTCTGCGGCGGGGATCACACTTTTTCCGCAGGTCAGAGGGCATGTAGCAAGACGTCCGTCCGGTTTTCTGCACCGACCGGTCAGTTTCTGCAGGCAGGAAGCACCCGATCGGTCAAGAAAGATTGACGCCTTAGAGTGACGGCATGCAGGCGAGTTCGCTGAAAATTGACGGCGCGTTCGAGTTCACCCCTCGGACATTTCCCGACGACCGCGGCGTGTTCGTCTCGCCGTACCAGGAGGCCGCCTTCGTGGAGGCGGTCGGCCACCCGCTGCGGGTGGCCCAGACCAACCACAGCGTCTCCCGCGCGGGGACGATCCGAGGCATCCACTACGCGGACGTGCCGCCGTCCCAGGCGAAGTACGTCTTCTGCCCGCGCGGCTCGTTCATCGACGTGATCGTGGACATCCGCGTCGGCTCGCCCACCTTCGGCCAGTGGGACGCCGTGCTGGTGACCTCCGAGAAGTGCAACGCGCTCTACCTCGCCGAGGGCCTGGGCCACGCGATGATCGCCCTGGAAGACGACACGACGATGAACTACCTCTGCTCCACCGCCTACAACCCGTCCGGCGAACACGGCCTGACGCCCCTCGACCCCGCACTCGACCTGCCGTGGCCACGCGAGCTCGAGTTCCAGCTCTCGGAGAAGGACACCGCGGCCCCCACCCTGTCCGAGGCCTACGAGGCCGGCGTGCTGCCGCGCTACGAGGACTGCCTGGCCCTGTACGCGTCCCTCAAAGCCTGAAACGAGGCCTCGGCCATAGTCGAGCTTTGACGACTCCGAGCACCTCCGCAGGTCCGAGGTGTTCGGAGTCCGTGCTCGCGAACGGGTTGTCTCCCACCACGTGCCACCCCCCGTCCACTTCGTGGGAGGCACGCTTCACCGACAGCTGGCCGGGCCGACCAGCCCACCGCACCAGCACGACCTGCCCGGGCCGGGGCGTCACACCCCACCTGACCAGCACGATGTCTTCGTCCCGCAGGGCAGGGACCATGGACGGACCCCGCACGAGCACGGTGGAGAGGCGCGGTCTCAACGATCACCCTTCGGTCAGCCGGAGTAAGGTTCTACGCGTCGGAGCATCCACTGTTTTTTCATTCTGGGAGGAACGATGCGACTCGTGTCGCGCATTCTCCGCCCGCGCGTCGAAGCCACCGCGCACTGCGACCTGCCGTGCGGTGTCTACGACCCGGCGCAGGCCCGCATCGAGGCCGAGTCCGTCAAGGCGGTCCAGGAGAAGTACCAGGCCAACGAGGACCCGGAGTTCCGGGAGCGCGCCGTCCTGATCAAGGAGCAGCGCAGCGAGCTCGTCAAGCACCACCTGTGGGTGCTGTGGACGGACTACTTCAAGCCGCCGCACTTCGAGAAGTACCCCGAACTGCACGACCTGTTCAACCGCGCCACCAAGGCCGCGGGTGCGAGCGGCACGAAGGGGTCCATGGACCCGGCTTCGGGCCAGGCGCTGCTGGACCTGATCGCGCAGATCGACAAGATCTTCTGGGAGACCAAGCAGGGCTGAGCCCCGCACCGGTTTCACCGAACGGCGCCGCTCCCCAGTCAGGGGAGCGGCGCCGTTCGTCGTAAGTGCATCCCTCGCGGCGCCCCACGCGATGCCGCAGGCGAGCCGTCTTCCCGCACGCGAAGCCGCAGGCGAGCCGTCCTTCCCGCACGCGAAGCCGCAGGCGAGCCGTCCTTCCCGCACGCGAAGCCGCAGGCGAGCCGTCCTTCCCGCACGCGAAGCCGAAGGCGAGCCGCCCTCCCGCAAGGCAAGGGCGGTGGGGTCCCATCACGAGTCGCGCCATAGCTCTTGCTGCATGTGAAAAGGGGTGTCAACTCGACACGCTTTTCGTCGAGTTGACACCCCTTCTCACATGTGGCCCGCTCTTGGTGCGACTCGTGATGGGACCCCACCGCCAAACGCACCGAGCTACGCAACAGGCAGCCGCCCAACGCAACAGGCGTGCCATCCACCCGCTGACGGCGTGGACCCCCTGATCAGATTGCCGGGGTCTGGGGCAGAGCCCCAGGAAAACGCACGCAACGCAACCAGGCCGCCCGCAATCCAACCACCCACCTACGCCGCCTTCCGAACCTTGCCGATCACCTCGAAGTCCTTCCCAGCAAACGAAACCCCCTCAAACCGCAGCCGAACCTGTTCCTCACCCGAGTTCCGCAGGAGCCACTCGGCACCAACGTCCGTAGTGGACACTTCAGCCCGGCGAGGAAGGTGGGTTCCGGCGCGGCCAACGCGGGCAGCACCGGTAGTACCGCGCCCAGCAGAACGGCTATCAAGAACGCGATCGTGCGACGCATGAGCGGGGCCCCTCAAAGGACGATCCACTCCGTTCTAGCCACGTCGCACAACATCCGGCACGCGATTCCGGCGGAATCCGCCAATCAAAACGACAACCCAGCCGGGAGTACCACGTCGTTCAGCCCAGGACCGGGGTTTCAGCCTCTTCCGCCCGGAAGATCGTGGTCCAGGTCGACTCCAGCACCGACACGACGCTCCCCATCGCCGCGCCATGCTCCTCGGACCCGGTCCGGTGCGGTTCCGCGAGCCCCTGCCAATCCAGCACGTACCCCATCGTCATTCCCCCTCAGAACTGCGATCAGGACTTCCCAGGGAAGCAGGAGGTCCCGGCAGTGCGCCCGCATTTCGAGCACAGCCGAAATGCCACCGGTGTCCGGTGGTCGGGGATTTCCGCGCGAATCAGGCCCGGCGTCCTCTGGGGTCCGTGTCGCGCTCGTTCTGGCTCAGCTTGTTCCAGGTCGAGGTCAGCTCCGTGCGGATGCGTGCGACACGAACCCCGAAGGCCTCGCGGATCTCCTGGGCGTCGACCTCGTCGGGGGCGCCGTGGTGGGGGTGCTCGGCGGTCATGGCGCGCTGGGTACCTCAAAGGAGGACTCCTCCAAACGTGCTCCCCGTCACTGCCTAGGATCGAACAGGTGAGCACCCACCTCTACCTGCTGCGTCACGGCCAGACCGAGTGGTCCGAAAGCGGCAGGCACACGGGACGCACTGACATCGAGCTGACGCCCGAGGGCGAGCAGCAAGCACGCCGCGCGGGCGCCACGCTCGCACGGCTCAGAGGCACCGACCAAGCACCCGCACTCGTGCTGACGAGTCCCCGCAAGCGCGCCACCAGGACGGCCGCGCTGGCGGGTCTGGAGGTCAGCGCGACGACCGAGGACCTGGCCGAGTGGGACTACGGCGACTACGAGGGCATCACCACGCCGCAGATCCGCGAGCGCGTGGCCGGCTGGACGGTGTGGTCGCACCCGATGCCGAACGGCGAGACGCACGCCGAGGTGCAGGACCGGGCGCGCAAGGTGCTCGGCGAGGTCCGCAAGATCCTGCCCGGCGGCGACGTCGTGCTGGTCGGCCACGGGCACTTCAGCCGAGTGCTGATCGCGGCGTGGCTCGGCCTCGCGCCCGACCAGGGCGTCCACTTCGGACTGGACCCGGCCGGCATCTGCCAGCTGGGCGACGAGCGGGGCGACCCGCAGGTGCGCAGGCTCAACGTGCCCGCGTGGGAGGTGTGATGATCCGGCGGGTCGAACCGCGTGACGTCGACGCGGTCGTGGGCCTGGTCCACGAACTGGCGCTGTACGAGAAGGCGCCCGAGCAGTGCCACCTCACCGCGGAACAGTTGCACACCGCGCTGTTCGACGAGGACGCCGCGCTGTTCGGTCACGTGGCCGAAGTGGACGGTCAGGTCGTCGGTATCGCGTTGTGGTTCCTCAACTTCTCGACGTGGGACGGCGTGCACGGCATCTACCTCGAAGACCTCTACGTCACGCCGGACCAGCGCGGCAACGGGCTGGGCAAGCAGCTCCTGGAAGCGCTTGCCCAGGAGTGCGTCGCGAAGGGCTACACCCGTCTGCAGTGGTGGGTGCTCAACTGGAACGAGCCCAGCATCGGCTTCTACAAGTCGCTGGGCGCGGTGCCGATGGACGAGTGGACGACGATGCGCGTCGCGGACGAGGCCCTGGTCAGGCTCGGCTCTGCACGCTGAAGGTTGACGGAAGGTCTCAAAAGGCTCACGAAAAGGGAATTCCACACAGGACGGGTCCACGTCCCTGGCAGCGTCCCCGCTCGCCGATCCCCCGGCACCAAGTAAGCGTGGAAAGAAGGAAAGACCGTGGACCCGTCACAGCCGACTCTCACCGAGGCGGACACCGCCGCACTGCTCGGGACGCTCGCCGTCTTCGGCATCATCGGCCTCATCATCACCGTCATCGCGATCGTCGTCATGTGGAAGACGTTCGCGAAGGCCGGCCAGCCGGGCTGGGCCGCGATCGTCCCGATCTACAACCTCTACGTGCTGACGCAGATCGGCGGCCGTCCCGGCTGGTGGACCGTCCTGCTGCTGATCCCCGGCGTGAACGTCGTGGTGCTCGCGATCCTGTCGATCGACGTCGCGAAGTCGTTCGGCAAGGACGCCGTCTTCGGCATCGTGGGCCTCTGGCTGTTCAGCATCGTCGGCTACGCGATCCTCGGCTTCGGCAACGCGCAGTACCGCGGCCCGGCGGCTCTCGTCGGCGCCCAGGGCGCGTACCGGGGCTGACACGCCTGAGCACGACCAGGCCGGGCCACGAAGTCACCCTGTACTTCAGGCCCGGCCTTCGTCATGCCTGGGGCAGTTAGACCATTCCGACGGCGCCGTACGTCGACGCGTCGGCTGCGGCGGACGTACCGGGGACTTCGCCGTCCGCCCTCCAGTGGGCGGCGAGCACCAGCCCGGGCTCCAGCAGTTTCAGGCCGCAGAGGAACTCCTCCACGTCCTGCTTGGACCGCGGCACGAGCGTCGAGCCCATGTCGTCCCCGAGGCCGACCAGCCGGCCGACGAGCTCCGGCTCCACGTCCTTCGTGAGGTGCGTCATGGCGAGGACGCTGCCCTCGGACAACGCGGCCCGGTAGCGCGCGATGACGCCCGCGGGCTCGTCGGTGACGTACGGCAGAACGCCGACCATCAGCACGGCGGCCGGCTGGGTGAAGTCGATGAGGCGGCGCGTCTCCGGGTGCCGCAGCACGGCGCCGACGTCGCAGATGTCGGACTGCACGATGGCGGCGTTGAGGTTGTCGCGCAGCATCGTGCGGGCGTGGGCCACGGTCACCGGGTCGCTGTCGACGTAGACGACGTTGCACGACGGGTCGAGCGACTGCGCGATCTCGTGGACGTTGCCGGCGGTCGGGATGCCGCTGCCCAGGTCGAGGAACTGGCGGATGCCGTGCTCCTCGACGCACAGGCGCACCACGCGGCGCGAGAAGGACCTGATCGTGCGCGCCATCTCGGCGACGGGGAACTTCTGGATGATCTCCTCGGCCAGCACGCGGTCGACCGCGAAGTTGTGCGCTCCGCCGAGGTAGTAGTCGAACAGCCGAGCCACGTTCGGGCGTTCGGAATCGCCTTTTGTCGTCACCCGCTGCGGGCCGTCCTGCACTGGGCACCTCACCATGCTCCCGAGCGGCGCGAACGCTGGAGGCACGGTAACTGGCTACTCCGTTCGTGTCCATCCACCATTAGTGGTCACGTAGGGTGATGGCCCCCGGCCGGAGCCGGGGGCCATCGCAGGGTTACCGCTGGTCGATCAGGGTTCGTCAGACTCCCGTGTACTGGGTGATCCAGCTGCGGTAGGGGCCGTGGTTGACGCTGGTGTAGTTGGACCGCGTCGAACGGTCCGACGTCGAGGCGACGCCGACCTGACGGCCGTTGGCGAACATCGGGCCGCCGGAGTCACCGCCGGCCGCGATGCCGTCGACCCTGGTCACCGAGATGGCGACGCCACCGCGGTAGTCCTTGCCGTTGGTGCTCGTGACGCGCGTGTTCGCGACCTTCAGGTAGCGCGACTGGCAGTTGATCTCCGGCTGGTTGGTGCACGTGGCACCCCAGCCGTAGAGCTGCACGGTCTGGTTGGTCGAGACACTCGCGACGAGCGGGGCGAACGGGCCGGACATCGCCGGGGAGACCCTGGCCAGCGCCAGGTCCGCCGACGGGTGCTTGATGATCTGGCTGGCGGTGACCATCTGGCCACCGGAGGTCTGGTCCAGGCTGCCCGCGCGGAACGTGTAGGTGGCGCTGCTCGCCACGCAGTGCTCAGCCGTCAGGATCCAGTTGGGCGCGATCTTCGTGGCGGAGCAGTTCTCCCGCCCGTTGGCGAACAGGCGCGCCGCGTAGGGGAAGTTCTGGGCGTAGCTGCCGCCAATGATCATCGGCGACATGTCCGGGTTCTCCGGAGCGGCCGTGGCGGTGGCAGGGGCGAGGGAGAGAGCCGCCAGGACGGCGCCCGCGATCGCAATGGGGAAACGCATGGTTGGTCACCTCGGTGAGTGCAGGGAGTGGTTAAGCAACCACGCACAGCTTCACCCGGCCGTGTGACTGTGACCACCCTCCGTTAGTCGGATTTGTCACCTTCCGATACGTCGTCGAAGCCCATCGCCCACTTGCGGCCGTCATTGGTGAACAGGAAGACGAGAACGACGACGCAGTAAATGCCGCCCAGCGAGCCGAGCAGCGGCTGCTCCGAGGGCCCGTACGCGTACCAGGCGCAGCCGAGCAGCAGCAGCTGCGTGACGATCACGGGCGATCGGGCGCCGTGGTGGCCGCGGAACAACATCACCGTCGCGAGAAGCGCTCCGCCGAACCAGAGCACGAGCACACCGGCGGCGCCGAGGATGGGGCCGGCGGGCGTCGATCCCCCGATCACCCGGATGACGAGCGCGACGGCCAGCGCGATGCCGCCCAGGGCCTGCACGAAGGTGAGCGCGGACGCGATGCGCACCGCGCGCGGCGGCGCCTGGAGCCGAGTGGTCACGGGAGACCTTTCATCACGTTCTGTACTGGTCACGGATCGTAGGCCACCCGGTTGGAGGGCTCTCCCAGCACGTCTCGCGCGGGAAGATCAAGGGGCCTTCAGCGAGCCGGCGGTCGTCCGGGGTGCACTCGGCTGCGAGGTGAACGCGGTGCTGACGGAAGGGAGATTTACGCCACTTTCGTGAGGCTGAAGCCACCCTGAGGGAGGACATGCGAGCCGCGGACGGTCACGCACTGTCTTACTCTCAAGTGGTGCGCGCTCTTCTCGTGGTGAACCCGCAGGCGACTACAACGACGCCGGCGGGTCGTGACGTGTTGGCGCACGCACTCGCGAGCGACGTGAAGCTGGAGGTCATCGAGACCTCCTACCGCGGCCACGCGGCGGACGCCGCCCACCAGGCGGCGGCGGACGGGTTCGACCTGGTCATCGCCCACGGCGGCGACGGCACGGTCAACGAGGTGGTCAACGGCATCCTGCGCGGCGGCCCCCGCCCCGAGAAGCCGATGCTGGGCGTCGTGCCCGGCGGTTCGGCCAACGTCTTCGCGGGCGCGCTCGGCATTCCGCGCGACCCCGTCGAGGCCACCCACGTCCTGCTGCAGGCGATCGAGCACAGCACCAGGCGGCGAATCGGCCTCGGGCAGGTCTTCGCGGACGTCATCGAGAACGGCCGCTGGTTCACCTTCAACGCGGGCATGGGTCTCGACGCCGATGTCGTCGCGGGCGTGGAACACAAGCGCGCCAAGGGCCGCAACGCGAGTCCCGCCCTGTACCTGAGCGTCGCCCTCGGGGCGTACGCGCAGCTCGTGCGCAAGCCGCAGCACTTCACCGTCGAGATTCCGGACGAGCCGCCGTTCGACGACGTCGGCATGGTGTTCGTGTCGAACACCGATCCGTGGACGTACTTCGGCGACAAGGCGATCCAGCTCAACCCCAGCACGTCGTTCGACGGCGGCCTGGGTTTGAGTGCGTTGAGGACTTTGCGGGTACCCACCGTCGGGCGCTACATCGCCCAGGTCCTCACGACGGGGAATCCGAAGGGCGGAAATCTCGTTCGGCGTGATGACGTGGGTTATGTCAGAGTGAAGTGCGAGGAGCCGGCGAACCTGCAGGTCGACGGAGATTTCCTCGGGACGACCACGGCGGTGGAGTTCCGGGCGGTCCCGGACGCGTTGACTGTTGCCCTGTAAGGACCTTTACAGTCCGTGATCAGTTCGTGACCGTCTCGGTACCTAGCCGGGATGTACTGCAGTCGAGTGACAGCAGAGCGTGAAACCCCAGGTGAACGCTGTCGATCTTTTGGGTGAGTTCACTCACCGGGTCAGTGGTTACCCCTTGACATCCCAGCCGTTCGTGAAAGCATTCACAAGCACCCCAAAAACGACCGCTGACAACCGGCGTGCCTTTGTGCGCGCCCACTCGCTGAGGAGTAGTTCCAATGGACTGGCGCCACCGCGCGATCTGCCGCGACGAGGACCCCGAGCTGTTCTTCCCCGTTGGGAACAGTGGTCCCGCGCTGCTTCAGATCGCCGAGGCGAAGACCGTCTGCCGCCGCTGCCCCGTCGTCTCCGACTGCCTCGCGTGGGCACTCGAGAGCGGCCAGGACGCCGGCGTGTGGGGCGGGATGAGCGAAGACGAGCGCCGCGCTCTCAAGCGCCGCAACGCCCGCACGCGGGCCCGCAGCAACGCCTGACCAGGCAGTTAGCCGCGAACCAACCACAAAGAAGAAGCCCGACACCGTGCCAGGTGTCGGGCTTTTTCTTTTGTTTGCACACCCTCCCGCATGACCACGTGAGACCGCTGAGGCTGGCCGTCACGTGTGCACGGCGTTAGTTTAGCGCCGCCCTCTGAGCGGCACGCGCAGGACCGCCTCAGTACCGCCTCGGGGCCTTCGCCGCAAGCTCAAAGAGCCTCTCAATTCGGAATCAACAAGGGTCCGAACGATCTGCAGGCCCAGCCGATCGGTGCGTTCCAGCGAGAAACCCTGTGGAAGGCCCTTGCCGTCGTCGGTGATCGTCACGTCGAGCCATTTGGCGGACCGCTCGGAATGCACGACGACCTCCCCGCGCTGGCCAGGGGCGTAGGCGTGCTCGAACGCGTTCTGCACGAGCTCGGTCAGCACCATCACCAGCGGGGTGGCGATCTCGGCCGGCACGATGCCGAACCCGCCCTCGCGACGCACGCTGACCTGGGTCTCGGTGACCGCCACGTCGCTCATCATCGGGATGACCTTGTCGACCACGTCGTCGAGGTCGACCCGCTCGTCGACGCTCATCGACAGCGTCTCGTGAACCAGTGCGATGGAGGTCACACGCCGAACGGACTCGGCCAGTGCCTCCTTCGCCTCCGGGTTGCTCAGCCTGCGGCTTTGCAACCTCAGCAGGGCGGCGACGGTCTGCAGGTTGTTCTTCACTCGGTGGTGGATCTCGCGGATCGTGGCGTCCTTGGACATCAACGCGCGGTCGCGGCGGCGCACCTCGGTGACGTCGCGGCACAGCACGATGGCGCCCGCGGCCTGCCCACGTGGCCTAAGGGGCAAAGAACGGAACAGCACTGCGGCACCACGGCGTGACTCGGCCTCCATGCGCATCGAAGGCTGGCCGTCCAGCGCCTGCCTGATGCGCTGAGCGACCTCTGTGGCGTCGAACGGGTCGCCGATGAGACTGCGCGTCAACGGCGCCAGGTGCACACCCACGAGGTCGGACGCGTGCCCCATGCGGTGGTAGGCCGACAGCGCGTTCGGCGAGGCGAACACCACCGCACCGGACGGGTCGAGCCTGATCAGGCCGTCGCCGACGCGCGGACTGGTGTGCACGTCCGGCGAGGGTTCGGGCGCGGGGAACGTGCCGTCCGCGATCATCTGGCACAGGTCGGCCGCGCTGCCGAGGTACGAGATCTCCAACGGCGACGGCACGCGCGGCACCGCCAGGTTGGTGCTGCGGCTCAGCACGGCGATGACCTGCGTGCCCAGTCGCACCGGGATGGTCTCGCGGCGCACCGGCACGCCCAGGTGCCAGCGCGGGTCCTCCTCGCGGCAGATCCGCGACTCGTCGATGGCCCGGCGCAGCTGCGGGTGGTCCTCCGTGTCGACCTCGCTGCCGACGACGTCCTCCGGGTGGGCCGTGGGCGCCGTCGTGGGACGGGCCTGGGCGACGCAGAGGAACTTGCCGTCTTCGAGCGGGACCCACATGACGAAGTCCGCGAACGAGAGGTCGGAGAGGAGTTGCCACTCCGCGACCACCAGTTGGAGGTGGTCGACAGCGGCGCCGGAGAGCTTGGTGTGCTCGGCCAGAAGGTCCGTGAGCGTGCTCAGAACTCCTCCATGAGAAACTGGTGGTTGAAGCAGTTCTGATCCTAGGAGACTCCCATGTCGAAGCGTGCTCGCAAGCGCCGCGACCGCAAAAAGGGCGGCGCCAACCGAGGCAAGCGCCCCAACGCCTGAGTACTGCGAAAGGCCCTGGACACCACCACGGTGACCAGGGCCTTTCGTCTTGCTCGGGTCTTGCCGAGGCTTTCAGTCCTCGGTGCGAATCTCCACGATCGTGGCTCGGATGCGCGCCTTCAGATCGGCGGGCGCGTAGTCTCCGCCACACTTGCGGGCCAGCAGCGCCTTGAGGTGCTCCTCGAGCCCGAACTGTTCCAAGCACGGATGGCACTCGTCGAGGTGCGTCTGCAGCGCCGCGCGCCGGGTCTTGTCGCATTCCTGGTCCAGGAACAGCCAGACCTCGGACAGCACCTCTGAGCAGTCGGTGTCGTGGGGTTCGCCGCAGTTCATGACGCGTCTCCGTTGCTGCCGTTGCCGCTACGGAGGAAACCGCGGTCGCGGGCGACGTCCGCCAGCATGTCGCGGAGCTGGCGCCGGCCCCGGTGCAACCGGGACATCACCGTGCCGATCGGGGTGCCCATGATGTCTGCGATCTCCTTGTACGCGAAGCCTTCGACATCGGCGAGGTAGACCGCGATCCGGAACTCCTCCGGCAACCGCTGCAATGCTTCCTTGACGTCGCTGTCGGGCAGGTTGTCGAGTGCCTCGACCTCGGCGCTGCGCAGCCCGGACGAGGTGTGGCTCTCCGCACGCGCCAGCTGCCAGTCCGTGATCTCGTCGGTCGGCTGCTGGATCGGCTGGCGCTGCTTCTTGCGGTAGCCGTTGATGTAGGTGTTCGTCAGGATCCGGTACAACCAGGCCTTGAGGTTCGTGCCCTCCGAGAAGGACGCGAAAGCCGAGTAGGCCTTGAGGAACGTCTCCTGCACCAGGTCCTCGGCGTCCGCCGGATTGCGCGTCATGCGCAGGGCAGCCGAGTACAGCTGGTCGAGCATGGGCATCGCGTCGCGCTCGAAACGTGCAGCGCGCTCCGCCGTCGTCTCTGTCGTGCCGGTGGCGGGCACCGCGCTCCCTTCCCACAGGTTCTGGGTCGGGACTGACTTTACGCGTGACCGCTCAAGCATGTTCGTTGCCACGTTCTGAGCAACAACCGAGGTGCTGGTAGTAATTCCGCATGGCCGGACGTGGGACCCCCGCCACAGCGCTGCTGGACAAGCAGCGGGTGGCGCACACCTTGCACTCGTACGAGCACGACCCCCGCCACGAGTCCTACGGGCTGGAGGCGGCCGAGGCGCTCGGGCTGGAGGCGGGACGTGTCTTCAAAACGCTCGTGGCCGAGGTGGACGGCAAGCTCGCGGTCGGCGTCGTGCCGGTCACGGTGCAGCTCGACTTGAAAGGCCTCGCGGCGGCGTTGAAGGGCAAGAAGGCCAAGATGGCCGTCGTCGCCGACGCCGAGCGCGCCACGGGTTATGTCGCCGGAGGCATTTCCCCTCTCGGCCAGAAAAAGCGGCTGCCGGTCGTGCTCGACGAATCGGCGCTGCAGTTCGAGACGGTGTTCTGCAGTGCCGGCCGGCGCGGCCTCGAAGTCGAGATCGCGCCGGCCGAACTGGTGCGACTCACCACTGCGGTGGTCGCGCGGATCAGTGCCTAGCTGACCGGCCACCCGATGTTGCCGGCCTGCACGGGCGTACCGATCCACGACGGCCACGCGACGGTGACCCGGTCACCGAGGCTGCCCTTGCCGGGCAGGTCGAACTGGATGGACGCGGGGGTCACGTGCGGGCCGCTGATCCGCGAGCCCACGTAGAGCACGGCGGAGTAGAACCCGTGGACGGTCGCCTCGCTGTACTCGCCCTGGCCACCGGTCAGGGGGACGTTCATGTCCGCGCCCTCGGCGTCGAGGAACCGCAGGTTGCTCACGCTGCCGCCGATCGTGCAGGTGACGCCCTCAGCGGCGGTGAACCTGACCACGTGCCCCTTGTTCGTGGTCCCGTTCGGGCGCATGTCGTGCGCGCTGATCACCAGGTCGTCTCCGGTGCACCACGGCGCGACGTCGGCGGCCTGCGCCGTCGTCGGCCCCGCGGCGGACAGGAGGGCGGCACCGGCCAGCGCCAATGCGGTGTTGCGGAACGAGTTCACGTGTCTCCCCGAATACGTCTCGATTGGTGTCTCCCTTACGAACTGGGTGACGCCATCAATGCGCATCCGGTTGCCGCGACGAAGAATTGTCGTACTTTCGGCCGACGGTGTGTCCGTTCGGCCAGCGCGCTATTCCCCCGTCTGGCCGTCGATCGCTTCCCGGATCAGGTCGGCGTGACCGTTGTGGCGGGCGTACTCCTCGATCATGTGGTTGAGGATCCACCGCAGGCTGGGAACGCGCCCGTCACGCCACGGCGCTCGCTTCGCCGGTTGGCTCAGGTCGCCGCGCCTGAGCGCCTCGATGAGGTCCTTCCTGGCGCCGTCGACAGCGCGCAGCCACAACGCGCGCAACTGCTCCGGGGTGTCGTCGGCGGCCGAGCACCAGTCCCAGTCGTTGTCGGTCTTCCAGTCGACGCTCGCCCACGGTTCCAGCGGCTCGCGGTCGTGCAGGACGACGCGGAACCACTGCTGCTCCACGTAGGCGAGGTGCTTGACCATCCCGCCCAGGGTCATCGCGGACTTCGCGGCGGTCGCGTTGAGCTGCTCCGCGGTGAGACCCTCGATCTTCCACATGAGGGTGGCGCGGTGGAACTCGAGGAAGCCCTTGAGGGTGGCGAGCTCGTCGCCGCCCATCGGCGGTTCTGGCCTGCCCTGTTCATCGAAGACCGTCATGCGCCGAACGTTAGTCCAGCGGGCGCAGCACGCGATCCAGCCACTCACCCACGTACCGGCCGACGTCGCCGACGGACGCCTTCAGCGAGTGGTCGCCCTTGAGCAGCACGACCTCGCGGTGGTGGCCGCGGCCGGGCTGGCCGAACGGGTCGTTCTCGCCCTGCACGACCAGCGTGGCGACCTCGACGCCGTCGAGTTCGGCCATCCGCGACTTCTCCGGCTTGCCCGGCGGGTGCACCGGGAACGCCAGGCACAGCACCGCCACGGCCTGGCCCTCGACCGACGTCCGGCAGGCGACACGCGCACCCGACGACCGGCCCCCGAACACCAGGGGCAGGCCGTCGAACCAGCGTTCGCCCAGGTCCTCGACGACCGCCATCCACGCCGTGTCGAGCTGGCCGGCCGGCGCCGGGGCACGACGGCCCGCGACGCGGTAGGGCTGTTCGATCAACGCCACGTGCACGCCGACCGAGTTGGCGGCGCGGCACGCGGCGACGAGATCCGGGGCCTCGACGCCGCCACCGGCGCCGTGACCCAGGAGCAGTGCTGCACGCGGTTCGTGGGCACAGTGCAGTGAGGCCCGCGCGGGGCCGTGCGGCGTGTCCACCAACAGCGTGGTCACGACAGCTCGAACAACGGGGATGAGGGCTTCTCGTCCTCGGTGAGCGAGACGCGGTCCAGCAGCGACGGCTTGTTGTTCTTCACGCTGTTCACCTCGGTCGACACCGGGCGCAGCTCGAGCGCCTCGACGATCGACGGGTCGGGGGCCAGCAGCTCGCTCGGATCCAGCGACGCCGGGTCGAGCCACGCCGACCAGCGGTCGGGAGGCAGCAGCAACGGCATGCGGTGGTGCACCTCGGTCACCGCGCCGATGGCTTCCGTGGTGAGCACGGCGCACGTGACGGTCGGGACGTCGTCCTTCCACCACACGGACCACAGGCCCGCCATCGCCAGCGACGTGTCGTCCCCGAGCGAGATGAAGTACGGCTGCTTGCGCCCCTCGCCCGGCTGCCACTCGTACCAGCCGGCGGCGGGGATGATGCAGCGCCGCTTGATCGCCGACTGCTTGTACGCGGGCTTGGTCAGCACGCTCTCGGCGCGAGCGTTGATCATCTTGGCCGCGCCGGAGAGGTCCTTGGCCCAGTGCGGGACGAGACCCCAGCGCATGACGCGGATCGCGCGTTCCAGCTCCTCGTCCTCGGGCCGGCGCTCGACCACGGCCATGACGCGCTTGGTGGGGGCGATGTTGTAGTCCGCTCCCGGTGCCTCGTCGCCGGTCCCGTCCACCGCGTCGAACTCGGCCGCCAGCAGCGCCGGGTCCTTGGTGGAGGCGTACCTACCACACAAAACCGATCACCTCCGAAGTCCCAATTGTCCCACGACCGGAACACCTGTGCGAGCTTGCCGAGGCCGATGCGGGATCATTCATCCATGACTCAGCACTGGTCAGCCCCCAGCGCGTCCGGCCCAGTCCACTCGACGGTGCCGGTGCCCGGCTCGAAGTCGATCACGAACCGCGTTCTGGTCCTCGCGGCACTGGCCGACGGGCCGTCCACGGTGCACGCGCCGCTGCGCAGCCGTGACACGGTGCTGATGACGGCCGCGCTCTCGTCGCTGGGTGCCGGCATCACCGATCGCGAGGACGGCGGCTGGGACGTGCTGCCCGGTCTGCTGCGCGGGCCGGCCGAGGTCGACTGCGGTCTCGCGGGCACGGTCATGCGGTTCCTGCCGCCCGCCGCCGCGCTGGCCGAGGGCGAGATCCGGTTCGACGGCGACCCGCACGCGCGGACGCGGCCGATGAGCACCGTGCTGGGTGCGTTGCGGTCGCTGGGCGTCGAGGTCGACGGGGACGCGCTGCCGTTCACGTTGCACGGCACGGGATCGGTTCCCGGTGGCGAGGTGACGATCGACGCGTCGGGCTCGTCGCAGTTCGTGTCCGGGCTGCTGCTGTCCGCCGCCCGGTTCGACAAGGGCGTCACGATCCGGCACGACGGCAAGCCCGTGCCCTCGCTGCCGCACATCGACATGACGGTCCAGACGCTGCGGTCGGTCGGCGTCGAGGTGGACACGAGCGTGCCGAACGTGTGGCGCGTGGAGCCCGGTGTGATCAAGGCGCGCACGTGGCACGTGGAGCCGGACCTGTCGAACGCGACGGTGTTCCTCGCGGCGGCCGCGGTGACCGGTGGCGAGGTGACGATCCCCCACTGGCCCGCCACCACGACCCAGCCCGGCGACGCGGTGCGCGGCATCCTGGAGCGCATGGGCTGTGCGGTCGAGGTGTCGGAGCGCGGCCTGACCGTGCGGGGCCCGGCGAAGCTGTCCGGTGTGGACATCGACCTGCGTGACGAGAGCGAGCTCACGCCGACCGTCGCCGCGCTCGCCGCGCTGGCCGAGGGCCGCACGACCATCCGGGGCGTGGCGCACATCCGCGGCCACGAGACCGACCGGATCGCCGCGCTCGTCAACGAGATCAACGCGGTCGGCGGCAACGCGACCGAGACCGAGGACGGACTGGTCATCGACCCCGCTCCCCTGCACGGCGGCGTGTGGAAGGCCTACGCGGACCACCGGATGGCGACCGCGGGCGCGATCATCGGGCTGGTGGTGCCGGGCATGTCGGTCGACGACATCGGCAGCACCACCAAGACCATCCCCGACTTCCCGGGCATGTGGGACGCCATGCTCACCGGGGGCGCGTAGAAGTGGGCAAGCAGGACTGGCGCAAACTCGACGAGTCCGACGTGCGCGTGCGCCCCGGCAAGGGGACGCGCCCGCGCACCAAGAGACGGCCGGAGCACTCCGACGCCGAGACCGCGATGGTCATCGGCGTCGACCGGGGCCGCTGGACGTGCGCGATGGAGTCCGGCGCCGTCGTCACGGCGATGCGCGCCCGCGAACTGGGCCGCACGCCCGTGGTGGTCGGCGACCAGGTCGGCATCGTCGGCGACACGACGGGTGAGCGGGACACGCTGGCCCGCATCGTGCGCGTCGAGGAGCGGACGTCGGTGCTGCGCAGGACCGCGGACGACACCGACCCGTTCGAACGGGTCGTCGTCGCGAACGCGTCCCAGCTCATCATGGTCGTCGCGCTGGCGGATCCCCCGCCGCGCACGGGTTTCATCGACCGCTGCCTGGTCGCCGCGTACGCCGGCGGCCTGGAACCGGTGCTGTGCCTGACGAAGTCGGACCTGGCCTCGCCGGACTCGCTGCTGGCGCTGTACACCGAGCTCGACGTGCCGGTGGTCGTGACGCGCTCCGACGAGGAGCCCGCCGAACTGCGCACCCGGCTGACGGGCACGGTGTCGTGCCTCATCGGCCACTCGGGCGTCGGCAAGTCCACTCTGGTCAACAAGCTCGTGCCGGACGCGAACCGCGCCGTCGGCGTGGTGTCCGGCGTCGGCAAGGGCCGGCACACCTCCACCCAGGCCGTCGCCCTGTGGCTGCCCGAGGGCGGCTGGGTCGTGGACACGCCGGGCATCCGCTCGTTCGGCCTCGCGCACATCACGCCGGACGACATCGTGAAGGCCTTCCCGGACTTCGCCGAGGCCGCCGAGGAGTGCCCGCCCGGCTGCGGCCACCTGGGCTCTCCCGAGGACCCCGGCTGCATGCTGGACGAGCTCGTGCCGGACGCGCCGGGGCGGTTGACGTCGTTGCGGCGGTTGCTCGCGTCCCGTGCCGGCATGGACGACTACACGGACGGATCTTGAGCATGCGCTGGACGTTGCCCCTGCTGGTCGCCCTGGCCGCGTGCTCGGCCCCGGAGGAGCCCAAGGCACCGGCGTTCACGGAGGTCGACCCCTGCACGCTGCTCGCGTCCGGCGACGCCGGGCAGATGAACGGGTCTCCCACCAGGACCGACCGGTCCTGCGACTTCCCGTTCGACTCGCTGACCGTGCGGCTCACGCTGCTGAACGCGAAGTACGACGACGAGTCGCAGAAGCTCCTGTCCGACGGCGGGTACGGCGGCGTGGTCGGCGACCGGCCGCTGACGCGCAAGTGCGTCGACTCCTCGGGCGAGGTGACGTGCGACGCCGTCGTCGAGGTGAAGGACGGGCAGGTCATCGGGCTGAAGGTCCTGCAGCGCAACCACGACCTCAACCTGGTCGGGCAGGTCACGCAGGGACTGGCGGCGAAGGCGCTGGAAAGACTGCCCAAGTGACCACTACCCCATGTGCGGGTACCGGTGGTCGGTCTGCGGCATCAGCGTCTCCTTGATGGCGCGCGGGCTCGTCCACCGCTGCAGGTTGTAGATCGAGCCCGCCTTGTCGTTGGTGCCCGAACCGCGCGACCCGCCGAACGGCTGCTGCCCGACGACGGCACCGGTCGGTTTGTCGTTGACGTAGAAGTTGCCCGCGGCGAACCGCAACGCGCGGTGTGCCTGCTCGATGGCGGCCCTGTCGCGCGCGAAGACGGCGCCGGTCAGCGCGTACGGCGTCGAGGTGTCGATGATCTCCATGATCTTCGGGTAGTCCGCGTCCTCGTAGACGTGCACGGCGAGGATCGGGCCGAAGTACTCGGTCGTGAAGATGTCGTGGCGCGGGTCGGTGCCGAGCAGCACGGTCGGGTCGACGAAGTAGCCCACGGAGTCGTCGCACGAGCCGCCTGCCAGCACCTCGACCGAAGTGGACGCGGACGCCATCAGCAAGGCTTCCTCGTGCTTGGCGAACGCGCGGTGGTCGATCACCGCGCCGCCGAACACCGACAGGTCCGTGACATCGCCGTAGGACAACGACTTCGTGACGTCGAGCAGCTGTTCGCGCACGCCGCCCTCCCACAACGACCGAGGGATGTAGGACCGCGAGGCCGCTGAGCACTTCTGGCCCTGGTACTCGAAAGCACCGCGCACCAACCCGGTGACGAGCGCCTGGGGATCGGCGGAGGCGTGTGCCAGCACGAAGTCCTTGCCGCCGGTCTCGCCGACGACGCGCGGGTAGGCGCGGTAGTTGTCGAGGTTGCCCGCCATGGTCTGCCACAGCGCCTTGAACGTGCGGGTGGAGCCGGTGAAGTGCAGGCCGGCGAAGAACCTGTCCCGCAGCGCGACCTGGCTCAGCGCCTGGCCGTCGCCGGTCACGAGGTTGATCACGCCCGGTGGCAGGCCCGCCTCCTCGAGCAGCCGCATGGTGAAGTGCGCGGACAACTGCTGCGTCGGCGACGGCTTCCACAGCACCGCGTTGCCCATCAGGGCGGGCGCCAGCGGCAGGTTGCCGGCGATGGCGGTGAAGTTGAACGGCGTGATTGCCACGACGAACCCGTCCAGCGGCCGGTGGTCCATGCGGTTCCACACGCCCGGCGACGAGACCGGCTGCTCCTCGAGGATCCGGCGCCCGAAGTGGACGTTGAAGCGCAGGAAGTCGATGAGCTCGCACGCCGCGTCGATCTCGGCCTGCTGCACGGACTTCGACTGGCCCAGGATCGTGGCGGCGTTGAGGGTGTCACGCCACGGCCCCGCGAGCAGGTCGGCCGCCCGCAGCAGCACCGCTGCCCGCTCGTCGAACGGCAGCTCCTGCCAGCCCGGTGCGGCGTGCTGGGCTGCGCGCATGGCATCGGCGACGTCGGAGTTCGTGGCCTGCGCCGTCACGCCGAGGACGTGCCTGTGGTCGTGCGGCTGGACCACGTCGATGCGGTCGCCACCGCCCATCCGCTGCTCACCGCTGATGGTCATCGTCAGCTCGTGCGTGGTGCCTTCGAGCTCCGCGATGCGTGCCTGCAGGCTGACCCGTTCGGCGCTATCGGGTGCGTAGGTGCGCACGGGCTCGTTGACCGGTTCGGGTGCAGACGTGACTGCGTCCATTCCCCCATCGTGGCACGCGGTAGTAGGGTCCGTCGGGTGGCGCGGGTGACTGGCATCGGCGGGGTTTTCCTGCGTTCAAGGGATCCTGCGCGCTTGGCCGCCTGGTATCGCGACAACCTGGGCGTTCCGATGAGCGAGAAGGGCACCGTCACCTTCCACTGGCTCGACACGGCGACGAACGAGTTCCCCGGCACGACGACGATGGCGTTGTTCGCGCAGGACACGGAGTACATCGGCGAGCCCCACCAGCGCACCATGCTGAACCTGCGCGTGGACGACCTGGTGTCGTTGATGGCCAAGCTGAAGGCGCGCGGCGTCGAGGTCCTTCCCGACACCGAGGACTCGGAGTTCGGGATGTTCGGGTGGTGCGTCGACCCCGAGGGCAACCGAATTGAGCTGTGGGAACCGGCAGAGGGAATGTGATCGTGCTCGACGAAGCCGTCCAGGCGCTGCGTGGATGGCAGCGCGACGACCTGCCGTTCCAGCTCCATCCAGGAGATCTGGGCTGGTACCGGCGTTTCGGTGCCGAGGCGACCGATGAGGCGATCCGGATCTGGCGCGGTGACGGGCGGATCGTCGCCGTCGGGCTGCTGGACGGTGCCGACCTGCTGCGGTTCACGATCGCGCCGGACGCTCGTGCCGACGAGGAGCTGGCGCGGCGGCTGGCCGAGGACATCTGCACTCCCGAACGCGGTGTCCTCCCCGCCGGGACGGTGTACGTCGAGTCCCCGCGCGGCACGCGGTTCCAGGAGCTGATGTTCGAGCGCGGCTGGCAGTCCGACGAGCCGTGGACGCCGCTGCGCCGCGATCTCGGTGCCCCGGTACCGGATCCCGGTGTGCGGGTCGAGGCCATCGGCCATGACCAGGCTGACCTGCACGCTTCCGTGATCCGGGCGTCGTTCGAGAAGTCGACGTTCACCGAGGAGCGCTGGCGCGCGATGGCGGCCGGCTCGCCGTACGCCGACGCCCGCAGCCTGGTCGCCTTCGACCGTGGCGACGCGGTGGCGGCGGTGACGGTGTGGTCGGCCGGGCCGGGCAGGCCGGGGCTGATCGAACCGATGGGCGTGCACCACGACCACCGGGGCAAGGGTTTCGGCAGGGCGATCACCGTCGCCGCGGCGTCAGCGCTGCGGGAGCTCGGCTCGTCGAGTGCGCTCGTCTGCACGCCGAGCTCGAACGCGGGCGCCGTCGCCACCTACCGGGCAGCCGGCTTCGACCAGCTGCCCGAGGTGCACGACCAGCGCCGGGACTAGAGGAGTTCCAGGACGAACGGGAGCTCCTGCGCCGCGTACCAGGCCAGTTCGTGGTCCTCGGCGCTGCCCAGCGCGAACTCCGCGTCCGGGTCGCCCAGGTCCGCCGCGTCGATGACGTCCGCGGCCGCGCGCACGTCCTCTTCGGCCTCGGCCGTGTCGAGGTGCACGGCGGCGACGTCCTTCAGCGTGAACGAACCGCCGACCTTCACGACCGAGAAGTCGAGGTCCGGGCGCAACGTCACGTCGTCCATGTCCACCGCGAGCACCGCGCGCCGCGGCTCTGCCTTCTCGTCGGCCGCCAGCAGCCGCAGGGAAGCACGGGCGGCATCGAGCATCGCCGCGTACTCCAGCTCCTCCGTGTCGCCCGCCGCGTAGGACTCGCGCAACGCCGGTGTCAGCGCGAACGCCGTGCCGGTGATCGGAGCCAGTTCGCCGCTGTCGACGAACGCGCGCAGCATCGGCACCGTGGCCGGGATGTAGACCCTCATGCGCTCGCCGTCCCCATCAATTCCTCCACCGACTCCTCGACCATGGCCGCGAGAACGTCCACATCGGACATGGCGTCGCGGTCGCCGTTCAAACCGAAGTACACACCGCCGTCGTACGACGTCACCCCGATGGCCAGCGCCTGGTTCTTGGCGAGCGGGACGACCGGGAAGATCTCGGTCATTCTGGCCCCCGCCGCGTACAGCGGCACCTGCGGGCCGGGAACGTTGGTGACGATGACGTTGAACAGCCGTCGGCTGAACGAGCTCGCGGCCCGTGCGCCGAGCGCGTGCAACGTCGGCGGGGCGAAGCCGGAGACCTTCACCAGCGCGTCGGCGGCGACGGACTGACCGGACTCCTGGTGCGCGCGCATCGCGTGGCTCACGTGGTGCAGGCGGACGACCGGGTTCGGCTCGCCGACTGGGAGGTCGACCAGGTAGGCGCTCACGTTGTTGCCCGAGTCCGGGTCGGCCTCGCGGACGCTCAGCGGCGCCATCGCGCGGATCGTGGTGCTGCCGGTGACGTTCTCGCCGCGGCTGAGCAGCCAGTTGCGCAGGGCGCCGCTCAGGGCCGCGAGCACCACGTCGTTGACCGTGCCGCCGTGCTGCTTGCGGATGGCGCGCAGGTCGTCGAGCTGGGCGCGCGCGACGGCGAACCGGCGCTGCGGCGAGGTGATGCGGACGTTCAGCGGCGAACCGGGCGCGGGCGTCGCCGCGGTGCGGACCGCCGAGGCGAGCACGCCGAACGCGTTGAAGACCTTCTCGACCGTGTTGACGGTGTCGAGGGCGGCGCTGCGGACGTTCTCCACCAGCTCGCCGGGGCTGTGCACGATGTCGGTGACCGCGTCGGCCACGAGCTGCAGCGCACCGGGCTCGGGCTGCGGCATCCAGAGGTTCTCGACGTTCGTGCGCGGCGTCGGCGAGACGTCCAGCATGACCTGGCCGATCTCCAGCGACGCGATGCCGTCGATCATGGCCTGGTGGGTCTTGGTGATGACGGCGGTCTGGTTCTTCTCCAGGCCCTCGACCAGGTAGATCTCCCACAGCGGGCGGGAGTGGTCGAGCGGGCGCGACATCAGGCGCGCGATCAGGTCGTGCAGCTGCGTCTCGTTGCCCGGTTTGGGCAGGGCGCTGCGGCGAACGTGGTAGGTGACGTCGAAGTCGGGGTCGTCGACCCACACGGGCCGTGCGATGCGTCCTGGGACGTGCACGACCTTCTGCCGGTAGCGCGGCACGAGGCTGAGGCGTTGCTCGATGAGGTCGACGAGCTTGTCGTAGTCGAAGCCCGCCTTGGGCCGTCGGAACACCGCCACCCCGCCGACGTGCATCGGCGTCTTGGCGTCCTCCAGGTACAGGAACGAGGCGTCCAGCGCTGACAGGCGGTCCGGCATGCACCCAGCCTAGTGGCGTTCGCGGTCCATCAGCTTCTGAAGTGCCGCGCGCTCGCGCGGATCACGGTCGTGCCGCTCCAGCCGGATGCGCGCGGCCTCCGGGATCGCGTTCCTCGCCTCCGGGTCCACGTTGGCCATGAACGACCGGAGGAACCGCCAGCGCGTGAGCTTCATGACCGGCGCGAGGTGGGCGACGGCGAGCGACACCCAGCTCAGTGCGACGTCCAGCCTGCGGTCGCCCTTGGTGGCGCTCGCCCAGTCCAGGACCACGGGCCCTTCCGGGCCGAGGACGACGTTGCCGGGGTGCAGGTCGAGGTGCAGCAGGTCGCCGTCGCCGGTGAGGAAGCCGGGCGCCGGGATGACGTCGAGGCGGTGGTGCAGGTCCGCGAGCTCCTCGCCGAGGCTGCCCGCGAGCCACGGCTTGCGGCCGATCTCCTCGGACATCCGCGGACCGGGCACGTACTGCATGACCAGTTCGTCTTCCGTGGCCTCGTGCACGCGCGGGACCGGGATGCCGTAGCCGCTCAGGTACGACATCATCTCAGCCTCGCGCCGCAGGTCACGGCCGGTGCGCGTGCGTTTGACGAGCAGCCCGTCCGACCGGATGAACACATCCGAGTCCTGACCGCTCGCGAGATGTTGACGTTGCGCGACGCTGCGCATACCTGCCGTCATGTGACGATCATCATCGATATGATCCAAAGCACAAGGGCCGAACGGCTCTAGTGGAGCTCTTCACCCGTTTGAGCCCGCTGTGCCCGCCTCTGTCACCCTCTTCCCGTGGAGATCTCGCCCAAGGACCGCTTCGTCACCGTCTACGGCCGCAAGCCAGTGCTGGAAGCGCTGGACGACCCGACGCTCACGGTCGACAAGGTGGTGCTCGCCGACACGGCCCGGGGCGCGGCCGCGCACGAGATCATCGACGCGGCCCGCACGCGTGGCGTCGCCGTGCAGCGGGCGACCGCGCAGCGCGTGAAGGTGCTGGCAGGCAACGGCAAGCAGGACCAGGGCGTGCTCGCCGACGTGGTCGCGCCGCGCATGAAGCCGCTCGCGCTGGCCCTGGAAGAGGGTTCGCTGCGGTCCGTGCTCGTGCTGGACGGCATCACGACCCCCGCGAACGTGGGCATGATCCTGCGCACCGCGACCGCCGCGGGCATCGACGGCATCGTCGTGCCGCGCCGGGGCGTCGCCTCGATCGACCCGCTCGTGGTCAAGGCCTCCGCCGGTGTGGCTTTCCGCGCGCCCGTGTTGCGCTGCGGCACCTCGGCGGAGGCCTCGGCTTTGTTGCGCGCGTCCGGCTATTCGCTGCACGCGCTCGATTCTCACGCCTCCGACACGATTTATTCCGCTTCTTTCCCGGCACGCGCGGCTTTCGTGCTCGGCAGCGAAACGTCCGGAATCACCGACGACGTGCGTCCACACATCACGTCGTGGCTCTCGATTCCGATGGCGGCGGGCGTGGAATCCCTCAACGTCGCATCAGCGGCGGCCGTGCTCTGCTTCGAGCTGGTGCGCCGGGCCCAGTGATCAGATCCAGTCGACGTGGTACCCGTTGACCCGCGGGTACCCCAGCAGCGACTCGCACTCCGCCACCGAGGGCTCGCCCCTGACCCGGCCGATCGTCCCGTACTGGTCCCAGACGCCGAGCCCGTTCGTGCAGTGCGCGACGGCCCGGAACCGCCCTGGCCGGCCCTCGTCGCAGTACACCTCGATGGTGCGCCCGTCCCTCAGATAGTCCTCGAAGCAGCCGCGTTCCTGCGCCTGCGCGGGTGATGCAATTGCCGTGGCTGCAATGGCGACTGCAACACAAGCGACAATTCTTCGCATTTTCTCCCCTATACAATCGACTACCGACCAATTCGACGCTAGTGCCTGGCCGAAAAAGGGGCAATGACGCTCCGGGGTGAACCCTCAATCGCGGAGCGCGATCGCTAGCAGTATTTCCAGCTCCTCGAGGGTGGACAGTGTCGACCGATGGTGGACGCCGACCATGCCCGCTTCGGCAGCCCCGCGAACGTTGACCGCGAGGTCGTCCACGAAGACGCACTCCTCCGGCTTCACGTTCAACCTGCTCGCCGTGAGCAGGTAGATCTCGGTGTCCGGCTTGGCGAGCCCGACCTCGCCGGAGATGACCGCGGCGTCCAGCACCGCGGTCAGCACCCCGGGCGGCTGCCACCAACCGTCCGCATTGGACAGCAGAGCGGTCTTGATCCCGTGCTGCCTGGCCTTGCGCAGGGCGGTGAGGAGCGGCGGTTCGGCGGGGTTGTCCTCGCCGGGATCGGTCAGGACGCCGCCGTAGTCGAGCACCAGGGCTTTGAGCATGGTGGGGACCGTAACCCCACTTTCGGGTGTTCGGTGTCCTGATCCGGCCGCTGGCCCGCCAGGTCAACCATGCCCCCAGTCGTCCGCCGCCTGCCCGCGTACGAACCTCCGGTCGGAGGCCCCGCCCGGATCCCCCTGCCCCGGCCGCGCCCGGTGTGGGTACCGGCCCCGGAGCCACCGCCGCCCGCTCTGGATGCCGCACGGCTGCTCTCGGTCGTGCTGGAGGTGCTGGACGGACGGCGGCCTGCCCGGTTGCTGCGGGAGGTCGCCGTGCCCGTGCTGGCGGCCCGGTTGGGTGGGGCGGTCCGTGCCCGGACCACCCGGATGGTGCGGCCGCCTCGGGTCTGCCACCCGTCTCGGCTCGTGGCGGAGATGTCGGTGACGCTGCGGAGGGAGGGGCGGGTGGTGGCCGCGGCCTGTCGGGCCGAGCACTCCGGTGGGAGGTGGTGGGTCACGTCGTTCACGGTGCTGGAGTGAGGCGCGCACCCGGTCAGGCCACGCTCTGCCCTGCCCAGTGGCCTCAACACCGCGTGGGCTCGCACCTTCAGGAGAACGCGCGCGGCGATGGCGGCTTCGGTAGCGGCGGCGTGGTGGTGGTGGTGGTGGTGGTGGTCGTGGCGTGGTGGCAACGGCGGGGCCACTCGGCTTCGCGGGTCCCGCCCCTGCTTCATCCCGCCTGCCACGCACTGTCCCAGCCGCTCGTCCTACCGCGTCCCGCCACACCCCCATCACCGCTCCGCCTCGCGGGTTCCACTGCCCCTCAAACGCCGCGTGGGCCGCGTTCCCGGAGGAACGCGGCCCACGCAGTGGTGGTGCGGTGAGGGCGTCAGCCCTTCTTGCGGTTGTTCTTCGCCGCCTGGCGGGCCGCCTCGCGGCGCTCCTTGCGGGTGCCGCCCTGCTGGCCGGCCGCGCCGTCCGGCTCGCCGTGCTCGTCGACGCCGCCGTCCTCGGCGGGGCCGCTGTAGCTCAGGTTCTGCTGGCCGGGGCCGCCGAGGCCCTTGCCGCGCAGGGCCGGCGGGATGGCGTTGCCGCTGGCCAGCTGGGCCATGGCCGGGCCCGCGGGTGCGGCGGGCTCCCGCTGGGCCTGCTGCTGGGCGGCTGCCGCGGCGCGGGCTCGGGCGCGTGCGCCGCCGCCTCCGCCTCCGCCGTTGCCCGACACCTGCGGGAGGGCCTGCGGGGCCGCGCCCAGGGCCACGGGGACCTCGGGCTGGGCGGGCTCCGGCTCTGCCGCTTCGACCTGGAGGTTGAACAGGAAGCCGACGGTCTCCTCGCGCAACGCGTCGAGCATCGCGTTGAACATCTCGAAGCCCTCGCGCTGGTACTCGATGAGGGGGTCGCGCTGCGCCATCGCGCGCAGGCCGATGCCCTCCTTCAAGTAGTCCATCTCGTACAGGTGCTCACGCCACTTGCGGTCCAGGACGGACAGCAGGACGCGGCGCTCCAGTTCGCGCATGGCACCTTCGCCGACGCGGCCCTCGATCTCGGTCTCGCGGGCGCGGTAGGCGTCCATCGCGTCCTTGACGAGGAGGTCGCGCAGGTACTCGCGCGTGACGTCCTCGTCGGACTCGAGGATCTCCTTCGGGTCCAGCGAGATCGGGTAGAGAGTCTTGAGGGCGGTCCAGAGCTTCTCGAAGTCCCAGTCCTCGGCGTAGCCGTCGGCCGTGGCGCCGTTGACGTACTCCTCGACGACGCTCTCGATCATGTGCTCGACCTGGTCGCGGAGGTCTTCGCCGGCGAGGACGCGGTGGCGCTCGGCGTAGATCACCGTGCGCTGGCGGTTCATGACCTCGTCGTACTTGAGGACGTTCTTGCGGATCTCGAAGTTCTGCTGCTCGACCTGCGTCTGCGCGCTGCGGATGGCGCGGGTGACCATCTTGTGCTCGATCGGCACGTCGTCCGGCACGTTCAGGCGCGTCATGACCATCTCGACCATGGACGCGTTGAAGCGGCGCATCAGTTCGTCCTGCAGGGACAGGTAGAAGCGCGACTCACCGGGGTCGCCCTGACGGCCGGTGCGGCCGCGGAGCTGATTGTCGATGCGGCGCGACTCGTGGCGCTCGGTGCCGAGCACGTAGAGACCGCCGGCCTCGCGGACCTCGTCGGCCTCCGCCTTGCCCTGGGTCGTCAGTTCCTCGACGACCTTCGCCCACTCGGCCTCGTACTCCTCCGGCGTGGTCACCGGGTCGAGGCCGCGGTCGCGCAGCTCGTGGTCGGCGATGATGTCCGGGTTGCCGCCCAGCACGATGTCGGTACCGCGGCCGGCCATGTTCGTCGCGACGGTGACGGCGCCCTTGCGGCCCGCCTTCGCGATGATCAGCGCCTCGCGGTCGTGGTGCTTCGCGTTCAGCACCTCGTGCGGGATTCCCCTGCGCACCAACAGCTTCGAGAGGTACTCGGAACGCTCGACGCTCGTCGTGCCGATCAGGACCGGCTGGCCCTTCTCGTGCTTCTCGACGATGTCGTCGGCGACGGCGTCGAACTTCGCCTCCTCGCTCTTGTAGACGAGGTCGGGCTGGTCCTTGCGCTGCGGCTGGCGGTTCGTCGGGATCGGGACGACACCCAGCTTGTAGGTCTGGTGGAACTCGGCCGCCTCGGTCTCGGCGGTACCGGTCATGCCGCCGAGCTTCTCGTAGAGGCGGAAGTAGTTCTGCAGCGTGATCGTGGCGAGAGTCTGGTTCTCCGCCTTGATCTCCACGCCTTCCTTGGCCTCGATGGCCTGGTGCATGCCCTCGTTGTAACGGCGACCGGAGAGCACACGACCCGTGAACTCGTCGACGATCATGACTTCACCGTTGCGGAGGATGTAGTCCTTGTCGCGGTTGTAGAGCTCCTTCGCCTTGAGGGCGTTGTTCAGGTAGCCCACCAACGGCGTGTTCGCCGCCTCGTACAGGTTGTCGATGCCGAGCTGGTCCTCGATGAACTCCACACCGAGCTCGGTGACGGCGACCGTGCGCTTCTTCTCGTCGTACTGGTAGTGGAACGACTTCGACTTCTCCTCGATGACCTCGATGCGGTCCTTCTGGGAGAGCTGGGTGACGTCGATGCCGCGCATGCGCGGGACGAGCCGCGCGAACTCCGTGTACCAGCGGGCGGACTGCTCGGCCGGGCCGGAGATGATCAGCGGCGTGCGGGCCTCGTCGATGAGGATCGAGTCGACCTCGTCGACGATCGCGAAGTAGTGGCCGCGCTGCACGCACTCGTCCAGGCTCCACGCCATGTTGTCGCGCAGGTAGTCGAAGCCGAACTCGTTGTTCGTGCCGTAGGTGATGTCCGAGTTGTACGACGCGCGCCGCTGCTCCGGAGTCATCTCGGAGAGGATCGCGCCGACGGTCATGCCCAGGAAGCGGTGAACGCGGCCCATCCAGTCCGCGTCGCGCTTGGCCAGGTAGTCGTTCGTGGTGATGACGTGGACGCCCTTGCCGGCGATGGCGTTGAGGTAGACGGGCATGACCGAGGTCAGCGTCTTGCCCTCACCCGTGCGCATCTCGGAGATCTGACCGAGGTGCAGCGCCGCGCCACCCATCATCTGGACGTCGTAGGGGCGCTGGCCGAGGGTGCGCTTCGCGGCCTCGCGGGCCACGGCGAACGCCTCCGGCAGCAGCTCGTCCAGCGACTCGCCCTCGGCGTGGCGCTTCCTGAACTCCTCGGTCTTGCCGCGAAGCTCTGCGTCGGAGAGGTCCACCACCTCGTCTTCCAGGTGGTTGATGTGCTGTGCGATGTTGCGGAGGCGCTTGAGCATCTTGCCCTCGCCGGAGCGGAGCAGTCGGGACAGCACCATCTGGATAGACCTCATCACCTGTATCGCGGCGCGCCCACGTCGGACGCCTTTCCCCTGCCCATCGTAGGCAAGTCGCCAAGATGTGTGCACGGACACAGGCGGATTGGGTCACCCGACCTGGTCTGTGCAGGTCAGGTGCGGTTTCAGCGATCTTTCCCAGGCCACCTGCCGCCGGCGCCCCCACCTCGGCTACTGGTGAGGAGAACGAACGGGGGCCGCGCAAAGGTTCCTGGCCCGGGCTATTTCACCTTGACGTTGACTTCATCACCGCCCGAAAGGCGGAGATTCCCACCGCCGGGTGGCGGAGAGCGCTCAACCGCTGTGCCTCGCGGCACGGACTTCCTGTTTCGTCGCCGACAGCGGCAGGGAGGACCCGCGCCGTCTGACATCAGCTCCGCAGGCATCGCCGGGGACATCCCGGACCACGGCTAGACCAGCCGCAAGGATGTTCTTCGCCGCATTGAGGTCCCGGTCGTGCCGGGTGCGACAACCCGGACACGTCCAGTGCCGGGTGGAAAGAGCAAGATCCGCCAGCCGCCAGCCGCAGGTGGAACACGTCTTGCTCGACGGGAACCAGCGGTCGATCACGACCAGTGCGCGACCCGCACGGTCGCACTTGTACTCCAACTGTCGACGCAACTCACCCCAGCTCGCGTCTGAGATCGCGCGGGCGAGGGACCGACTGCGGACCATTCCCGCGACGTTGAGATCCTCGATCGCGATCGTCTGCGCCGAGCGGACCAACGCCGTGGTCGTGCGGTGCAGGAAGTCGCGTCGCGCATTGCGGACCTTGCGGTGAGCGCGGGCGACCTTGAGCGTGGCTTTACGGCGATTTCGGCTCCCCTGCCTGCATCGGGCCAGCCGTCGCTGGTACCGCGCCAGGTTCCGCGCCTTGCGAGCCAGGTGCCGTGGGTTGGCGATCCGCTCGCCGTCGCTGGTCACCAGGAGATGGGTCAAACCCAGATCCACACCGATGGCACCGGTGGTGGTGTCGAGTGGTGCGGTTGCCGTGATGTCGACGGCGAACGTCACGTACCAACGGCCGTCGGGCTCACGGGAGATCACAACCATCGTGGGATCCAGCGTCACGAGACTGGCCTCGTCGAACGACCACACGAACCTCAGCGGCTCAGTGGTCCTGGCGAGGGTCAACGCTCCGTCACGCACCCGAAACGCCGAGCGCGTGTAGTGCGCGCTCTGGCGACCTGCTCGCGTCTTGAACCTCGGATATCGCGCACGTCCGGCGAAGAAGTTCCGAAATGCCGTGTGCTGGTGACGCAGCGTCTGCTGCAACGGCACGGACGACACCTCGGACAGAAATCCGAGTTCCTCAGACCGCTTCCAACCGGTCAGAGCGGCGTCAGTTTCGCGATACGAGGTGCGGACGCCCTTGACGCGGTAGCGATGACTCCGCCCAGCCAGGGTCTTGTTCCAAACCAAACGCACGCACCCGAACGTGCGGTTGAGCAGCTCAACCTGGTCGGGAGTCGGGTAGGCCCGACACTTGTACGCCGTTCGCACATCCCGACCGTAGCGGGTGTTCCGGCGGCCGAAGGGGGCCGCGATCCGCATCGTCAGGGTGATCGGCGAGTGCCGCGGACGCGCGCCGCCGCCCCGCACGCGAGGGGTGCGGGGCGGCGGCAGTCGAAGGAACGAGGGTCGAGCGGGGTCAGGCCAGCCTGATCACGCCGTAGTCGAATCCCTTCCGGCGGTAGACGACACTGGGGCGTCCGCACTCGGTGTCGGCGAACAGGTAGAAGTCGTGTCCGACCAGTTCCATCTCGTAGAGGGCCTGGTCGACGGTCATCGGTTTGGCGGCGTGCTCCTTCTCGCGTACGACGCGTCCGGGCAACTTGTCTTCGAGGCCGTCGTCCCAACGCTGCGCGGGCACTTCCGCCATGCCCTCGTAGTCGGCCTCGGGTGCGTCGAGCACCGCGGTCTTGGCGCGGCGCGACGTCATGCTTTCGCCCGCGGACCGGTCAGCCAGTCCGCTTGTCGCTTCGGCCACCGAGATCGGGGCGCGGGCCCCGTGGTGGACGCGCCTGCGGTCGTGTGACCGACGCAGGCGGTTCTCGAGCTTCGCGACCGCAGCATCCAGCGCGGCGTAGAAGTCACCCGCGCAGGCTTCGGAACGGACTACTGGTCCACGTCCCTTGCCGGTGATTTCGACCCGCTGGCAGTTCTTCGACTGGCGGCGGTTCGGTTCGTGGAAAAGCTCCACGTCGAAGCGGATGACCTTGCGGTCGTAGCGCTCAAGCCGGGCCAGCTTTTCGGCGACGTGAACCCTGTAGTGCTCGGGCACCTCGACGTTGCGGCCCTTAACGACGATGTCCATACACGACCTCCCTCGCTTTGTTGCGAGCTATGGCTGGACTGCTTTAAAAGCGCCGTGGCGATCTTCGATCGCGGATGTGTCGCAGAGGGTCGTCTCCCTCAGCTCTCACGGCGCCAGGGTCATGGGCTGTTCGCCTCCTCCCCGCGGGCCGGGAACGCTGATAGCGGTGCACGTTAGCTTGGGATTCACCGTCGCGTAAGCCCCCTTGCCGGGGGAACGATGAGATTTTTTGATGACTACGCAGCGCGACGACAGCGCGTTGCCAGTCGTTTCCCGAGCGTGCTCCGAACCAAACCTCCCGGCACTCCGCTCACCCGAACGGCGCACAGCCGGAGCGGCACTCGACGGCAGCCTCGCTGCGTCGAACGGCTCCAGTCGCGCCCTCATACCCAGCCAACGGGCGACCCCCGCGTCATGTTCCCGAAACCCGGAAGAGATCGATTCCGAACCACTCGGCGGCCCTCGCCGCACTTCTTCACACCGATCCGGGCGTCGCGGATGCCCGATCACAGCCCAGTCACGCCCGGCTGAACGGTCGATTTCGCCCAATGCCGACAAGGCAGTCGATCACTGTTGGGACGGACGTACAGCTATTGCCCCAGTAATAACCGCTGGTCAGCTCCATACGTGAATAATCGTTAACCAATCGGGGGTGCGGCGCGCACGCCTGAGGCCGGCTCAGGGACTTGATCGCCTGGGTCCGAGGTCGTTGATCGACGGCCTCGTGTGCGGACGCCTCAGTTCTGAAACACCGCGTCAACAGACGATGGGACAAACGGGTCGAAACGAGTTACCCGATCTCGCAAGATCGTCACAGAACTCCCGCCGAGCAGGGGATTCTCGCCCCGCGGAACCGCCTCGGAGATCGACAACGTCACCGGAACTTCACCCTTGTGGGCGGTGCCGAAAGGCCCGCCGGGCCCCTCACCGGAATTTTCTGTCGGACCCCGCCGCCATCCTGGTCCCATGACAGCTTTCGACCTGCTCGTGCCGGCCACCTGCTCCGGCTGCGGCCGCGCCGGCTCCCAGTGCTGCGCCACGTGCTTCGCCTCGTTCGGCCCGCCCACACGGCTCCAGGTACCCGGTGTGGGGCCGCCAGTGTGGACGCTGGCCGCCTATCACGGCGCCGCGAGGGAACTGGTGCTCGCCTTCAAGGAACGAGGCGCACGGCCCCTCGCAGCGTGGTTCGGCGCCCTCGTCGCAGCGGCGCTCGTCACGCTCGGGCCTCCACCGTGGACGCTCGTCCCCGCGCCGTCGCGCCGCAGCGCCGCGCGGGATCGCGGCGGCGACCACATGCTGCGCATCGCGAGGGAGGCGGAGATCGCCGCCGTCGCACCCGTGCTGCGCCTCGCCGCCGGAGTGGCCGACTCGGTGGGGCTGGGCGCCGGAGCCCGGAGGCGGAACCTGGAGGGGCGGGTGCAGGTCTGTGGTCCGGCGCCGCCGGGCACCACCGTGCTGCTGGACGACGTGGTCACCACCGGGGCCACGGCGGCGGCCTGTGTGCGCGCTCTGCGGCAGGCCGGGGTGCGGACGAACGCGGTGCTGGTGCTGACGTCGGCGCGGCCCCACCGGCCTGGGCAGTGAGGGCTTGGGCAGTGAGGGCTTGGGCAGTGAGGGCTTGGGCAGGCAGCGGCTTGGGCAGGGAGGGGGTGAAAACTCGGTGACGACCGCCCGTGGCCGGGTGGCGTGAGGCGGGACGTTCCGACTGAGACGGGGTTGTAGTTCGGCGGGACATCGCAGGGCGGCGTGAGGCGGAACGCTCCGGCTGAGACGGGGTTGTGGTTCGGCGGGACATCGCACGGCGGCGTGAGGCGGGACGCACCGGCCGAGGCAGAGCGGCGGTTCGGTGGACGCGTCCGGGCGGCGGTGAGCGCCAGCGAGCGCGGCTCGGCGGCGTGCTTCGCGGCCGGTGAGGTCTCGTAGCAACTCGCCACGTCGGCACCACCGGCCGGCCGCGGTGCTGTCAGCTCAGCCACTTCAACTCAGCCACGTCAACCCAGCCACTCAGCCGGCCCGAACGGCGTCGGACGAGCACAGCCGCCATGAGCCTCGTCAGTCCAGCCACCCCGAGCCTCAGCCCGGCCGCGTCAACCAAGCAACCCGAGCCACGTCAGCCCTCCGAGCCGGATCAGCCCGGGTAGAACACCAGCGCCCCCGCCGGCACCCGGATCCCGCTCGACCGCCACACGTCCGTGATGTCCGAAGCCGACCACAGCCCGGAAGGGTCCACCACCTGCACCTGACGCGCCGGCGCCGCCGCCACCGAACCCACGGGCACGTTGAGGTTCGACTGGCTGTAGCGGTCCATCTTGTAGCCGTCGGTGTAGACCTTGGTGACCGGCCACGAGGGCAGCGAGGAGGAGACCACCAGCACGTCCTGTGAGAGCCAATCGATGGACTGCACGGCCGAGCCCAGGATCGACGGCTGCAGCTGCCGCGGTGAGCGGAGGGCCACGTCCTGGTTGTCGCGCACCACCGAGGCGATGTAGAGCTTGCCTGCGATCACCAGGGCGGCTCGGGTGCCGTCGCGGGAGAGGCGCAGTTCGCTGATCGAGCCGAACGGCAGGATGTCGGTGATGTTGACGCCCTTGGCGGTCCAGCTGCCGTTGTCCGAGCGGGTCACCCTGGTGACCGAGGTGCCGTCGACCGCTGTCCAGACCTCGGTGCCGGGTTCCTTCGGGCCGCTCGAGAGCTGCCACGTCGGTCTCGACAGGGTGGTCGCGACCAGGTCCACTTCGGACAGTTCCTGTTCGAGCTCGCCCACTCGCAGGCGCATCCTGCCGCCCGCGCGGGAGACCACGGCCAGGCGTGAGCCGTCCAGGGACTGCGCGGCGGAGGTGACGCTGTACGCGCCCGTGCCCGCGGGGCCCTTGATCGGGGCGCCGTCGGTCAGCGAACGGACCGAGCCGTCCGCCACGATCATGCCCTGGAGGTTCGCGTTCAGGGCCAGCAGCGCCTCGCCCGCGGTCGCCGACACGTCGGACGGCCGGTAGTCGCGCTGGTCCGGCAGGATCTGCTGGCCGTCCACGAGCACTCGCAGACGGGACGAGGTGACGCCCGACAACGACTTCACGACCTGGGCGACGATCTGCTTGCGCTTCTCCGGGGTCAGGTCCTTGCCGACGTTGGTGAGGTTGACCTCGAGGGCGCCGTCGTCGGATTCGAGGGTGTCCGAGAATTTGTCGGTGTCCGGGCCCAGCGCGCTCACCAGCGTGTCGCGCACCGCGTCGCCGGGGCCCGCGATCAGCAGTTCGGTGACGCGGGTCGGGATGCTCGTCGCCGGCGGGATCACGACGTAGCGCGGGTCCGGGACCAGCACGGTGAACTCGGGGTTGTAGAAGTACAGCGTGATGCGGCGGTACGTGGTGTTGAAGATGCCCTGCGGCATGTAGATGCCGGCGGGCGGTTCGGAGATCCGCCACTGGTTCTCGCTGTTGCGCTCGACCTTGACCGGCTTCTGGAAGTCGCCGAGCTGCGGGACGAACGCGTTGTCGCTGCCGAGCCGGCCGAGGTACTTGCCTTGCAGGAGAACGGTCTGCGTCTTGTCCTGCGGCGCCTGCGAGGTCGGCACGGTGGAGAAGCCGGTCTCGATGATCGTGGGGTTCTTGGTGTCCCACTTCCGGCTGGCGTCCTCCGTCATGAACGCTCGGGCGGACGCGTAGTTGTTGTCCGGGTTCGAGGTCGCCTCGATGAAGTCGCGCACGAGCGTGAACGGGTCGATGTTCTGGCGCGGTTCCGGCGCGGTGGGGGTGTTGGACGCCTTGTTGTCCTTCGACCCGATCGGTTTGGGCTGGGTGTTCGTCGGGATCGCGGCGCACCCCGCCAGGGTCACGAGCACGAGCACGAGCATCGCCAGCCGCTTCACCGCACTTCCTCCGAAACCTCGTCCGACGACGCGTGCGGCCCGTCCACGGGCTCCGCGGGCTGCCAGGTGATCTCCTCGGGCCGCAGCTCGATCTCGCCGGGCTCCTCCTCGGCGACCGGCTCCTCGTGCACGACGGCGGGTTCGTGCTCGATCGAGGGCGCCAGCGGCAGCGGGCTCTCGCGCAGCTCCTCGCCGTGCCTGCGGGGCAACGTCAAGCGGAACGAGGCACCGTGGCCGGGCTCGCCCCACGCCTCCAGCCAACCACCGTGCAGGCGGGCGTCCTCCAGCGAGATCGACAGGCCCAGGCCGGTGCCGCCGGTGCGGCGGTTGCGCGACGGGTCGGCGCGCCAGAAGCGGCTGAACACCAGCTCGGCCTCGCCCTGGCGCAGGCCGACGCCGTGGTCCCGCACGGTGATCGCGACGGCGTCGTCGTTGCCGCGCATGGTGAGCTCGACCGGCTGGCCCTCGCTGTGGTCGATGGCGTTCGCGAGCAGGTTGCGCAGGATCCGTTCCACGCGGCGGGAATCGAGCTCGGCGACGAGCTCGTCGTCCGGCAGGTCCAGCACCACCGGCGAGTTGGCGCTCGTGGAGATCGCGCGCACCGAGTCGTGCGCGCGGCGCGCCAGCACGCGGATGTCGACCTGGTCGGCGGTCAGCTCTTCGACGCCGGCGTCGAGGCGGGAGATCTCCAGCAGGTCGCCCAGCAGCGACTCGAACCTGTCGAGCTCGTCCACCAGCAGCTCGGTGGACCGGGCGAGGCCTGCGGGGAACTGTTCGCGCGAGGCGTGCAGGACGTCCGCGGCCATGCGCACCGTCGTCAACGGGGTGCGCAGCTCGTGCGAGACGTCGGAGGTGAACCGGCGCTGCAGCTGGCCGAACTCCTCCAGCTGCTTGAACTGCGCCTGGATCGACTCGGCCATCTCGTTGAACGACTCGGCCAGGCGGGCCACGTCGTCCTCTCCGACGACGTGCATGCGTTCGTGCAGGGTGCCGTCCGCGAACCGCTCCGCGACCTCGGCCGCCTGCCGCACCGGACGCACCACCTGGCGCGTCACCAGGTTCGCGATCAGCGCGAGCAGGACCAGCAGCACGATGCCGCCGACCGCCAAAGTGGACTGCACGACCTCGGCCGTGCGCTGCTCGGCGGTCAGCGGGAAGATCAGGTACAGCTGCATCGAGCGCGCGGACGTGCTGATCGGCAGGCCCACGACGAACAACGTGGTCTGCACGCCGTCGCGCTGCACGGTGTGGATCTGGGTGCCGGAGCCGCCGTCCTCGACCATCTCGCGCAGCCCGCGCGGCACGTCGTCGAGCTTGCCGACGGACGGCACGCGGCCCGCGCCGGCGGAACCGAGTCCGTCGGCCAGGACCGGTTCGAACGCGCCCGCACCCGCCGTGGTGGCGTCGGTACCGGCGCCACCGACAGCGAGCTTGTTGATCGCGCTGGTGAACCGCGTCTGCACGCTGTCCGGCCCTGGGTTCAGTCCGACCAGGTCGGACTGGATCAGGCTGCGCGAGGCCACCGCCTGGCGCACCGCGGCCTCGTCCTTGGTGTTCAGCAGCTGGTTGGTGATCTGCATCTGCAGCACCATGCCCAGCACGAACACCACGGCCGACGAGAGCGCGAGCGTGGACACGACGACGCGCAACTGCAGCGAACGACGCCAGAGGTCACCAAACGCGGACCACCGCTTACGCGCTTCCTCGACGAGGAACTGCGCCTTCGCGATGGCCGGCCGAACGAACTTCATACGCCACCTGTCACGGAGGGCCGGCCTTGTACCCGACACCGCGGACAGTCAACACCACCTCGGGGTGTTCCGGGTCCCGTTCGACCTTGGAACGCAGCCGCTGCACGTGGACGTTCACCAGGCGCGTGTCGGCGGCGTGGCGGTAACCCCACACCTGCTCGAGCAGCACCTCGCGGGTGAACACCTGGCGCGGCTTGCGGGCCAGCGCGACGAGGAGGTCGAACTCCAGCGGCGTGAGCTGGATCGGCCTGCCCTCGCGCAGCACCTCGTGGCCGGGGACGTCGATCGTCAGGTCGCCGATCTGCAGCACCTCGGACGGCTCGGCCTCGGTGCGCCGCAGGCGCGCCCGGATGCGAGCCACGAGCTCCTTGGGCTTGAACGGCTTGACGACGTAGTCGTCCGCGCCGGACTCGAGGCCCAGCACCACGTCGACCGTGTCGCTCTTCGCCGTGAGCATCACGATCGGCACGCCCGACTCGGACCTGATCGCCTTGCAGACGTCGATGCCGTTCATCCCCGGCAGCATCAGGTCGAGCAGCACGAGGTCGGGCTTGAGCTCGCGCAGCGCGGGCAGGGCACGGGCACCGTCGGCGACCACCGCGGTGTCGAAGCCCTCCCCGCGCAACACGATCGTCAGCATCTCCGCCAGGGCGGGGTCGTCATCGACGACGAGCACGCGTGCCTTCATGCTCAACATCGTCGCACTCCCGGCCGCGCGTTCGCGCACCGCCCACGTTCCGTTGCTGCTGGTGGCGATGTGCGCTCGTTCGGTAACCGGCCGGAACTGTCGTTCCACGTACCCCACCTCGCCCCGTTTGACCTGTTCGTCGCGGGAGTATCCGCGCGAGGATCACCTTTCGTTACCGGGCGCTCTCACGCCGTGCGAACGGCGGAAGCCAGCCAGATGCGCGCGTCACCCACCTTCCGGGGGTCGGTGATCGCCGGGACGGCGCGGTCGTGCCGCGCGGCCAGGTCGACCTGGTGCGTCACCGTCGCGTGCCAGCCGTAGCCGTCGAGCCACTCGACGGGGTCCTCCACGTCGGACCGCCAGCGGGCGTCCAGCGCGTCGAACCGCTGGTGCACGGGTTTCATCTGCGGCAGCTCGCGGAAGGCGCGGTTGACGTGTTCGAGCGCCAGCGTGCTGCCACGGGCGGACAGCGCGCTCACCCAGTACAGGACCTTCTCCCCCGCGTCCGGCGGCAGGAACATGAAGAGGCCCTCCAGCAACCACGCCGTGGGCCTCTTCGGGTCGAAACCAGCTCGTATCAGCGCTGTCGCCCAGTCGTCCCGCAGATCGCACGGGACGACGACGCGTTCACAGGCGGGTTGCGCGAGCTGGTCGCGCAGGGCGTCCTCCTTGAACTCGACCAGCTCGGGCAGGTCGAGTTCGAAGAGTGTCGTGCCCGGCGGCCACTGAAGCCTGAACGCTCTTGTGTCGAGGCCCGCCGCCATGATCACGACTTGGGGTTGCGGCGTGCCCAGGAGCTCGTCGTCGAAATACCGGGTGCGCAGGACGAAGTGATCACCCGCCAGGGTCCGGACGCCGTTCAGGTCGCTCGCGGAGCCGGCGGCCTCCACGAGGCCCGCGGCCAGCGGGTCGTCGAAGAGAGGGCGGAGCTGCCCTTGCTCGTTGGCGCGGGCGGCGGCGATCAGCACCGCCGTCCGGGCGACACCGACCGGGGTTCGCTGCAGTACACGCTTCAAATTGTGCACTCCTATTCACTCACAGTGACAAACCGGACACTCGATCGTGTCAATCGGTGCGCACGTGAGCGACCACTCAAGGAGTGAAGAGCGGTTCCAGAAGCGAATGAAAGTTCACGTTTGACCGCCCGTCGACCACTTGCCACGGTGAGAGCCAGCCGATGTTCGCCAATCCGTCGTAAACCACGCCGCATCTGGCCTGCAGCGAGCCATCGGATTCGTAGATGTCGCGGGCGCGCGACTCGTCGGCCTGCTCCCGCTTCGCCGCCCGCTCGGCCGCGACCTCCACGGGCACGCGCAGCAGCAGGTGAAGATCGGGCACGGGCAGCCCGAAGCGTTCGATCTCCAGCTCGTGCACCCACCGCACGAACTCGCCGTGCTCGTCCTGGTGCAGCCGCGCGGCGCTGTACGCGGCACTCGACGCCACGTACCGGTCGAGCAGGACGACGTCGTGCTCCTCGAGGTCCTCGCGGATCTCGTCGGCGGCGCCGCGCCGGTCGAGCGCGTAGAGGACGGCCATCCCGTAGACCGAGTCGCTCAGGTCGCCGAGCCGGCCGTAGAGGCCGTCGCGCACCAGGTCAGCGTGCACGCTGACGCCGTAGCGCGGGAACGCGTGACTGGCCACGGTCCTGCCCTGAGAGGCCAACGCCTCGGTCAGTCCACCGGCGAGGGTGCGCTTGCCGGCGCCGTCCAGGCCTTCGATCACCACGAGCTTTCCCACGCCAGAACCCTAACGGGACCGGTTCCGGCCACTCACACGGCCGCAGCACGTCCCCCACACGGGCGAAATCCGATCTTTCGATCACCAGAACGAGTGACTACGGTGAACAGTCACACGGCGCGTGTGAAGGGTAGGTGCCGCGGTGACCGCGGATTCCGGGCACGCCGGGTCGGTTGAAGAACCGATCGGGCACCCGACCGGGGGTCTGCCGACCCCTCTCGCCGAGACGCTGCGCTACGGGCCGTTCCACCGCGCATTGCGCGAGTCGATCGCCCACCGGGGCCTCTCGCTCGCACGGCTGCGCGCACATCTCGAACAGCTGGGTGTCCAAGTAGGCCAGTCGACGCTCTCGTACTGGCAACGCGGCTTGCGTCATCCCGAGGTGCCACGCGCCATCAGCACGGTGCGCGCGCTGGAGACCGTGCTGCGCCTGCCGCCGTCGTCCTTGTTGGACCTCATCGGCCCGCGCACCGCGAACACCTACGCGCCACGCCCGGTAGCGACCTGGCCCGATCACGCGCCGCTGCTCGCGACGTTCGACTCCGTACCGGAGGCCGCCCGGGGCAACGCCGACCTCGAAGTGCTCTCCGTGCACGACACCGTCCAGATAGGCATGCACCGCGAGCAGCGCTCCATCACCACACGGCTGGTCGTGCGCGCGGTGCGTCAGGGACCGGACAGGTACCTGGCGATGCACCACGGCGACGACGGCTCGTTGATCGAGAACGCGATGGTCAGATCCGGCGAAGGCTGCCGGCAGGGGCGGCTGCGCCGGGAAAGCGCTTCCCGCAACCTCGCCGTGGAGATGCTGTTCGACCGGCGGCTCGCGGCGGGCGAGGAGCACGTCTTCAGCTTCACGATCGTCGACGACACCGGCAACGCGACGCCTGGCCACCACCGGACGTTCCGCGACACCTGCGGCTCGTACCTCGTGCAGCTCTCGTTCCACCGGAGGGCGATGCCGGCGCGCTGCATGAAGCAGTTCCTGGCCTCGGCCGACGCGACACCGGTCGACGTCGACGAGCTGGTGTGCGGGCTCGGCGGCGTCGTCAGCGCGTACTTCGGCGACGTCGGGCCCGGGATCGCGGGCATCGCCGTCGAGTGGAGCTAGGCCTGGGGTCTGGGGTGTCCCCGGAGGACACCCCGAGCGACGCGGTCCGCGCGTTCCGCGGACGCACGTCCCCAGAGTGAGGGCGAGGAAAGCGAGGGAGCTAAAGACCGGCGCTCCGAAGAGCATTCCGGTTCCGGATTTAGGAGGAAGCTCCCTCATGGCCTCGCTGGGACCACGTTAGCAGCGCAGCCGCTCAGTCCGACAGCAGTTTCCCGAGTTCTGACACCGTGGTGACGGTTCCGGTCTCGTCCTGCGCCAGACCGATGCGGATCGCCGGAGCGTCCTCTGTGGACGCCTTGCGCGCGAACAGGTCCCGAAGCCTCGCCACGGTGAAGTACTTGCGCCGCAACGCCGCCGCGGCGATCAACTTCACGATGTCGCGGTTCTCCTCGACCCGGTTGCCCCACGACGTGCCGCGCAGGTAGAGGTGCAGCCACGTGCCGTACCACGCGTCACCCTCCCGTTCGAACATCACCGGCAGCGCGACCTTTCCCTTGCCGCGCATGGCGGAGCGCGCCCGAACCGTGCTCGGCTCGAACGGCTTGCCCATCTGCTCGAGGTCGCGACTCATGAACCCGAACATCGACTCCGCGACGTCGTCGAACCCCTCTCCCGAGAAGATGTTCACCTGCGGCACCACGTACTTGGCGTTCGTCTTGATCCGGTGCACGTCGATGAACTCCGTCGCACCGTCCGAGGCGTCCGTGACGTCACCCGAGTAGAAGGCGCCGTCCTGCTTCAGCTGCGTCCACGACACCTGCCCCCGGTACTCGAACCTCTCGTCGAGCAACACCGCGGACAGGTCGTAGTCGGTTCGCTTCGCGTGCTGCCGCCAGTGCACGAAGAAGCGCAGCACGTCGCCTTCGAGCCAGAGCTTCGAGCCGCGCGGCAGCACGCCGAAACCCTCCTCGGTGCCGGTCACGGGCACCACGACGTCGAGCACCTCGTCGTCGACGACGAGCTCGGAGTACTCCGGCAGCCTGCCGACCAGCTCGTTCTCGACCACCTCGACGATCTCCGCGACCGCTTTCGGATCGAGCGGCTCGCGGTCGTCGTCGGCGATCCACACCCTGCGCGAACGGGTCGCGAAGATGCGGGCGGCGTCCGGCGTCGTGCGGTTCGAGAGGTGTTCCAGCACCGAGACGAGCACGCGGCTGGACACCTCCGGCACCGCCGCCTCGACGTGCACGGCGAGGTTCTCGGCGCCGTGCCGGAGCAACCTGTCGACCTGCCTCAGCAACATCCCCGGCGCCTTGGCGAGGATGCCGACCGCACGCGCGGTGTCGTTCTCCGCGAACGCCAGCTCGACCTGACCGGCGAACGACCGCGCGACCTTCTCCCTGCGCGCCATCGCGAACACGTCCTGCGCCCGCTCGAACGGGTACTCGTGCGGGTGCAACCGCTCACCGAGGCGCTTCCACGCCTCGCGGTTCTGGCCGACGTCACCGAGCTTGCTCTCCGCCACCTCGTTCAACGCGCCGAGCAACGCCCTGCGCTCAGGCCGGCGGAACGACCGGAACCGCGTCGGCTCCTGGAGCGTGACGTCTCCCCCGGACGCCTCGGCCGCGAGCCGCAGCACGTCGGTGACGGTGTCGATGTCCTGCAGAGGCCGCTGCGCCACCAGCCGGGCGGCGTTGAGGATCGCGCGGTTCTCCCGGACGGGCACGTCCAGTTCGCCGTCGGGGCAGAGCACGGCCAGCTCCCCGAGCAAGACCCTGTCGTTCTCCGCCAGCGGTATCGGGCTCGTCGCGAGCTCCTCGAACAGGCGCTGCGCCTCTTCGTCGAGCGTGCCGCCGAGGTGCACGAGCGTGATGCGGTCCTTCAACGACGGGATCAGCTCGTCGTGCGCCCGCAACATCTCCTCGTAGGAGTGCTGGACCCGCCCGTACTTGGGCAGGTCGAGGAGGTTGTTCGTCGGCGCGACGCCCTGCTCCAGCGCGTCCCGCAGGCACTCCCACCAGAACGCGAGGGTGTCCGGCACGTTGTGCGGGAACTCCTTGAAGTACGGGTTGTGCTGCCCGCGCGCACCGATCAGCTCCTTGACCGCGCGCACGACCTCCGCCGCGTAGTCCTCGGCGTCGGCCAGGCCACCGACGTGGTCGAGCAGCTCCCGCGAGGCCTTGAAACCCGACCTGATCAGCGCGGCGTCCAGCTGCCTCGCGACGGCGGCACCGTCACCCGGCGCACCGTCCGAAGTGGGCACGCGCAGGGTCTTCTTGATGATGGTCGTCCGCACCCGGTCAGTAAAACCCGCACGTCAACCGAGTTCCAGCAGCACTTCGTCGTACTGCACACGGCCGAACACGAACGGCCCGACGTTCTCGTACTCGTGCCCGTCGCGCTGTGGCCGCCGGAACCTGCTCCAGACGATCGTGTCGCCTTCGACAGTGATGTCCGCGACCAACGGCCCACACGCCGCGATACCGCAATCGCAGCCGAGCACGAGCCGCGCCTTGCCGGGCTGGAAAGGCTTGGGTTGCAGGTCCTCCCGGCGCACACCGCTGAAGGCCTCGAACCAGTCGGTGAGCGGGGTGCCGTCGATCAGCGGCACGAACACGTCCTCGTGCACGACGTCGTGGGGCACGCCGGCCATTCCGAATTCCACCCGTTTGGGCACGATGTTGTTTCTCCTCCATCGCCTAACGTCGAATTTCATGAACGGCGATCCGTCCACCCCGTACAGCCGTGACCTGGGCGATGAGTTGCGCCAGGTGCGCGAGCGCTTCACCACCTTCCGCGGAAGGAAGATCGCCCGGATGCTCGGGTGGGACCCCGGCAAGGTCTCCAACATCGAGCACGGCAAGGTACGCGCCACCGAGATCGACATCATCCAGTACCTGGGCCGGTGCGGGCGTCCCCAGACGTTCATCGAGGACTTCCTGAAGCGGTACCGCTCAGCGTTCGACCACTACTTCGTGCAGGTGCCGACCAATCTGCGCACGATGTCGATGGCCGAGTCGGCAGCGGACAAGATCACCACCTACGACCTGACGAACATCCCTGGCCTGTTGCAGTCCGAGGAGTACGCACGCGCGCTTTACGAAGCTCGTGGCGTTCTCACCCCCGATCTGATCGAGGCCGCGATTCGCTTTCGGATGGAACGGCAGTCGATCATGCGGCGGCACAACCGCCCAGCTTGCACCTTCTACGTTCACGAGCATGCCCTGCGTCTGAAGGTCGGCAGTGATGAAGTCATGGAAGACCAGCTGATGAGGCTCCTCTTCCACACTCACGCCATCCGGATCGTGCCAGCAGCAAGCGGTCCGGCAGGTGTACTTCTGGCCCACTACGTGCTTTGGGAGTACGAGAAACGCAGCGACGTGGCATTCACGGAGTCCGACCTCGCCATGGTGTTCGTGCAGGACGACATCGGGGTGAGGCGCTGCAAGTCGATCTTCGCGAGGCTAGATGCCCTCGCTCTCGATGAGGAACAATCGCGATCGATGGTGGCGGATCTCGCCAGCCGATCGCGGGAGGACCTCAGTGACCGGAAACTGCACCTGGCGTAAGAGCACGTACAGCGGCGGTGACTCTGTCGACAGCGACTGCGTTGAGGTGGCGTTCGCTCAGGCCGTGCGCGTGCGTGACTCGAAGAACACCGCAGGCCCCGAGCTGGAGTTCAGCGTCGAGGCCTGGCAGGGATTCATCGAAGCTCGGTAGCCGCCTGCCACGACAAGCCCTCAGGCCGCGTTCCCTCGTTCGCCAAGAGCTCCCGCAGGGCTTGCCGCACCACGTCGAGTGGCACCTCGGAGTCAGCAGGGAACTCGTGCGCCGTCCCGTAGTACAGGTAGCGGACGCCGTCCGGGTTGATCTGTTCCCCCTTGCTGAACCACTCGCCGTCATCACCGGCGAAGCGAACAGCACCGAGCGCGCTGGCCTGGTCGACGCCAACCACCAACTCGTGCGTCGGGTCCTCGTCGGCGGACTCGTCCACGGCGTAGACCGTCGCCGACTGGTAGTCCGGCCCTGCGTTCAGCAGCTCAGTGAGAAAGCCCTCGATGTCGTCGTCAGTGCGCAACAGAATCACACCCGCGCCATGCTTGTACGAAGCCTCCAAGACATAGCTCATGTCTGGGCTTCCTTTCCCCGGTAGGTCTGCTCGCCGCCCGGCCAGTGAATCGTCACGGTTTGACCTGGTTTGAGGATTCTCGACAGAAGGCGGTCACACGACCACCGGCCTTCGTTGCAAGGCTCGTTGTTGACGGCGAGCGTAACGTGCTTCGCGGCCAGTCCACGGAGCGCCGCGGCGAGCTTGACCTCGACCTGGGCCGCCACCCACAAGGTGCCCCGAGCAGGACCGATTCGAAGTTCTGCCAGCACATCGCGGGCCTGCTGCCAGTCGTGCTCGCCGCTGACGAGGTCATGTTCGACGCCGCTCTCGTCGACCCAGATCCCTGACGTCTTGCCGCCTTCCCGCTCGGGCAGTTTGCCCAGCAGGCTTGCCCCCTGAGGTCGGCTGGGGACCGGTGACGCGGGCTTGAGCACCTCACTCGTCCTGCCGCTTCCCTCCAAGCGGTTGGCCGCACCGGTCACGCCGGCGTGAATCGCGGTCAGCTGACGTTGCAGCTGATCAATTCCACTGATGACCTGGCTGAAGCAGTCGAGCACGCGGTGAAATTCGGCCTGGCCACTTCCCGCCGAGACCTGCTCAATGAGGCTGCGGGCCTCCTCAGCGGCGTCGAGAGCATCTGCCAGTTCCGTGAAAGGCAGGCGCTCCAAGCTTGCGCGTAGCGCTGCGATCACGTCTCCGAGTGTCGCCAAACGCCCTCCCCAGCCAGGGCAAGTACACCTGGCCGGCATTGAGCGGGCAAGACGTCAGCTGAGCCCGTCCGGCACCGGCAGGTCCAGCGCAGCGAGGAACCGCCGAGTCTTGACCTCGACGAACACCTCACCGTCGTCGATCTCGTCGATGTCCTCGGACTCGGCCCACTCGAACGCGTTCGGGTCCTCGTCCTCGGCGAGGAACGCGAGCAGCTCGGCCTGCTTGGCCGGAACGTCACCGCCGGAGTTGAGCAGCCCCCACCACTCGGCCAGGCCCGCGGCCTCCCGCAGGACGTCCGTCGGGTCGGACGCGTTGGGGTTCTCGAAGTAGGTGCGCGGCGTCAGGCCCAGGTAGGCGACACCCGATCCGGTGCCGGCCGGGGCGTAGACGACCGAGGTGATGTCGCTGTCGTGGATGTCGAGCCAGAGGCACGGCTCCGCGAGGGGCGGCAGTTCGCCCTCGGACAGCGTCTTCCAGGAGCCGTGCTCGTAGGCGTAAGTGCCGAAGAATCCCACTGACCAATCCTCACCTGATCTCGACGCCGCTGACCGGCGTGCCCTCCGGGAGGTCCTTGACCCCGGCCCACAGCTGCCCGTGGACCGTCCAGTAGACCGCCTCGTCGACGACCTCGAGATTCTCCACCGTCTCCGCGGCGCCCAGGAACAGCGGTGTCCTGAACCCGACGCACGCTCCGGCCGGGCGGATGCGCGGTGCCCACTCCGGCCACACTCGGTCACCAGCTCTGGGCCCGGCGGCCTCGTCGTCGGTGTGAACGCGGAGGACGTCATCGCCGAACGACAGTCCTGCGGCCGTCGTGACCAGCTCGGCCAGGCATTGCACCGGCGGAGCGGTGCGATGTTCACGGGCGGCGACAGCTCACCGGCGTCCAGCGGCGAAACGTTCGAACACTTCAGGGTCCCCAGCAACAGCGACGAGCCCCCGCCTGGTGCAGGCGAGGGCTCGTCGAGGGAGATCAGTAGCGGTAGTGCTCGGACTTGAACGGGCCCTCGACGTCGACGTCGATGTACTCGGCCTGGTCCTTGGTGAGCTTGGTCAGCTCGCCGCCGAGCGCCTCCAGGTGGATGCGCGCGACCTTCTCGTCCAGCACCTTGGGCAGGCGGTAGACCTCGTTGTCGTACTCCTTGTACTTGGTGAACAGCTCGACCTGAGCGATCACCTGGTTCGAGAAGGAGTTCGACATGACGAACGACGGGTGGCCCGTCGCGTTGCCCAGGTTCATCAGGCGGCCCTCGGACAGCACGATGATCGTGCGGCCCGACGGGAAGATCCACTCGTCGACCTGCGGCTTGATGTTGTTCTTGCGGATGCCGGGGTAGCGCTGCAGACCGGCCATGTCGAGCTCGTTGTCGAAGTGGCCGACGTTGCCCAGGATCGCCTGGTGCTTCATCTGCGACATGTGCTCGACGGTGACGACGTCCTTGTTGCCCGTCGTCGTGATGATGATGTCCGCGATCGGCAGGACCGACTCGAGCTTCGCGACCTGGTAGCCGTCCATCGCGGCCTGCAGGGCGCAGATCGGGTCGATCTCGGTGACGATGACGCGGGCACCCTGGCCACGCAGGGACTCGGCCGAGCCCTTGCCGACGTCGCCGTAACCGCAGACGACCGCGACCTTGCCGCCCATGAGGACGTCGGTGCCGCGGTTGATGCCGTCGATCAGCGAGTGGCGGATGCCGTAGCGGTTGTCGAACTTCGACTTGGTGACCGCGTCGTTGACGTTGATCGCCGGGAAGAGCAGCTCACCGGCAGCGGCCAGCTGGTACAGGCGCATGACGCCCGTCGTGGTCTCCTCGGTGACGCCGCGGATGCCCTCGGCGATGTTCGTCCACTTCTTGCCGTCCTTCTCGAGCGACGCGCGCAGCGTGTCGAGAACGATCGTGTACTCCTCCGAGTCGTCGTCGGAGGCCGCCGGCACGACACCGGCCGCCTCGTACTGGACGCCCTTGTGGACGAGCAGGGTGGCGTCGCCACCGTCGTCCAGGATCATGTTCGGGCCCTTGCCGTCCGGCCAGGTGAGCATCTGCTCGGCCGTCCACCAGTACTCCGGCAGGGTCTCGCCCTTCCAGGCGAAGCAGGCGACGCCCTTGGGCTCCTCCTCCGTGCCGTGGGGGCCCACGACGACGGCAGCCGCCGCGTGGTCCTGCGTCGAGAAGATGTTGCAGGAGGCCCAGCGCACCTCGGCGCCCAGGTCAACCAGGGTCTCGATGAGGACGGCCGTCTGGATCGTCATGTGCAGCGAGCCGGAGATGCGGGCGCCCTTGAGCGGGTACACCCCGGAGTACTCGCGGCGGAACGCCATGAGGCCGGGCATCTCGTGCTCAGCCAGCCGGATCTCCTTGCGACCGAACTCGTGGAGTGACAGGTCGGCCACTGCGAAGTCGATGCCGTTGCGGGTCTGCAACCGTTCCGCGGTCATTACGAAGTCCTCCAGGGCACTTCAGCGAGGGTGTCGTCCGACCATACCGCCCGTTGATGCACCACTATGTCCCCCACGTTGGGTGAGGGAGGTCTCGGGTGTTGCTGACTGGCCCGGACACACGTGTCGTCGAGTTGCGTGTACACGGCGTCCAAGGAACGACGCCGCAAACGCTCGTCGACGCCGTTGCGGCCGTGGACGTTGCGGGAGACGGGCTCGGGCGCATCGTGCGTCCGGCCGACAGACTCCGCAGGCCCGCGCCTGGACCAGTCTTGCAGACGGAGGGCCGTCCCATCCCCCGCGTGATCGAGGGGTATCTGTGGGGCGGGATGACGTCCGGCGGTGTGGCCAAGGCCACCTGGGCGCTGCTCTTCCCGTTCAGCATCGCGAACGTCGCGCACTGGATGCTGCCTCCCGTCCCCGAGCAGAACCTGCCCGCCCACCTGCTCGGCATCGGCCTGCGGTCGTTGTTGCGGGTGTTCGCGCTGCTGCTCACGGCGTTGCTGGTGGCGCAGATCTCCGTGGTCAGCCTCGACCTGCTCGCCGCCCAGTGCCTGCGGCCCGCTACTGCGTGTCTGACCAGCATTCCGGGTGACGTGCGCGCCTTTCCCTGGTTCCGGACCTTCCTGGGGTTGCTGCCGATCCTGGTGGTGATCGCGGTGATGCGGCGCGTGTCGCACGTCGAATGGCGGATCGAGCGCAAGGAGATCGCCGACGCCGAGGAGCAGGACAAGCAGCCCCCGTCCGGACTGCCCGGTGCACACGTGGCGACCGACCCGGACACGCCGGCGTTGCGCTCGCTGCACATCGTGACCGCGCTCGCGGTGACGTCGCTGATCGCGCTGGGCGGGCCGTTGCAGCAGCTCACGGCCGCCGGCGGCATGGGCGTCGCGATCACGGTGGCCTGGACCGTCTCGCTGGTGCTCATCGGCGTGTCCGTGCTCGGCGTGTTGTTGCTGGACGACCCGACGGGCGGTGCGCCTCATCGCGGCGGACGGTGGCTGCGCGCGGCGTTGAGCCGCAAGCCGCGGCGGCTGTTGCTCGGGTTCTCCGTGCTGCTGGTGCTGACGACGCTGGGGCTGCAGGAGCAGCTGCCGTTGCGGGTGCCCGGCGCGGACGTGACCGTGCAGGTCGTGGCGTTGCTGATGGCGTTCGTGCTGGTGCTGTTCGGCCTGATGCTGGTGCCCGCGGCACTGCTGGCCCGCAAGACGTGGCGCTCGTTGCCGCGCGAACTGCGGCCGTGGGCCGGTGGCTGGTTCGCGGCGCCGGTGCTGGCGATCGCGGGCCTGCTCGGCGGCGGCTTCGGCGCCGGAGTGGCGTTGCCGGTGCGCAAGGCGCTGGGCGACGACCTGGACCTGCCGCTCGGGTACAGCTACATCACCCTGCTGTGGGGCGTGGCGGGCGCGCTGGCGCTGCTCAGCACGCTCGCCGTGGCGTCGTTCACCGGCGCCGTGCGGTGGCGGGCGTTCCGCAAGGGCAAGGTGTGGGCGCGTGAGGCGTCGCTGCTGCACTCCGGCCGGATGCGCGACCTCCGCATGGCGACGCGGGCGTGGTGGTGGGCGCGCTGGGAACGCAACCACGGCCACCACATGATCCTGATCATCGCGTCCGTGCTGGTGGTCGGTGCCGTCCTGGCCTCCCTGCAGCGGTTGCGCGACGTGGAGCTGGCGTCGTGGACGTATCCGTTCTCCGCGTTCGGCGTGTTCGTGCTCGGCCTGCTGGCCGTGTCGTTGCTGCGTGCGGTGTACCTGGCGGCGCGGCAGCCGGAGTCCGGGCGGCGGCTCGGCATCATCGCGGACATCGCGCAGTTCTGGCCGCGTGAGGCGCACCCGATCGTGCCGCCCTGCTACGCGCTGAAGGTCGTGCCGGAACTCGTGGCCCGCGTGCAGGACCACCTGCGCGACCCCGGTACCCGTGTCGTCCTCTGCGGACACTCGCAGGGCTCCCTGCTGGTCGCCGTCGCCGCGGCCCGCCTGCTGGAGGAGCTGCCCCCGCACGACCGCGAACGGATCGGGCTGCTGACGGCCGGTTCGCAGCTGCAGTGGGCGTACCCGCGGGCGTTCCCGGCCGTGGTGCCGCACGCGTCGCTGGCCCGGCTGGCCGGCGGGCTGGACGGACGCTGGCGCGCGCTGTGCCGGGGCACCGATCCCCTGGGCGGCGCCGTGACGACGTGGCGGCGGCAGGTGTTCGACGGCATGTTGCTCGGCGTCGGCTACCGCGAGGACGGTTCGGAGGGCGCGCTGGCGCCTGCCCTGCGCGGGCCCACCGGGGCGTTGGTGCTGGGTGGCGACCACTGGCTGCCGGATCCGCAGCGCGGGCCTTTCCCCGGCCGGCGGTGGCGGTCCGGGGTGTCGGCGCACTCGGACTACACGTCGGACCCGGAATGGGATCGGGCGGTGGCGATCGCGGCGGGGCTGTTGCAGGTGGACGCGCCGGAGTCGCCTGCGCTGCCGTTCGCGCGCAAGCCGGAAATGCGGTCGCGGGACGTGCTGGGCGGCTCCTAGTCTACCGATCATGCACGTCTTCAAGGTGACCAAGTACGACCCGGCGCACTTCGGCGACCGCGGGTACTTCGGGCCTGAGGACTGCAGGAGCGACCACGGACCGCTGGAAGCGGCCTATCTCGCCGCCGTCGAGGCGTTCGCCGAGGACACCGGCGTGACCGAGCTGACGATCCGCGAGCCCGAGGTCGCCGGGTTCGTCAACTTCGGACTGGAACCGAACGTCGACGGGCACGGGCTGATCGGACTGTTCCCGGCCGACCTGACCGGTTACCACGACGGAGCGCGTGTTCCGCTCGCCACCGGAGTCGCGCTGGTCCGGGCGATGCTGCGGGACAACGGCGCCTGGTGCCGGCTGGAGGTGGACGGGAGGTTCTTCGTCCACGTCGGCTACGACCAGTACATGTACATCGGCAGCTCCGAGCCGTGCGATGACGCTGTCGGCCGCGTCAGCGCGCTCGGCCTGTTCCCCGTACCGTTCGGCGAATCGCCGTACGACCCGTACTTCAACGAGCTGGAAGTCCCTCGCCCGGCCGACGACGCGTTCTGGGCCGAGCTGACGCAACTCGCGCTCGACCGGGAGACGGTGGTCCTGGAGGAGGTGTACGTCGGCAACGCCTCCCGGTGGCATCGCCTGCGGGCTGCCGACGTCCCCGCGATCCGCGACGAGCTCACGCCGCGCGCCCGGCTGGTGGTCTGGCCGGAGCTGAACGAGGACGTCGTCGCCGAGTTGCGCACCCTGGACGACAGCGACCTGGTGACGATCGTCTGGGAGGACCGGGACGGCCGGATCACCCACTTCTGGGCAGACGGCGAGGATCGCCCTGCCATCACGGTGCACCTGGCCAAAGCCAAGTCTGCGATGGTGCTTTCCGGCTACGCGGACGACTACGACCCGCTGCTCATGGCAGTGCTGCCCGATGACGATGGTGTAGTCCGAGTTCGTAGGAGCAAATGATCATGCTGACTGGGGATCTCGTCCGGCTGCGGCCCGTCGAGCCGGAGGACGCCGACGCGCTGCACCGCTGGCACAACGACGAGGAGGTCATGCGCTGGCTGCAGAGCTACTACCACACGTCGCAGGCGTCCACGCGGAAGCGAATCGCCGACCGCCAGGAGAACTCGTACGAGAAGGTCACCCTCTGCATCGAGACGCTGAAGGACGGCAAGCTCATCGGCATCGTCGCGCTGCGGGACGCGGATCCGATCAACGCGCGCGCCGAGGTCGACATCTACATCGGCGAGAAGGACCACTGGGGCGGTGGCTACGGCACCGATGCGCTGCGCACGGCGTGCCGGTACGGGTTCGACACCATGCGGCTGCACTCGATCGAACTCGGCGTCGTGGAGGCGAACACCCGCGCCATCCGGTCCTACGAGAAGGTCGGTTTCCAGGTCGACGGGCGGTTCCGGCAGTCGTTCTTCCGCGACGGCGAGTGGCACGACGCGCTGCTCATGTGCGTGCTGAAGGACGAGCTCACCTGAGGGCCGGCGCGAGGTGGCCGATCGCCTCGCGCAGGTGGTCCTCGATCGAGGACGCCGAGACCACGACCAGTCCGGACGGGCGCAGGTCGACCCACCGCCGCACGGCGAGGCGGGCGGCCGCGGACACCGCGGCCGCCAGCACCTCGGCACCCTCGCCGGACTTGCCGAGCCTCGCGGCGATCACGTCGGCGATCGGCGGTTCCAGCTCCGCCACCGAGTCGAGGTAGGCCTCGCGCAACGCCGGGGTCGAGGTGATCAGCGCGAGGGCCTCGGTCGGTGGTTCGCGGTACTGCGCGGCGAACGCGGCGATGATCGAGTCGGCCAGGGGCTCGTCGGAGGGCCTGGCCCGCAACGCTTCCGCCACCTGGAGCGCGCGGGCGGCCGTGATGCCGGCGACGATGGCGTGCTCGCGGCTCGCGAAGTAGTTGTTGTAGGTGCGGGGCGAGACGTTCGCCGCCTCGGCGATCTCGTCGACGCGCACGTCGTCCACGCCCTTCTCCAGGGCGAGCCGCAGTGCGGCGGCCGACAGCGCCGTTCGGGTCTCGGTCTTCTTGCGCTCGCGCAGTCCCACGGCGATCACTGTAGAGACCTGCCGCGACACGATCACTACCGATTGACTTTCGATAGATCACTACCGATACTCGATGCATGATTTCTGAACGTTGGGCGGTGACGGCCCTCCGGGTGTTCCTGGTGGCGCTGTTCGGGATCCTCGTGATGCTGGAGACGTTCTCGATCCCCGGCCAGTACGCGCACATGGCCCAGCAGAACCCGGACGAGGCCCATCTGAGGTGGCCCTCGACGATCGTGTCGATCTTCTGGATCGTGTGCGTGCAGGTGGTGATCGTGGCCACCTGGAAACTGCTCACGCTGGTGCGCAAGGATCTGATCTTCACCGAAGGCGCGATCAAGTGGGTCAACGTGATGGTGTGGGCGATCGCCGCGGCGTGGGCCGTGCTCGTGGGCGTGTTCATCTGGATCGGCGTCAACGCCGACGATCCAGGAGTGATCGTGCTGTTCTTCCTGTTCACGTCGGCGGTCTCGGTGGTCGGCCTCGTGCTCGTGGTGATGCGGGCGCTGCTCAAGCGCGCCACGGAGCTGCGGGCTGACATGGAATCGGTGATCTGATGGCCATCGTCGTGCGCATCGACGTCGAGCTGGCCAAGCGCAAGATGAGCGTCGGCGAGTTCGCGGAGAAGGTCGGGCTGACGCCCGCCAACGTCGCCGTGCTGAAGAACGGGCGCGCGAAAGCCGTGCGGTTCAGCACCCTGGAAGCCATGTGCCGGGTCCTGGAGTGCCAGCCCGGCGACCTCCTCGAGTTCGTGGACGACGAAGAGTCCGCCTAGCCCAGCCGTTTCGCCAGTCGGTCGGCGGCCTCGAGCCGCCCCGACCCGGCGAGCAGGCCCACCGGCGCCAGCACGTAGTCGCGGTCGACGGTGATCTCGGCGGTCTTGAGCACCGGCCGCAGCACCGGGTCCGATCGCAACGCCTCGACGATCGGCCCGATGTCGGGCGTGTGCCGGAAGACTCCGCCCGACAACACCAACAACCCCGCGCCGTGCGGTCCGAGCTGTCCGTCGACCTGCCTGAGATGCCTGCGCACGGCCAGGATCGCCGCGAACGACGCCAGCTTCACGTCGACGGCCGGGTCGTCCGGCAGCCAGCCGACGTTCTCGGCCCGTTTCTGGGCTTCCGCGGCCAGGTCCTCGGTCGTCAGGCGTTCGGTCAGAGCTTCTTTGACCACGCCCGGCGCGGACCAGCGCATGCCCAGATCACCCTCGACGGTGCGGCGGTCCGGCGGCAGCGCGACCGTCCTCTCCAGACCTTCACTGTCCGCTGTGGACACCGCCGAGTACACGTCCGTGGTCGCGCCACCGACGTCCACCACCAGCACGGCACCTTCGCGGTCCTGCGCCGCGAGCCGGGAAACGCCCGCCAGCACGGCATCCGGTGTCACGGCCCGCACGAGCTGGCGGAACCTCGGCCCCCTGGAAAGCCCTTTGCCGCCGATCACGTGCTGCAGGAACGCCTCGCGAATCGCCCTGCGCGCGGGTTCCGGGGCGAGCTGACCGACGTCCGGCAGCACGTTCGGACAGGCCACCACCGTGCGCTTCGCCAGCAGTTCCAACGCTTCCGGCTGCGCCTCGACGTTGCCCGCCAGCACGATCGGCACGGCCACGCGGGCGAGCTTCGCGGCGTTGTGCAGCAGGACCGACTGGTCACCACCGTCCGTGCCGCCGACCAGCAGGATCAGGTCAGGAGCCGACGCACGCAACGCCCTCACGTCGACCGGGCCCGCGCTGACGTGCACGATCTTGGCGCCCGCGCTGAGCGCGACCCGGTAACCGGCCTCGGCGCTCACCACCCGTTCCTGGCCGACGACGGCAAGCCTGAGGCCGCCGCCTGCCGACGAGCACGCGAGGATCTCGCCGTCGCCGACCTCCTCGCGCAGCGCGTCGATGCCCCGCAGCACTTCCGGCGGTGTGGTCGGGTGCTGCCCCGTCCTGACCAGTTCGCCCTCGGGGGTGATGAGAGCGGCCTTCGTCCAGGTGGAACCGACGTCGAGACAGAGGATCACGGGGTTAGCTTGCCACCATGAAGCTCACGCCCAAGGTGATCCTCGAAGGCACGCGACTGACCGGCAAGACGGACCTGGCGTTCGCGTTGAACGAGCACCCTCGTCTGGTCGGTCACCGCAGGTACCGGTACCACTCGCCGTTGATCTCGGGTGAGTGGAGCGGTTTCAGCAACGAGCCGTGGGGCCGTGGGCTGATCGACTTCGCGCCGGAGGAGACCGCGCACGCGATGGAGACCTACGAGACGTGGGCGCGGATGTTCGAACTGCAGCGCTACTACTCGTGGATCGTCGACCGGTTCCACCTGTCCACGCTGGCTTACCAGGCGCGGCAGGGACGGGAGTTCGACTTCGGCTGGCTCGAGGAAAGGCTGAAGCCGCTCAACTTCGCGATCGTGCTGTGCACGCGGCCCGAGGACACGTTCGAGGCAGCACGGGAGGAACGGCTGAAGATCAGCGCGAACCCGAAGCAGTACGTCTCGCTGGAGCCGTTCGTCGAGGAGCAGCGCCAACTCCGCGAGCTCGCGGCGAAGTCGATCCTGCCGGTGCTGGAACTGGACGTGACTCGGCAGGGCCCGGACGACGTGGCGCAGTGGCTGGACGAACAGGGCCTGCTGACGCTCTAGTCGTCCGCCTTCTCGTGCACGGTCTGCATGAACGACCCGAGCTGCGCGAGCTGTTCCGGCGTGAAGAGGTCGATCAGGTACTCGCGGACCGTGGTGACGTGGCCGGGCGCGGCGGCTCGCAGCAGGGCCTTGCCCTCGTCGGTGAGCACGGCGAGGATGCCGCGCTCGTCGGACTCGTGCGGTTCGCGCCGCACGAGTCCCGTCTTCTCCAGCTTGCCGATCTGGTAGGTCAGCGAACTCTTCGACACCACGACCCTGCGCGCCAGTTCGGTCATGCGCATGCGGTTGCCCGGCTGTTCGGACAGCACGACCAGCACGTTGTACTGCGCGTGCGAAAGGCCCGCGTCGCGCTGCAACTGCTGTTCGATCTGCCTCTCGAGGAGGTGGTACGCCTGGACGAAGTGGTGCCAGGCGCTTCCCTCCTCCTCGGAGAGCCACCGCGCGTTTCCCATGGTGCGCAGATTAGTTGGTGACGAGCTAGATGCCTGGTTCTTCGCCTTGCTTGACCACCGGTTCCGGCTTGACCTTGGCCTGACCCGTCTTGCCGAGCACGGAGTTGCGCCGGCTGTAGACGAAGTAGACGACCACACCGAGCGCCATCCAGATGAGGAACCGGATCCACGTGAGCGCGGTCAGGTTCAGCATCAGCCACAGACAGGCGAGGATCGCGAGGATCGGCACGAACGGCACGAGCGGCACGCGGAAGCCGCGCGACAGGTCGGGCCTCGTCTTGCGCAGCACCAGCACACCCGCGGAGACGAGGATGAACGCGAACAACGTGCCGACGTTCACCATCTCCTCGAGCTTGCCCGCCGGGAAGAAGCCGGCGGCGACCGAGACGAGCACACCGATGATGATCGTGATGCGGGTCGGCGTGCCGTGGCTGCCGGTCTTGGCGAGCTTGCGCGGCAGCAGTCCGTCCCGCGACATCGCGAACAGCACACGGCTCTGGCCGAGCATGAGCACCATGACGACGGTGGTCAGACCGGCGAGCGCACCGACCGAGATCACCGTTGCCGCCCAGTCGACCCCGTTGTCCGAGAACGCACTGGCGAGCGTCGCGCGCGTGCCGTCCGGCTGCGTCGCGAGCTTCGTGTACGGCACCATGCCGGTGATCACCAGCGTGACGGCGACGTACAGCACCGTGACGATGGCGAGAGAACCGAGAATGCCGCGAGGCACGGCCTTCTGCGGGTTCTTCGTCTCCTCCGCCGTGGTCGCCACGACGTCGAACCCGATGAACGCGAAGAACACGATGCTCGCCGCCGCCAGCATGCCGAGCACGCCGTACGTGCTGCCCGAGTAGCCGGTGATCAGCGAGAACAGCGACTGCTCGATCCCGGTGTGCGCGGCGGGACCGCCTTCGGCTGCCGGCGGGATGAACGGCGAGTAGTTCTCGGCCTTGATGTAGGTGATGCCGAGCACGATCACGAGCAGCACCACCGCGACCTTGATGGCCGTGATGACCGCACTGACCCGCGAGCTCAGCTTCGTGCCGACAACGAGGAGTGTGGTGAGCACCGCGACCAGGAGCACAGCACCCCAGTCGAACTTGATGCCGTCCCCCACCTCGGTCTTCACGTCGAGACCCATGAGTCCCAACGTCGTCTGCAGGTAGGCGGACCACCCCTTGGCGACGGCGGCCGACCCGACCGCGAACTCCAGCACCAGGTCCCACCCGATGATCCACGCGGCGAACTCGCCGAACGTGGCGTAGGAGAACGTGTAAGCGCTACCCGCGACCGGCACCGTCGAGGCGAACTCGGCGTAGCACAACGCGGCCAGCGCACAGGCGATCGCCGCCAGCACGAACGACAGCGAGACCGACGGCCCCGCGATGTTGCCCGCGGTACTCGCGGTGAGCGTGAAGATGCCGGCCCCGATGACCACCGCGACACCGAAGACCGTGAGGTCCCACGCCGTCAGATCCTTGCGGAGCTTGGTGCCCGGCTCGTCCGTGTCCGCGATCGACTGCTCGATCGACTTCGTGCGCCACAACCCGTTCCCCGGCACGGTGCATACCTCCTCGATGGAACCTGAATTGGCCCACCCTAGAGGTAACCACCAGGTGAGACGGCCATAGCTCTTGTCCGCAGGTTGTCCGGCGATTTGTCTCGACGCATCGGCGATGACCCGCACCGGCCCGGTACTGCCCGCACGGCCACCCCCGCCAGGCGACCACCCCGCTGGAACGCGACAAGCCCACGCAAGCCGACCCGCCCGCTGCCAACCCGCCCCCGAACGCGACGAAGCCGCCCCAGGCAACACCCCAGAGCGGCTTCGACAACCCGAAAATCAGGAACTGGCGACCGTGGACCGGTCCAAATCCGGCTCCAGGTAGATCAACCGAGCATGCGGCACCTTGGCCCGAACCCGCTGCTCCGCATCGTTGATCGCCTGAGCCACCTCGTCCAGCGGCAGCCGGGGCTCGAGCGCGATCTTCGCCGCCACGAGCATCTCGTCCGGGCCGATGTACTGCGTCTTGATGTGGATGACGCGCTGCACCTTGCCGGCGGCCAGCTCGTCGATGATCACGTCGAGGTCCTTGTCGGACGCGCCCTCACCGATGAGCAGCGACTTCATCTCGATGATCAGGATCACGGCGATGATGCCCAGCAGCACACCGATGGCGACGGTGCCGAGGGCGTCGAAGACCGGGTTGCCGGTGATCGTCGCGAGGCTGACGCCGATCAGTGCCAGCACCAGGCCGATCAGGGCGCCCGCGTCCTCCAGCAGCACGACGGGGAGTTCCGGCGTGCGGGAGTTGCGGATGAACTGCCACCAGGTGGCGTCGCCCTTGATCTTCTTCGACTCGACGATCGCGGTGTAGAAGCTGTACGACTCCAGGCCGATCGCGACGACGAGGATGCCGACCGCCACCAGCGGGCTGGAGAGTTCCTCGGGGTGCTGCAGCTTGTGGATGCCCTCGTACAGCGCGAAGACCGAGCCGAGGGTGAACAGCATCAGTGCCACCACGAACGACCAGAAGTAGCGGTCGCGGCCGAAGCCGAACGGGTGCAGCTTGGTCGCCCGGCGCTGGGCCGTCTTCTGTCCCAGCAGCAACAAGCCCTGGTTCGACGTGTCGGCCACCGAGTGCACCGACTCGGCGAGCATCGACGACGAGCCGGTGATCAGGAATCCGATGAACTTGGCCACCGCGATTCCGGCATTCGCGACCAAGGCCGCGACGATGGCCTTGGTTCCGCCCCCTGCTGACACGCCTGTCTCCTCGCAACAAGTCCGGTTTGTCCGGTCGTGAACCTTAGTCTGTTCCGGCCGTGGCGCGGAAAAGTTCAGCGGATTCAACACCATCCGGTCGCACGAGCACCGCCGGGTCCGACGCCGGGAGCCACACGGACTCGCCTCGCGCCAGCCGCAACTCCTCGCCACGGGCGTTGGTGAGTACCACGGCGCCGTTGGTGCAAATCATGATTTGCGGGCCCTCGTGGTTGATCCGGGTCTCGCCTGCCAGGTCCAACCTGGACAGTTCGAACTCCGGCGCGGGCGTGCGGTACACGCGGACGCCGGTCTGGACCTCCTCGCCCAGCAGCACTTCCATGTCACCGCACGTGAAGTCGAGCACTCGCAGCAGCTCGGGCACGTCGACGTGCTTCGGCGTGAGGCCGCAGCGCAGGACGTTGTCCGAGTTCGCCAGGATCTCGATGCCGGTGCCCCGCAGGTACGCGTGCAGGTTGCCGGCGGGCAGGTGGATGGCCTCGCCCGGCTGCAGCACGATCCGGTTCAGCAGCAGGGCCGCGAGCACGCCCGAGTCGCCGGGGTAGGACTCGCCCAGCTCCAGGATCGTGCGGCACTCCAGGTCGAACTCGCCGTGCTCCTTCACGTGCAGCACGCACGCGTCCAGCACCTGCGGGAGCAGCGACGACAGCGACGTCTGAGGCAGCGTGATCAGCATCGTGAACAGCGCGCGCAGGCCCGACGAGTCCGGCTGCGCGACCAGCATCTCGGTGTACGGCGAGAGCGCGGGCGCGTCCAGCGAGCGCAGCAACGAGACCGTCCGCGACGGCTCGCGGAACCCGGCCAGCGCGTGGAACTCGGTCAGGGCGCAGATCAGTTCCGGCTTGGCGGCCGGGTCCTTGTAGTTGCGGACCGCGGCGTCGAGCGGAACGCCACGGCGTTCCTCGGCGGCGAAACCCTCCGCGGCCTGCTCGGCCGACGGGTGTGCCTGCAGGCTCAGCGCCTCGTCGGCGGCGAGCACCTTGAGCAGGAACGGGAGCCTGCTGCCCCACCTCTCGGCGACGCGCGGGCCGAGCTGGCCGTCGGGGTCCGCCGTCAGCAGGTCGAGCAGGGAGCGCTCGGTGCCGTCGGCGCCGCGAACGCGGGACGGGTCGCCGGGGTGGGCGCCCATCCACAGTTCGGCCTCGGGATGGGGTGCGGGCACCTCCTTCCCGAGCAGCTCGGCGATGGCCGTGCGTGAACCCCACGCGTACGGCCTTACCGCGTTGTGCAGCAGGTCCACTTCTGAGTCAGCTCCCAAATCAGTACGGGTTGCCGCCGAGAGTCCCGGCGGCGAGCCCGAGGTACAGCGCGGCCAGTTCGAAGCGGAGCGCGAGCAGCGCGGCGCAGACCGCGTCGCCTCCCGCCACCTCGACGGCCGGCTCCAGCACGTCGGCCCCCGGCAGGGCGTCCTCGGCGGCTTGACGCACGGCATCGGCCATGGGGCCCTGGCGCACGGCCAGCAACAGCACGCGCACGAGTCCGCTACCCGGCTCGTCGTCCGGGTCGGCGAAGAGGTCCGCACCCGAGGTCCCCTGCACCGCGCGGCGGTGCAGCACCGGGCGGGTCAGCGCCTGCGAATACCCGGAGACGTCGCAGGCCACGCCGGCGAACGCCCCCAGCACGCCGGCACCGTGCACGCCGACCGACGTGGCGACGTCGTCGAGGCCCCACAGCAGCGGCGTGCGGTCGGCGACGCGCAACGCGAGCGACTTCGCCGGGTTCACGAACGACTCGTGCACCGGGTGGTCGCGCTCGGCCTCCCGGTCGAGCTCGTCCGCGATCAGTTCGACGTCGGCCTTGAGCAGGCCGAGCGAGTGCAGCACCAGCAGCCACGCGGCGAACGCGCGCGGGAAGCTGAAGCCCGGCGGCACGTCGATGCGGGGCGGCAGCAGCACGGCCCGGCCGGCGGCGGCCGCGGCGATCGGACCGGAGTCCGGCGCCGTCAGCAGTGTGCGGGCGCCCCTGCGGACGGCCCTGTCGATCGACTCGGCGAGCACCCGGTCACCGGGGTCCTCGGTGTGTGCGAGCACCACGTCGAGCGCGCCCACCCACGGCGGCACCTCGTCGGACAGCACCACGGGCACCGAGCAGCCGGGGCCGAGCAACGCCATGACGACGTGGGCGACGGCGACCGAGTGGCCGGGCCGGGTGATGAGCACGACCGCGCGCGGGCGTTCGGCGAAGATCCGCTCCACTCCCGCCTCGGCCGCGGCCTCCGCGGTGGAACGGACCTGTGCCCCCGCCCGTGCGGCGGCGCGCAGCCAGCCGCCCGTGTCGGCGTCGGCGAGGCGGCGCTGGTCGTCGAGCAGCGTGTCGTCGAGCACCTACGTCACCCAGCCGGCGGCGGCTCGACCGCCTCGTCCAGCAGCAGCACCGGAATGCCGTCGCGCACCGGGAACGAACGACCGCACGCGGTGCACGTGAGGAAGTCCGCCTCCGGGTCCGACGGCGTACCGACCTGCAACGGCGCGTGCTCGGGGCACGGGCAGGCGAGGATTTCCAGCAACTGCTCTTCGATCTTGACGGCCACGGTGTTCTCCTCAGGCCCGCACGATCGCGAGGACCTCGTCGCTGAGCGCGGCGACGGCCTCGGGCGTGGCGGCTTCGACGTTCAGGCGCAGCAGCGGCTCGGTGTTCGAGGCACGCAGGTTGAACCACGACCCGTCCGCCAGCTGCACGGTGAGACCGTCCAGCTCGTCGATCGTGACGCCGTCCTTGGAGCCGTACGCGTCCTTGATGGCGGCGATCCGACCGGCCTGGTCGTTCACCGTCGAGTTGATCTCACCGGAGGCGGCGTAGCGGTTGTAGATAGAGGTCAGCGCCGACAGCGGGCCGTCCTGCTCACCGAGCGCGGCCAGCACGTGCAGCGCGGCCAGCATGCCGGTGTCGGCCTTCCAGAAGTCGCGGAAGTAGTAGTGCGCGGAGTGCTCGCCACCGAAGATGGCGCCGGTCCTGGCCATCTCCTCCTTGATGAACGAGTGGCCGACGCGCGTGCGCACGGGCTTGCCACCGTGCTCGGTGACGATCTCCGGCACCGCGTGCGAGGTGATCAGGTTGTGGATGACCGTGCCGCCGGGGTCCTTGGCCAGCTCGCGCACGGCCACCAGCGCGGTGATCGCGGACGGGCTGACCGGGTCGCCGTTCTCGTCCACGACGAAGCAGCGGTCCGCGTCGCCGTCGAACGCGACACCGGCGTCGGCGCCCTCGGCCTTGGTGCGGGCCTGCAGGTCGACGATGTTCTTGGGGTCGAGCGGGTTCGCCTCGTGGTTCGGGAAGCTGCCGTCCAGCTCGAAGTACATGGGGACGACCTCGATGGGCAGGCCTTCGAAGACCTGCGGCACCGTGTAGCCGCCCATGCCGTTGCCCGCGTCCACGACGATCTTGAGCGGGCGGATGTTCTTCAGGTCGACCAGCGCGTTGAGGTACGCCGCGTAGTCGACGAGCATGTTGCGCTCCTCGAACGTGCCGGGCTCGACGCCCTCGGCGTCCGGGACCTGGTTCTCGGCGTCCTGGCGGATCTGCGCGAGACCGGTGTCCTGGCCGACCGGCGAGGCACCCGCGCGGCACATCTTGATGCCGTTGTACTGCGCCGGGTTGTGGCTCGCGGTGAACATGGCGCCGGGCAGGTCGAGCTTGCCGGACGCGAAGTAGAGCATGTCCGTGCTGGCCAGGCCGATGCTGATCACGTTGACGCCCTGCGCCTGAGCGCCCTCGGCGAACGCACGGGACAGCCCCGGCGAGGAGTCACGCATGTCGTGACCGATCACGATGGTCGGTCCACCGACCAGGCGCGCGAAGGCGGCGCCGAAGTCCCGGACCAAGCCGGCGTCCAGCTGTTCGCCGACCACCCCGCGGATGTCGTACGCCTTGACGATGCCGGACAGGTCACGCACGCCGCACACTCCCGAAACTCGCTCTTGACGGCCACTGCCTGGGCAGCCTACCGGCGAGAAGATTAGTGGTGCGTGTGGTCAGTCAGTCCTCGTGCGGATCGGGCAACACCCGCAGGTGGCCACGCCGATGAGAGCCCGCAGGCACATCGGGCAGCTTCGGGCTCACATCAGCCCGCCCAGCCTCCCGCACGGCCTCTGCCAGGGCCGTCAGGTCGTCCACAGTCGGCTCGGGCGCCGCGAACTCACCCTGGTGCCTCACGACCTCCCACCCCCGCGGCGCAGTGAGCCGCAAGGCGTGCTCCTCACACAGGTCGTAACTGTGTGGTTCGGAGTACGTGGCAAGCGGCCCGACGACCGCGGTGGAGTCCGCATAGGCGTAGGTGAGCGTGGCGACAGCCGGGTTAGCACACCCGGTTCGCGAGCACCGTCTCACGCTCCGCACGATCGGGGACGATAGCGCGTCCACGGGAGGCTGTGTGTGAGGCACGCTGTGTTTAGTCGTCAGGGGTAGGAACTAGGCTGCTCGGTTGTGGTGATGGCACGGGGTTCTCAGCGGCAGGGTTCGCCGCGCCGACGCAACCGCGACCGGCACGGGCGAGGCCTGCGCGGCCCTCTCTACCCGGCCACGCTGCCGGCGGCCCGTTCCCGCGCGGAACGCTTCGACGCCCTGGTCATCGAGGCGCTGGAGCCCATCGAGACCCGCTGGCGCACCGAACTCACGCAACTCGACGTAGCCGTCGACGACGTGCCGGACGTCCAGGTGGAGGGCGAGGACGGCGTGGTGGAGGACGGCAACGTCCCCCTGGCGCGCCTGCTGCCCGCGGGCTCGGACAACCGCGCGCGGATCGTTCTGTACCGCCGCCCGCTGGAAGCCCGCGCGAAGGACGGCGCCGACCTGTCCGACCTGGTGCACGACGTGCTGGTGGAGCAGATCGCGAACTACCTGGGCCTGGACCCGGACGTGGTGGACGAGGGCTGAGACCCCTCTCACACCCCGCAATCCCCGCGAGCCGAGCAGTCCAACCGCACGGTCATGGGCACGCATCCCACCCGCGAAGCCGAAGGCGAGCCGTCCTCACCGAACGGTCCGGGTGGGATGGCTTCGGCACGACTCGTGACTAAGCCACCCCACCAACGCGCCCCCAAAGCAACGCAACTCCGCCCAACGCAATAGGCGTGCCATCTACCTACGCGTGGCGTGGACCCGGCTTCGGATCAGATTGGCGGGGTCTGGGGCGGAGCCCCAGGAACACCCCGCCGCCGAGTAGGCACCGCGGTCAACAGGGTGAACAAAGCCGCCGCCGCCTGCCCCAACAACAAGAAGTCCCGCAACGTGCTGGACACGGAGACCCGGACCTCGGCCCCACCGGACGGCAACGGCACCCCGACCAGATGCCCCCAGGCCCGGACGACAGGCACCTGAGCCCCGTCCACAGAAATCTGCCACCCAGGCTCGTCCTCAGCGGCCAGCACCAACACCCGCCCCTCCCCGCCAGGCGAGACCCGAACAGCCACGTCAGGCAGCGACACGTTCACCGGCGCGACCCCGTCCGCACCCAACTCGGACGGCGGCTCACCACCGGTCCGAGCACGACGGGCGAGATCAGGCGCCAGCAACACCCCGGTGTCCGCCACCAGCCGCATCCGCAACACGGGCCGTCCGTCCAGAGCACGCGGCGCCTCGGACACCAACTCCCCGGCAGCCGACCGGATCCGGGCGGACGCCTCCTCGGACGGCACCACCACGAAGGTGACCCCGGAGGACGCGGCCTGTCCCAGTGCCACCTTCACCGCAGGCGCCGCCCCGTCGAGCAACGACGAGTTCCACCGCCGCAACCGAGCCGGCGACGACACCGTGGGCACGAGATCGTCATCCCCGAACGCGGGCATCCGTCCGGCGACCTGACGAACGGGCGACCCGAGGATCAGCACCGAACGCCCGCTCCGCTCCAGTTCGGCGGTCAGCGACGCGTTCAGAGCGAGCCCACCGTCCGCCTTCAACGGCCCGGTCCGCAGGTCCAGGAACCCGGCCACGCCCAGGCTGACCAGCGTCACCACCCCGACGACGTACACGGCCCGCCGGACCCGCGCCTGCCCGGCCACACCGGGCGTCACTCCGCGCTGACACCCGGCCAGCACCACGCAGACGAGTCCCCAGGCCAAGATCACCAGCGGCGTTCCGGGCCAGGCCCCCACGGCCGCCACCGCCGCGAGAGCACCGACGGCCAGCACGATCACCGTCAGCCCGGGCAGCATCGAGGCGTTCGGGCGCAGGACCGCGGCGGCGAACGCGGCGGCCACGAACACCGAGCACACGATCAGGTTCGGCGGTGGCGACTCGAACGCGGCACCTAGGCCGTTGAGAACCATCTCCGGGTGTTGCAACAAGACGGCGGGCCACGGCAGAAGCAGGCCCATAGGCAGAAGCACGATCACGAACAGAGCCGCGATCCGGCGCGCACCACCCGTCACCGCGATGAAGCCGCCGAGGGCGCCGACGATCACAACCACGTGCGTCAGCGGCGAGAAGGCTCCGAGGACCGCGACACCGATGGCGGTGCCGGAGGCCATGGGCAGCCAGGCGTGTGTGGACGACGCGCGCAAGACCGCGTACACGCCAGCGAAGACCACCGGCGTGACGATGTGCACAACGACGACGTCCAGACGACCTTCGGCGACGGCGGTCGTCGCGACCGGCAGCAGGCCGTAGAAGGCCGCCACCACCGCGCGCACGGAACGGCGTACGCGCAAGCCGCGTGACGCGATGTAGGCGGACAACGCGGCGAGGGGGATGTCGCCGAGCAACATCATGGCGACGGCGAACGACGGTCCGCCGGGGATCAGGCCCAGGACGGCCAACGCCGCGGGAGCGGGTGCCGCGGTGCCGCCGAAGACCGGGTGCCAGGAGGACAGGTAGGTCGACCAGACCGATCCTGCCGAGCCGACCGGGAGCAGCCGGCCACCGGCGAGGTCGAGCCCGAGCCGGGACCAGTTCGCGATCACCGCGACGGCCGAGAGCGACAGCAGCAACAGGACCGGCGGCGCCAGCAGCAGCGAGCGCAGCACCCTGGACTGGTCGACCTCGACGAAGACCATGCCGGAGTCACCACGCGGGCCGGGCGACGGACGAGGTCGTGGTGAAGGGCGGAGAGCACCGGGCAGTGCGGCGTCGACGGGAACGACGACGGGCGGGCGGCGCAGGCCGGCGACACGCGGACGACCGCGCGACGCGCCGGCCGGCAGAGCGGACGGGCCGACGAGCCGGGAGTCCACTTCGGACGGTTCGAGCCACGCCGAACCGGAATCGGTTGCGGGCAAACGACCCAGTGCGGCGTCGGCCTCGACCCGGCGGCGGATCAGGAAGGTGGCGCCGGCGCGCACCGCGTTGCGCAGCCGGGTGAGTCTGCTGGTGAAGAGGCCGCGCACGACGGCGGAGCCGCGACGGGCGCGCCGTCCCTGCAGCAAACGGCCGCGCGTCAGGAGGTAACGGGCCGCACCGACTTCGGCGTGTGCGTCCGCGAAACGCCGTAGCAACAGGAAGCCCAGGGCGCGCAGCAGCGACAGGAACAGCAGCCGCGGCACTCCGACGAGGAACGAGGAACTTGAACAATTGACCAAAAATGTACGCATGCCGTGCGCGCGGTCGACGCCACGAAATGACGGACCGGGCCGTGCCATCGTCGCGTCCAAACGGCGTGCGCCTTTAGTCGCGGCGCGTGCATGTCGCATGCGTGCGACGGGTACGCATAGGACCAAATGACCTGAGCGATTAGCGCGCCAGCCGAAGTCGAGATCGTCGCGCAGCAGCGGCATCGCTTCGTCGTAACCGCCGAGTGAGTGCCACACCTCACGTTTGATCAACGATCCGGCGGACGATACGGCGAGAACCTCGGTGCTCTGCTGAAACGATGCGGAATGTTCCGCGGACGACAGACCAGTCTGTCGATGTCCTGAAGAATCCGTCGACAGACCTGCCTCGACGACCAGACGAGAATCCACCCAATCGAGGCACAACGGACCGAGCACAGCGGCCGACGGCGACACCTCGGCCGCGGTCAGCAGAGCCGCCAGGCAGTCCGGTTCGGGAGCGCTGTCGTCGTGCAGCAACCACAGCCACTTGCCAGGGTCACCCCACCGTTCGACGGCGTGGTCGACCGCGATGCGCAAGGCGGTGCCGTAGCCCGTGCCACGCGGCGCGGTCAGCACTCCGTCCAGCAGATCTCCCGCCTCTGCCAGGACTTTTGCCGTCCGGTCCGTCGATCCGGTGTCGACCGCGATCACGTGCCGTGGACGAATTCGCTGGCGCCGCAAGGCAGACAGCGCCGTGCTGAGCCACTGGTCTCCGTCGTGGCAGACCAGGACGCACAGCACCGGCGCTGTCCGGAGCCTCGGGTGAGGACTTGTCACGTCCTCAAGTTAAGGCAGAAAGATCACGCTTCTGACCGACTAGACGGCTCGCTTCTTCAGCTTGCGGCGTTCTCTCTCCGAGAGACCGCCCCAGATGCCGAAGCGTTCGTCGTGCTGGAGTGCGTACTCCAGGCACTCCGAACGAACCTCGCAGCCCAGGCAGATGCGCTTGGCCTCCCGCGTCGAACCACCCTTTTCGGGGAAGAACGCCTCGGGATCCGTCTGGGCGCAGAGCGCGCGCTCCTGCCAGTCCTGCTCGTCGGCAGGGTCGAACAGGTACGACAGCTCGCCCTGCACGACCGGCTGCGTGACGTGATCTTCTTCGAGCTCTTCGAATTCCTGCATTTCGTCCGCCTCCTCGCCTTCCGCTCTCCCCGGTTGGCGGACGCCAGTCGCCGTTCCCACAACGACGAATGACACCGATGTGATTACACCTGCGTCACAGCGGGCGGTCAAGCGGAGTCCACACGTCGGGGGATATTCCCGCAGATGGCCGCAAAAACCTTGACTGACTGCACAGACAGTGATTCAGGTGTCGCAACGCGTCCCCGAACGGCCCACGCCGCCGGCCGACACGCCACACTGGAGGGGTGAAGCGATCAGCGGTTCGCCCCAGCCCACTGTTCCTCGGCCTGCTCGCGGCAACCGTCGCCGGAGCTGTGCTCACCTTGTTCGAAGGTGACGTCGCCATCATCTCGGGCACCATCCTCTTCGTACTCGCCGGGTGGGCGGTGACGCTGTGCCTGCACGAGTTCGGGCACGCCGCCGTTGCGTACAAGGGCGGCGATTTTTCGGTACGTGACAAGGGATATCTGACCCTCGACATCCGCCGTTACACCGACCCCGTACTCAGCATCGTGCTGCCGCTCGTGCTGCTGGTCATGGGCGGAATCCCCCTTCCGGGTGGCGCCGTGTGGATCAACCACCACGCACTCCGGTCGAAGAAGATCGAGTCGTTGGTCTCACTCGCGGGGCCGATCTCGAACCTCGTGATCGGCGTCCTGCTCGCGCTGGTCGTCACGATCTTCTCGCCACCCGCCGCGCTCGCCGCCGCGATTTCGTACCTTGCTTTGTTGCAGGTGTTCGCGTTCGTGCTGAACATCCTGCCGATTCCCGGCCTGGACGGCTGGGGTGCCTTGGAACCGTTCCTGCCCTACGAGGCGCAGCGGTTCGGCGCGAAGGCCCGGCCGTGGGCGCCGCTGGTCCTGTTCGCCGTCCTGATCGGCTTCTCCGAGGTCAGCCGGCTGTTCTTCGAGGTCTCGACCTGGCTGTTCCAGCTCGTCGGCGGCGACTCGTTCGCGGCGTACCTCGGCTCCGCGACGTTCTCGTTCTGGCGCTCCCTGTAGGCCTCTCACCGCGCTGTGGAAGCATGGGCGGGCGTGAAGGTCGTAGCACTCGTCGGCGGGGTCGGCGGCGCCAGGTTCCTGCAGGGACTCAAAGCTCTCGGAGCGGATGTCACGGCGGTGGTGAACACCGGCGACGACGTGTGGATGCACGGGCTGCGCATCACGCCCGACCTCGACACCTGCATGTACACGCTGGGCGGTGGCATCGACGTCGAACGCGGCTGGGGCCGTGAGGACGAGTCGTGGACCGTCAAGGAGGAGCTCGCGGCGTACGGTGCCGAGCCCACGTGGTTCGGCCTGGGCGACCGGGACATCGCGACGCACCTCGTCCGCACCCGCATGTTGCGCGCCGGCTATCCGCTGTCCGCCGTGACGGAGGCGCTGTGCGACCGGTGGAAGCCGGGCGTGAAGCTCCTGCCGATGACCGACGACCGGGTCGAGACGCACGTCGTCGTCGAGATCGACGGTGAGACGAAGGCCATCCACTTCCAGGAGTGGTGGGTCAAGCACCGGGCCGGTCTGCCCGCCCAGTCGTTCGCGTTCGTCGGTGCCGAGACCGCCACCGCCGGGCCCGGCGTGCTGGACGCGATCGGCGAGGCCGACGCGGTGGTCCTGGCCCCGTCCAACCCCGTGGTGAGCGTCGGCACGATCCTCAACGTGCCCGGTGTGCGCGACGCGTTGCGCAAGACCGACGCCGGGGTCGTGGGCCTGTCCCCGATCGTCGGCGGAAAACCGTTGCGCGGCATGGCGGACGCCTGCCTGGACGCGATCGGCGTGGAGACCTCCGCCGAGGCCGTCGGGCGGCTCTACGGCTCTCGCAAGTGCTCTGAGGACGGCATCCTCGACGCGTGGCTGGTGCACACCGGTGAACGCGCGGACGTGCCGGGCGTCGCGGTCCGCGCCGTTCCGCTGCTGATGTCCGATGTGGACGCCACGGCGCAGATGGCGCGGGACGCGCTGGAACTGGCCGGAGTCGACGTTGACTGATCACGCCGCGGCGGCGCTGGAGCTGCTGCCGGTCACCGGCCTGCCAGAGTTCCGCCCCGGCGACGACCTGGCCGGCGCGATCGCGAAGGCCGCGCCCTGGCTGCGCGACGGCGACGTGCTGGTCGTCACGTCCAAGGTCCTGTCCAAAGTAGAGGGACGGCTCGTCCGCGTGCCGGCGGATCCCGAGGAGCGGGACCGGATCCGGCGCGAACACGTCGACGCGGAGTCAGTGCGGGTGCTCGCCCGCAAGATGCGCACGCTGATCACCGAGAACAAGCTCGGCATCGTGCAGGCCGCCTCCGGCGTCGACGCCTCGAACGTGGCGGGCGACGAGATCGCGCTGCTCCCCGTGGACCCGGACGGCTCCGCGGCGACCCTCCGCTCCGCGCTGAGGAAGTCGCTGGGCGTCGAGGTCGCCGTGGTGATCACCGACACGATGGGCCGCGCGTGGCGGATGGGCCAGATCGACGCCGCGATCGGCGCGGCCGGCATCCGGGTGCTGCACGACTACGCGGGTTCGGTGGACGAGCACGGCAACCAGCTCGCGGTGACGATGGTCGCGATCGCCGACGAGATCGCCGCGGCCGCCGACCTGGTGAAGGGCAAGCTCGGCGCGGTGCCGGTGGCGGTGCTGCGCGGGTTCGACGTGGTGGACGACGGTTCCACGGCCCGCGACCTGAACCGGCCGGTCGAGGAGGACCTCTTCAGCCTCGGCACGGAGGAGGCGCTGGCCGCCGGCCGCGCGCAGGCCGTGCTGATGCGCAGGTCCGTGCGGTTCTACTCGGACGAGCCCGTCGATCTCGCCGTCCTGCGGCGGACCGTCGGTGCGGCACTGACCGCGCCCGCGCCGCACCACACGAAGCCGCTGCGGTTCGTGCTGGTGCGGGAGAAGCGCGCTGAACTCTTGAAGGCCATGCGCGAGCAGTGGGAGAGCGACCTGCGCGCCGACGGGTTCACTCCCGACCAGATCGCACGCCGGGTGCGCCGGGGCGACCTGCTGGTGGAGGCACCGGAGATCGTCGTGCCGTTCCTCGTGCGCGACGGCGCGCACACCTACCCCGACGCCCGCCGTGCGGACGCCGAGAAGACGATGTTCACGGTCGCCGGCGGCGCCGCCGTGCAGGGCCTGCTGGTGGCGCTGGCCGCCGAGGGGCTCGGCTCGTGCTGGGTGTCGTCGACGATCTTCTGCGCGGACGTGGTGCGTTCGGTGCTGGGCGTTCCCGCCGACTGGGAACCGCTGGGCGCCGTCGCGGTCGGACACCCGACCGAGCCGCTGACGCCGCGCGAACCGCTGGAAGGGCTGATCGAACTGTGACGCTGCACGCCGACGCCGTCTCGACGCTGAGCCGGTTCTCGGGACAGGACGCCCTGCGCGAGGCCTACCTGGGCTTCCTGGCAGCCCGCGAGGACGCCTGCCGGCGATCTTGCGAACCCGGGCACCTCACGGCCTCGGCGTTGGTCCTGGACGCCACCGCGGAGCACGCGTTGCTGACGCTGCACCCGCGCGTGGGCCGGTGGCTGCAGCTGGGCGGCCACTGCGAGCCGGAGGACGTGTCCCTGGCCGCGGCGGCCCTGCGCGAGGCGACCGAGGAGTCCGGCATGCGCGGGCTGCGGATCGAGCCGACGCCGATCCACCTCGACGTGCACCCGATCACGTGCTCGCTCGGCAAGCCGACGCGGCACTTCGACGTGCGGTTCCTGGTGCGCGCCCCCGTCGGAGCACAGCCGGTGCGGTCCGCCGAGTCCGTCGACCTGCAGTGGTGGCCGCTGGACTCGTTGCCGGACAACGTGGACGACCTGCACCCGCTGATCGAGAGCGCTCTCGCGCGTCTGCGTTGAGCGCCGGCCTCAGCGCCGGAGCGCCCGGTAGCGCTTGAGCAGGGCCGTGATGCGCGCGGGATCGGCGGCGCCGTTCAGCTCGGCCAAGAGGTCGTCGGGGCACAGTTCGTAGTGGTCGCCCCACCACCGCCGCGTCTTGTTGTTCCAGATCCGGTAGCCGCCGGGCACGCCCCTCGCCACGTACTGCCGCTTCGCCAACGGAACTCCCTAGAACCGGCGGTAGTCGCGTGGCGAGAACCTCGGTGCTCGCCGCGGCCGCCGCAGGCCCGCCGCCGTCAGGTACATGACGGCGCGGTGTCGTTGCGGCTTGTAGGGCTCCAGCAACTCCATCATCCCGTCGTCGTCGCCCGGCGTGCCGGTCAAGGCCCACGTGACGTTCTTGGCCACGTGGTAGTCGCCGACGCTCACGGCGTCCGGGTCGCCCCAAGCCCGTTGCGCCACCTCCGCCGAAGTCCAGACGCCGACGCCGGGCACCTTCTCGAGGAGTTCGCGGCTGCGCATCTCGGCGGCCTTCTCCAGCCGGTGCGCGACCTGCGCGACGTTGATCAGCGTCCGGCGGCGGGCACCGTCGAGGCCGCACTGGTGCCACTCCCAGTCCTGCAGGCCCAGCAACCGTTGCGGTGTAGGCGGAACCTTCAGCGGCTTCGGTCCGGGAGCGCTCTCACCGAACCGGCGGCCCAGTTCACGCCACGTGCGGAAGGCCTCGACGCCGGTGACCTTCTGCTCCAGGATCGAGGCGAACAGCAGGTCCCAGACGCGTCCGGTGGCGCCGAGCCGCAGCCCGGGCCGTTGCCTGCGCGACTCGGCGATGACCGGGTGGTGGGCGACGAACTCGTCCACCGTGTCGTCCGCGCCGAGCAGCGCGGGCAGGCCGTCGAGCAGCCACGGCCCGCCCTCGCCCCACGCTTCCGCCAGCACCTCACCGCTCACCCTGGTGATGTGCAGCGTGCCGGGCCCGCACGGCGTGTTCGCCGCGAACCAGACGCCGCCCTCCGCGCTGAAGGACGGATCGCCCGGTCCGCGGCGCAGCCCGCCGAGCACCGCGCCCAGATCGAGTGGGAACGGTGGAGTCCAGGCTCTGCTAGGCATCCGTCGAGAAGCGCACGCCTGCCTCGGGCAACACGACGCCCGGCCAGACCCGCGCTCCACCGATCAGCTCACACCGCGCGCCGATCACCGCGGAGTCGCCGACCACTGCGTCCTTGAGGACCGCACCGGCCTGCACGAGCGCACCGGCACCCACGATCGAACGCTCGACCAGGGCACCCTCACCGACAACGGCACCGTCGAAGAGGATCGCGCCATCGAGCACAGCCCCGTCCGCAACCGTGCAGTTCGCACCGACCGTGCTGCCGCCCTTGAGCGTCGCACCCTCGTGCACCGCAGAGCCTTCGAGCACCAGGTAGTCGCCCGGCTGTGCAACTGCCGCCGACGGCGCAACGCCGCGCACGAGGTCCGCGGACCCCTGCACGAACGCCTCGGGCTTGCCGAGGTCCAGCCAGTACGTGGCGTCCACGTGCCCCTGCAGCCTCTTCCCGGCCTCCAGCAGCCCGGGGAACGTCTCGCGCTCCACCGACACCGGCCGCCCGGCGGGAATCGCGTCGATCACCTCACGCCGGAACACGTAACAACCAGCGTTGATCTGGTCCGTCGGCGGATTCTCGGTCTTCTCCAGGAACGCCTGCACACGCCCCTCGTCGTCCGTCGGCACGCACCCGAACGCCCTGGGGTCCTGCACCTTCACCAGGTGCAGCGTCACGTCCGCCTCGTGCTCGCGGTGCGTGTCGACGATCCCCGTCAGGTCGACGCCCGACAGGATGTCGCCGTTGAAGACCATCACGTCGGGCTCACGCAGCTTGTCCGCCACGTTGCGAATCGCCCCCGCCGTGTCCAGCGGCACCTCTTCCACCACGTACTCGAGCTCCAGCCCGAGCCTCGACCCGTCCCCGAAGTACTCCTCGAACACCTCGGCCTTGTAACTCGTACCCAGCACCACGTGCGTGATGCCGGCCTCCTTGATCCGCGACAGGAGGTGCGTCAAAAATGGCACCCCCGCGGTAGGGAGCATGGGCTTGGGAGCGGACAGGGTCAGCGGGCGAAGACGAGTGCCCTTGCCCCCGACCAGCACCACAGCTTCGACGCCGTGCACCTTTTTCCTCCTCCGCGTTACAGCAAGCCGTTCGACGGAATACTCTGACACGAAGCAGATCGTCATATGGGATCTGGTCCCGGCAAGGAGCTAAATCCGACATGGACCCCCGCGACCGGGCCGACGCCATGCTCGCCCGCGCCCGTGCACGCGGGCGGAACATCGTGACGCCGGACAACATGACGTCCCCGATGGACTCCTCGGACACGCAACAGATCCCTCGCGCGCTGGTCAACGCCGTGGACCCACGCCGGGACCCGGACTCGACGATGATCCTCGCACCGGCCCAGATGAGCCACCAGCAGCAACAACGCCCGCCGCACCACGCACCGCAGCAGCCCATGCCGACGCAGCCGATGCCGCAGCAACAGGCTCCCGGAGATGACGCGGAAATCACGCAGGTAGTCCGGCCGGGCCTGATCCCGACGGTCTCGAACCACCAGCAGAACCGCAACTCGCTGACGCAACGGCTGAGCGGCGACATGTAGCCGCGCCCGGCGACCGCCGGGCAGGCTCGCGCAGGGGTCCCCTTGGGGATCGGGTCCCCCGCGACCCAACATAGCGACGGGGTCTGACACTCCAGCGAAGCCGAAGGCGAGCACTCAGAGCGAAAGCTCAGGGGAAACACATCCCACCCGCGAAGCCGAAGGCGAGCCGTCCTTACCGAACGGTCTGGGTGGGGTGGCTTCGTCACGAGTCGTGCCACAGCTCTTGCTGCATGCGTGAAGGGGTGTCAAGCGGACACGCTTTTCGTCCGCTTGACACCCCTTCACGCATGTGGCCCGCTCTTGGCTCGACTCGTGACGAAGCCACCCCACCAACGCGCCCATCTACGCAACGCAACTCCGCCCAACGCAACAGGCGTGCCATCAACCCGCGTACGGCGTAGGCCCCCGGCTTTGGATCAGATTGGCGGGGTCTGGGGCGGAGCCCCAGGAAGCCAAGAGAACATCACCCGGACTTACGAGTGAGAATCTTCACCCGAGCCGCCAGCCCAGCCTTCAACACCACCCGGAACGGCGCCCAAACCACCCCGGCATGCCGATCAGCCATGTACCGGTAAGCACTCCGATGATGCTCCCGCAACATCCGATCCGAAGACCGAGCGGTCGAGTGCCCCCCGATGTGCGTGACCTCGGCATCAGGCACGTAGACGTTCAACCACCCAGCCGCCCCAACACGCTCCCCGAGGTCAACGTCCTCGAAGTACATGAAGTACCGCTCATCGAACCCGCCGACGGAGTCGAAAGCCTCACGCCGCATCAAAAAACAGGACCCGGACAACCACCCGGCAGAACGCTCGACGGGAGCCTTCTCCTGCCGATAGGCCCGAGTCCAGGGATTCGACTTCCAGACAGCACCGAACAACGCATGCCCCACCCCACGACCAAGCGAGGGCAGCAGCCGAGCAGACGGGTAGACCTCGCCAGAAGGTTCCCGGATCAACGGCCCGAACATCCCGCCCCGAGGCCACCGAGAAGCGGCGTCGATCAACGCGTCCACGCTGCCAGGCGAGAACTCGATGTCGGGGTTGGAAATCAGCACCCACCCGACGTCAGGCCCCAACGCCGCGACCCCGCGGTTGGCACCACCGCCGTACCCGAGATTTCCACCGGTGGGCAGAAAAGTGACGTGGGAGTGCGAAGCCGCGACGGACTCCGGCACCCCGTCGGTGGACCCGTTGTCGGCGAGGATCACCTGCGCCGGACGGGTGGTGGCCTTCGCAAGGGTGTCCACAAAGGGAGCCAGCGTCTCGCCCGGCGAGTACGTGACCGTCACGACACCAAGTCCGTCGCCGTATTTCACGCGCGTCACCCTAGCGACGACTCAGCTCCGGTGACGCACCAGCATCGCGCGCTCGTAGGCCAGGCGGTGGCGATCGGCGCTGACGGCCCACGAGAAGTCCTTGGCCCGCTGCTGGCCCGACGCCGCCAGCGACGCGCGGCGGGCCGGGTCGTCCAGGAGGTCGGCGAGCGCGGCGGCTATGTCGCCCGCCCCGACGCCGCAGTACGCGACGGCCTCGCCGCCCACCTCCGGCAGCGACAGGCGCCGGGTGGTCAGCACGCAGGCACCGCAGGCCATGGCTTCCAGCACCGGCAGGCCGAAGCCCTCGCCCAGGGACGGGTACGCCACGAGCTGCGCGCCGCCCAGGAAGCCCGCCAGCTGTTCGAACGGCAGGTAGCCGGCGCGGATCACGCGGACGCGGTGCGGGACGGAGTCCAGGGCGCGCTCCACCTGGCTGTCCCAGCCGGGCTGGCCAGCCAGCACCAGGGCGGGCGGTTCGGCGCGGCCCACCATGGCCTGGGCGAAGCCGCGGATCAGGGCCGGGACGTTCTTGCGCGGTTCCAGGGCGCCCAGGAATGCCACGTACGGCGCGTCGCCTAGTGACAGGCTGCGGCGCACCGCGAGGACCTCGTCCGGTGACGGCGGGTGGAAGCGTTCGGTGTCCACGCCGTGCTGGGCGATGTGCAGGACTCGGCGGTCGGCGCCTGCCACGCGCACCAGTTCGTCGGCGGTCGCCTGCGACGGGACCACGCACAGGTCCGCGCGCCGCAACGACGCTCGGGTCCAGGCGCGGAAGAAGCGGGCCTTCACCGACGAGTGCAGCACCGGGTCGGTGAAGAAGGTGGCGTCGTGCAGCGTCACGACCGAGGCGACCTTGCCGGCCAGCGGGAGCGTGTAGTGCGGTGAGTGCACCACGTCCACGCCGAGGGTGCGGATCAGGCGCGGCAGCGTCGTCTGTTCCCAGGCCAGGCGGGCCGTCCTGGTGGCGACGGCGTCAGCGGCGCGGACCACGCGGGCGTTCGGCGCGATCTTGGTGAACAGCTCCTCGTCACGCGGCTGGCAGACGACCGAGAGCCTGGCCCCGTCCGCGTCCAGCGCCGCGACGAGCGAATCCACGTAACGGCCGACGCCACCACGGTCTGCTGGAATCGCGGTGGCGTCGATCAGCACGCTGGGTTCGGCGGTCGGCACGATCAGCTAGCGTAATGTCATTTGCTAATGCGTTTAACGGGAATGCACCAATCCGATCGTCAGACGTGTGCTCCCCACACTCCCTGTGCCGTCTTTGCCCAGGTGAACTCACTCGCGCGGGTGATGCCGGCCTCGACCGTGTGACGAGGATCCGCCAAGACGGCGCGCAGACCTTCCGTCAACGAGGCCAGGTCGCCACGCCGCACGACGGTTCCGGCGCCGCCCGCGACCTCCACCAGAGCCGGGTCGTCGGAGTGCACGACGGGCACACCGGCGGCCATCGCCTCCAGCACCGGCAGCCCGAAGCCCTCCGCCAGGCTGGGCGCGGCGAGCGCGGTGGCACCGGCCAGCACCGAGGCGAGCCGCGCGTCGGACACCCTGCCGAGCAACGTCACGTGCGGCGCGCGCAGGTCGACGTCGCCCCAGCCCTGCGGACCGACCACGACCAGCGGCACCCGAAGCCGTTCGGTCGCCCGCACAAGCAGTCCGAAGCCTTTGCGCGGCTCCACGGTGCCGACGGCGAGCACGTACGACGAGGGCAGGTCATCGGCCGGTGAACCGATCAGGCGCGTGACGCCGTTGGGCACCACGTGCACCGGCACGTCCACACGCACGCACTCGGCCAGTTGAGACGCGACGGCCTGTGTCGGCACCACCAGAGCGCGCGCCTCGCGAGCAGCACGCGCGATCACCTTGCGGTGCCAGGCGACGCCGCGCGGAGTCAGCGTCTCCGGGTGCGTCCACGGCACCACGTCGTGCACGGTGACGACGGCACCCGGCAGCGGCGCGAGCGGCGTCGGGGCGTGCACGTGCGGGCCGAGCTTCGGTGGCAGGCCGCGTTCCCACAACGCCACCAGTGCCCGGCGCGGCACCCTGATCACGCGGTCGGCGCGGGCCGTCGCCGCGGTCGTCACGGTCCAGCCGGGAGGGGCGTTCTCCCCCAACGCCGCGAGCAGCTCCGCCGTGTAGCGGCCGGTCCCACCGGGGACCGGGGCGTTCAGCTGCTCGGTCAGCACTACTAGCTCGGGCACGTCGCGTACCGTCTCACGCCGTGTCTGCAGTCAGCACCGTGGTGGTCGTGACGTGGCGCGGCCGTGACCACATCACGGCGTGCCTGGACGCCCTCAAGGCCCAGAAGAGTCCACATAGGATGATCATCGTCGACAACGCGTCCGACGACGGCACAGCCGAGCTGATCAGCGCACACGAGGTCGTGAGGTTGCCCCGCAACCGCGGTTACGCGGGTGGGCTCGCCGCCGTGCTCGACATGGTCGAGACCCCGTACGTCGCATGGCTCAACGACGACGCGGCACCGGACCCGTCGTGGCTCACCGAACTGGAGAGCGCTCTCGACGGCGATCCCGGCGCGGCCGCCGCCACCTCGTCGATCCTGCTCATGGACGGCTCGACGCAGTCCGTCGGCGTCGCGCTGACGTCGGACGGCCACGGCAGGGACGTCGTGCTCGCAGGCCGCGAGGTGTTCGGGTTCTGCGGTGGCGCGGCGCTGCTCAGGACCGCCGAACTCAAGGCCGCGGGCGGCGTCCCGGCGAGCTTCTTCTGCTACTACGAGGACACCGACACGGCCTGGCGGCTGCGGCTGGCCGGCCATCGGGTGATCTCGGTCGGACCGGCGCGGGTCCGGCACCGGCACGGGGCCAGCACGCGTCCCGGTTCGGTGCTCTTCCACCGCTGGAACGAACGCAACCGGCTGCTGATGCTGCTGCGGTGCGCGCCCGCGAAGGTGGCGTTGCCCCAGTTCGCCCGGTTCGCGGTGATCACGGCGCTGCTGCCGTTCCGCAAGGACGTCCCGGACGCCGCCAACTTCCGGCTCGGACTGCGCACCCGCGTGCTGGCGGAGGTGCTGCTCAGGCTCCCCGCGACCCTCTGGCAACGGCTGAGGATCAGGACCGAGGTCTCCCGCGGGAGCGTCTGGCGGGACTGGGCCGGCCGCTGAGTGGAACCTGCCACCGGTCACAAGCGTCCCCGCAGCGATGACTCACCAGGAAGCAGCCGTGAGACGGCCAGTACCACTCATCGTGACCGGGCTCGCCGCCGTCGTCGCCGCGGTCCTGCTGGGCGCCGTCGCGCCCGAGCAGTACGAGCTCGCGGTACTGGTGCCGTGCTGCCTGCTGTCGCTGGCGTTCGCGTGGGGCGTCGGCAAGCTCGGGCCTGCGTGGCTCGTGCTGCCCGCGTTCATGGTCGTGATCCCCGGCACGGCGGTGCTCGTCGGCGACGGTCACCGCGCGTTGATGGACGTCCTCGCCACGCCCCAGACGTGCGTGATCACCGCCGTCGAGGACGTGCCGGGGCCGGACAACCCGGTCTTCGCGCACCACGTCACCTGCCCGGACGGCGCCGAGCTGCGGATCGTCGTGCGGGGTGAGCAGGACAAGCGGATGCAGCCCGGTCCGGCCACCGTGCTGCGGCACCCGCTGATGCGGCCACTGCTCGCCGACCGCAACGACTGGTCCGGGGAGTGGGTCTTCGGCGTGCCCGTTGCCGTCGTCTTGCTCCTGATCTGTGCAACCACACTGCGGGCGCGCAGAGTGATGAGGCAGGCTTAGCGCGTGGATCGTGCCTCTCTGCCCGTCGTGTCCGTCGTCGTCGTCAACTACCGCGGTGCGGACGACACCATCACCTGCGTGCGTGGCCTGGCCGACGTCGACTACCCGGCCGAGCTGCTCCAGGTGATCGTCGTCGACAACGAGGCGCACGACACCGCACGGCTGCAGGCCGCACTGCCCGGTGTCAAGATCGTCACCTCGCCGGAGAACCTCGGCTTCGCGGGCGGCTGCAACCTCGGCGTCGAGCACGCCACGGGCGGGGTGCTCGCGTTCCTCAACAACGACGCGCGCGCGGACCGGAACTGGGTCAAGGCCGCGATCCGGGTCTTCCACACCGAACCGGCGGTCGCCTCGGTCGCGAGCAAGGTCCTCGACTGGGACGGCGAGAAGATCGACTTCGTCGACGGCGGGCTGACCTGGTTCGGCATGGGCTACAAGCGGCACGCCGGCCAGGCCGACGACGGCAGCCACGACGGCCCCAAGGACGTGCTGTTCGGCACCGGCTCGGCGATGTTCGTGCGGGCCGAGGTCTACCGCGAGCTCGGCGGGTTCGACGACCGGTTCTTCATGTTCTACGAGGACGTCGACCTCGGCTGGCGGCTCAACCTGCGCGGCTGGCGGGTCCGCTACGAACCGGCGTCGCTCACGTTCCACCGCCACCACGCGTCGATGAGCTCGATCCACGAGAGCCGCGAGCTGTACCTGCTGGAGCGCAACGCGCTCATGTCGCTGTACAAGAACTTCTCGGACGAGACGCTGGCCAAGGTGCTGCCGGCCGCGCTCGCGCTGTGCGTGCGCCGGGCGACGGCGCGCGGTGAGATCGACGCCACGCAGCTGGAGATCACCCGCCGCCCGGCCGACCCCGCCTCCGACCGCGAGCCCGTCGGGGTGTCGCGCCAGGCGCTCGCCGGGTTCCTCGCGATCGACCAGTTCGTCGAGCTGATGCCGTCGCTGGCCGAGTCGCGCAAGGTCGAGCAGGCCGCCCGCCGGATGTCGGACACCGACCTCGTTCCGCTGATGCGCAAGGCGTTGGAACCCGCCTATCCCCTGCCGCGCTACCTCGCCGCGCACGACGTCCTCGTCGACGTGCTGGGCCTCGACGAGGTGTTCGGCAAGCCGCGCAAGGTCCTCGTGATCACCGGCGACGCCATCTCGGACCGGATGGCGGGCCCCGCGATCCGGGCCTGGCACATGGCCGACGTGCTGTCCGGCGAGCACCAGGTGCGGCTGGTCACGACGAACCCGCTGTGCGCGCCGCCCGACGCCCCGTTCGGCGTCGAGCGCGCCCGGCCGAAGGAACTGCCGCCGCACGTCGCCTGGGCGGACGTGGTCGTGCTGCAGGGCCACGCGCTGGAGATGGTCGGAGAGCTGAAGAAGCAGTCGTCGACCAAGATCGTGGTCTGCGACATGTACGACCCGATGCACCTGGAAATGCTGGAACAGGGCAAGGACAACGCGGACGACAAGCGCGCCCTCGACCTGGCGGCCGTCACGAAGGTGCTGAACACGCAGCTCGAACGCGGCGACTTCTTCCTGTGCGCGTCGGAACGGCAGCGGCACTTCTGGCTGGGCCACCTGGCGGCGCTGGGCAGGCTCACGCCGACGTTGTACGACAACGACCCCACGACGCAGTCGCTGCTCGGCATCGTCCCCTTCGGACTGTCGGGCAAGCCGCCGCAGCGCACCGGCCCGGCGATCAAGGGCGTCGTGCCGGGCGTCACGGACGCGGACAAGGTCGTGATCTGGGCCGGTGGCGTCTACAGCTGGTTCGACCCGCTGTCGCTGATCGAGGCGATGGACCACCTGCGCAGGCGGCAGCCGTCCGCGAAGCTGTACTTCCTGGGCATGAAGCACCCGAACCCCGAGGTCCCGGACATGGACATCGCCGGCCAGACGCGGGCGTTGTCCGCACAGTTGGGGCTGACCGGCGAGACCGTGTTCTTCAACGACGGGTGGGTGCCCTACACCGAGCGGCAGAACTGGCTGCTCGACGCGAACTGCGGTGTCACCACGCACTACGAACACGTGGAGACGACGTTCGCGTTCCGCACGCGGGTGCTCGACTACCTGTGGGCGGGTCTGCCGATCGTCACCACGTCCGGCGACTCGTTCGCGGACCTGGTGCTGCGGGAGGGTTTGGGCGTCGTGGTGCCACCGGAGGACCCGGAGGCACTGGCCGACGCGCTGGAGAAGGTGCTCTACGACGAGGAGTTCGCGGCCGCGTGCCGTGAGCGCATCGCCGTCGTACGCGAACGGTTCACCTGGGAGACGGCACTCGCGCCACTGGCCGAGTTCTGCCGCAACCCCAGGCCCGCCGCGGACCGTCTGCCCGGCTCGGCCCCCATGGTGCGCACACCGGGGCTGAGCAAGGCGGACAAGGTGAAGCGGGACCTGCTCCTGGTGCGCGAGTACCTGGACGCGGGTGGCCCGACCGAGTTGGCCAAGCGGGCGACGGGGCGTCTGCGGAAAATCGCGCGTGGTGGCAGGTAAATGGCGAGATCCCCTAAACCCCTCAGGGTGCTGCTCGACGGCACCCCCCTGCTCGGAAACCGCACCGGAATCGGCCGCTACACAGCGGCGCTGGCCGAGGAACTGGCGTCGATGGCGGACGACGTCGACGTGCGGGCGGTGGCGTTCACGCTGCGCGGCTGGCGCGCGTTGCGGACGGTGCTGCCGCACGATGTGACGGCACGCGGCCTGCCCGTGTCGGCACGGGCGTTGCGCCAGCTGTGGCTGCGCGCCCCTTTCCCGCCGGTCGAGGTGCTGACCGGGTTCACCGACGTCATGCACGCCACGAACTTCGTGCTGCCGCCGACGCTTCGGGCCGGCAAGGTCGTCACGATCCACGACCTGGCCTTCCTGGACTCTCCCGGCGACCTGCCCGCGTCCGACCGCCGGTTGCCGGAGCTCGTCCGGCTGTCGGCGCAGCGCGCGGACGTGATCTGCACGCCGACCGCGGCCGTCGCCTCGGTCGTCGCGGACCGGTTCTCGGTGCCGCTGGAGAAGATCATGGTGACGCCGCTGGGCGTCGACCCCGCCTGGTTCGCCTCACGGCCGCCGTCGACGACGTTGCGCGGCCGGCTGGGGCTGGGTTCGGAGTACCTGCTGTTCGTGGGTGCCGACGGGCCGCGCAAGGGCCTCGAATACCTGGTCAAGGCGCACGCGTCCGATCCGTCGCTGCCGCCGCTCGTCATCGTCGGACCGGGCCGGGCCGGCGTGGACGGCCGGGTGCTGCGGACCGGTTACCTGCCGGACGTGCACCTGCGGTCGGTGGTGGCCGGGGCGACGGCTCTGGTGCTGCCGTCGCGCGACGAGGGTTTCGGGCTGCCGGTGCTGGAAGCACTGGCCTGCAACGTTCCTGTGGTGTGCTCGGACGTGCCCGCGCTGCGCGAGGTCGCCGGCGGGCACGCGTTGCACGTGCCGGTCGGGGACGTCGAGGCCCTGGCCGACGGCCTGGCTCAGGCCGTCGCGGCGCCGGCCACACCGGAGGCGCAGTCCGAACGGCGTGCGTACGCGTCCGGGTTCACCTGGCGTCGGTGCGCGGAGAAGACGGTCGAGGCGTACCGGCGCAGCCGGGCCTGACGTGCGTGCTGGAGGGCGTCAGGAAACCCTGACGCCCCAACTACTTCACCGAGAGTGCGGCCTCGGTGAACGCTTGTCGAGCTGACTCATCGACACCTGTCGCGAACCCGTGACAACAGCAACGCACTTCAGGAAGCGCTGCCGATCGGAATCCTCTGTCGCGGGACGCTGAGGTTGGCGCCCGGAATCGAACATGCCGAAAAGGGTCCCGCACTTGGAACTACCGTGCCAGACCGGTCACTCCAATGGCGCAGCACCGGTACGGGGAGCTACCACCCCTGCCCGGAACGCCTCCGAAAGGGCGCTGCGCCAGTGCGGCAAAGGGCGTAGTCCCGCTGCTGCCCACGCCGTACCCGACAGCACCGAGTAGGCGGGTCGCGGGGCCGGGCGCGGGAAGTCCGCCGTGGTGCACGGCCGCACCCGCGCCGGGTCGGCGCCGAGCTCCTCGAAGATGGCCTGCGCGAACCGGAACCACGTGGTCTGGCCGCCGCCGGTCGCGTGCAGCAGACGCGTCTCGGGCAGCACCGAGACCAGCTCGAGGAGTCCGGCCGCCAGGTCGTGCGACCACGTCGGCGCACCGGCCTGGTCGTCCACAACGGACAGAGCCGGTCGCGAGGACTCCAGCGCCGCCATGGTCTTCACGAAGTTCGAGCCGTGCACGCCGTACAGCCACGAGGTGCGCACGACGTAACCGCCCGCGTCCAGCACGCGCTGCTCGCCTTCGAGCTTCGTCCGGCCGTAGGCGGATTTCGGGCCGACCGGGTCCGTCGTCTCGTACGGCCGATCGCCGTCGCCGGAGAACACGTAGTCCGTCGAGACCTGGATCATCGGGATGCCAAGGGAAGCGCACGCCTGCGCCAGCAGACCGGGGCCGACGGCGTTGACCGCGTACGCGCGTTCCTCGTCGGTCTCGGCTGCGTCGACGGCGGTGTAGGCGGCGCAGTTGATCACCGCGGAGGCGCCGGCCAGGTCGGCGGCCGTCACCGCGGTCACGTCCAGCTCGGCGGAGGACACCGCGCGGACGTCGGCGGACAGGGCGGCGAGGTCGTGGCCGAGCTGGCCACGACCTCCGGGAACGAGGATCACCGGGTCAGCCCTTCACCAGCGCGGCGCGCTCCTTGAGCGGCTCCCACCAGGCGCGGTTCTCGCGGTACCACTCGACCGTGTCGGCGAGACCGACGGTGAAGTCGACCTGCGGGGCGTAGCCCAGTTCGGAGGCGATCTTGGAGATGTCGACCGAGTAGCGGCGGTCGTGGCCCTTGCGGTCCTGCACCGGCTCGACGGCGGACCAGTCGCGGCCCGTCGCCTCCAGCAGCTTCTCGGTCAGCTCGCGGTTGGTGAGCTCGGTGCCGCCGCCGATGTTGTAGATCTCACCCGGCCGGCCGCCCTCGGCGACGAGCTGGATGCCGCGGCAGTGGTCGGCCACGTGCAGCCAGTCACGAACGTTCAGGCCGTCGCCGTAGAGGGGCACGTTCCGGCCGTCGATCAAATTGGTGACGAAGAGCGGAATCACCTTCTCGGGGAACTGGTACGGCCCGTAGTTGTTCGAACACCGTGTGATGCTCACGGGCAATCCGTGAGTGCGGTGGAACGCGCGGGCGAGCAGATCCGAGGAGGCCTTGGAGGCCGAGTACGGCGAGTTCGGTTCGAGGATGTGCGTCTCGGTCCAGGAGCCTTCCTCGATCGAGCCGTAGACCTCGTCCGTCGAGACGTGCACGAACTTGCCCACGCCCGCGTTCAGGGCCCCCTGCAGCAACGTCTGCGTGCCCAGGACGTTCGTGAGCACGAAGTCCGCCGATCCCGTGATGGACCGGTCGACGTGCGATTCAGCCGCGAAGTGCACGACCACGTCGATGCCGCGCATCTGCTCGGCGACCACGGCGGCGTCGCAGATGTCGCCCTGGACGAACTCGAACTTGCCCGCCACCGGCGCGAGGTTGGTCTCGCTGCCCGCGTAGGTGAGCTTGTCGAGCACCACGACTTCGGCACCGGCGAACGCCGGGTAGGACCCGCTCACCAACTCCCGCACGTAGTGCGAGCCGATGAAACCGGCCCCACCTGTCACCAGTACGCGCATGCCATTTCCTCCCGTGGTGTACCCCGACAGCAGTCTGTCACCTACCTGATCGCTGCAACCCACAGCAACGTCACGTCGTGTGACTTATAAACGACTAAACTCAGTGTGGTGGGGGAGGAAACGGCTGTGGAAGGCAGGAGTCTGCCCGTCAGAGTGGTCGGAAACCGGCCGTCTGCGGCCCTTCGCGCTTTCCTGGTGACGGGGAAGATCTTCGTGGCCCTCGTCTCGACGGCTGTGCTCCTCATCACGTCGTACGGCTGGAACAAGCTGCGCACGACGAACGACGGGATCGTGAAGACCGAGGTCATCTCGGACGAGCTCGCCCAGCAGGGCCCCAAGCCGCTCGACGGCGCGGTCGACATCCTGCTGGTCGGCATGGACAGCCGCACGGACGCGCAGGGCAACCCGCTGTCGCAGGAGGTGCTGGCCCTGCTCAACGGCGGCATCCCCGACGGCGAGCAGAACACCGACACGATGATCCTCGTGCACATCCCGGTCGACGGCACCCGCGCGGTCGCGATCTCGTTCCCGCGCGACTCCTACGTCGAGATGGCGGACGGGTTCGGCAAGCACAAGCTCAACTCGGCGTTCGCCCGCCAGCGCAACACCGTCGACCAGGAGCTGCGCTCACAGGGCGTGACGGACGAGGCACGCATCCGCACCGAGTCGATGGCCGCCGGCCGCAAGACGCTGATCAAGACGATCGAGGGCATGTCCGGCGGCGCGGTGCGCATCGACCGGTACGCCGAGGTCAACCTCGCCAGCTTCTACGAGGTCACCAAGGCCATCGGCGGCGTCGAGGTGTGCCTGAGGGAGCCCACCTCCGACCGCGACTCCGGCGCGAACTTCCAGGCGGGCCAGCAGACGATCGAGGGCGCGGCCGCGCTGTCGTTCGTGCGGCAGCGCCAGAACCTCCCCGGCGGCGACCTCGACCGGATCGTGCGCCAGCAGGTGTTCATCGGGGCCCTCGCGAAGAAGGTCCTGTCGACCGGCACCCTGACGGACACGAGCAAGCTCAACGGACTCGTCGAGGCCGTGCAGAAGTCCGTGATCCTCAGCTCGGGCTGGGACATCACCACGTTCGCCGAGCAGATGCAGGGCCTCGTGGGCGGCAAGTTCGAGTTCAAGACCATTCCGGTGGGCGAGCCGACGGACACGTACAGCGACGGCAACGTGCTGCCGGTGAACCCGGCCGAGGTCCGCAAGTTCCTCACCAGCCTGGCGGCGGACAAGAGCACGTCGAGCACCCCGCCGACGACGAGCACGAGCCTGCCCGCGCCGCCGAACTCCGCGATCACCGTGGCCGTCTACAACGCCGCTGGAGTGCAGGGTCTCGCGACGCAGGTGATGAACACGTTGACGGCCAAGGGTTTCCAGCGCGGCCCGGTCGCCTCGGCCACGCAGAACAGCGACACCACGGTCGTGCGGCACGCGGTCGGCGAGGAGGGCTCCGCGCGCAAGGTCGCCGCGGAACTCGGCGCCGGCGTGGGCGTCGAGGAGGACGCGTCCGTCCGAAAGGGACAGATCCAGGTCTTCGTCGGCGGCGACTACCAGACGCCGGACGACTCGGACGTCGAACCGCAGGGCGTTCCCGGCACGTCGACGGCCGCGAGCTCGAGCAGCACCCCGCCGATCACGGCGGGCGGACTGGTCTGCGTGAACTGAAACGCCCGGCGTAACGCTCTTCCGATAGTTACGCTGAGCACGCAAACACAGTCCACGAAGGGTCAGACGTTGAGCACTGCCGCACGCGCGAAGAAGACCGCACGGGTCATAGGCCGTACGGTGGTCGCGCTGGTGGCCGTGACAACACTGGCGGTCTCCGGCTACTTCTGGACCGCGCTGCGGCTGGTGAAGGAGAACACCAACACCACGCAGATCCTCCAGGTGCTGGAGGACATCCCGAACTCGCCGCCGGCCGAGGACGGCGCGCTCGACATCCTGCTGGTGGGCAGCGACAGCCGGACGGACGCGCAGGGCCGGCCACTTCCCGCGGACGTGCTGCGCAAGCTGCGCACCGAGGGCACGGACACGGTGAACACCGACACGATCATCGTGATGCGCGTCCCCCGCAACGGCGGCAAGGCCAGCGCGATCTCGATCCCGCGCGACACGTACGTCCCGATCGCCGGCTACCGCGAGGACAAGATCAATTCCGCGTACGGCGCGGTCAAGCACCTCACCGCCGAACGGCTGCAGGCCGAGGGCGTGAGCGACCAGCAGGAGCGCGAGCGCCAGTCGGACGAGGCCGGGCGCAAGGCGCTGGTGCAGTCAGTGCAGGACCTGACGGGAATGCGCGTCGACCACTACGCGGAGATCAACCTCTACGGCTTCTACCTGCTGACCGAGGTGATCGGCGGCGTGCAGGTGTGCCTGAAGGCGGGCACGTCGGACCCGAACTCCGGCGCGAACTTCCGCGCGGGCCCGCAGACGATCTCGGGCGGTGACGCGCTGTCGTTCGTGCGGCAGCGGAACATGCCCGGTGGTGACCTGGGTCGCATCGCACGGCAGCAGGTGTTCATGTCGCAGGCGATGAAGCAGCTGCTGTCGGCGGGCACGTTCACCGATCCCGGCAGGATGAGCGGGCTGCTCGACGCCGTGTCGAAGTCCGTCGTCGTGGACCAGAAGCTCGACATCGCGACGCTGGCGACGCAGGCGCAGGGCCTCGCGACGGGCAACGTGGAGTTCGCCACGATCCCGGTGACCAGCATCGACGGCCGCAACGAGCGAGGGCAGAGCATCGTGACGGTCGACCGCGAGGCGGTGAAGGCGTGGGTGGCCCAGCTGATCGGCGAGACCCCGAAGCCCGCTCCCTCGTCGACGACCCCGAGTACCCCGTCGCGGTTCGGCCCTGAAAAGCTGCTCTCGCTGGACGGCGCGCCCGCTGTCGCAGCCGCCGCCCGACAAGATGTGCCCTGCGTCGACTAGGAGTACCGCGTGAGCGTGACCGAGATCCTCTTCACGCCCCTGCTCAAGGCCGATCCGGGTCGTCCGCTGATCACGCACTACGACGACGCGGCGGGCACGCGGATCGAGCTCTCGCGCGCGACGGTGAAGAACTGGGCCGCGAAGACGGCGAACTGGCTGCGTGACGAGCACGACGTCGAGCCCGGTGACCCGGTGGCGGTGCTGCTGCCCGCGCACTGGCAGACCGTGGGCCTGCTGCTCGGCGCCTGGTGGTGCGGCGCCCGCGTGGTCGGCGCGGGCTTCTCCGGCGCGAAGGTGGCCGTGGTGCCGCCCGGAGGCACGGCGGACGCGGACGTCGTGGCCGTGGCCTCGTTGCACCCCATGGGGCTGGGCTCCGGCGCCCCGGTCGACTACGCCGACGACGTGCGCGTGCACGGCGACGACTTCATGCCGTGGGAACCGGTCGCGGGATCGACGCCCGCACTCGACGAGTCCACTGTGGACGAGGTGATCGCTCGGGCACGCGAACTGGGCGCCGCGCTCGGCACCGAACCGCGCGTGCTGTCCACTCTGGAGTGGGACTCGTCTACCGCTGTGCTGGAAGGCTTCCTGGCCGTGCTCGCGGCCGGCGGCTCACTCGTGCAGGTGAGCAATCCCGACGCGGGCCTGCTGGCCGCGCGCCGGGACAGCGAGAAGGTCACGCAGCAGCTGGGTTGAGCACCTTGTTGTTCTTGAACAGCACGCGGTCCAGCGCGTAGGCACCACCGTTGAAGCCGAGCGCGAGAGCGGCGGCACCGAGCACGATCACCAGTTCCGCACCACCCTCACCGATCAGGCCGTTCGGCAGGTGGACGAGGAGCCACGCGCCGAGCATGTTGACGGCGAGCAGGACGCCGGCGATCGGCAGTGCCAGCCCGGCGATCAGCGCGAGGCCACCGGCGAGCTCGACGGACGCGGCGAACCACGCGGACACCGACGGCAGCGGCACGCCCATCTTGTCGAACGACCCGGCGGTGCCGGCCATGCCGTACTCGGTGAACTTCTGCCAGCCGTGCGCGACGAACACGATGCCGACGGCGATGCGCCCGATGAGTGCGGCGACGTCCTTGACCATGATGTCTGCTCCCCGATCCTGTCGTTCGGCTGTAGGTCGTTCAGCCTCGAACCAAAACTAGTGCAGGTTTGAACGACCTCATGGTTCCGACAGGAAGCCGACAGCGAGTCCTTAGGTTCGCAGGTCGGAGGGCAGGCACGCGGGCGCACGAAGTCCTGGTCCGGCACGGCTGACGCAGTTGAACAGGCCGGGTGTGATGCGTGTTAAACAACGCGTGCCACATCGTGGTTCCTGGGGGGATTCATGAGGCGTCGACCGCGCGTGCCCGCACGTCCGCGGGCGGCAGCCATTCCCTCAGCGTGCCCGTGATCCGCACCTGCCTGGGGGAAGTGACGAGTGGAAGACGCAAGAGAGTTCAGCGCTGCCTGGTGGCGACGCAGAGCGAGCACAGCCGTGGTCCTCGCGGTCCTGCTGGCACTGGTCGGGGGTGTCGCACCCGCCGTCGCCGCACCCGCACCCCTGCTCACGCAGCAGAGCCAGGACCCGCCACCGGCTGATCCGGTCGACGAGGAGCACGAGTTCTACAAGCAACTCGTGCAGGACATCGCCGAACACGCAGAGGACGTCGAGGTCCGCGAGGCCGCCGCGGCGGCACTTGCCGTGGGAACCAAGGAGAAACTGCTCTGGTTCCTCGACCACGGCGAGGCCGAGGCGAGGGCCAAGGCCGACGAGCGCAAGCGCGTCGAAGCCGCGCAGAACCGCGCCAAGGTCGTCGAATGGGCGCGCACGGGCGGTCCGAACGTCAAGGCGGGCGCGGAAGCGGCGCTGAACGCCGGCGATCGCGCGATCAGGGACTTCGTGGCGTACGGCTACGAGATCGCGCTCAAGCGGGACAAGCAGCAGGCCGAGGACGACAAGGCCGAGCAGGACCGCATCATCGCCCGCGTCAAGATGATGGTCGAGATGGGCGGCCCGCAGGTCAAGATCGAGGGCACGCCGCTGCTCCTGCGCGGTGACTACGCGCTGATCCGCGAGTTCTACCTCACCGGGTACCACGTCGCGAACCAGCGCGACCACGACTTCCAGGCCGTCATCGAGCAGGCGCTGATCGACCGCAACAAGGCGATCACCGACCTGGAGGCGGTCGCACGGCGCGCCGAGAAGGCGGCGAACGCGCGGGCGGAGATCCTGCGCGCCAACATCGACGCGGTCAAGAACCTCGACGACGTGACGCTGGCGCTGAACCTGGCCGCCAGGGCCGCGCACAAGGCCGACGAGATCCACCGCGACGACAAGCCCGGCCGGGCGCACGGTCAGCGGGGCCGCGCCGCCGAGATCGACGCGTTGCGCGCCGAGGCGACGGAGTGGTCGAACAGGGCGGCACGGATCGCCGTCGAGTCAGCCGGGACGACCGCCCGTGCGCAGAGCGCGGGCGTGCAACTGATCGAGACCGGCATGACCAACGGCGCGGACTGGGCCAAGGTCACCATCGCCATCGGTGCCGCCGTGGAGGCCGCGGCCAGGGCCGCCGAGACCTCGCAGCACGCAGCCGAGGCCACGCTGGCCGACAGTCGTGCTCTGGACGCGAACGCCGGCGCGCAGGAGCACGCCGAGAACGCGAAGAAGTACCGGCAGGAAGCCGAACGCGGAGCCGAACAGGCCGCCGCGCTCGCCACGGCGGCCCGCGTGCAACTCGGCATCGCGACCACCGCGCGGGACAAGGCCGCGGAGCAGAAGCGGGTCGCGGAGGCCGCTTCCGCCAAGGCGCGGCAGCACGCCGTCAACGCGCGCAACCAGCGCCTCGCCGCGCAGTCCGCGTCGGCGAACGCGGTCGGCAGGTCGCAGGCCGCCGTCGCCGCGCGCAACGACGCGGTCAAGGCGGGCGTGCGCGAGCAGGAAACGATCGAGGCCGTCCAGCGCACCGGCCGTGAGCTCAAGACGGCGACCTCGGTCTGCCAGGGCCAGATGACCTTCGCCGAGCAGGCAGAGGCAGGCCTCAGGAAGGCACGCGAAGAGGCCATCGCGGCCGGCAAGAACGCCGACGAGGCGACGAAGGACATCGCGGAGGCGGCGGGCAGGGCCCGTTCCGAGGCCAACGCCTCCGCCGCGTGGGCGAGCCGTGCCCAGGCGGCGGCCGCGGCTGCGGCCGCCGAGGCGCAGAAGGCGGCGAAGGCGGCCCAGGACGCCCGCGCGGCCGCCAGCCGTGCCGAGCAGGAGGCCGTGACCGCCCGCCGTGCCGCGGACGACGCGAACCGCCTGGCCATGGAGGCGGCCAACGTCGCCGTCGCCACGTTGGCCGCCGCCGAGCAGACGCAGTACGAGGCGGAAGCCGCCATCTCCGAGGCCAACTCGGCGGTCTGGCAGTCCGCGATCGCCGACCGGGCGGCAGCGGCAGCGGCCGCCTCGGCCTCGTTGATCATCGATCCCGCCCGGATGACCGACCTCGTCGCGAGGCCGTACGCGGGGATCAACGCCGACGCCCGCAAGGCGTTGGCACTGGCCGCCAAGGCACTGCTGATCGGCGAGGAGCAGTCCCGCGCCGCGCAGGAGAAGGCGGCCGAGGCCCAGAAGGCGGCGCAGGACGCCACCCTCGCGGCGGACCGCGCGGTCGCCGAGGTCAAGCCCGCCTACGAGGCGGCCGCCCGCGCCGCCAAGTCGGCACAGCAGGCCGCCGAGGACGCGGTCGCCGCCACCGTCGCGGCGAACGCGGCCACGCAGTTCGCGGCGGGCGCACACGCCGCCGCCAACACGGCGGCGCAGCACTCGTCGTCAGCGCGCGCGGATGCCGTCGGCGCGGCGAGCGCGGCAGCCGTCGCGACGAGTGCCGCGCAGACGGCGGGTCAGGCCGCGGCCGCCGCCGAGCAGATCCACCAGTGGGCGATCAACGCCACGGCGTCGATCCACAAGTTCAGCGACGAGGTCGGCACGGCGCTCGACCAGTTCACCGACTTCAAGAAACGCGCGGAGGAAGCGCAGAAGAAGATCACGGCGGACGCCCAGCGCAAGCAGAACGAGCTCAACCAGCAGTTCACCGACGGCTTCGGGAAGCTGCTGCAGTGCGGGATCTCGCCGCTCGCACCGGGCTGCGTCGAGATGCAGGTGCGGTACGCCGAACTCTGGCTCGACGGCATCACCGGCACCGGCAACTACATCGCGAAGGGCATCAACTGCCAGGGCGGCGACCAGCAGGCGTGCCGCGACTTCGAGGACGCCACCAGGAAGATCGGGGAGTTCGCGAAGAACGCCGTCGACGGCTTCGTCGAGGGCGCGAAGAACACCTGGCAGGGCATCGTCACGCTCGGGAACTGCCTGAACGTCGGCGGCCAGTCGTCGGTCGCGGCCTGCGCGCAGATCGTCGCCGGCCTCAAGGACGTCGCCCAGAACCCGTACAAGCTGGTGCACCTCGACGTCTGGCACGACAACCCCGGCAAGGCGTTCGGCCTGTCGATGTTCGACGTGCTGGCGAACGTCGTCACCAGCCCGCTGGGCGGCAACGCGTTGTCCGGCGCGCTCAACGTCGTCCGGAACACGATCAGCCGGGCGACCGCCATCATCGCCAAGGACGTCGGCGAGTTCGGCACGTTCCTGATCAAGGTCTCGGACAACGTCCCGAACCGGCTTCCCGGCGACTTCGCTCAGGTCAACCGGCTGCAGGTCGCGGTCAACAACGGCGTGGCCAAGCTGACCGGCGGGTTCGTCCACCTCGACGGCAGGCTCTACAAGCTGCGTGACGTCGAACTCGTGCCCGAGGGCGACCTGTCCAAGCTGGACGGTTCGGTCGCGCGCATCGAGAAGGACCCGAAAGCGGCCGAGCTGCAGATCACCCTCGAGAACGGCCTCGCCAAGATCGAGGGCGCGAAGTTCAAGTTCGAGAAGATCGAGAAGATCGAACCGCCGGACACGACGAAGAACGTGGAGGGCGTCGAGGACAAGGTCACCGGCGTCTGGACCGCGGAGGAGTTCGGCCAGCCGCTCAGGCTGGAAGCAGGCCCCAACACGGCCGTGAACGACTTCCGCAAGATCGCGGTGAAGCTCGAGGCGGACCTCACCCCCAAGATGAGGACGCTCGCCGGCAAGGTGGACACCGGCCGGCTGTACGGCGAGGCCCAAGCTCTCAAGTCGGTCGACTCGCTCAAGCGCAAGGTCGCCGGCAAGTACGCCGAGAACCCTGACATGTCGAAGATCCTCCCCTACATCAACGACAGCGTCCGGTACACCATCGTGCTGGACGACGTCGCCTACGTCACGGGCGTCGAGTCGGCCATCAAGCAGATGGAGGCGGCCTTCGACAAGGTCGAGGTCAAGAACGCCTGGTTGAACAACGCCGACGTCCACGCGTACAAGGGCGTCAACACCACCTGGCGCGATCGTGAGACCGGTCACCTCTTCGAGATGCAGTTCCACACGGAGAGCAGCCTGCTCGCGAAAACGATCGAGCACCCGTGGTACCAACTGACCCGCATCCCCGGCCTCACCCGGCTGGAGGTGGACTTCGCGAAGGCGCAGTCGGCGCTGCTCTTCGCCGACGTGAAAGTCTCGCCGGGGTTCCTGAGCATTCCCGACTTCGTGTGGGTCGGAAAACCGAAGTAGGTGAGCAACAGCGATGGTCAGGAAGTACAGGTACTACGCGTTGATCGGCATCCCGGACACGCTCGACGATCCGTTCGCCGTGGTGCGCGTGGGTGGTGAGTTCGCGGAGAGCTTCAAGATCGACCTCCAGTGGTCCCGCACCGATCTGATGGACCGCATCGAGACCGGCCGGGACGACTACAAGGTCGTGGAGATCAGCGAGGCGGACGCCACGCGCTTCGAGGCGACCCAGGCCCGCCGGACCGCGGAAGCACGCGAGCGCGACGGCTGGTGATCCACCCGTGAACCGGGCCGGGCATTCCGCCCGGCCCGGTTCCGTCATTTCCGGAGCTTCAGGCCTGCGCCGTTCGCGTTCATCAGGGTCAGGGTGTCGCCGTCGATCTCGAAGGTGACCTCCCCCAGTCCGAGGGTGTCGAGGATGGCGCCCTCCACCTTCATCTTGTTTTCCGAGCACATCATCAAGGTCATGGCGAGGCTGCTGCCGAACGTGACCCGCTGACCGTCCACTTCGTACTTCTCGGCGCCGGTGGAGTCCGTGGAGCCGCTGTTGCAGCCGCCCTGCACGTAGATGTGGCCGTCCTTGAAGGAGACCGTGCCCGTCACGCCGTCCGGCACCGACGACACGGCGTCCTGGGTGACGATGCCCTCGACGGTCCAGGTGACGCCTTCCAGCGGTGCCTGAGGTTCCGGCGCGAGCACGATCTCGGTGTTCGCTCCGGTGAGCACGAGGTTCGGGCCGTCGAGCCGCCAGGACGGTTTGCCGTTGAGCAGCTCGGCCAACCACTCGTCCTGCTCGTGCAGGCCCTCGCCCGGACAGGCCATGTCGGTGGTGCTGAGGTCGGTGACCGTGAGCTTGCCGTCGTCGAGGTTCACCGGGCCCTGCATCTGGTTGCAGCCGGCGGTGGCGAGCAGCCTGCCGTCGGCGGTGAACCTCAGTTCCAGCTTCGTACCTTCGACCAGAGCGCGCGGCTTGCCCTGTTCGGTGACGGACGTGGACGTGAACACCTTGCCCTGCACGCCGTTTCCTCCTCCAGCGGTTCCGCACGCGGTGGCCAGCAGGACCAGGGCGACGAGAAGCCGGGAACCCATGCGCCTCATTGTTTTCCGAGCTTCAGGCCCGTACCGGACGCGTTGGTCAGGCTCAGCGTGGCGCGGTCGATCTCGTGGGTCGCCTCGCCGTTCTCGAACGTCGCGCGGACTGCGTTCTCCACCTCGTCCACCGCGCCGCACGACTTCAGGGTGCTCGTGCCCAGCTCGGCCTTGATCACTTGGCCCTCCAGCACGTACGGCGTTTCGGCGCCGTTCAGGTTGCAGCCGGTGTCCACCACCATGTTGCCGCCCTTGAAGGTGATCGTGACCTTCACCCCGGCCGGGACGGACGAGACCGCGTCCCGCGTGGCGAGGCCGTTGACGGTCCAGGCGCCCTCCAGGGTCGCGGGCTGTTCCGGCGCGAGGACGATCTCCGCGTTCGAGCCGGAGACCACGAGGTTCGTGCCGTCCAGCTTCCAGGACGGTGTGGCTCCGAGCAGCTTCGACAGCCAGTCGTCCTGTTGGTGCAGCTCGGGTTTGGGGCAGCCCATCGCGGTCATGCCGAGGTCGGTGACGGAGAGCTTGCCGCCGTCCAGATCCACCGGGCCTTGCATCTGGTTGCAGCCGGCCTGGGCGAGGAGCCTGCCGTCGTCGGTGAACCTCAGTTCCACCCGCGTGCCCTCGACCATGGCACGCGGCTGCCCCTGTTCGGTCACGGAGGACGAGACGTACACCTTGCCCCGCAGGTCGGCGCCCTGGCCCGCGGAAGGGCTGCCACAGGCCGCGGTGACGGCGAGGAGCAGGACGACGAGCGCGATTCGGTTGCTCATGCGCGTAGGACGGAACGTCGTGGCGTTGGGGTTGCCCGAAGGCCGGACGCGGGATCTTCCGCGTCCGGCCAACGGAGAATTCGATGTCACGGGGACAGCGACTCGGCGAAGTCGTAGAGGCTCTTGACGTCGTTGTCGAAGTACGGCCCGTCCATCTGGCTCGCGTCTGCGTGCCGGTGGCTGACCACGCTGTTGATGTAGCCCAGCCCGTTCTGGTCGTTGTACTCCTGCAGCCACGGACCGCCGGACGATCCGCCGGTCATGTTGCACCAGGCCCGCACCTGCTGGCCGTGGCCGTTCCAGGTCGTGCCCTGGCAGAAGTACTGCAGCTCACCGCTGAACGGCGCACCCGCGGGGTAGCCGAGGATCGTGACGGCCACCGAGTAGCCCCAGTTCCAGCGCAACCCGTTGCCACCCACGACGTTGGCGATCGAGCTGCCGCCGAGGGTGTTCATGACGACGATGCCCATGTCCTCGTCGCTGCTGCTGGAGTTGATCCAGGCGGTGCGAGTGCTGAGCGTGTACGCGCTCCACGTGCCGAACGGGCGCGCACCGTCGCGGTAGCGGGGGACGAACACCCAGTTGGACATCCACTGGCCACCGGCGCCACCGTGCACGCAGTGCCCGGCCGTCTGGACCAGCTTCCTCTTGGTGCTGCTCACGGTCGCGCCGGAACAGACGTAGTTCAGGCCGTTGACCGGGTTGGTGAAGAACACCTTTCCGACCGTCGACGCCTCGTTCAGCATCGTCCCGATGCCCTGCGCCCGCTCCGCCTTGACCTTCACCGAGGGTGCGACGCCCTCGATGCTGCCCGCACGACCCGAGGGCTGGCGTGGGGAAGAGGCCTGGACGGTGGCAGGAGCCTGAGCCGGGATCGCCTTGGCCATGCGCTCCGAGGTCCAGTACTGCTCGGCCGCGGCGGCCGTCTGGATCTTGTTGTCGGAGGTTCTGGCCTGGCTGGCAGCGCTGCCGTTCGGTGCCGCCTGCGCGGTCGGCACGAAAACGGAAGCGGCCAGCACAAATCCAAACACTAAAGTTACAGTTCTTTTCGCTCTCATTCGAAATACCTCACCAAAAGAGGTGGACTTGCGGCTTTTCGAACGTAGCGACGCCTCTGACCTGCTGTCCAGCGGTTCCCAGAAATTGCTCCACTCGGACTTGTTCGCATTCCACGCCCTTTAGAAAGGGGTCCGTACGGGTCATTTCCGACATGAATGCGCCGCATCGGAAAGCGCTATCCAAGTTGTTGATCTTGAACTTGAGGGTTGACAGCGCCCGCCGTCGTGGGTCTACTTAACCCAGAGGTTAGATAACCAAGTGGTTAGGTACGAGATGGACCAGCTGAGCTCCACCTTCGCCGCACTGGCGGACCCGACCCGCCGGGCGATCCTCGCGCGGCTCACCGAGGGCCCGGCAACGGTGAAGGAGCTCTCCGAGCCGTTCGACATCAGCGGCCCGGCGATCTCCAAACACCTGCGCGTGCTGGAGAAGGCAGGCCTGATCACCCGCGGCAGGGAGGCCCAGTGGCGGCCCTGCCAGCTCGATGCGACACCTCTTCGGGAGGTTGCTGTGTGGGCAGAGAACTACCGCCGCTTCTGGGATGCGAGCTACGCACGCCTGGACGCACTCTTGACCGAGATGAAGGAGAACGACTGATGAGCACCACCAAGTTCGGCACCGAGGTCACCCTGCCGTCCGACACCGAGATCGCGATGACGCGCACCTTCGACGCCCCCGCGTCGCTGGTGTGGAAGGCCTTCACCACGCCGGAGCTCCTGCGGCGCTGGCTGCTCGGCCCCGACGGCTGGGAGATGCCGATCTGCGAGGTCGACCTGCGAGTGGGCGGCAAGTGGCGCTACGGCTGGGCGCAGCCGGACGGCTCCGGCGCGTTCGAGATGCACGGCGAATACACCGAGGTCACGCCGCATTCGCGCCTCGTGAACACGGAGATCTTCGCGGACAACCCGCCGGCCGTGTCGACGGTGTCGTTCGTCGAGGAGGACGGCCGCACGACGATGACCACCACGATGCGCCTGGTGTCGCAGGAAGCGCGTGACGCGGTGCTGGCGTCGGGCATGTCGGACGGCGCGGGCCGTTCCTACGAGCGCCTGGGCGAGGTCCTGGCCACGCTCTGACCTTCCAGGACAGTCCACTGTGGCTGCTTCCACAGCGTAACCACCTTTTGTGGCAACGTTTCGCCCGGTCGGGTCGCGGATTCGTGGTTACCTTCGGGCACATGGGACGTTTCTTCGTGGCTCTGGCCATCATGCTCGGCTTCGCCGTGCTGTCCGCTCCCCTCGCTCACGCGGCCCCGGACACCCGCTGGGAGATCGTGCCGTGCGCGCCCGGCACGAAGGCCCTGTGGCTGCCGCGCGTCGACAAGTTCGGCACGGACCTGTCGTGCACGACCGAGGAAGCCCGTTCCGCAGCGGTGAAGGCTGCCCGGGACAGCGGTAGTCCGAGTCGGATGATGAGCGTGGCCGTCGCGTACTCGCAGCAGCTCGCCGACAAGTCGATCACCCCCACCTCGCCCTGCGTGCTGGGAGCCAAGGGGGCTGTCGGGGAGGCGATCGGCACCTGCCTGGCTGCCTGATGCTCGGGCCGCTGAAGGCTACGGCCGTGTTGTACGGCCCGGAAAATGTCTCGCGACTGGGGTTGTGACGCGGTCGAGGAACCTGGGGTGGTGGTCGGTCTGGAGGCTTGCGCCCCCAGACCGACCGCCAAAGCCTCAGCCGTTGAGCACGGCGCGCGACATGACCACGCGCTGCACCTGGTTCGTACCTTCGTAGATCTGCGTGATCTTCGCGTCCCGCATCATCCGCTCGACCGGGAAGTCACGCGTGTAGCCGGCGCCGCCGAACAGCTGCACGGCATCGGTGGTGACCTCCATGGCCACGTCGGAGGCGAAGCACTTGGCGGCGGCGGTGATGAAACCGATGTTCGGCTCACCCCGCTCGGCCTTCGCGGCGGCGACGTAGACCATGTGGCGGGCTGCCTCGATCTTCATCGCCATGTCGGCGAGCATGAACTGGACGCCCTGGAAGTCCGAAATGGACTTTCCGAACTGCTTGCGGTCCTTGACGTACGCGACCGCTGCTTCCAGTGCGCCCTGCGCGATGCCCACTGCCTGGGCGCCGATGGTGGGGCGGGTGTGGTCCAGGGTCCGCAGGGCGGTCTTCAGGCCGGTGCCCGGTTCGCCGATGATGCGGTTGGCCGGGATGGTGCAGTTCTCGAAGTAGATCTCGCGGGTCGGCGAGCCCTTGATGCCGAGCTTGCGCTCCTTCGGGCCCACCGAGAAGCCCTCGTCGTCCTTGTGCACGACGAAGGCCGAGATGCCCTGCGACTTCTTCGGGGCGTTCGGGTCCGTCACGGCCATGACCGTGTACCAGGTGGACTCGCCCGCGTTGGTGATCCAGCACTTGGTGCCGTTGAGCACCCAGTGGTCACCGTCCAGCTGGGCCCTGGTGCGCATCGACGCGGTGTCGGAGCCCGCCTCGCGTTCGGACAGCGCGTACGACGCCATGGCCTCGCCCGAGGCGATGGACGGCATGACGAGCTGCTTGAGCTCGTCGGAGGCCGAGAGCAGGATCGGCATGGTGCCGAGCTTGTTCACCGCGGGGATCAGCGAGGACGACGCGCAGACGCGGGCCACTTCCTCGATGACGATGCAGGTGGCCACGGAGTCCGCGCCCTGGCCGTCGTAGTCCTCGGGCACGTGGACTGCCGCGAAGCCCGCCTTGACCAGGGCGTTGTGTGCCTCTACCGGGAAGCGCTCGTTCTCGTCGACCTCGGCCGCGTACGGCTTGATCTCCTTCTCGGCGAGCGAGCGGACGGCCTCCCGCAGCGCCTCGTGCTCCTCGGCGAGCTGATAGGTGCCGAAGCTCGGGTTCACCTTGTTACCTCCCGGTAGCGAGTACTCGTGCACGATGTTAGCGCCCGTTCACGTCGGACGCCGCTGTGCTGTTGAGCACTCAGAGGGACTTCTGCAGCGCCGCGTCCTTGTCTAGTACGAGCTGCTCGAGTTCTGCCTGGAAGCGGGCCATGCGCTCCTGCAATGCGACGTCCGAGGACGCCAGCATCCGGACGGCCAGCAGGCCCGCGTTGCGCGCACCACCGACTGAGACGGTGGCGACCGGGACGCCCGCGGGCATCTGCACGATCGAGAGCAGCGAGTCCATGCCGTCGAGGTACTTCAACGGCACCGGAACGCCGATCACCGGGAGCACGGTGGCCGAGGCGACCATGCCGGGCAGGTGGGCGGCGCCGCCAGCGCCCGCGATGATCACTCGCAGGCCGCGGGACGCGGCCGACGTCGCGTAGTCGAGCATGCGCTGCGGGGTGCGGTGCGCGGAGACGACGCTCACCTCGAACGGCACGTCGAACTCGGCGAGCGCTTCGGTGGCCGCCTTCATCACCGGCCAGTCCGAGTCGCTGCCCATGATCACGCCAACCTGAGTCACTCCGCACTCCCGTGAATGTCGTATCCGTCTGACCAAATGCCCGTGGACAGCCAGTCGGCGGCGAGCCGCGCGCGCTGACGTACCTCGGTCATGTCGTTGCCGAGGAACGTCACGTGCCCGATCTTGCGGCCCGGCCGTTCCTCCTTGCCGTACAGGTGCACGTGCGCGTCCGGGTACCGGGCGAACAGGTGGTGAACGCGCTCGTCGGGGCCCATCGCGGGCGTCTCGGTCGCGCCGAGGACGTTCGCCATCACGACGGCCGGCGCCATCAGGTCGGTACGGCCGAGCGGGTAGTCGAGCACGGCGCGCAGGTGCTGCTCGAACTGCGACGTGCGGGCGCCCTCGATCGACCAGTGGCCGGAGTTGTGCGGGCGCATCGCGAGCTCGTTCACGACCACGCCGTCCGCGGTCTCGAACAGCTCGACGGCCAGCACGCCCACGACGCCCAGCGCCTCGGCGACCTTCAGCGCCAGCTCCTGGGCGTCGGCACCGTCGAGGGCGGGAGCCGGCGCGAGGACCTCGACGCAGATGCCGTCGGACTGCACGGTCTCGACGACCGGCCACGCCGCACCCTGCCCGAACGGCGAGCGCGCCACGACGGCCGCCAGCTCACGGCGCATCGGCACGCACTGCTCGACCATCAACGGCGTGCCGGACTCCAGCAGCTCGGGGACGACCCGCTCGGCGCTCTGCGGGGTGTTCAGCATCCACACGCCGCGCCCGTCGTAGCCGCCGCGGATCGCCTTCAGCACGCACGGCCAGCCGTGCTCCGCGCCGAAGCGGAGCACGTCACGCACCTCGTGCACCTCGGCGAACGGCGGCACCGGCAGGCCCAGCTCGGCCAGCCGCACGCGCATCTTCAGCTTGTCCTGCGCGAACTGCAGCGCGTCCGGACCGGGGTGCACCTTCACGCCCTCGGCGACCAGCGCGCGCAGGTGGTCCTGGGGCACGTGCTCGTGGTCGAAGGTGACCACCTCGCAGCCCTTGGCGAACGAGCGCAGCGCTTCGAGGTCGGTGTGCGTGCCGAGCACCACGTCCCGCGCGACGAGCGCGGCCGGGTCGTTCTCGGAGACTGCGAGCACGCGCAGCGACTGCCCGAGCGGGATCGCGGCCTGGTGCGTCATGCGGGCGAGCTGCCCGCCGCCGATCATTCCGACGACGGGGAGACGGGTACGAGAGTCCACGGTTCAGGCATTCTACCTGCGGCTACAGCGACACTCACCACCACGCCCAGCTCGTGCCCGCGCTAGCCCTCGGCCTTGGGGGCGGTGGAATCCGGCGTGCTCTCCGCGCTGTCCTCGCCCGAAGCGGACTTCGGCTCCGAGGCCTCGGCTGGCTCCGGCTCCACCCCTGGATCGAACGCAGGTTCGGGCTCCGCCTCCGGATCGAACGCAAGCTCGGCAGGTTCGGGCTCCGCCTCCGGACCGAACGCAAGCTCGGCAGGCTCGGGCTCCGCCTCCGGATCGAACGCAGGCTCGGCAGGTTCGGGCTCCGCCTCCGGACCGAACGCAGGCTCAGGCTCGGCGACGGGATCGAACGCGGGCGCGGGGGCGGACTCGGCCGCCGCTCCGGCCAGGACCACGGCCGGCCCGGAAACGGCGACCAGCGACGGCTCCCCGATGCGGCGGTGCGAGCGGGAGGGCTTCCACCCGCCGCCGTGCCGCATCAACCGGAACACGAGCAGGAACAGGCCCAGCGCCAGCAGCGCACACACGAAGAACTCGATGATCTGGAACGTCGTCACCCGCTCGACCGGCTGGTATTCGACGTACGTGCCGATGGCGGCCCTCTCGTTGCGCATGCAGGTGTTCGTGTTGACCGCCTCCATGCACTTGTTCAGCACGGGCACCGGTTCGAGGTCGGGCCCGACGAAGCCGTTGCCGAGCTCGAGTCCGCGTTCCGGCACGACGGGGGTGTCCTCCCAGCGCACGATCACGCGTTCCGGCGGCAAGTAGTAGTCGCGCCCGACCACGGACACGAGGATGCGCGTGAGCGTGAAGAACACCAGGGTGCCCGCGATCGCCGTCATCACGTGCCTGGTCAGCAGGCCGACGAGCACGCCGACCGCCAGCCCGAGGACCGCGTAACCGGCCTGCACGAGCAGGTTGGCCTCGAACGAGGACCACGACCTGCGCGTGCCGACGTAACCGTCGCCGGTTCCGACGAGCGCGCCCAGCAGGACGGCCAGGACGCCGAGCACGAGCAGCTTGCCGCGCAACCACTCCGCGGGCGTGACGTCCTGGCCCCAGGCCACGAAGTAGGTGCGTTCCTCCAGCTCACGGGCGATGAGCGGCGCGCCCCAGAACATGCCGATCACGCCGCCGAACCCGAGCTGCACCATGAGGGCGTAGAAGCCGACGATCGGCATCGTGGGCGATCCGCCCTCGAACTCCGTCGAGACGAGGCCGTACACGGCGAGCAGGGCGATGGCGGTGACGCCGAGGATGGACCAGCGGTGCTGACGCCAGGTCAGCCAGATGATCGAACCCAGGTTCACGCCGCACGCTCCAGGTGCGCCACGACCAGTTCCTCCAGCGTCACGTACCGCGCGGTCCACGGCTCGTCGATCCGCGCACCGCCGGAACGCACCAGGTACGACGATTGCGACTTGCCGTGCTTCGCGAGCACCACGGGTCCCTCCACGGGTGATTTCGAGGCGTGCGGGCCGGTGTAGAGAACGTGCTCCTCCAGCAACTCGTCCGTGTCGCCGTTCACCAGCAGGCGGCCGTTCGAGAGCAGCAGCAGCCGGTCGGCGACGCCTCCGATCTCCGCCACGACGTGCGTGGAGAAGATCAGCGTCATGCCGTTGTCGTTGACCTCGGTCAGCAACTCCCGCATGACCTTCTGGCGTGCCAGCGGGTCCAGCTCGGCCAGCGGCTCGTCCAGCAGCAGGACGTCCGGGCGGGCGCCCAACGCCAGTGCGAGCGTCACGTGCGTGCGCTGGCCGCCGGACAGGTCACCGATCTGGAGCCTGCGCGGCACCTTGAACCGGGTGAGCCACCCGTCGGCGCGTTCCTCGTCCCAGACGTCGTTCATGCGGCGGCCGAACTGCAGCACGTCCGCGACCTTGAACGACTTGTACATCGGCTTGTGCTGCGGCACGTACGCCACCCGGCCCGCGATCGACGAGTGACCCCAGTCCGGCGGCAGGTGCCCGGCCAGCACGTTCAGCAACGTCGACTTGCCGGAGCCGTTGGCCCCGACCATGGCCGTCACGCTGCCCGGCGGCAGCTCGAAGGAGACGTTTCGCAACGCCCACTTCGACACATCGGCCGCGACCACGCTCATTGCGCTCCCCCACTCAGCACCTCGCGCATCAGCGCGTTGATGTCCTCGTCCTCGAACCCGGCGGAGCGTGCCTCCGCGACCCATGCGGCGAGCTTCACGCGCAACGGGTCCAGGTCCTCGGGGGCGGCGGACCCCAAGGAGGCCTTGACGAAGGTGCCGGAGCCCTGACGGGCTTCGACGAGGCCGGCGAGCTCCAGCTCGCGGTAGGCCTTGAGCACGGTGTTCGCGTTCACGCCGCTCGAGGCGACGACGTCGCGGACCGTCGGCAGCCGATCACCCGGCTGCAACCAGCCGAGCCTCAGAGCCTCCCTGACCTGCTGCCCCAGCTGCAGGTACGCGGGAAACCCGCTGCCGCGGTCAACGTGGAACTCGACCACGCACGCTCCCCAGATTGTTCTAGTGAACTAGCACAATAGAACACTTCTGGGAGTGTTGGGAAGCGACCCCGGTGGGGACGTGGGGAGGGCCGCCGGGCGCGGGACAGGGGGTTCAGCGCCCGAGCGAGGTGAGGAGCACACGCGCCTCGGCGTGCGTGTCCGGCAACTGCTCGACCCAGACCTTGGCGGGTCCGACCGGCCGGACGTGGGGGTCGTCGGCGAGCCGGTCGGCCGCCAGGACCCTGAGGTTCGAGACTCTTCGGGCAAGAAGTCCGTCACGGCGGACCAGCACCGCGGCCACGCACGGACCGAGGGACGCCAGCGTCTCGCCGCCGTCGAAAACCGTGCGCAACGCGTCGGACGCCAGCGTCATCGCGACGACGCGGGACCAGCCCGACGCACGGTGCACGTCGAGCCGCAGCAGGACGAGGGCGTAGTCGAGGGACGCGACCGGCGTCTCCCGGTACACCTCGCCCAGCCGCGTCCGGAGGTAGGCGGCGGTCGCCAGCCCGGTCAGCGGGTCCTCGGCCGCGCACTCGCCGGCCTGCTTCGTCACCACGTCCGCCCATCCCAGCGCTGTCATGCGCACCATCCGTGGAGGGAGCGCGTCGACGTCCGGCGACACGACGTGCGACGCGTCGGTCAGCACGGCGTGCAGCGCGGCCAGGTCCAGCAGCGTCTCGCTCAGGCCCGCCCCGGCCTCGGCGCGAGCGCGGCCCAGCCGGACCAGCGCGTCGCCGGGGTCGGCGTCGTCCAGCATCGCCGCGCACACGTCGTCGACCTCGGCGAGCGGCCAGTCTGCGGGGAACGCCCAGCCGGCAGCCATGGTGGCGGTCCGCCACCTCGACTTCAGCAGGCGTTCCGCTTGTGCGACACCCACCCGGTCTCCCTTCAGTTCGCCCGATTCCAGGTGGGAGACGCAGCCGTCGCCTATTCGTGACGCAACCCGCGCGGGGGATTGAGATGACTGCGCCAGGCGCCGTAAGTCACACTGGGCGCGCGTGGGAGGGAAACAAAAACTGTGGCGATCGTTCCTGCAGACGTCCAGGGACCGAGCGACGCGGAACTCATCGAGTCCGTGCGCGGCGGGACCATCGACGCCTACGGCCAGTTGTACGAACGCCACGTCTCGGCGGCCTACAACCTCGCCCGCCAGTTGGCGCGCTCCCCGGCGGAAGCCGACGACCTCGTCTCCGAGGCGTTCGCGAAGGTCCTGGACACGCTCCGTGGCGGCCGCGGCCCCGACTCGGCTTTCCGCGCGTACCTGCTCACGGCCCTGCGGCACACCGCGTACGACAAGACGCGCCGCGACAAGAAGGTCGACCTCACCGAGGACATGACCGACGTCGCGCCCGCCGTGCAGTTCAGCGACACCGCGGTGGCCGGGCTGGAGCGGTCGCTCGCCGCCCGCGCGTTCGCCGCCCTGCCCGAGCGCTGGCAGATGGTGCTCTGGCACACCGAGATCGAGGGCCAGTCGCCCGCCGAGGTCGCCCCGTTGCTCGGGCTGACGGCCAACGGCGTGTCCGCGCTCGCCTATCGCGCCCGTGAGGGCCTCAAGCAGCAGTACCTGCAGATGCACCTGGCCGACACGGAGGCGGAGCGCTGCAGGGCGACCGTCGACCGGCTCGGCGCCTGGACCCGCGCGGGCCTGTCCAAGCGCGAGGCGACCCAGGTCGAGGCGCACCTCGACGAGTGCGGCCGGTGCCGGGCGCTGGCCGCCGAACTCGCGGACGTCAACGGCGCGCTGCGGATCTTCGTCGCCCCGCTGGTGCTGGGCATCGGTGCCACGACGTACCTGGTGGCCGCCGGCACGACGACGGCCGTCGTCGGTGCCGGAGCGGCGGCGGGTGGCGCGGGCGCCGTCGGTGCCGCGATCCCCCGCCAGCTCGTCACGGTCGGTGGTTCCGCGGCCGCCGTGGCCGCGGCCGTGGTGATCGCGCTGGCAGCCGCCGGCGGTGAGCAGCAGGCGCCGGTGGTGCAGGCCGTCCAGCCCCCGCCCGCACAGACCCAGGTCCAGTCACCGAGGCCGCCGGTGCCCCCGGTCCCGCCCGCTCCCACCCCCACGACGGAACCGCCGGCACCGACGACCACGACGGAGCCGCCGCCCTCGGCGACCCCGCCCGCTCCGCCGGCGCCGCCCGTTCCAGAACCTCCCGCGCCGGAACCGCCCGCACCCGCGCCGCCGTCGCTCACGCCGACCACGCCGAGCGGGTACTCGCTGACGCCGGGCGAGGAGCCCAAGGACTTCCCGATCACCGTCCGGAACACGGGCGGAACCCCCGCGCCGCCCGCGAGCATGGTGCTGAACCTGCCACCGGGCGTCGTGTCGACCGGCGGGCCGTCGGGCTTCGGCGCCGCGCGCCTGCTGCAGCCGGACGGCTCGGCCGACCAGAGCGTGAACTGCCCCGCCGGCACCGGCACGATCACGTGCGTGACGCCGCAGGGCATCGCGCCGGGTGGGCAGGCGACGTTCCACTTCCTGCTGCGGGCCACCGACTCCGCCGTGCCCGGCACGATCACCGGTGTCATCAGCGCGGGCACGTCGGTCTCGGTCGACATCAGCGTCGAGGTCAACGTGCCGCCGGTGAACGACGACATCGACCTCTTCGTGAAGACGTGGAGCCAGGTGTGGTGGCACAACCCGCGTGCGGACGTCGAGGTGCGCAACAAGGGTCCGCGCGCGGGCACGGTGAAGCTGGACATCTCGTCCACGAAGGACCTGGTGATCTTCGCGCCTTACCGGCAGTGCACGCAGGTGGACCACAGGTCGATCCGCTGCGTCGCCGACCTGGACAAGGGCGACAGGTTCCGGATGTCCTTCTGGGCGTTCGGACGCCACGGCGGGGACGTCACCGTGACGGCCGCGCTGGGCAACGCGACCAAGTCCGTGACCGTGCCCATGAAGGGCTGGCCGGAGCACCCGCCTGGCGAGGAACCGCCGAACCCGCCGACGTCCACCACGACGGTGCCGCCGTCGACCACGACCACGAAGCCCACCGAGCCCACTCGGCCGGCCGAGCCCACCAAGCCGGTCGACCCGACGAAGCCGACGGTGCCGACCGAGCCCACCAAGCCGACCGAGCCCACGACGCCGGAAGTCCCGCCATCGACGACTCTGCCGCCGTCACCGCCCCCGTCGACGCCGCCGACGACCACGCCACCGCCGAGGTCGGAGGAGCCGTGCGAGCCGCCGCCGGGTCTGCTCCCGGGGTTGATCGGCGGCCTGATCGGCTGGCCGGACTGCGAACCACCGCGAAGTTGATCAGAAGTTGATCTTTGTTCGTCACGGAACGTGCAGGTCATGCACCTCTGTGTCGCGGTTCGTCCCACCCGGAAGCAGCGTCGTGATCTAGATCCGTAAGCTGGCGCGGTGCTGCCAGTCGTTCGCCGCGCCATGAGCCGGCTGCCGGAACCGGTCCAGTTCCTGATGCACAAGCACCGCGAACTGCTCCGGTTCGCGCTGGTAGGCGGCACGACGTTCCTCATCGACAACGGCGTCTGGTACGCGCTCAAGCTCACCGTGCTGACCGACAAGGTCGTCACGGCGAAGGTCATCGGCGTGCTGGTGGCGATCATCGCCTCGTACGTGCTGTCGCGCGAGTGGTCGTTCCACACCCGCGGTGGGCGCGAACGCCACCACGAGGCCGCCCTGTTCTTCTTGGTGAGCGGTATCGGCGTGGGGATCAACATCGCCCCGCTGTGGCTGTCGCGGCACCTGTTCGGCCTGCAGGCCCCGTTCGTCTCGGTCATGACCGAGGAGATCGCGGACTTCGTCTCGGGCTCGATCCTCGGCATGCTGCTCGCGACCGGCTTCAAGTTCTGGGCCATGCGCCGCTGGGTCTTCCCCGACGCGGGTGCTCGGCCGGACCGGCGTGTTCACCCGATCTCCGTAGACTCATCCCGTGTCTCTAGCCGAAACAGTGGTCTCCCGGTTTCCGGAACCGATCCGGTCGATCGCGCTGAAGCATCGTGAACTAGTCAAGTTCGCCCTGGTCGGGGGCACCTGCTTCGTGATCGACACGGTCCTGTTCTTCGGAATCAAGATCGTGATCCTGCCGAACAACCCGGTGACGGCGAAGATCATCGCGACCCTGGTCGCCACGATCGTGTCGTACATCCTGAACAGGGAGTGGTCGTTCCGCACCCGCGGCGGCCGCGAGCGTCACCACGAGGCGTTGCTGTTCTTCCTGGTCAACGGCATCGGCATCGTGCTGAACTCGGCGCCGCTGTACATCGCGCGGTACGCGTTCCACCTTCAGGAGCCGCACGTGTCGCGGCTCACCGAGGAGATCTCGGACTTCCTGAGCGCGCAGATCATCGGCACGCTCATCGCGATGGCGTTCCGCTGGTACGGCTACAAGAACTGGGTCTTCCCCGAGGAGAACTTCCGCAACAGCCGGTCGATCGAGGAAGAGAAGGAACTCGGCCACTCCTAACGGGGTGTGCTCGGCTTCTTCCAGGAGATCCCCACAACGTCCTGCGCCTTCGGCACCGGCAGGAACACGGCGAACGTCGCCGGCCGTGCCGTGGACAGCTCCAGCCGGCCGCCATCCGCATCGACCAGAGCCCGTGCGAGCGCCAAGCCCACCCCGGTCGAGCCGCCGCCGGAGACGCCGCGCTCGAAGATGTGCGCCGCGAGCTCGTCCGGCACGCCCGCTCCTCCGTCGCTGACCTCTACGACGACAGTGCCGTCTTCGCTGCGTGCGGAGACCACGACCGATCCCTCGCCGTGGCGCAGGGCGTTGTCCAGCAGCACCCCGATCGCCTCGCGAAGACGGGCGGGCGTGGCGCGGGCCAGCAGACCGTCCGGGACGCGCACGCGCAGCGCCCGGCCCTGGCCCTTGACCTGCTCGCGCCACTCGTCGGCGATCAGGTTCAGCGCGGGCCGCAGTTCCAGCGGCTCGGCGCCGACGGCCCGGGCCGCGCGGGCGGCGGCGAGCAGTTCGTCCAGCACGGCGGCGAGGCGTTCGGCCTGCTCCAGTGCCGCGCGGGCCTCGGCCGCGGTCTCGGGTTCCGGGTGCTCGGCGAGGGCTTCCAGGCGCAGTTGCAGGGCCGTCAGGCGGCTGCGCAGCTGGTGGGAGACGTCGCCGACCAGCTCGCGTTCGCGCTGGACCAGGCGGGCCAGTGCCGTGGCGGAGGTGTCGAGCGCGTCGGAGACCGCGTCGAGCTCCTGGACGTTGTAGCGCTGCTCGTCGGCGCGGAAGTCGCCCGCGCCCAGCCGGGACGCGCGGGCGGCCACGTGGACCAGTGGCCGGGCAAGCGTTTGCGCCGTCACCAGGGCGACGACGGTGCCGGTGCCGACGGAGAGTGCCAGCAGGAGCAGCACCAGGCCCGCGACCTGGGCCTGCGAGGTGTGCATCGGGCCGGAGGGGATCTCCAGGCGGACGGTGCCCTGCTGCGCGATCGGCAGTTCGACGGTCAGCGGGTCGTCGCCCGGCGAGGGACCCGTGGACTTGGTGGTGCCCGCCGACACGACGGTGAGACGGCCGTCGGTCGGGATGGCGATCCGGACGGCCTCGATGTCGAGGCTCTGCTGCTTCGCGAGCTGGTCGTCGAACGACGTCGCGATCTGCTGGGCTCGTTCGGTGAGGTCGCCACGGGCCGTGTCCTCGACGAGCTGCAGCGCGGTGTAGCCGAGCGGGAGGCCCAGCACGATCCCGGTGACGGCGACGGCGAGCAGGATCGCCCGCAGGATCCGGCGGCGCACTAGTCGGCGTTGAAGCGGAAGCCGCGGCCCCGCACGGTCGCGATGCGCTTCTCGGCGGAGTTCGGGGTGCCGTCGCTGAGCTTCCTGCGCAGCCAGGACATGTGCATGTCGAGCGTCTTGCTGCCCTTGAGGTCCGGGTCGTTCCAGACCTCGGACAGGATCTCGTCGCGGCTCACGACCTGGCCCGCGCGCTGGATCAGCACCTTGAGCAGTTCGAACTCCTTGTTCGCGAGCTGGATCTCGCCGCCGTCGACGGTGACGCGGCGGGCGGCCAGGTCGACGCGCACGCCGTTGACCTCCAGCGTCCCCGGCGCGCGGCGGCGCAGCAGCGCCCGGATGCGGGCCATCAGCTCGGCCAGGCGGAACGGCTTGGCGACGTAGTCGTCCGCACCCGCGTCGAGCCCGACCACGAAGTCGACCTCGTCGGCCCGGGCCGTGAGCATCAGCACGGGCACTCCCCTGCCGCTCTGGCGCAGCCGCCGGCACACCTCCAGTCCGTCCATCCCCGGCAGGCCGAGGTCCAGCACCAGGAGGTCTATGCCCCCGGCGATGGCGGCGTCGAAGGCACTGGGCCCGTCACTGACGACCTGCACCGAATAACCCTCCCGCGTCAAAGCGCGGGAGAGAGGTTCCGCGATGGCCGGGTCGTCCTCGGCCAGCAACACCACGCTCACGGGCTCAGCGTATTCGTGGAACGATCGCCGCGTGTCACGCCACGATGCTGATCTCGAACTCGCCCTCCGACTCGCCGACTCCGCCGACGCGATCACCGCGACCCGGTTCCGCGCGCACGACCTCGCCGTGGAGCGCAAGCCGGACCGCACACCCGTCACCGACGCCGACGTCGCAGTGGAGGACGCGGTCCGTGCCGTGCTCGCCGCCGAGCGCCCGGACGACGTCGTCATGGGCGAGGAACGCGGCGGCACGCTGGACGCGGCCCGCGTCTGGGTGCTCGACCCGATCGACGGCACCAAGAACTTCCTGCGCGGTGTACCCGTTTGGGCGACGCTGATCGCCCTGGTCGAGGACGGCGTGCCGGTCGTGGGCGTCGTGTCCGCGCCCGCCATGGGCCGCCGCTGGTGGGCGGCCGCGGGCGGTGGCGCGTTCGCGTCGGACGCCTCCGGTGAGCGCGCTATCTCCGTGTCCGGTGTGCGCTCTCTCGAAGACGCCTACGTGTCGACGACGGACATCAAGTCGTGGGTGAAGTACCACTCACGCGAGGCGTACCTGCGCCTCGTGGACGCGACCTGGGAGAGCCGCGCGTTCGGCGACTTCTACCAGCACTGCCTGGTCGCCGAGGGCGCCATCGACCTGGCGCCCGAGTGCGTGGCGAACCCGTGGGACATCGCCCCGTTCCAGGTCCTGGTGACCGAGGCCGGTGGCCGTTTCACCTCGCTGGACGGCGAGGAGCGCTACGACGGCGGCAGCGTGCTGACGTCGAACGGCCACCTGCACGAGGCGGCGCTCAAGCTGTTGGAACGGTGAGACTTCCGCGCGCGACCTGGGCCCAGGCCAGCCGGCCGAAGAGGTAGTGGCACGCCACGCTCTCGTCGTCGAACCGGGCCCAGTCGTAGCGGTTGCCCTGCTCCTGCCAGAACACCTCGTGCCCCTTGCCGTCCTCATCGGACAGCAGGCACCAGCGCTGGTCCGCCTCCTCGCCGAGGCTGACGACGTCGTCCGGCACGCCGATCCTGGTCAGCCACTCGGGCAGCGACTCGACGTTCATGCGGTGATCTCCGTGAGGTAGCCGAGCGCGACGAGGTCCGCGACGGGGTGGGTGGTGCGGTACCGGCTGCCACCGCCGGGCTGGCCGAACCAGGGCGCGCTGATCGTGCGGTGGACGGGCAGGTCCCTGGTGACGCGGTACCTGCGGTAGCCCTCGTCCGCCGCCTGGGGCGGCAGGGAACGCTGCGCGAACGGGGTGCCCGCCGTGCTCAGGACACGGCCCTCGGGCGTGCCGAACCTGTCGAGCTCGGCGCCTGCCTGGAGGACCTCGGGCTGGCTGTCCTCATAGCCGCCCTCGCGTTCCGCGGGCCAGCGCGGGGTGCCGTCCTCGTGCTGGAACAGGCTTTCCCAGTCGCGTTCGTGCATGCCCGCGAGCGGGTCGTGACCGGCGAGGAGTTCTTGCACGATCGGGTGATCCTTGCCGAGGCCGGCGCCGGGCTGCGCCGGCTGGGCGGAGGACGTGTCGATCGGCTGCGGGTGGTCGTCCGGGGCGAACCTCGGGACGGCCTGCTCCTCGTCCTGCGGGGGCGGCGGGAGCTGGCGGGCCGGCTTCGGGGCGAGGGTCGGAGCCCGTCCGGCGCTCAGGAAGACGGCCATGAACCAGCTGCCGGCCGCGGCCGCCGTGTAGGTGTGGCGGGCGATCTCGCCGGCGATGCCGGGATTCGCCAGTGCCAGGTCGTTCCGGTTCTCGAGGCGGTCGCTCAGCGCGTGCGAGCCGCCGGGGTCCACCGCCGCGAGCGGGCCCGAAGTGGTGGTCCGGGCTCCGAGGTCGACGCCGGCGCCGGGCGCGGCCGGGCTGGCGATGGTGTCGCCGACCTGGCGTTCGCCGCGTTCCTCCACGGTCGCGACATCGCCGTCCAGCAGCGCGTCCGCGGCGTCCTTCGCCAGGTCCTTGGCCGCGGCGTCCTTGGCCGCGACCGCCGCCGGGGAACTCTGCCCGTGGGAGGAGGCGTGCGTGCCGGACTGGGTCTGACCCGACCCCTGCACCTGGCCCGGCTGGGTGCCGGCCTGGCCGCCGAACTGGGCGGCCTGGTTGCCCAGCGCCTGACCCGGTGCCGCACCGGGGAAACCGGTCTTGGCCGCGGCTGCCTGCGCACCCGCCTTGGCCTCGCCCGGCTTGAGCTCGCCGGCCTTCGCCTCGCCGGACTTGAGCTCGGTGGCCTTCGCGTCCGCCGCGGGCTTGGGGCCCTGCTGACCTTGCTGAGCGGCCTGACCCGCCTGGCTCTGCTGGCCGGGTGCCTGCGCGGCACCCTGCTGACCCACGACCGCACCGACCTGCGACGCCGCCGCCGGAACACCACCGGCAGCACCGCCCACGGCACCACCGATCGGGCCGCCCACCGGGCCACCGGCCGGAGCCGCGCCCATCGCCGGGGCGGCAGGTGAGGCGGCCGGAGCTGCGGGAGCCGCCGCCTGAGGTGCGGAAGGAGCCTGGCCGGGCAGTTCGCCACCGCGGACCAGGGTCGGGTCGAGCACGGCGGCGGACGCCTGGGTCGTGCCTTCGGTGACGGGGCCGAGAGTGCCCGCGACGCTCGGGATCGCGTCGGCCACCGGATGCGCGACGGGCGCGACGACCTGGCCGACCGCGTGGCCCGCGCCGGCCACGATGCCGGGGATCGGGCCCTTGCTCTCGCCACGGCCTTCACCACGGCCTTGTCCGTCGCCATGGCCCTGGCCCTGGCCGTCGCCGTCACCCCGGCCGTCGAACACCGGACCGGCGGCGTCACGGCCACCGGGCACCGCGTCCAACACCGGCTGCACGACAGCGGCGGCGGGTGCGGTCACGGGAGCGGCGGCGTCGAGGACCGGTGCGGCGACCTCGGTCACGGCACCGACGACAGGCGCGAGCGGAGCCGTCACGGCACCCACGACGGGCGCGACCGGTGCGGTCACCGCGCCGACGACGGGAGCCACCGCTTCGGTCACCGGGGCGACCACGGCGGCGACGGGCTCGACGATGGGGGCGACCACGCCCGCCACCGGGGCCACCACGCCACCGACGAGGTTCGTGACGGGCGACAGCAGGCCACCGCCGGGCCCGTGGGCGCCGGGCGCGGTGTTGACCGGATGCGTGCCCTGGCTCATGTCGATGCCGCTGTCCAGGCGGATCGCCGAGGTCAGCGTGTTCTGGAGGTTCGCGACGTTGGCCGCGGCACCCTTCGTCAGCGTGTCGAGGCCGAGCAGCGCGGTGGGGTTGCCGGCACTGGCCGAGGCCGTCGCGGCGTCGTTGTTCTTGGCCAGCGCCACCAGCTCGCGGACGATCTCGACCTTCGCGGCACCGACCTGCTTGGCGGCGTGGTCGAGGCGGTCGGCGGCGGCGTGGCAGCCGTGGGCGGCGCGGTGGAAGTCGCCGTCGGGACCCACGACCTCGGCCCAGCGACCGCGTGCCGCGTCACCGGTGCCACCGGTCATGCCGCCCAGCGCACGGTTCGCGGCGCCGTCGGACGTGGTGCCGAGGCTCTTGATCTTGTCGCCCGCCTCACGCCACGCGGTGGCGCTGGAACGCATGGCGTCCTCGTCGGCCTTGGGCCAGGAGACACCGGCCTTGGCCGCGACGGCGGCGAGTTCGGCGGGAAGCTCGATACCCATGTCAGCCGTCCAACCTTCTCATCCCGGAGGCGTTCTGCTCCTCGACGTGCCGGTACGTGGAGGCCGTCGCGGCGAGCTTGTCGCTCACGTCCCCCAACGTCGTCGCCAGCCCGGACAACGCCCCGGTGGCGTCCCCGGACGGCTTCTCGTGCGAGGCGGCGAAACTCCGCCCGACGGCGTCGTCCCCCCAGCAGACGCCGAACGAGGCCAGCGCCCGGTCGAGCGCCCCCGCGATCTCGCCTGCCTGCCCCGCGAACCCCTTGAGCTCGCGCGCCCCGGCGTCGAGCCGCTCGAGGTCGGCCGAGTACCCGGTCATCGGACCCTCCTGTCGATGAGCTCGGAGTCGAGCCAGCTCTCCCGTTGCTCGTTGTCCTCGTCGTCGTCCCTGCGCCCGCGAACGGACTGGTGCCCGAGATCCACGGTCTCGGTGTCGTCCGGCGCGTACTCGGAGGGCTTCAGATCAGCCGTCCCGGCAACGAGCGCGGCAGGGTCCGTGGAAGCGGGCAACACGGCACTCAACGTCTGATACGTGTCTTCGGCAGCACTGGCCGCGGCCGCGGCCACGGTCCGCACGATCAACTCGGCCAGCTGCTCAGGCCGATGCCTGCGATAGGCCATCTCGGAAAGCTCCAGTCCCACGAGCTTGCCGCCGGATCCGACGGTCGCCGCGACCGTCCCGTCAGGACTGGAGGCCTGCCCGGACACGGCGGCCAGCTCGCGCTGAACCGAAGCAAGCTGCTCGCGGCTACGCCGGTAGTCAGCGAGCAACTCCTCGACCTGCGCACGGTGGTCGTCCACCGAGTCCCCCTCACACGCATAGCCCTGGGCTCGGGCTCTAGGACGCCGTCGCCCCTAGATCGGTTCCCAGCGGTTTCAGTTACGTAGGATCAACGAGATGATCGCCTTCGAGGATCTGCCCGCAGGCCGCATCATCCCGCTTGGCGAGGTGATCGTCGACCGGGACGACATGCTGGACTTCGCGAAGAAGTTCGACCCGCAAACGTTCCACCTGGACGAGGAAGCGGGCAAGAACTCGATTTTCGGCGGTTTGTCCGCCTCCGGCTGGTACACCGCGTCCCTCTGGATGCGCCGCTGGGTGGACGAGGTCCTGGCCGACTCCACCTCACAGGGCTCGCCGGGCGGCCGCGAACTCTCGTGGCTCGCCCCCGTCTACCCCGGCGACAAGCTCACCTTCGAGGCGGAGGTGCTCACCGCACGTCGCTCGAAGAAGCGGCCGGACCTGGGCCTGGTGGAGTTCGAGGGCAGGGCGAAGCGGGGCGACGAGCTGGTCTACCGGTTCATCGCCACGGGCATGTTCACCGCACGCGGCTAATCGCACGCGAGCAGTCCGAGCGCACGCTCACGAGCACGCATCCCACCCGCGAAGCCGAAGGCGAGCCGTCCTTACCGTGCGGTCCGGGTGCCACCATCTACGCAACGCAACTCCGCCCAACGCGACAGGCGTGCCATCAACCCGCGTACGGCGTGGACCCCGGCTTCGGATCAGATTGGCGGGGTCCGGGGCGGAGCCCCAGGATCACTTGGCCAACGCCCGAACCACCCGAGAAGGACTGGGCCGCCCCAACTGCTCAGCCATCCACACCGAGGTCTCGACCAGCTTGTCAAGATCAACCCCGGTCTCGACACCCAACCCGTCAAGCATCCACACCAGGTCCTCGGTAGCGAGGTTGCCGGTAGCCGACTCGGCATAAGGACACCCACCCAGCCCACCGGCCGAGGAGTCCACAGTCGTCACCCCACACCGCAAAGCGGCCAAGGTGTTCGACAACGCCTGCCCATAGGTGTCATGGAAATGCACAGCAAGCCGAGAAACGTCGCGGAACCCTTCCAGCAACGACTCGACCTGTCCGGGAGTGGCAACCCCGATGGTGTCGCCCAGGGACAACTGCGAGCACCCCATCTCGAGCAACCGTTCCCCGACAGCCACGACCTGGGACCGGGCGACAGCCCCCTCCCAAGGGTCGCCAAAACACATCGACACGTACCCGCGCACGTCCAGACCTTCTGCCAGCGCACGGGAAACAGTCGGCTCGAACATCTCGAACTGCGAGTCCAACGTCCGGTTCAGGTTGCGCGAGGCGAACGTCTCCGTGGCCGAGGCGAAGATCGCGATGTGCGTGACCCCCGCCTCCAGTGCCCGGTCCAGCCCACGCTCGTTGGGCACCAGCACGGGGTAAAGGACCCCAGGCCGCTGCTCGAGTCCCGCCAGCAACTCGGCGGCGTCGGCCAGCTGCGGCACCCACTTGGGGTGCACGAACGACGTCGCCTCCAAAACGGACAGTCCGGCGGCAGCCAGGCGGTCCAGGAACTCCAGCTTCACCGCCACCGGCACGACGACCGACTCGTTCTGCAGGCCGTCGCGGGCGCCGACCTCCCAGATCGTCACCCGCGGGGGCAGCGATCCGGAGCCGACGACGTCCGGCAGCCCTACCTCACGCGCGCCCATCGACGGCCCCCGGGTGGAAGTCGTCGTCGGGGTTGTCGTTGACCTCTCGGTACAACATCGTGTGCACCTTCTCCACGGACGGGATGTCGTCGAACTCGAGCGGCTCGTCCGAGGCCGACTCGATGATCAGGGTGCCGCAGCCGAGCAGGCGGTCGGAGAAACTGTGCTCGAAGCGGACGCTGTTCACACGAGCCAAAGGGATGTCGAGGCCTGTGCGCTTGAACACTCCCTCGCGGTACATCACGCGGTCCGACGTGATGATGAAGTGCGTCGTCCGCCAGCGCACCACCGGCGTCACCGTCAGCCACAGGATCAGCACGGCACCGACCACGGCCAGCACGATCCACACGACGGTGGCCCACGACTGGTCGCCGAAGAGCCCGGCGAGGTAGGTGCCGAGCGCGACCACCACCAGCAGCCAGAACACCGGGAAGATCAGCATCTTCCAGTGGGGGTGCTTGTGGATCACGACGTGCTCGCCGGAGCTCAGCAGGTCGTCGGGATAGGCCATGGCGCAACCCTAACTACGCCTGGCGCAAATGCACCACGTCACCAGCGGACACGCCGTGCTCCACCCCGTCGGCGCCGCGCACGACCAGCGTGCCGTCGGCCTCGATGCGCTGCGCCACCCCGAGGAGCTCGACGCCACCGGGGAGTTCGACCCGCACGTTCTGGCCCACGGTCGACGAGTGCTCCTCGTACTCCTCCAGCACTCCGGACTCGACCGCGTCGCCGCCGTTCTTGCGCCACACGCCTTCCAGCCCGGCCAGCTCGACCAGGAGCCGGAACGCGAGCTCGCCGCGGTCGAGCTCGGCGGCGCCCAGGTCCTCCAGCGACGTCGGCGCGAGCCCACCCGGTGCGGGCCGGACGTCGGACGGCAGCTTCGCCACGTTCAGGCCCATGCCGACCACGACCGCGCCGTCGGCGGTGATCTCGGACAGTATCCCCGCGCCCTTGCCCGGACCAGAACCGAGCAGCAGGTCGTTCGGCCACTTCAGCGTGGCCTCGACACCGGCCGACTGGGCGACGCGCACCAGGGCGAGCCCGGCGATCAGGTTCAGCCACGGCAGCCGCTCGGCGGGCACACCGGCCGGGCGGAACAGCACGCTCAGGTAGAGGCCACCGGCGGGCGACGACCAGCTGCGGCCACGCCGGCCCTGGCCCGCGCTCTGCTCCAGCGCGATCAGCACGGTGCGGTCCGCGGCGCCGGAGGCGGCCAGGTCCGCGTTGGTGGACGCCGTGGTCTCGACGACGTCGAGAGCGGCGTACGGGCCGTTGGGTGCGACGAGCCGTGAGCGCAGCTCTTCGGCGTCGAGTGCGGAGGTCATCGGGCCAGGTTATGGGAACGGAAGAGAGTACGTGCGATCGGAGATCACCGACAGGTTGCCGTGACCTGGACAACTGCACGGGGCAGTTCAGCAATGGTCTCGTTAGGCTGCGAGCCCATGAGCAGTGCGACCGAGCCGATCGGGCACGTCCCCACCGGCGCTTCAGGCGCCCCGGACGTCCACACCACCGCGGGCAAGCTCGTTGACCTCTACCGGCGCAACGACGAGGCGGTTCACGCCGGCTCCGAACGCGCGGTCGAAAAGCAGCACGCGAAGGGCAAGAAGACAGCCCGCGAGCGCATCGACCTCCTGCTCGACCCGGGGTCGTTCGTCGAGCTGGACGAGCTCGCCCGGCACCGTTCCACGAACTTCGGCCAGGAGCGCAACCGCCCGTACGGCGATGGCGTCGTGACGGGCTACGGCACCGTCGACGGCCGTCCGGTGTGCGTGTTCTCCCAGGACGTGACCGTCTTCGGCGGATCGCTCGGCGAGGTCTACGGCGAGAAGATCGTCAAGATCATGGACCTGGCGATCAAGACCGGCCGGCCGATCGTCGGCATCAACGAGGGCGGCGGCGCGCGCATCCAGGAGGGCGTCGTCTCGCTCGGCCTCTACGGCGAGATCTTCTCCCGCAACGTCAAGGCCTCCGGTGTGATCCCGCAGATCTCGCTGATCATGGGCTCGAACGCGGGCGGGCACGTCTACTCCCCCGCGCTCACCGACTTCGTCGTGATGGTCGACCAGACCTCGCACATGTTCATCACCGGCCCCGACGTCATCAAGACCGTCACCGGCGAGGACGTGACGATGGAGGAGCTCGGCGGCGGTCGCACGCACAACACCAAGTCGGGCAACGCGCACTACCTCGGCAACGACGAGGAAGACGCGATCGCGTACGTCAAGGAGCTCCTGAGCTACCTGCCGTCCAACAACCTCTCCGACTCGCCCACGTTCGAGGGCACGCTGGCGGAGGGGTCGATCTCCGACGCGATCACGGACTCCGACCGCGAGCTCGACACGCTGATCCCGGACTCCGCGAACCAGCCGTACGACATGCACGAGGTCATCAACCGCGTGCTCGACGACGGCGACTTCCTGGAGGTGCAGTCGCTGTTCGCGCCGAACATCCTTGTCGGCTTCGGCCGCGTGGACGGCCACTCCGTCGGCGTCGTCGCGAACCAGCCCACCCAGTTCGCCGGCTGCCTCGACATCAACGCCTCCGAGAAGGCCGCGCGGTTCGTGCGCACCTGCGACGCGTTCAACATCCCGGTGCTGACGTTCGTCGACGTCCCCGGCTTCCTGCCCGGCACCGACCAGGAGTGGAACGGCATCATCCGGCGCGGCGCCAAGCTGATCTACGCCTACGCCGAGGCCACCGTTCCGCTGGTCACCGTCATCACGCGCAAGGCGTACGGCGGCGCGTACGACGTCATGGGGTCCAAGCACCTCGGCGCCGACATCAACCTCGCGTGGCCCACGGCGCAGATCGCCGTCATGGGCGCTTCGGGTGCGGCGAACATCGTGCACCGCAAGACGCTGGCCGCCGCTGCCCAGAACGGCGAGGACGTCGACGCCCTGCGCGCTCAGCTGCAGCAGGAGTACGAGGACACGCTGTGCAACCCGTACGTCGCCGCTGAGCGCGGTTACGTCGACTCGGTGATCCCACCGGCGTTCACCCGCGGATACGTGGCGCGGGCGTTGTCGATGCTGCGGGACAAGCGGGAGACGCTGCCGCCCAAGAAGCACGGGAACATCCCGCTGTGACCGCGCCGGAGCAGAACGAGAAGCCGCTGCTGAAGGTCGTCAAGGGCACGCCGGACGACCACCAGCTGGCCGCGCTGACCGCTGTCATCGCCGGGCTGGCCTCGGCCGCGCCCGCCGAGGACGCGCCTAAGCGGCGTTCGGAGTGGGCGAACCCGGCCCGCCGGGTCCGCCGGTCGTTGCAGCACGGACCGGGCGCCTGGCGCGCCTCCGGTTTCCCGGGCTAGGAGCACTCGACTCGACGGCTGGTCACGTTCAGGCCGACGGCGACCTCGCGACAGCGGGTCTCGCCGTCGACCTGCAGCTTCAGCGTCCAGAACGCGCTGCCGTAGGCGTTGGTCCGGCGCAGCACCTGCACCCCGGCGTGGTCGAGCGGCAGGTTGGAGCGCACGGCGGGCACGATCTGCGTCAGGAGTGCGTTCTCCGCCCGATCGGCGGTGTCGGCGAACGGCCAAATGGGCACTCCATAGCCGATCGGGTCACTCGCGAGCACGCTTCCAACGCCGAATGATCCGATGAGGCCGCCGAGCACGACGAGCAGTGCCGCGATCCGTCTGCGCTTGCCTTCGCGATCGGAGCCGCGTTCGGTGAGGACAAGCACCCAGCGCTTCACTCTTCCGAGAGTGCCGACTGAAGAGGTGATCGCGCATCAGCAGTACTACTCAAACGGACCGTGCGAACTGGCGGACCGTGTACGCGCTGTGCATCGGCTTCTTCATGACGCTGCTGGACACGACCATCGTCAACGTCGCGCTGCCGTCGATGATCACCGACCTGAACGCGTCGCTGAACGACGTCATCTGGGTCGTCAGCGCCTATCTGCTCGCGTTCGCGGTGCCGTTGCTGCTGACCGGGCGGCTGGGCGACCGGTACGGGCCCAAGCGGCTCTACGGCATCGGGCTCGTGCTGTTCATCGCGGCGTCGCTGGCCTGCGGTCTCTCCACGACCGCGGACGCGCTGATCGCCGCGAGGGTGTTCCAGGGCCTCGGTGCCGCGGCCATGACCCCGCAGACGATGGCGTTCATCACGCACCTGTTCCCGCCGGTCAAGCGGGGTGCGGCGCTCGGCATGTGGGGGTCGGTCGCCGGGCTCGCGACGGTCTCCGGGCCGTTGCTCGGCGGGGTGCTGGTCACGCACCTGGGCTGGGAGTGGATCTTCTTCGTGAACCTCCCGATCGGTGTGCTCGCGGTGGTGCTGCTGTTCCTGTGGGTGCCCGACCTGCGGCCGGACCGCGCGCCGAAGTTCGACGTGCTCGGCGTCGTGCTGTGCTGCCTCGGACTCGGCCTGCTGGTGTTCGGGATCCAGAACGGTGAGCACTACCGGTGGGGCCGGGTCACCGGACCCCTCACGATCGCCGAGATCATCGCCGCCGGGGTGCTGTTCCTCGCGCTGTTCCTGCTGTGGCAGGCGTCCTCGCGCAACCCCGAGCCGCTGATGCCGCTGCGGATCTTCCGCAACCGCAACTTCTCGCTCGGCAACGTCGCGAACATCTCCATCGGCATCACGGTGACCGGGGTGTTCGTGCCGCTGGCGCTGTTCCTTCAGACCGTGCCGAAGCTGTCGCCACTGATGACGGGCCTGGTCACGGCGCCGGCGTCGCTGATGTCCGGCGTCGTGGCGATCTTCGCGGGGCGGCTGTCGAACCGGGCCGACGCCAAGTACCTGCCGATCACCGGGTTCGCCCTGATGGCGCTGGGCATCGTGGCGATGACGTTCCTGCTCGGCGACGGGTCCCAGTGGGTGCTGCTGCCGTCGATGGTCGCCCTGGGCATCGGCATGGGGCTCGTGTTCTCACCGCTGACGAACATCTCCACGCGCACGCTCGACCGGTCCCTGCTCGGTGCCGGCTCCGGCATCTACAACACCTCGCGGCAGTTCGGGAACGTGCTGGGCAGCGCCGTGACGGCGGCCGTGCTGCAGGTGGTGCTGGCGGCCACCGGCGACTTCACCTCGGCCGTGCGAGCGGCGTTCTACCTGCTGCTGGGGGTGCTGGCGGTCGGCATCGCGGCCGCGTTCGCCTTCCAGCGGGTCGCCGCGCCGCCCGTGACAGACTCGGCGCGTGCGTCTGATCCTGGCCTCCCAGTCACCCGCCCGTCTTAGCGTCCTGCGGTCCGCGGGCATCGAACCCGTCGTCCGGGTCTCCGGTGTCGACGAGGACGCGCTGGTCGAGTCGCTCGAGAACCCGACGCCGGAGGAGACCGTCGTCGCGCTGTCCGCTGCCAAGGCCGAGGCGATCGAGCACGACGACGAGTGCGTGGTCGTCGGCTGCGACTCGATGCTGCTGTTCGAGGGCGAGCTCGTGGGCAAGCCCGGCACGCCGGAGGTCGCGCGGGAGCGGTGGCACCGGGTGGCGGGCAAGAGCGGTGTGCTGATCACCGGGCACACCGTGCTGCGCGTCTCCGGCGGTGTCGTGACCGGCCGTGCGTCGGCCGCCGAGTCGACCACCGTGCGGTTCGGCACCCCGTCGGAGGAAGAGCTGGAGGCGTACATCGCGACGGGTGAGCCGTTGCACGTCGCCGGTGGCTTCACGATCGACGGGCTCGGCGGCTGGTTCATCGACGGCATCGACGGCGACCACACGTCCGTGATCGGCATCAGCCTGTCCCTCACCCGAAGGCTCCTCGGCCAGGTGGGTGTTTCCGTGTCCACACTCTGGTAGCGCTGGTCACAGTTCACCCGATCGGGGAAGACTGCCCTCAACGCCGACGTTGAGGGCAGCGGTGAACGAGTACTTGACGCGTCGCAGGAACATCGACCTGGCACGCAGGACGAGCACGGGTTGTCGGAGCTAACAGCTCCCGACACCCCCACTCAGCTCATCCCTGCCCAGGAGATGTTCGATGTCGTTCGTCCAGACATATCGCAAGCCCAAGGTCTTCGGATTCACCGTCCTCGGCGCGCTCGTCCTCGGCGCGCTCGCCGGCTGGCTCGGCAAGGGCACGTGGCTCGCGCCCGTCCTCGCCAAGATCGGCTCCACCTTCACGGCGCTGCTGCAGCTGACCGTGATCCCGCTGGTGTTCACCGCGATCGTCGTCGGCATCGCGTCGCTGCGGAACCTCGGCGGCGGCCGCACCGCCGCACGCCTCGGCGGCAAGACGTTCCTGTGGTTCGCCATCACGTCGTTCGTCGCGGTGCTGATCGGCATCGCGGTCGCCACGGTCCTCAAGCCCGGCGCGGGCCTGCAGATCGAACCCGCCGCCGGTGCCGTCGACAAGCTCGCCAAGCGCGCGTCCGGCTCGTGGCAGTCGCTGCTCGACAACCTGGTGCCCACCAACATCTTCGGCGCGTTCACCGAGGGCGACGTGCTGCAGGTCGTGTTCATCGCGGTGCTGGTCGGCTTCGCCGCCTACGCGCTCGGGGACAAGGCCGCGCCGTTCACGAACCTCGTGAAGTCGTTCTTCGAGATCATCCAGAAGGTCGTCGGCTGGATCATCCTGCTGGCCCCGATCGGCATCTTCGGCCTCATCGGCAACGCCGTGGCGTCCTACGGCAACTCGTTCGTGAAGCCGCTGTTCTCGTTGATCCTCGCCGTGTACCTCGGCACCGCGCTCGTGCTGTTCGTCGTCTACCCGGTCCTGCTGAAGTTCGTCGGCAAGACCTCGCCGGTCGAGTTCTTCCGCAAGGCGGGCACGGCGCTGCAGTTCGCGTTCGTGTCGCGCTCCTCGGGCGCCACGCTTCCGTTGTCCCGCAAGGCCGCGACGGACCTCGGCGTGCCGACCGAGTACGCGAACTTCGCCGTGCCGCTGGGCACCACGACCAAGATGGACGGCTGCGCCGCGGTCTACCCGGCCGTCGCGACGATCTTCATCGCGAACCTGTTCGGCATCCAGCTCTCGGTGTGGCAGTACGTCGGCATCGTGCTTGTCGCCGTGTTCGGCGCGCTGGCGACGGCCGGGACGACCGGCTGGTACACGATGCTCACGCTGACCCTGAGCGTCGTCGGCCTGCCGCCGGCCGTGATCGCGACCGGTGTGGCCGTGGTCTACGCGATCGACCCGATCCTCGACATGATGCGCACCGCGACCAACGTGGCCGGCCAGATCACCGTGCCGGTGCTGGTGGCACGCAGCGAGAACCTGATCGAGGAGCCCGCCGCTCCGGCCGAGAAGGACCTCGTCAACGCCTAGCGCGGTGACCGTCGGCCTCGCCCGGTCTTTCGACGTTCAGACGGGTGGATCGTGGTGCCGGCCCCGCGCCCTCATATTGGACATATGGGGGCGCGGGGCCGGTGCCGCGATGCGCCCTGCTGGGCGCCGAAAGAGCAGGTGAGGCTGGCGGTCACCGCGCTAGCCATTCGCACAGGGTCGTAACTGCGACAGTTTCGGCGCCGGTGCGGGCCAGCCAGCGAGCTGCTCCCGCGCCGGCGCCGGCGTCGTACAGCCGATGATCGGCCCGAGCGCCGAGAACACCTGCACGAACGAGTCGTTGCACTGACCGTCGCAGCCGCGCTGGGCCGAGACGACGTCCGCCGTGGAGTCCTCGTTGACGTCGTGCAGCCCGAGGTACCCGGCGCTGGACAGGTAGGCGGCCTGCGCGCGCGACCACGTGCCGTCCTTGCGGATCAGCACCTCGCCGAGCACCTTGCCGTTCTGCGCGCCGCGCACGAGGCACACGCTGATGGGCGCCTCCGAGCACAGCAGCGACTCGGCGTTCACCGTCGCACCGGACTCGGCGATGGTCATCTCGAAGACGAACGGGCCCGACTCGCCGGTCACCCTGATCCGCCCGCCGCCCGTTCCGGAGAGCAGCTCGACGAGGTCCCCGCCGACCGATTTGCCGATGACGACCTGGCAGACGGTGGTACCGCAGCGCATTCCGGGGTCGATGCCGGATTGACCTGAATCGGTGCCGTCCGGTCGCTGGAAATAGGCGAACACCAGCCCCGCTGCGAACACCAAGGCGGCGACGACGGCAACCACCTGCACGGACCTGGTTCCACCCACATCGCAGATTGTGCTCGATGCGCTCACGATGGATGTGAAGTGAGCCGTCTCTCCCTCTCGGAGTTCACCGATTTCCGTAGACTGCGGCACCAGCCAGAGCCGTAATTAACCGGTCCAGCAGGAGGTACGACGCCGTGTCGCTGCGCAAGGTCCTCATCGCGAACCGCGGTGAGATCGCCGTCCGGGTCATCCGCGCCTGCCGTGACGCCGGTCTGACGAGCGTCGCCGTCTACGCCGATCCCGACCGCGACGCACCGTTCGTGCGACTCGCCGACGAGGCGTTCGCGCTGGGCGGCAACACCCCCGGTGAGAGCTACCTGTCGTTCGAGAAGGTGCTGGCGGCCGCCGCCCAGTCCGGCGCCGACTCCGTGCACCCCGGCTACGGCTTCCTGTCCGAGAACGCCGAGTTCGCGCAGGCCGTGATCGACGCCGGGCTGGTGTGGATCGGCCCGACCCCGCAGGCCATCCGCGACCTCGGTGACAAGGTGACGGCGCGGCACATCGCGATGCGCGCGGGCGCGCCGCTGGTGCCCGGCACCAAGGACCCGGTCAACGGGCCGGACGAGATCATCGCGTTCGCCTCCGAGCACGGGCTGCCGGTCGCGATCAAGGCGGCGTTCGGCGGTGGCGGCCGTGGCCTGAAGGTCGCGCGCACCCTCGAGGAGATCCCCGAGCTGTTCGACTCCGCGGTCCGCGAGGCCGTCACGGCGTTCGGCCGCGGCGAGTGCTTCGTCGAGCGCTACCTGGACAAGCCTCGCCACGTCGAGGCCCAGGTCCTCGCCGACACCCACGGCAACGTGATCGTCGTCGGCACCCGCGACTGCTCGCTGCAGCGCCGCCACCAGAAGCTCGTCGAGGAGGCGCCCGCGCCGTTCCTGACCGACGAGCAGCGCGCCACGATCCACTCGTCGGCCAAGGCGATCTGCCTCGAAGCGGGCTACCACGGCGCCGGCACCGTCGAGTACCTCGTCGGGATGGACGGGTCGATCTCGTTCCTGGAGGTCAACACGCGCCTGCAGGTCGAACACCCGGTGTCGGAGGAGACGACGGGCCTCGACCTGGTGCGCGAGCAGTTCCGCATCGCCGCCGGCGAGAAGCTGCGCTACACCGAGGACCCGGCGCCGCGCGCGCACTCGATCGAGTTCCGCATCAACGGCGAGGACGCCGGCCGCGGCTTCCTGCCCGCGCCCGGCACCGTCACGACGTTCGTCGCGCCGTCCGGTCCCGGTGTCCGCGTCGACGCCGGCGTCGAGTCGGGTTCGGTGATCGGCGGGCAGTTCGACTCGTTGCTGGCCAAGCTGATCGTCACCGGCGAGACCCGCGAGGACGCCCTGGCCCGCGCGCGGCGTGCACTGGACGAGATGGTCGTCGAGGGCATGGCGACGGTGCTGCCGTTCCACCGCGTGATCGTGCGCGACGCGGCGTTCACCGCCGAGAAGCCCGAGGGCTTCACCGTCCACACGCGGTGGATCGAGACGGAGTTCGACAACCAGATCGCACCGTTCGCGGGCGCTGCCGAGGCTGCCGACGAGGAGACGCCGCGGCAGACCGTCGTCGTCGAGGTCGGCGGGCGCCGCCTGGAGGTGTCGCTGCCGGGTGATCTCGCCGTCGGTTCACGGCCTGCCGCCGCCGCGGCGAAGAAGCCGAAGGCCAAGCGCGCCGGTGGCAGCGGCGCGGCCGTGTCGGGTGACGCGGTGGCGGCGCCGATGCAGGGCACGATCGTGAAGGTGGCCGTCGAGGACGGGCAGACCGTCGAGGCGGGCGACCTGATCGTGGTGCTGGAGGCCATGAAGATGGAGAACCCGGTGACGGCGCACAAGGCCGGCACGGTGACGGGTCTGGCGGCCGCGCCCGGTGACCCGATCACCCAGGGCACCGTGATCTGCGAGCTGAAGGACTGACCGGCCGGGTCGCTCACCTACGATTGAGTTCGTGAGCGACCCGAGCAGGGACATCCGCATCGGTGACACCGAGCGTCAGCAGGCGTTGCAGGTGCTCGGTGAGCACATGAGCGCGGGCCGCATCGACATCAACGAGTACGGCGACCGGTCCGCGAAGATCACCACCGCGAAGACGCGCGGCGAGCTGATGGCGTTGTTCTACGACCTGCCGGACCCGCGGCCGCAGTTCGTCGCGCCCGTGCCGATGTTCAACGAGCCCGCCAAGGCGCCCGCGCGCCGCTGGGAGAGCGCGGTCGTGCCCGTGGTGGGCATCGCCGTGGTGATCCTGTTCTTCGCGCTGGTGAGGAACCCGCTGATCTTCCTGCTGGTGCCCGCCGTGGCGCTGTTGTGGGGCCACTGGAACGGGCGCCGACGCTGAAACCGTTGCTGCTGCTGGACTTCGGGGTGCTGTGGTCGGCCGCGCCGACGTCACCGGAGTCCGGTCGTGAACTCGCTGCCCCCTCTGGCGAGGTGATTCCCGAGGCATTGGCGTTGGTCCGCACGGCACGACTGCGGTGCTTCGTCGCGTTGCTGTCGAACGGCGTCGGCGGACAGGAAGCAGACCTCGACGCCGAGTTCGACGCGATCCTGCCCGGTCCCGCGACGCCGGATCCCGCGTCGTACCGCAGGGTGCTGGACGAGCTCGGCCACTCGACAGCCGTTTTCTTCGGCGCCGACACCGCGACCGCGACCGCTGCGGGTCTGGACGGCGTGCACGTGCCGGACACGGCGGCCCTGCGGACGGCGCTGGCAGTGCGCGACCTGATCCCGCCGACCGTGCTGCTGATCCTGCCGGACCGCGACGAGGCCGAGGAACTGGCGGCGTCGCTGCTGGAGAGCGGCTGGGGTCCGTGCGCCGTGCACAGGGACATGCTGGCGGGCGAGGACGACGCCGAAGCCGTGGACTGGGTGGTCGAGCTGACCACCGCGCCGGACGGCCTGCCGGCAGCCGCTCACCGCGCCGCGCTCGACGACCTGGCCGAGCAACACGACGGTTTCACCGGCGGGGATTAGCCTCCTGCCCGTGGAGCCAGTTGAGATCAACGCGGGCGAGTACTACCTGCGCGCCTTTCGCAGCGACGACCGCATCGACGACGTGCCGGTGCTGGCCGAGGCCTTCGCGGACGCGGAGACCAAGCGGTACATGCCTCGCCTGACCGGGGACGACGCGCCGTCCGCCGAGACGCTCGTCCTGCTGCTGAACGACGGCTGGGAGAAGGACTACCGCTGGTCGTGGGCGGTGTGCGAGGCCGTCACCGCCGAGGTGATGGCCGGGATCGTCATCCACAACGTCGACCGCCACCTCCTCTCGGCCGAGGTGATGTGCTGGAGCCAGCCTCGGCACCGCGGCAAGGGCGTGCTGCCGGCCGCGCTGAACTCGGTGCTGGGCTGGGTCTACGGCGCGATGGAGATGCACCGGGTCACCTACCGGCATGCGGTCTCGAACACGGCGTCACAGCGAGTCGCGGAGAAGTGCGGATTCACCCTTGAGGGTCGTCTTCGCGAGGAGGCGATCGTCGATGATCAGCGCGAAGACCAGTTGCTGTGGTCACGACTGGCGTCGGACCCCTTCCCAGAGCAGCTACGGTGACCGGCCATGCGGACCACCGGGCTCCTCATCGTCGCGCTGGCGCTGGCCGGGTGCACGGCGCCGCCCCAGCAGAGTGCGCTGACCACTCCGCCGCCCCCGCCGCCGTCCCCCACGACGACGCCTTCCGTGCTCGACTTCCCGCAACGGCCGCGCGCGCTGCCGCTCGACTCGGTCGACCCGTGCGCGGTGCTCACCGCTGACCAGCGCACGTCGCTGAGCCTCGACAACCCGCCCAGCGCGTACGTCGAGCCGAGCTTCGGCAGCGCGCGGGCGTGCACGATCCGCAGCACGACGAGCGGGAACGTGGCGAGGATCGCACTCGTGCTGGTCTCCGGCGCCGACGTGTGGCTCTCGGAGAACGCCCAGGTCGACTACACCGTGGGCGCGATCGAGGGATACACCGCGATCACTGTCCGCACACCCGACGTGAGCAACGCCTGCAACGTCGAGGTGGACGTCGCCGACGGCCAGTTCCTCGACGTGATGTTCCGCGACGGCGGCAATTCCACTGCGGTGCAACAAGATCATCTTTGCCTCGGCGCCCAGCGGGTGGCAGAGGCGGCGATGGCCAGTTTGCTCCAGAAGCGCTGACCCACACGGGCGGATGTCACTGATCGCACTCCACAGCGTTACCTTCAGTGGTTAGAGTGTCGAAGCGCTTGTAAGCACAACCGCCGGAGGTCTCACGATGCCGCCAGGGGGACGTAGCGGGGCAGACACCTCGCCACCCGGCCAGCACGAGTTGAACGTGGAACCGGAGGCGATTCCCGCGTTGCGCAGCACGTTCTCGGCCGCCTTGATCAAGCTGGACAAGCAGATCGAGATGGCGATCACCGAGTTCCGCGTGCGCCCGTGGGCGGGCGACCCGGTCAGCGCCGAGGCCGCCGAGAAGTTCAACGACCGTTCGATCGCGGACGGTGACTCGGCGCTGCAGGCACTGCTGAACTACCAGCGCCAGCTCAAGACCGCGATGGACAACCTCAACCAGATCGAGCGCCAGTACAACGTGGTCGAGGGCGACAACACCGGCATGATGAACAAGAGCGGGTGCTGACCATGGCCGATCACCGCTGGCAGGGCTTCAGCCACAAAGAGCTGTACGAACGCATCCACTCGGGCCCCGGCGCCTCCGCGTCGTTCGCGTCGATGGAGCGCTGGCAGGGCGTCTCGGCCGCGCTGTCCGAGATCAACGACGAACTGCACAGGGGCATCTCGCAGTCGGGCGCGAAGTGGCAGGGCAAGGCCGCCGACATGGCGCAGGCCGGCCTGAACCCGATCGCCGCCTGGGCCGACGGCGCGAGCACCGGCGCGGACGTCATGCGCTACTCGGCCGAACTGCAGGCCGGTTACGTCTCGAAGGCCCGCGCGGACATGCCGGCGCCGGTCAACGTGACCGCCGAGCAGCCGGGTGCCCTCGTCACCGGCCTCACGCACCTCTTCGGCGGCCAGACCGACCACGAGAAGCAAGAGGCGGCCCAGGACGCCGCCGAGCGCCGTGCCCGTGAGGTCATGTCGACCTACGCGTCGTCCACGACGGCGAACACCGCGACGCTCGGCCAGTTCACCCAACCGCCGCAGCTGCAGATCAGCGGCACCGGCCTCACGCACGGCGGTGGCGCCCAGATCGGCACGGCCGCTGTCTGGGGCGTCGGCCCGAACGGAACGGGCGGCAGCGCGACGCGTGGCCGCACCTCGTCCGGCACGCGCGGCTCCACCGCCCCGCCGCCCCGTGGCGGCACGCCCGCGCCGGGTTCCACGACCCGCACGTCGGGCACCGGTACCGGCACCGGCGCGGCTCCGGTGAAGGGTTCGAACACCTCGCTCTCGTCGGCGGGCACCACCGGCACCGCCGGACCCAGCGGCACGGGCGCCGCGGGCGTCGGTGTGCCTGGCCAGCGCACGTCCAGCCGTTCGGGTTCGTCCACCGGTTCCGAGGTGAAGCAGATGGAGGACGGCGCGACCGCCACCTCCGGTGCCGCCGCCATGGGCACGGTCATGAACCAGGGCCACGCCGCCGGCGTCTCGGGCGCGGCGGGTTCCGCGATGGGCCCGATGGGCACGGTCGGCGCCTCGAACAACGACCAGGTCCACCGCAGGGCCGTACCGATGCCGCAGTCGTTCGACCCGTTCGGCGGCATGGGCGGCGCGCGCAAGGGAGAGGAAGAGGAGGACTTGGAGCACAAGGCCGCCGACTACCTCCGCGAGCGCGACGACATCTACGGCGTGGGCAGCTACGCGTTGCCCGTCATCGGGGAGAGCACGACCGACTGATGACTCTGTTCGGCTTGGACGCCGGGACGAGCGACACGCGCGATCCGGTGGTCATCTCCACGCTGGAGTTCGACGTTCTCTGGGACCACCTGGGCCTGGAGACGATGCCGCTCGTCCTGAAGGTCCCGTCACCGGGCAAGACCACCGAGGAACGCAGGGCCATCGAGGACCAGGTCTGGCTCCAGCTGGGCGCCCGCGGCCTCGGCGGTCCCCGTTCCCTGGACCCGACCCTGGAAGACCTGCTGCACGTCCTGAACCGCCCGCAGCAGGAGATCGACGCCCGCATGTGGCTGCACGAACGCAGCCTCCGCGTCCTGGCCGCGGGCAAGGGCCAGGCAGGCGTACTGGCGGTACTCGACGGCACCCAGCTGGTCCTGCGCCCGGCAGAGGCCGACGGCCTCCCCCGCGAGGCCCTGACGGCCCTCCCCACCGCCCCGGCGGGCGAAGGCCACTCCATCACCCTGCCGTCCGCGGACCTGGACGCAGCAGCGACCAAGGCGAACACCCCGGAAGAGCTCGAAGAGGCCCTACGAGGCACCCTGCGCGCCGACGACGCCCACACCCTGGCCGAGATGATCCGAGACGCCTCGAACCGAGGCCAGTTCGGCGCAGCGGCCCGCGACAAGTGGGGCAAACGCGTCCGCCCGGACCGCGTGGTCGCGTTCTACGACACCCCGAAGGGCCGCTACCTGCAGATGCGCCGGGCGGCGGAGGGGCAACCACCCTGGTCGACCATCACCCCGGTCGACTACCGCCGCATGCACCACCACCTGGTGGAGCTGCTGGCGGAGGCCGCCGGCGCCTGACAGGGTCGCCAGAGGTCGGCCGGGGGGCGAGCGGCCCTGCCGCCAGCGGCAATGGCGAAGCCGAGGCGTGTGAACCTCTTCGGGCCGGATAAGCGGTGGTGAGCCACGCACTGCGCGATTGGGGCTTTACCTTGAGTGGGCGGGATGCTCCACTCATGGGCACGGCCGGGCGCTTTTCACCCCGGCCTTTACCCGGCCGTCCAAGCATCCCGCCAGAGGCTCGAGGTCAAGCCCCGATCGCTATCGACGCGCAGCGGCGATGACCCGCACCGGCCCGGTACTGCCCGAGCAACCACCCACGCAAGGCGACCGCCCGCACGGCAGGCGACCACCCCGCTGGAACGCGACAAGTCAACGCAAGCCGACCCGCACGGTGCCCACCGGTCGCCCGAACAAGGCGACCGCCCGCGCGGCAGGCGTCAGCCCCGCTGAACCCAGGCGTCAGCCGGCTGAAGCCGAGAAACCCGGCCCCAGCACCCAGCCCTCAACGCCCGTCAACCCACCGATCAGGGCCCGATCCCCTGACAAGGCCGAGTCCGCAGGTCGTTCACGTAGTCATCGGGCGCCCCGGCAGCCTCAGCGGCGTCCGCGACCACCCCGATGTACCGGGCGGACGGCAACCCGCCCTCATAGGCGTCCAGCACGTAGAGCCAGGCCACGACAGACCCCTCCAGGGTCTGCACCCGCAGCCGGATCTTCTTGTAGAGCCCGAGCGCGCCCTCCCACCGGTCCAGCCGCGACTCATCGCGCGGGGACACGTCGTAAAGCACGCAGAACGTCTGGTGGTCTGGCTCCTCGACGATCGTCGCGAGGGCACCCTCCCAGCCGAGGTCCTCGCCACCGAACGTCATGCGCCAACCAACGAGCCAGCCGGTCCCCGCGAGCGGGGAGTACGGGGCTCGCTCCATCATCTGGTTCGGATCCATGTTCGACCCGTACGCGGCATAGAGCGGCACGTCCGACAGCGTAGCGACACGGCGATCAGCTTTCGGTACTGACGACACGGTCGATTCGGTCAACGCGTACGGTTGTGCCGGCCGGCAAGCACGCAGAAGGGACTGATCGTGACCCGCATCGTCATCATGGGCGGCGGACCCGCAGGTTACGAGGCAGCCCTGGTCGCTGCACAGCACGGCGCCGACGTGACCGTCGTCGAGAACGACGGGGCAGGTGGCGCGTGCGTGTTGTACGACTGCGTGCCGTCCAAGACGTTCATCGCCTCCGCGGGGGCTCGCAGTGCCTTCCGCAACGCCGGTGAGCTGGGCATTCAGACTCACAACGAGCAGGCCGCCGTTGATCTGCCGGTCGTGCACGGCCGGGTGAAGGGGCTGGCTCTGGCCCAGTCCGCGGACGTCCGGGCGCGCCTTCAGCGCGAGGGCGTGCGGCTGATCAACGGGCGCGCGAAGTTCGTCGACGACTCGCGCGGGCTCGCCCAGCACCAGGTCGTGGCGACGTCCGCGAGCGGCGAGGAGGAAGTCCTCAACGCCGATGTGGTGCTCATCGCAACCGGTGCGACCCCGCGCGTGTTGCAGGGTGCCGAGCCCGACGGCAAGCGGGTCCTCACCTGGCGGCAGATCTACGACCTGCCCGAGCTGCCCGAGCACCTCGCGGTGATCGGTTCCGGTGTCACCGGTGTCGAGTTCGCCAGCGCCTACACCGAGATGGGTGTGAAGGTGACGATGGTCTCCAGCCGGGACCGGGTGCTGCCCCACGAGGACGCCGACGCGGCCGCGGTGCTCGAGGACGTGTTCGCCGAACGCGGCACGGCCGTCGTCAAGCACGCCCGCGCGGACAAGGTCGAGAACGTCGGTGACGGCGTCCTGATCCACCTGGAAGACGGTCGCACGATCGAGGCGTCGCACGCCCTGATGACCGTCGGTTCGGTGCCGAACACGAACGACATCGGCCTCGACAAGATCGGTATCGAGCTCGGGCGCGGCGGGTACATCCCGGTCGACCGGGTCAGCCGTACCAACGTCAGCGGCGTCTACGCGGCCGGCGACTGCACCGGCGTGCTGCTGCTCGCGTCCGTAGCCGCCATGCAGGGGCGCATCGCGATGTGGCACGCGCTGGGCGAGGGCGTCAGCCCGATCAAGCTCAAGACCGTCGCCGCGAACGTCTTCACGAACCCCGAGATCGCGAGCGTCGGCATCAGCCAGCAGGCGATCGACTCGGGTGAGGTGCCCGCGCGCACGATCATGCTGCCGCTCGCCACGAACCCCCGCGCCAAGATGGAGGGTCTGCGCCGCGGCTTCGTGAAGCTGTTCTGCCGCCCGGCCACCGGCGTGGTCATCGGCGGCGTCGTCGTCGCGCCGAACGCGAGCGAGCTCATCCTGCCGATCGCGCTGGCCCTGCAGAACCAGCTCACCGTCGAGCACCTCGCCACGACGTTCTCGGTCTACCCGTCGCTCTCGGGTTCCATCACCGAGGCCGGCCGCCAGCTCATGCGGCACGACGATCTCGATTAAGTAACGCACGGCAACGCTGCCCCGGACACCGACGTGTCCGGGGCATGCGTTCGTTCTGGGGGATTCTCGTAGCGTTGGCGCTGCTGACCGGCTGCGCCAGGGCGTCCGACGCGACGCTGCCCACCGCGCCGGTGCCGACCCGGCAGACCTCCACCTCACCGTCCGCTGTGGACAGAGGTCTGCCGCCGTCGGAACCGGTGGAGGTGCGCATCCCGAAGATCGGCGCGAAGTCCTCGCTCGTCCCGCTGGGGCTCAACCCGGACGAGACGGTCGAGGTGCCGCCGGTCGAGCAGCCGATGCAGGCCGGGTGGTACCGACTCGCCCGCACACCGGGTGAGGTCGGGCCCGCCGTCATCCTCGGTCACGTCGACGGCAACAAGCAGCCGGGAATCTTCTTCCGCCTCAAGGAACTCGCCGCGGGCGACGAGGTCGAGGTGTCCAGAAAGGACGGGAGCACGGCGCGGTTCCGCGTGCGCGCGACCGAGCAGATCGCCAAGAGCAGCTTCCCCACGGAGGCCGTCTACGGCGACACCGGAGAACCCGAGCTGCGGCTGATCACCTGCGGGGGCGGCTACGACCGGGCCACCCGCAGCTACCGGGACAACATCATCGTCTACGCGACGCTGATCTGAGGGAGGGAACAACCATGAGAAGAGCCCTGACCACCGCGATCGCGTTGTCGGCGACCGTGGCGTTCGCACCACTCGCGACGGCACAGCAGGAGGAACCGGCGCTGGTGATGGACGGGACCGTGGCGAACGGCAGGAACATCACCGCACTCGCCGGGCCGTGCAAGACGTACTCCGAGGTCACGTCACCCGGACTCGCCGCTCCGATCGCGCTCAATCCGAGTTCGGACCCCGCCAAGGCGTACGGCAGCGGGGAGGTCACCATCAAGGAGGGCACCTACACGGCGTCCGTCCAGTGCGACGGCAAGACGCTCACGGCCAAGTTCACCGTGCTCCCACTGGTGATCAACTGGTACCTCTACCCGGCCGAGGTCGAGCCGGGCGGCACGATCACCGCGGGCGGCGACATGAACACCGGTTGCCACGCGTCGGGACCGCTCGAGTCACCCGGTTTCGCGGAGCCGCTGAGGTTCACCCGCGGCGGCAACTTCGGCCGTTTCAGCGGTGACACCAAGGCGGCCACCACCCCCGGCACGTACGAGGTCGTCTTCCAGTGCGCGAACCGCCCGGAACGCAGCGTGAAGACGTTCCGGATCCTCGGCACGCCGCCGACCACGACCACGCCACCCGCGACCACCACTCCGCCCAACCCCCAGGCGCCCAAGCCGAAGCCGAAGCCGGTCGTCAAGCCGAAGGGCGCGCCGGAGACGGGTGCCGGCGGCACCGCGCCGTAATGATGATCACGGTTGGAACCTGTCTCGATCGGACGCGCAACTAACCCACGAGATGTGCGTCAATGGGTTCGTGGGGACTCGTGTCTTGATCGCGGTGCTGTGCGTGGCGCTGGCCACCACCGCCTGTTCGCAGGGACCGGCACCGAAGCCGTCGGCGGCGACGAGCGACAGCGCTCCGCCGCCGGTGGTGTCACCGCTCGGCAACTCCGACCCGATGGAACTGCGGGTCGAGCGGATCGGCGTGCGGTCGTCCCTGGTCGCGCTCGGCCTCGACCAGCAGGGCGCCGTCCAGATGCCGCCTGCCAACGAGGGCATGCAGGCCGGGTGGTACCAGACGCAACCGCAGCAGTGGATCATCGTCGGCCGGATCGAGAGCAACAAGGCCAGAGGCGTCTTCTACCGCCTGAACGACCTGACCGAGGGCGACCTGCTCGAAGTGTCCAAGAAGGACGGTTCGGTCGCCAGGTTCACCGTGACGCGCACGGAACGGATCATCCGCGACGACTTCTTCGCGGAGGCCGTCGCACGCGACAAGGACGAGAAGGGGCTGCGGCTGATCACGTGCGGCACCCGCGACAACGTGATCGTGCACGCAGCCCCTGCCCCTGCCCAGTAGCGCCCGTGAGCCCGCGAGGTTCGCGAGTTCGCGCTGGTCGTCCGTTCGCCTCTTCGTCTTGATTCGGCGAAGCCCAATCAAGGCGAAGCGGCGGGCGGACGACCAGCTTCCCGGCGAACTCGCCGCCGCTGCGGAGCAGCGGCCAACAAGCACAGCGACCAGAAACTCAGTCTTCGACCCAGTCGAAGGTCTTGGTCACCGCCTTCTTCCAGTTCGCGTACTCCGACGTGCGGCGGGACTCGTCCATCTGCGGCTCCCACTGCTTGTCCTGGGCCCAGTTCTCGCGGATCTCGTCCTCGCTCTTCCAGAACCCAACGGCAAGGCCGGCCGCATAAGCGGCACCCAGCGCGGTCGTCTCGGCCACGACCGGCCGGATCACCGGCACGCCGAGGATGTCCGCCTGGAACTGCATCAGCAGTTCGTTCACGACCATGCCGCCGTCGACCTTCAACGCGGTGAGGTCGACGCCCGAGTCGGCGTTCATCGCGTCGAGCACCTCGCGGGTCTGGAAGGCGGTCGCCTCCAGCACGGCCCGCGCGAGGTGGCCCTTGTTGACGAACCTCGTGAGTCCGACGATCGCGCCGCGGGCGTCGGAACGCCAGTACGGTGCGAACAGGCCGGAGAACGCGGGCACGAAGTACGCGCCGCCGTTGTCCTCCACCGAACGGGCGTGCTCCTCGATCTCGGCCGCTGAGCCGATCATGCCGAGGTTGTCGCGCAACCACTGCACCAGCGAGCCGGTGACCGCGATCGAGCCTTCCAGGGCGTAGACGGGAGCGGCGTCGCCGATCTTGTAGCAGACGGTGGTGAGCAACCCGTTCTCGCTCATCACCTTCTCGGTGCCGGTGTTGAGCAGCATGAAGTTGCCGGTGCCGTAGGTGTTCTTGGCTTCACCGGGCGAGAGGCAGGCCTGGCCGAACGTCGCCGCCTGCTGGTCGCCGAGGATGCCGGCGATCGGCACGCCGGCCAGCGCACCGCGTTCGCGCACCTGGCCGTAGACCTCGGACGACGACCGGATCTCCGGCAGCATCGACATCGGGATGCCCATGTCGGTGGCGATCGACTCGTCCCACCGCAACGTGTCGAGGTCCATCAGCATGGTGCGCGAGGCGTTCGTCGGGTCGGTGACGTGCACGCCGCCGTTGGTGCCGCCCGTCATGTTCCACAGCACCCACGTGTCCATGTTGCCGAACAGCAGGTCACCGGCTTCGGCACGGTCTCGTGCGCCCTCGACGTTGTCGAGGATCCAGCGGACCTTGGGGCCGGAGAAGTAGGTCGCCAGCGGCAGGCCGACCTTCTGGCGGTAGCGCTCCTGCCCGCCGCCCAGCGCACCCAGTTCCTGCACGATCTTGTCGGTGCGGGTGTCCTGCCACACGATGGCGTTGTAGACGGGCTCGCCGGTGTTCTTGTCCCACACCAGCGCGGTCTCGCGCTGGTTGGTGATGCCGACCGCGGCGATGTCCGAAGTGGACAGATCGGCCTTGGCGAGCGCGCCGGCGGCGACCTGGCGGGTGTTCTGCCAGACCTCCTTCGGGTCGTGCTCGACCCACCCGGCCTTCGGGAAGATCTGCTCGTGCTCCTTCTGGTCGACCGACACCACACGTCCGGAGTGGTCGAAGATCATGCACCGGGTCGACGTCGTGCCCTGGTCGATCGCGGCCACGTACTGCGTCATGCGAGAAGTCCTTTCAGACCGGCAGAACCAGGAAGAGCAACGCGGCCAGCGCGCCGCCCACGAGCGGGCCCACGACGGGGACCCACGAATAGCTCCAGTTGGCGTTGCCCTTGTTGCGGATGGGCATCATGAACGCGTAGGCGATGCGCGGACCGAGGTCGCGCGCCGGGTTGATGGCGTAGCCCGTCGGGCCACCGAGCGACGTGCCGATCACCAGCACGACGAACGCGACACCCGCGTACCCGAGCGCCGAGTTGCCGAACTGCGGGACCCCGTCGACGGACTCCTTCGCACCCGGCGACAACAGGATCCAGAGGACCAGCACGAACGTGCCGATGATCTCGGACACGAGGTTCCACGGGGCGCTCGGCACGGTCGGGCCGGTGGAGAAGATGCCGAGCGTGTTCTGCGGTTCGTCGTGCGTGTCGAACTGCAGCTTGTACGTGGCCCAGCAGAGCATCGCACCGATGATCGCGCCGACCATCTGCCCGAGGAAGTAGACGGGAACGTCGCCCCACGGAGTCTTGTCCGCGACGGCGAGGCCGAGCGTGACGGCGGGGTTGAGGTGCGCCCCGCTGGGGTTGGCGATGCTGGCGCCGGCGAAGACCGCGAAGGCCCAGCCGACGTTGACGAACAGAAAGCCCGTGCTGTTGCCGAGCGTGTTCTTGAGCACCTGGTTCGCGACGACACCGGTGCCCAGGAGGATGAGGACCGCTGTCCCCAGCATCTCCCAGACGAAGATCGAGCCTGCGCTCATCGTCGGCCTCCACTCGTTTGCGGCCAGGCAGGACGCGCAAACCCGAGGTCAGGGCCGCGCCGCCCACCTGCAACGTGCTCGGACGCTATTACCGACCTGATCAGTTGTCCACGCCAAGCACCTGCTGTCGGGCCATTTTCGGGCCATACGGTTCTGAGTGCTGTGGCCGCCGACCGTCACCGCGTGTTCCGGCGCCCGTCTCAACGGCGGAACACGGGGCGAAGGCCGACGGCCACAGCACTACCGCGCGCCCGTGGGCGGGAGGCGGTCGCTGAAGGTAGCGTGAAGCGCAGTCGTAGCAGGGAGGCTTCTGTCGTGGCCACGCGCAAGAACGCAGCTGCACCACCACGAACCCATGCCGAGCCGCCGATCACCGGCCGGCTCGGGCCTGCCGAACGCGAGGAAGCCTGGCAGAGACTGGGAGCCGAGACGTTCGACATCGTCGTGATCGGCGGCGGCGTCGTCGGCGTCGGCGCGGCGCTCGACGCTGCCACCCGAGGCCTGCGGGTCGCGCTCGTCGAGGCCCGTGACCTGGCGTCCGGCACGTCGAGCCGGTCCTCCAAGCTCTTCCACGGCGGCCTGCGCTACCTGGAACAGCTCGAGTTCGGCCTGGTGCGCGAGGCACTGCGCGAACGCGAGCTGATGCTGACGCGCATCGCGCCGCACCTGGTGAAGCCCGTCGCGTTCCTCTACCCGCTGAGCAACCGCATCTGGGAACGCCCGTATTCGGCGGCCGGCCTGTTCCTGTACGACACGATGGGCGGCGCCCGGTCCGTGCCGGGGCAGAAGCACCTCTCCCGGGCGGGTGCGCTCCGGCTGGTCCCCGCGCTGAAGCGCGACGCGCTGATCGGTGGCATCCGCTACTACGACGCCCAGGCGGACGACGCCCGGCACACGATGATGGTCGGCCGCACCGCCGCCCACTACGGCGCCGTGGTGCGCACGTCGACCCAGGTCGTCGGGTTCCTGCGCGAGGCGGACCGCGTGTCCGGCGTGCGGGTGCGCGATGTCGAGGACGGGCGCGAGGTCGACGTGCGGGCGCACGCGGTGATCAACGCGACCGGTGTGTGGACGGACGAGCTGCAGCGGCTCTCTGGCTCCCGCGGCCGGTTCCGGGTGCGGGCGTCGAAGGGCGTGCACATCGTCGTTCCGCGCGACCGGATCGTCGCCGAGGCCGGCATGATCCTGCGCACCGAGAAGTCCGTGCTGTTCGTCATCCCGTGGCGCAACCACTGGATCGTCGGCACCACGGACACGGACTGGAACCTCGACCTGGCGCATCCCGCGGCCACCAAGCACGACATCGACTACATCCTCGAACACGTCAACTCGGTGCTCGCGACGCCGCTGACGCACGACGACATCGAGGGCGTCTACGCGGGCCTGCGGCCGTTGCTGGCGGGCGAGTCCGACTCGACGTCGAAGCTCTCCCGCGAACACGCGGTGGCGCGGGTCTCGCCGGGGCTGGTCGCGATCGCGGGCGGCAAGTACACGACGTACCGGGTGATGGGCGCGGACGCCGTCGACGCGGCGCAGGTGGACGTGCCCGGCCGGATCCAGTCGTCCATCACCGACAAGGTGCCGCTGGTCGGCGCCGACGGCTACCACGCGCTGGTCAACCAGGCCGACCAGCTCGCGGCCAAGCACGGTCTGCACCCGTACCGCGTCCGGCACCTGCTCGACCGCTACGGCTCACTGGTGCACGAGGTGCTGTCGCTGGCGGTGGACAACCCCGAGCTGCTCAAGCCGATCCCGGCCTCCCCCGACTACCTGCAGGTCGAGGCGGTGTACGCGGTCTCGCACGAGGGTGCGATGCACCTGGAGGACGTCCTCACCCGGCGCACCCGCATCTCCATCGAGTACGCCCACCGCGGCGTCGACTCGTCGGAGGCGGTGGCCAGGCTGGTCGCGCCGATCCTCGAGTGGGACGAGGACGCGATCAAGCGCGAGGTCGAGGTGTACAACGCCCGCGTCGAGGCCGAGCGCACGTCCCAGACGCAGAAGGACGACCAGGCGGCGGACGCGGTCAGGGCCGCCGCACCGGAGGCACGGCCGCAGCTGACCGAACCCGTGAGCTGACCCCGGACAGCGCTGACCCCGGACAGCACTGTGGCGCGTGCGAATCGTTCCGCACGCGCCACAGCACAGCTCAAACCGAGAGGGTTCCGCTCTAGGCGAGAGCAGCCAACGCGGTGTGCACCATGACTCGGACCCCGACGAGGAGCGCGCGCTCGTCCAGGTCGAACGTCGGCTGGTGCAGATCGCGCTGCTTCTCCTGGCCGTTCCACACGCCGAGGCGTGCGAACGAACCAGGCACGTGTTCCAGGTACCAGCCGAAGTCCTCACCACCGGACGACTGCTCGGTGCCCGCGAGCGCGTCGTCACCCAGTGCGGCCTCGATGCCGGCGCGCAGGATCTGGGTGGACTCGCGGTCGTTGACCACCGGCGGCACGCCGCGGCGGTGGTGCAGGTCGAAGCCGACGCCGGTCGGGGCCAGCAGACCCGTCACGAGGTCCTTGACCAGTGGCTCCAGCTCGGCCCAGATGTCCCTGTCGCCGGTGCGCAGCGTGCCGCGCACCAGGCCGTCCTGCGGGACCGCGTTCGGCGCCTCGCCCGCGTGCACCGCGCCCCACACCAGAACGGTGCCGGAGCGGGGGTCGACGCGGCGCGACAGCATCGTCGGCAGACCGGTGATGAGCGTGCCGAGGGCGTGCACCAGGTCCGCGGTGAGGTGCGGGCGCGAGGTGTGGCCGCCCGGCGAGGAGAGGCGCACTTCCAACAGGTCGGAGGCAGACGTGATGGCGCCGATGCGCGTGCCGATGCGGCCGACCTGCAGACGCGGGTCGCAGTGCAGGCCGAAGATCCGCTCCACGCCGTCGAGCCCGCCCGCGGCGAGCACGTCGAGCGCACCGCCCGGCATGACCTCCTCCGCGGGCTGGAACACCAGGCGGATGCGGCCCGGCAGCTCCGTCGCCGAGGCGAGGGCCAGCGCCGTGCCGAGCAGCACCGTCGTGTGGGCGTCGTGACCGCACGCGTGCGACACACCGTCCACAGTGGACCCGAAAGGCAGGCCGGTGTTCTCGTGCAGCGGCAGGGCGTCCATGTCCGCGCGGAGGGCCACGCAGCGGGAGCCGTGGCCGATGTCGCAGATCAGGCCCGTGCCGCCGGGGAGGATGCGCGGCTTGAGGCCGACCTCGCGCAGCAGCTTCGCCACGAGTTCGGTGGTGTTGTACTCGCGCCGGGAGAGCTCGGGGTGCGCGTGGATGTGGCGTCGCCAGGCGACTACGTCGGCGGCGTTCGCCTTCAACCAGTCGTCGAGCCACGCGGGGCCGCGGCCTTCTCCGAGATCATCCACAGGAGACATGCTCACCCCGGTGGGGTCGACGAGCATCTCAGGGGACGTCTTCACAGTTGAGGAGCCCGAGGGCCGGGAGTCCAGAACCGTCATGCCGCACCTCCGCGGGCCAGCAGCCGTGCGCGCTGCTGGGAATCGGTGGCTGTCGCGATCGTCGTCCAGGCCATGGCAAGTGCTCCGTCTAGGAGCGCACGGTCGGCCGACGCCGAGGCACAGGCGGTCGCGAACTCAAGTTGGTGGTTCACCGCGTCTCCGCAGTCGATGGCGATGGTCGGGTGGATGGCGGGCAACACTCTGGTGACGTTGCCCATGTCGGTGCTCCCGATCTTCTCCCGCTGTTCCTGTTCTGGCGAGAGCGGTCGTCTGCCCAGCTCGGTGGCCGCACGCCGGTAGGCGTCCGCGAGCCACGGGTCGGGAGTCAACTCGGCGTAGATCGGTGAGACCTGCACGACCTCATGGGTGCAACCGGTCGCGAGCGCACCGGCGGAGAAGCAGTCCCGGATCCGGTTCTCCAGGCGCTGCAACGATTCCAGATTTTCCGCCCTCACGTCGAACATCGCCGATGCGCGGGCGGGTATTACGTTCGGCACGGTACCGCCGTTGGTGACGATGCCGCTCACCATCTGACCGGGCTCGAAGTGCTGCCGCAGCAGGCTGATCGACATCTGCGCGATCGTCACCGCGTCCGCGGCGTTGACGCCCAGGTGAGGGGCGGCGGCCGCGTGGGACGGCTTGCCCTTGTAGTGCACCTCGAGATCGGTGATGGCGAGCGATTTGGCGGCGCACGACTCGTACGGCGCCGGGTGCACCATCATCGAGAGCGAGACGTCGTCGAACACGCCCCGTTCCAGCATGAGCACCTTGCCGCCACCGACCTCTTCCGCCGGGGTGCCGATCACCTTCACGGTGACACCCAGCTGGTCCGCGATGTCACGCAGTGCGAGTGCGGTGCCGACGGACGCCGCCGCGATGACGTTGTGCCCGCACGCGTGCCCGACCTCGGGCAGAGCGTCGTACTCGGCACAAAGCCCCAGGACGAGCTCGCCGTCGCCGAACGTCGCGACGAACGCGGTGTCGAGGTCCGCCACGGCGTGGTCGACCTCAAAACCCTCCTTGACCAGCAAGGACGTGATCTTCTCGACGCTGCGGTGCTCCTCGAAGGCCAGCTCGGGCTCGGCGTGGATCGAGTGCGACAGGTCCAGCAGCGCGTCCGAGTACCGCTCGATGGCCGAGCGTGTGCTGATCTTCAAGTCGGTACTCATTTGCCACCATCCTGCATCACCACCTGTTGGACACGGCGCGCTGATGATGATCAACCGGACGGCCGGTCGCAGCGCTGCGCCGAGCGGCGAGCGAGTTTCGGTCTGACCGATCAACGATGACGCAAATGGTCGAGAGACACGCTTAACTTTGACTATTACGTCCCACCAGGTGGGACGGCCCGTCTCACGCCGAACGGCCCCCGGCTAGCCCTTCTTGGCAGCCCGCTCCTTGCGCCACTTCGCCCACCGCTTCTTGTTCCGGTAGTAGACCAGCACGAACAGCAGAACGGCGATGCCGCCGATCCACAGCTTGCGCTTGGTCTCCTCACGAGCTTCAGGCGACGGCTCCTGCGGCGCGTTCACGTCGGGAGCCGGGTTGACGGTCGTCTGCTGCGCAGCCGGCACAGGCGCGTTCGCCGCCTCTTGCGCGGACGCCACTCCGGCGATCCCGAGAACGCTCATCAGCGAGAACACGCAGGCCAGCAGCAACCTCGACATGGCCTGAACTCTACCTCGAATACCACGTTCGAAGGTCACCCAAACTAGTTAAGCGCTCACCGTGAGTCCGATTGGAACGCCTTCAAAATCTGCTCGGCCGCAAGGGTGGCGGTGAGCTCTCCCAGCCGGACCTTCTCTTCGAGAGACGGAGTCAGAGAACGCACCGCGGTGCTTTCGCGCACCTGCCGCCACAGTTCGTCGCGGACCATCATCCAGGTCCAGTCGACCTGCTGACGCCGGCGGCGTTCCTCCAGTTCCCCGGCGTCGGTGAGTGTCCTGCGGTGTTCCAGCACTCGGGACCACAGTTCGTCGAGGCCGGTACCGGTGAGACCCGAGCAGGTGAGCACGGGCGGGTGCCACAGCGCGTCCGGCGGGCGCAGGAGCTTCAACGCCCCCGCCAGTTCGCGCGCGGCCTTGCGGGCGTCCAGCTCGTGCTCGCCGTCGGCCTTGTTGACCGCGATGACGTCCGCGAGCTCCAGGATGCCCTTCTTGATGCCCTGCAGCTGGTCGCCGGTGCGCGCGAGGGTCAGGAACAGCGAGCAGTCCGTCATGTTCGCGACGGCCACCTCGGACTGCCCGACGCCGACCGTCTCGACCAGCACCACGTCGAAGCCCGCGGCCTCGACCAGCACGATCGTCTCGCGGGTGGCCTGCGCGACGCCGCCGAGCGTTCCCGACGTCGGGGAGGGCCGGATGAACGCCTTCTCGTTCACCGACAGCCGCTGCATCCGCGTCTTGTCGCCCAGGATGCTGCCGCCGGTGCGCGTCGAGGACGGGTCGACGGCGAGCACGGCGACCCGGTGCCCCTGCTCGGTCAGCATGGTGCCGAGGGCGTCGATGAACGTCGACTTGCCCACGCCGGGCACGCCGGTGATGCCGACCCGGATCGCGTCGCCCGACTTCGGCAGCAGCTCGACCAGCAGCTCCTGGGCCTTGGCCCGGTGCTCCGCGCGCGTCGACTCGACCAGCGTGATCGCCTTCGCGAGCACACCGCGGTTGCCGTCGAGGACGCCCCTGGTGTACTCGGCGACGTCCACCGCCCTAGCCATGGTGTCCCAGCTGGTTCGAGAGCTTCACCAGCAGGTCCTTGGCCGCGTCCGCGATCACGGTGCCGGGCGGGAAGATCGCCGACGCACCCGCCGCGTACAGCTCGTCGAAGTCCTGCGGCGGGATGACGCCACCGACGACGATCATGATGTCCGCGCGGCCGAGGCCGGCGAGCTCCTCGCGCAACGCAGGCACCAGCGTGAGGTGGCCGGCGGCGAGCGAGGACACGCCGACGATGTGCACGTCGGCCTCGACGGCCTGGCGGGCGACCTCGTCCGGCGTCTGGAACAGCGGGCCGACGTCGACGTCGAAGCCGAGGTCCGCGAACGCCGTGGCGATGACCTTCTGGCCGCGGTCGTGCCCGTCCTGGCCCATCTTGGCGACCAGGATGCGGGGGCGGCGGCCTTCTTCCTCCGCGAACGCCTCGACGACCTCGCGGCAGGCGTCCACGTTGGACACTGAGCCGACCTCCTGCCGGTACACGCCGGAAATGGTGCGGATCTGCGCGCTGTGCCGGCCCCATACCTTGCCCAGCGACTCGGAGATCTCGCCGACGGTGGCCTTGGCGCGGGCGGCCTCGATCGCCAGCTCCAGCAGGTTGCCCTCGCCACTCGCCGCCTTCGTCAGCGCCTCCAGCGCACTGTCCACTGCGGACTGGTCGCGCTCTTCCCTGAGCCTGCGCAGTTTTTCGAGCTGCTGGACGCGGACGCCGGCGTTGTCGACCTTGAGGACCTCGATCTGCTCGTCGGTGTCCACCAGGTACTTGTTGACGCCGATGACGGGCTGGCGCCCGGAGTCGATGCGCGCCTGCGTGCGGGCGGCGGCCTCCTCGATGCGCAGCTTCGGGATGCCCTCGTCGATCGCGCGGGCCATGCCGCCCGCCTTCTCGACCTCGGAGATGTGCTCCCAGGCCTTCGCGGCGAGTTCCGCGGTGAGGCGTTCGACGTAGGCGCTGCCGCCCCACGGGTCGATCACGCGCGTCGTGCCGGACTCCTGCTGCAGCAGGAGCTGCGTGTTGCGGGCGATGCGCGCGGAGAAGTCGGTCGGCAGCGCGAGGGCTTCGTCGAGTGCGTTGGTGTGCAACGACTGCGTGTGCCCCTGCGTAGCCGCCATCGCCTCGACGCACGTGCGCGCGACGTTGTTGAACACGTCCTGCGCGGTGAGGCTCCACCCGGACGTCTGGCAGTGCGTGCGCAGGCTGAGCGACTTCTGGCTCTTCGGCTCGAAGTCGTTGACCAGCTTCGCCCAGAGCAGCCGCGCGGCCCGCATCTTGGCGATCTCCATGAAGTAGTTCATGCCGATCGCCCAGAAGAAGCTCAGGCGCGGCGCGAACTTGTCGACGTCCAGCCCCGCCGCCCGGCCGGCGCGGATGTACTCGACGCCGTCCGCGAGCGTGTACGCCAGCTCCAGGTCGGCCGTCGCACCGGCCTCCTGCATGTGGTAGCCGGAGATCGAGATGGAGTTGTACTTCGGCATGTGCTGGGAGGTGTAGCTGAAGATGTCGGAGATGATCCGCATCGACGCCGCGGGCGGGTAGATGTAGGTGTTGCGGACCATGAACTCCTTGAGGATGTCGTTCTGGATCGTCCCCATGAGCTGCTCCGGCTTCACCCCCTGCTCCTCCGCGGCCACCACGAACAGCGCGAGGATCGGCAGCACCGCGCCGTTCATCGTCATCGACACGGACATCTTGTCCAGCGGGATGCCGTCGAACAACGTCCGCATGTCGTAGATCGAGTCGATCGCCACCCCGGCCATGCCGACGTCACCGGCGACGCGCGGGTGGTCCGAGTCGTAACCGCGGTGGGTGGCGAGGTCGAACGCCACTGAAAGGCCCTTCTGACCGGCCGCGAGGTTGCGTCGGTAGAAGGCGTTCGACTCCTCGGCCGTCGAGAAACCGGCGTACTGGCGCACGGTCCACGGCTGGTTGACGTACATCGTCGGGTACGGGCCCCTGAGGAACGGCGCCACACCGGGGTAGGTCCGCAGGAAGTCCAGACCGTCCACATCGGACGGACCGTAGACCGGCTTGACCGCGATGCCCTCCGGCGTCTCCCACGACGGCAGGTCGGTCTCGTACTTCGCCTGCGGGAGCGGGCCGAGGTCGATGTCCGCGAAGTTGGGGATCATCGCTCCACTCCCAAGAATGCGTAAGTGCTGTTCAGGATTTCCAGCGCCGGGCAGCCCGTGAACACGAAGCCGTCCACGTCCGCGTCGGTCTTCTTGCCCGCCAGGAGCACCCGCTCGGCACCGGCGTGACGCAGTGCCTCGACGGTGGCGACCGCGCTTTCGGCGTAACTGGCCTCGCTGCCACACAGGACGGCGACCTTCGCGCCGGACTCCTTGAACTTCTGAGCCACGTCCTCGGCGGTCCTGGTCGGGCCCGCGCTGGGGGTGGCGAAACCGCCGGCGTTGAAGAGGTTCGCGGCGAAGGTGGCCCTGGCGGTGTGGGCGGCGACCGGGCCGAGGGTGGCCAGGAAGACCTGGGGGCGTTCGGGCTGGGCGTCGGCCAGGTCGCGCAGCTCTTCGAAGGCCTGTGCATAACGGACCCGCGGCAGCCCGAAATTGTCAGACCTGGTTGAGAAGATTGGGATGGGGGGCGCGTCCCCCCTGGGGGCCTCCGAGTCGGCGTCGGTTCCGAGGGCGGCGTCGGTTCCGAGGGCGGCGTCGGTTCCGAGGGCGGCGTCGGTTCCGAGGGCGGCGTCGGTTCCGAGGGCGGCGTCGGTTCCGAGGGCGGCGTCGGTTCCGAGGGCGGCGTCGGTTCCGAGGGCGGCGTCGGTTCCGAGGGCGGCGTCGGTTCCCGGTGCGGCGGCGTAGCCGACTCCGAGGATGCGACCACCTCCGGACGCGCGATCGGTTGCGGCTTCAGAGCCGACTCCGGGGACGGGATCGCGGACGACCGGCTTCTCGCCGAGGTTCGGGAACTCGCTCACCCCCGTGATCGGGTCGCTGCGATCCGCGAGCCGAGCCGACCGAGCCGCCCAGGTGGCGGCGATCCGCGAGGCCACCAGCTCACGCGCGTCGTCGATCCCGCCGGCCCGTTCGATCTCCTGGAACCAGGCCCAGGCCTCGACGGCGAGGGCGTCCGTCAGCTTCTCGACGTACCAGGACCCGGCGGCCGGGTCGATCACCTCGCCGAGGTGCGACTCCTCCAGCAGCAGGTTCTGCGTGTTGCGCGCGACGCGCCGGGCGAACTCGTCCGGCAGGCCGATGGCCGCGTCGAACGGCTGCACGGTCACCGAGTCGGCTCCGCCGAGACCGGCGGACAGGCACGCCACCGTCGTGCGCAGCATGTTCACCCACGGGTCGCGGCGGGTCATCATGGCCGACGACGTCACGGCGTGCTGGACCTGCACGGTCTCGACGCCGGACACCTCGGCGACCCGTGCCCACAGCCGGCGAGCGGCTCGCAGCTTGGCGATCGTCATGAACTGGTCTGCCGTCGCGGCGTACCGGAACTCCAGCTGCGCGAACGCCTCCGCGTCCGACAAACCTGCACCGGTCAGCGCTCGCAGGTACGAGACCGCCAGCGCGAGGGAGGCACCGAGTTCCTCGGAGTCGGAACCGCCGGCGTCGTGGAACGGCAGCGCGTCCACCACGACGGTCCGCAGGCCCGGGAACTGCGCGCGCGCCTGCTTGATGACGTCGAGCGCTTCACCCGAAGGTGTCAGGGCCAGGTTGCCGCGCACGTCGGCGGCCAGCAGCGGCGCCTGGTCGTAGATCCGCAGCATCGCGCGCGCGGCCTCGACGGAGCCGTCGAGCACGATCGGCGCGAGGTCGAGGTAGACGCCGTCCAGCAGGCGCTCCAGCGACGAGGCCGGCACGGCGAGCCACAGCGAGGTGACGCCGCCCTCCAGGTCGTTCATGAGCGCGACCGGGTCGGCTACGGCATGGCGCTGGCGGATGTCCCAGCCCTGCTTCACCGGCGCGAGCGCGTAAGGCTCCAGGGCGTCGTCGAGGGTGTAGAGCGGCTGGAGTTCGATGCCGTCGTACGTCTTCGTGACCAGCGAGTCGAAGCTCGCGCCGGTCTTGGAGAGGACGGCGTCGACCATCTCACGCCATTGCTCCCTCGACGCGGCGGGGAACTCGTTCGGGCGGAATTCGGCGGGCAAGGCCAACTCCATCATGCGTTGCAGTGTTACCGACCGGTACGCGCACGGCTATGTGAGGTTCACCGCCGTTAACGATGCAGTCAGTGTGTCAGGAACAATCGAGGTGTGGAAAAGGCTGACCTGAAGCGCCTGATCGCGGAGCGGTATCAGTTGCTGCACGTGCTCGGTCAAGGCTCCATGGGCACGGTGTGGGCCGCCCGTGACGAGGTGCTGGGCAGGCAGGTCGCCGTGAAGGGCATCCTGCACACCCCGGGCATGCCCGACGTCGAGGCCGCGCAGCTGCGCGAACGGACCATGCGCGAGGCGCGTGCCGTCGCCGCGCTGTCCCACCCGAACCTCGTGACGCTCTACGACGTCGTCCAGCACGACGGCGACCCGTACGTGGTGATGGAACTGGTGCCGTCGCGCAGTCTCGGCGAGGTGCTGCAGGAACAGGGCTGCCTCACCGAGAAGCAGGGTGCGGCGGTGCTGGACGCGATCGCGGCGGCGCTGGAGTCGGCGCACCGGGCCGGCATCACGCATCGGGACGTGAAGCCCGGCAACGTGCTCATCGCCGACGACGGGCGGGTCAAGCTCACCGACTTCGGCATCGCTCGCAACGTCGCCGAGGCCACGATGACCGCGCGCGGCATCACGCTCGGCACTCCCGCCTACATCGCGCCCGAGGTGGCGCAGGGCGGTGACGTGTCGGCGGCCGCGGACAGGTGGTCGCTGGGCGCGACGATGTGGGCCGCGATGGCAGGCGAGCCGCCGTACGTGGGCAAGAACGTCATGCAGACGATCAACGCGGTGATCAACGGCGACGTGCCGGTACCGGCCGGTGCCGGCCGGCTCGCGCCGGTGATCAGCGGGTTGATGCGCAAGGAGCCGACCGAACGACTGTCGCTCGTCGACGTCCGCAAGCAGGTCTACCAGTTGCTGCCGGAGCCCGGCACGGACGCGTTCGAGGTGCGTGCGGCGGTGCAGCCGCCGATCGTCGTGCGGCCCAAGCCCAAGATCGAACCGGACGCGCCTCTCGCCGACGACCCCGGCCCGCTGCCGTTCCTCGTCACGAAGCCGCTCGGTCCCCCGCGGCGGCGAGGTCGGTTGACCTCGGCGTTGGTGCTGGTCGTGGCCGTGCTGCTGTTCGTGGCGGGGTCCGGCGGAGGCTTCGCGCTGATCAGGTTCGTCGCGGGTGCCTCGCTGCTGCCGCCGGCCGAGCAGACGCTGCCCACCCTGCCGACCCTGCCGACGTCGGCGACGCTGCAGCCCCGCACCGCCTCCGCCGTGCTGGCGAACGGCGACCAGGGCGGCAAGTTCACGCTGCACGTCGAGCAGAGCTGGTCGGCCTACGCCGAGCAACGGTCGGCCGACCAGCGGCTGCCGGCCTCGGCGATGGTGCACTTCGTGTCCGGGAGCGGCGCGTACGAGGTGACGGTGCAGCGGTTCCCCGAGTACTACCCGAAGCGCGACATCAAGGTGTACGTCGCCGGGGTGCAGGGGCGCTGGCCCGGCAGGTTCTTCGGTGGCGAGATGGCGCCGACGCCGGACCTGGCGGGGCCGCACAGCGAGGCCAGCGTCCAGTTCATCTACCGGACGGTCGAGGGCGACGAGCCCAACGCGCTGCGGAGGTCGCACTTCTCGCGCGTGCTGCCCTACGGCAACGACCTGTGGGTGGTCGAGGTCGTGGTGCCGACCGAGCAGGAGGACGAGGCGCGCGTGCGGCTGTTCGACGCGATCGCCTCGACGTTCGCCCCGGTGTGAGCCGTCTCCCCGGACAGACCTCCAGGACACGGCTTAAGCTCTCGCGGTGACTGCAGAAGAGCTGGCCGGCAAGGCCGCGGAAGAGATCCAGAGCCGCACCGGCAACACGAAGCACGACATCGCCATCGTGCTCGGCTCCGGCTGGCGACCCGCCGCCGACGTGATCGGCGAGCCGGTCACCGAGATTCCGGTGGGCGAGCTGACGGGCTTCGAGGCGCCGACCGCGCTCGGCCACGGCGGCACCATCCGTTCCGTCGAGGTCGGCGGCAAGAAGGTCCTCGTCGTCCTCGGCCGCACCCACGGCTACGAGGGCAAGGGCGTCCAGAAGGTCGTGCACGCCGTGCGCGCCGTCGCCGCCGCGGGCGTCTCCTCGGTCGTGCTGACCAACGCGGCCGGTGGCCTGCGGCAGGGCATGTCCGTCGGGCAGCCGGTGCTGATCTCCGACCACCTGAACCTGACGGCGGTGTCGCCGCTGGTCGGCGCGCGGTTCGTCGACCTCACGGACCTGTACTCGCCGCGGCTGCGCAAGGTCGCGCAGGAGATCGACCCGTCGCTCGAAGAGGGCGTGTACGCGGGGCTTCCCGGCCCGCACTTCGAAACGCCCGCCGAGATCCGGATGCTGCGCACGATGGGCGCGGACCTGGTCGGCATGTCGACCGTGCACGAGGCGATCGCCGCGCGTGCCGAGGGCGTCGAGGTGTTCGGCCTGTCGCTGGTCACGAACCTCGCGGCGGGCATCACCGGTGAGCCGCTGAACCACCAGGAGGTGCTGGAGGCCGGCGCCGCCGCCGCTCAGCGCATGGGCACGCTGCTGCGTGAGCTGGTGGACCGGGCATGAGCCTGACGCCGGCACTGCGTGACGCGACGTTCCGGTGGATCGCCGACGACCCGTCCGACGCGACCCGCGCCGAGTTGCAGGGCGTGCTGGCGCGGGCGATGGGCGGCGACCCCGCCGCGGTGGAGGACCTCCTGGACCGCATGGCCGGTCCGCTGACGTTCGGCACCGCCGGACTGCGCGGGCCGGTGCGGGCGGGCACGAACGGCATGAACGTGGCCACGGTCGTCCGCACGACGGCCGGCCTGGCGTCGTGGCTCGGCACACCGGGCCTGGTGTTCGTCGGACGCGACGCGCGGCACGGCTCGGAGGAGTTCGCCACCGCCGCCGCCGAGGTGATGGCGGCGGCCGGCTTCGACGTGCGGGTGCTGCCGGGTCCGTTGCCCACGCCGGTGCTGGCGTACCTGGTGCGCGCACATGGTGCGGTGGCGGGGATCCAGATCACCGCGTCGCACAACCCGCCCGCGGACAACGGGTACAAGCTCTACCTGACCGGTGGTTCGCAGATCGTGCCGCCATCGGACGGTGAGATCGAAAAGGCGATCGAGGCGGTGCCGGCCGCGGTCTCCGTGCCGCGCAACACCTCGTACACCACGGTCTCGGACGCCGACGTCGACGCGTACCTGGAGCGGGTCTCGTCGTTGCCGAGCGGGAACTCCCGTTCGCTGAAGATCGCGCTGACGCCGATGCACGGTGTGGGTGGCGCGTTCGCCGTGGAAGCGTTGCGGCGCGCGGGTTTCACCGACGTGCACGTGGTGCGGTCGCAGGCGGTGCCGGACCCGGACTTCCCGACCGTGGTGTTCCCGAACCCGGAGGAGCCGGGCGCGTCCGACGAGCTGCTTTCCCTTGCGGCGTCGGTGAACGCGGACCTGGCCATCGCGCTGGACCCGGACGCGGACCGGTGCGCGCTGGGTGTCAACGACGGCGGGACGTGGCGGATGCTGCGCGGCGACGAGACGGGCGTGCTGCTCGGCTCGCTCGTGCTGTCGACCACCGACTCCACGGATCCGTTGGTGGCGACGACGATCGTGTCGTCGTCGCTGCTGAAGTCGATCGCGGCCGCGCACGGTGCCCGGTACGCGGAGACGCTGACGGGCTTCAAGTGGCTGGCGCGCGCGGGTGAGGGCCTGGTGTTCGCCTACGAGGAAGCGCTGGGCAACTGCGTCGATCCCACGCACGTCGCGGACAAGGACGGCATCTCGGCCGCCGTCGTCGCCGCTGACCTGGCCGCCGGCCTGAAGGCGTCCGGCCGCACGTTGCTGGACGCACTGGACCAACTCGCGGCGGACCACGGCCTGCACCTGACCGACCAGGTCTCCCTGCGGTACACCGATCTGAGCCTGATCGGCGCGACGATGGCACGGCTGCGCGCCGACCCTCCGGCGGACTTCGCGTCCGAGGACCTGCTGCCCGGCGCGGACGTGCTGCGCTGGACGGCGGACGGCGTGCGCGTGATCGTCCGCCCGTCCGGCACCGAGCCGAAGCTCAAGGCGTACCTGGAGGTCGTCGAGCCGGTCACGGACGGACTGGAGTCCGCCCGTGCGGCAGGCCGGGCCCGGTTGACCGCGCTGCGGGAACGGGTGACAGGACTCGTCAGCTAGCTGACGTCATCAGCGCGACCGTCAAGGCGAGCGCGGCGAGCACGAAACCCCCGCCGGCCACGAAGTAGGCCCTTCTGGTCGGCGGGGCCACCGCGTTGCGGCGCCCCTCGGTGACCGCCGCGACGGCGATCCGCCCGAAGATGTACGAGATCGTGCAAAGCCCCACGCCGAGTCCGAGCAACATCGTGTTGATGTCCCACGGGCTGTGGTCGAACCCCGGCCAAAGCGACGCGAACAGAGGCCCGAACCCGATCATCCCGATGCCGACCGCGAGGCCGAAACCCCAGGTGATGCGGCGCTGACGAGGACTGGTGTGCATTAGGGCGGTGGTCTTCATGGTCCCTCCTGTGTACACCCTTCAAGACGCGCTTCCGGCTGCGGGGTTCCGTTTGCCCATCAACAGGAACCCCTGCGGACCGCCTTCGTCCACGCCCTTCTGACGTTGCAGCCGTGCCACTTCGTTGAACCCGGCCTCGGTCGCGTTCGTCACGATCTCGTCGACGTCGTGCCAGTGGACGTGGAGGTCGACGTCGTGGCCGTAGGCGTGGGTGAGGTGCCCCTTCCGGTCACCCAGTTTGAAGGCGTGCAGCAGGTACCCGCCAGGCTTGACGACCCGGTGCAACTCCCGCCACGGCACCTCGCTCGCCGGCATGTGGACCGTGGAGTACCAGACGACGGCGCCGCCGAGGCTGTCGTCCGCGAGGTCCAGCCCGGTCATGTCCCCCTGGGTGAACGTGAGGTGCGGGTACAGCTTTCTCGCCTGGTCGAGCATGCCGTCGGACAGGTCGACACCGAACACGTCGAGGCCCAGTTCGTGCAGGTGCTGCGTGATGCGGCCGGTACCGCAGCCGATGTCGCCCACGGGGCCATCGGTGAGCTCGGCGAACGCGCGCATGAACGCGGCGTCGAGCGGGCGGCCGTCGTGCGCGTCCGGGATGAGCTGGGCGTAGCTGGCGGCAACGATGTCGTAGGAGGCTCGGGTCATGGTCATCTATGTTGCCGTCCATGGACTACACGCGGCGTGATCTCGCGCAGGCGGTGCTCGACGCGCACCCCGACAGCCAGCGCGGCCTCGACATGTTCCGGGGTGGGTTCAGCGAGGACATGAAGAAGCACCAGGTCCGAGTCCGCGACGGCCTGTTCAAGGCCTTCGGCGTCGACCCCGGGGCTCACGCCGCGCTGAACATGATGCTGCGGGCCACGCTCCAGTCGAACGCGGCGATCAGAGGGCCGATGAGCACCTTCGGCGAAGCCGGCCTGCTCATCCGCAAGCTGGAAGGCACCGGAGTCCTCGACAAGGTGAAGGAGATCGGGGCGCTGAACACGATGTCGCGGAAGGCGCACCTGGACATCATCGACGAGCTGATCGGCCTCATGGGTCCCAGCGTGGACGTGGTGACCTCAGCGGACCTGAAGGCGATCGGCGTGGACGACACCCCGCCGAACAACCAGGACTACGAGATGGACTACTGATGGCTCGGCTGCTGCTCGTCCACCACACGCCGTCACCCGCCCTCCAGGCGATGTTCGAGGCCGTGGTCGCCGGCGCGTCCACCCCCGAGATCGAGGGCGTCGAACTCGTGCGCAGGGCCGCGTTGTCCACAACCGCTGTGGATGTCCTGGAGGCCGACGGCTACCTGCTGGGCACGCCCGCGAACCTCGGTTACATGAGCGGTGCGTTGAAGCACTTCTTCGACACCATCTACTACCCATGTCTCGACTCCACGCGTGGCAGGTCGTTCGGGCTTTATGTGCACGGCAACAACGACACGACCGGAGCGGTGCGCAGCGTGGAGACCGCCACGACCGGGTTGGGCTGGGAGAAGGCGGCGCAGCACGTGGTCGTCACCGGCGAGCCGTCGAAGGCGGAACTGGAGGCGTGCTGGGAGCTCGGGGCCACCGTCGCGGCCCAGTTGTCCACATGAACCCGGGGTTGTCCACAGCCTGTTGTCCCCAACCTGTGGACAACCCTGGGGATATGTTCGAACGTATGTTCTAGCGGCCGATCGAGCTCATGTCGGGATACCGGTCCCCGGCCACGGCGGACGCTGGCACAGCGGCCTCGATGGCGGCCAAGTCGGCTTCCGACAGCTCCAGGGCAGCCGCCGCGACGTTCTCCTCCAGGTACTTGATCCGCTTGGTCCCCGGGATCGGCACGACGTCCGCGCCGCGGTGCTGGACCCAGGCCAGTGCGAGCTGACCGGCGGTCACGCCGCGTGCCTCGGCCAGGGCGCGGAGCTCGGCGACCATCTTCAGGTTCGCGTCGAGGTTCGCGCCGGAGAAGCGCGGGTTCACGGACCGGAAGTCGCCCTCGCCGAAGTCGGCGGACGACGCGAACCGGCCGGTCAGCACGCCACGGCCCAGCGGCGAGTACGGCACGAGGCCGATGCCCAGCTCACGGGCGGTGGGCACGATCTCGGCCTCGATGTCGCGCGACCACAGCGACCACTCGCTCTGCAGAGCGGTGATCGGATGCACGGCGTGGGCGCGGCGCAGCGTCTGGGCGCCCGCCTCGGACAGGCCGAGGAACCGCACCTTGCCCTCGGTGACCAGCTCGGCCATCGCGCCGACGGTCTCCTCGATGGGCGTGTCCGCCGGCACCCGGTGCAGGTAGTACAGGTCGATCACGTCGGTGCCGAGCCTCTTGAGAGACCCCTCTACCGAGGACCGCACGTACTCGCGGTCGCCACGAACGCCGCGACGTTCGCCTTCACGCACGATGCCGAACTTCGTGGCCAGCACGACGTCGGAACGGCGGCCCGCGATCGCGCGGCCCACCAGTTCCTCGTTCAGGTGCGGCCCGTACATGTCGGCCGTGTCGAGCAGCGTGACGCCGAGCTCCAGGGCCCGGTGGATCACCGCGACGGACTCCGCCTCGTCACCGGCGCCGTAGAACTCCGACATTCCCATGCAGCCGAGGCCCTGCGGCCCGACCTGCAACGATCCCAATGAACGGCTCACGCCGTCGCCTCCAAGTCACGCTCGACCACCGCGTAGTGGTCGATCTTGTAGTCGAGCACCTCGAGGCACGTCTGCAGTTCCGCGATGCGGGCGCGGACGTCGCTGCGGTGCTCGACGAGGATCTGCTTGCGACGGCCTGCGGTCAGGTCGCCGTGGTGCCTGAGCTGCGCGAACTCGCGCATCATGCGGATCGGCATGCCGGTCGTGCGCAGGCGCGTCACGAAGGCCAGCCAGCCGAGGTCTTCCTCCGAGTAGCTGCGACGCCCGCCCGAGTCCCGTGCGGGCGGGTCGACGAGCCCGATTCGTTCGTAGTAGCGCAAGGTGTCGATGGACAACCCACTGCGCTGCGCGGCTTGGGCTATCGAGTAACTCACGGGCTCGACGCTATGACCTGGAGTGCACTCTAGGTCAAGCGGAATCCTTCGAGATGCCCCACGCTTCGAGGTGGCCGGCCATCTCCGGCAGGTCGATCTTGTCGCGGCCGAGGGAGCGGACGAGGTCCAGCGCGTCGTCCTCGTCGGCGTCGATCCAGTAGCCGTTGATGTCGCACATCGTGACGGCGGCGACCCAGGCGAGCCGCCAGTTGCCCTCGACGAGAGGGCGGGTTCGGACGATCGAGTCGAGCAGGGCGGAGGACTTCAGCCACAGCGTGTCGTAAGCCTCCACGCCGAGCACGGTCGCGCGGGGACGGTAGGCCGCAGTGTCCAGCAGGCCGATGTCCCTGACGAGGAGATCGCCACCGGTCACGGCCGTGGCCAGCACTAAGAGGTCCCCGGCGTCGAGGTAGGAGATCACGGCATCCAGTTGATCACAGAGGTCTGACAGTTTCAGGAAGATCCGAGCCTATCCAAAAGACCTCGGTACTTGGGCAGGACTCGCCCGAGCACCTCGCCGAGCTTCTCCTCCTGCTGCATGCGCTGGTAACGGTCCGCGATCGCCAGCCGCACGACCTCCTGCTTCGAGCGCCCCTCGGACTGCGCCAACTCGGCGAGCCGCAGGTTCTCCTCCTCGGTCAACCTCAAGGTCATCGCCATGGAGGGACGGTATCAACCTGATACCACTCAGGCCAGCGGCCGATAGGATTGCGTGATGCCCAGGCCCAAGACCCACGACGACGCTCTGCGACGGCGGCTGCTCGAACGGGCGGGCGAGTTGCTCAGCACCGAGGGCCCCGCCGCGGTGAGCCTGCGCAAGATCGCCACCGACGTCAACACCTCGACGACGGCGGTCTATTCCCTCTTCGGCGGAAAACCAGCGCTGCTCGAGGCGCTCTACGAGGAGGCGTTCACCCAGTTCGGCACGAGCCTCGCGGCGGTCCCGGTCACGGACGACCCCGCGGAGGACCTGCTGCAGATCGGGCTCGCGTACCGGCGCAGCGCGCTGCAGGACCCGCAGTTCTACTCGGTGCTCTACTCGAAGGTCGTCGAGCACACGTCGGAGATGAGCCGCGCGGCGGGCAGGACGTTCGCGCCGGTGATCAACGCGGTGCGGCGCGCGGTGGAGCAGGGGGTCTACCTCGCGGAGGACCCCGAGCAGATCGCGATGTCCATGTGGGGCATCGCGCACGGCCTGGTGAGCCTGGAGCTCAACGGGAACCTGCCGCCCGGCGTCGACGCGGCCGCAACCTACGAACTGGCGTTGCGCGCACACGGCAGGGGCTGGCGCACGGATACCGGGAAAACCCTTTGAACACCACGGAATCCGGGGAGGCGGCCGCCGCGAAACCTCCCCGGACCCGCTGAACTGTCCGGTTAGGACAGTCCGTCTCGGTGGTGCGGCCTTACTTGAGGGCTCCGTCGAGCGCCTTGATCAGTTCGCCGTTGGCGGTGTCGCCGTCGAGCGACCAGATCATCGCGCCGCCGAGCCTGCGGTCGTTGATGTAGCGGGCCTTCCGCTTCATCTCGGTCGCGTCGTCGTAGGTCCACCAGGTCTTGCCGTCGTAGATCCACGCGAAGCCGGCCTTCTCGTCGCGGTAGACCTTGTACGCGTTGCCGGGCTCGGAGAGCTTCGCCTTGATGCGGTGGAAGTCCTCGTAGCCGGCCTCGTACTTGGCGGGCGCCGGCACACCGGTGCCGAACAGGCCGTTGCGCGTGCCGGGGGCGACGCCGTCCCAGCCGCGGCCGTAGAACGGCACGCCGAGCACGGCCTTCGACCGCGGGGCACCGCGTGAAAGCCACGCGTTGACCGTCACCTCGGTGCTGAACTCGAACTCCGACGGGTCACCCTTGGGCACCCGCAGCGCGGACTGCTGGTTCGCCGGGGCGTCCCAGGCACCGTGGTAGTCGTAGCCCTGCAGGGTGCCGAAAGTGAGGTAGCAGAACACCTTCGAGACCTCGAAGCCCGCGTCGACCTGCTTGGGGTCGGCCGGCAGGAACGCGGTCAGGTCGCGGTTCCAGCCCATCTGCCTGCGGTACTCGGCGAGCAGCTTGGTGAAGTTCTGCTTGTCCTCGGGGCGCACGACGTTGGGCGGAGCCATGTTGCCGTTGCTGCCGGGCCACTCCCAGTCGAGGTCGATGCCGTCGAAGACGCCCTTCGCGGCACCTTCCGGCAGACCGGGCAGGTTGCCCTTGATCCACATGTCGGTGCACGACTTGACGTGCGCGGCACGCGACTCGGCCGTCAGCGCGGCGTTCGAGAAGTAGCGCGACCCCGTCCAGCCGCCCAGCGAGATGTTGATCCTCAGCTTGGGGTACTTGGCCTTGAGCTGCTTGAGCTGGTTCAGGTTGCCCGCCAGGACCTGACCGGCCTCGTCCGCCTTGCCGTTCACGGACTGCTCCGCGGTGTGCGGCATCTGCCAGTCGGCCCACGGGTCGGCGCTGACGCACTTGCCCGCCTCGTCGAGGAAACCGAAGGCGTAGTTCAGGTGCGTGAGCCGCGCGGCGGCCCCGCTGTCCACGAGGTTCTTGACCCGGAAGTTCCGGTCGTACACGCCCCACTGGATGAAGTACCCGACGGTGCGGGTCTTCGAGTAACCGTGGTGCCCATTGGTCTCGACGTCGGCGTTCGCGGGCGCAACGGCCAGCGACGCGGACAGGGCGCCGACCGCGAGAGCGGCGACACCCCATCTCCGTCTGGACATGAGTCTCCTAGTTCGTTCGCGGCAGCGGCGATGTGGTCCACAGCACGATAGGCCTGAGGTCTAGACCACTGCTACGTCCGATCGGAGGTATGTCCTAAACCGCCCCGTACAGACGGTCACCGGCATCGCCCAGCCCGGGCACGATGAAGCCGGAGTCGTTCAACCGCTCGTCGACCGAGGCCGTGACGAGACGGCACGGGAGCTTCGAGTCCTCGAGGTGGTTGATCCCCTCGGGCGCCGCGAGCACGCAGATCGCCGTCACGTCGGTCGCGCCGCGCTGGGTCAGCAGGCGGATCGTGTACTCCATCGAACCGCCGGTGGCGAGCATCGGGTCGAGCACGAACACCGGGCGTCCGGCGAGGTTCTCCGGCAACGACTCCATGTACGGCGTCGGCTGCAACGTCTCCTCGTCGCGTGCCAGGCCGACGAACCCCATCTGGGCGTCCGGGATCAGCTTGTGCGCCTGGTCCGCCATGCCCAGCCCCGCCCGCAGCACGGGGACGAGCAACGGCGGGTTTGCGAGCTTGTAGCCGGTGGTACGAGCTACCGGGGTGTGCGTGCGGTCTTCCTTCAGCGGCGCCTCGCGCGTCGCTTCGTAGACCAGCATCACGGTCAGTTCCTGCAGCGCGGCACGGAATGCGGCATTGTCCGTGCGCGCGTCACGCATCGTTGTGAGTCTCGCCTTGGCGAGTGGATGATCGACGACCAGGACGTCCATGCTCGACACCGTAACCGCTGGGAGGAGCTAGGGGTGTTCGAAGAGATCTACCGCGAGGCACGGCAGCGCGTCGTCGGCCTGACGATGGGCCTGAGCGCAGAGGAGCTGGGACGATCCGTCCCCGCCTGTCCTGAGTGGACCGTGCACCAGGTGGTCGCGCACCTGTCCGGCGAGGCGTCGGATCTGGTCAGCGGCCGCATGGAGGGCGCGCCGTCGGATGAGTGGACGGCGCGGCACGTCGCCGAGCGCGAGAACGTCCCGGTGGAGGAGTTGCTGGAGCAGTGGAACGCCTTGGGCGACAAGATCGGGGAGATGCCGCGCATCCCGTTCCAGCTGGCGATGGACGCCATCACGCACGAGGCCGACCTGCGCGCGGCGCTCGGCCGCGAACGCCTGCCGGACGCCGTGTGGCAGCCGACCCTGGTGTGGATGGCCCCGCGCAGGCTGACCGGCGTGACCGTGAAGACCGGGTTCGGCGACCTCGGCAACGGCCCGATCACGCTGGAGGTCGACGGGTACGAGCTGTGGCGCGCGTTCTTCGGGCGCCGCTCGCGCCGCCAGATGGAGTCGTGGAACTGGTCGGACCCGTCGCCGATCGAGAAGATCCCGTTCTTCCCGGCACGAGAGACCGACCTTGTGGAGTAAACGCCGTTAACTGAAGAGGTGTAGGGTCGGCCGCGTGACAGACCACGTGCGCATCGGAGTGCTGGGCGCGGCCAGGATCGCGCCGTCCGCCGTCGTCCGCCCGGCCCGCTCCTCGACGGTCGCGGAGGTGGTGGCGGTCGCCGCGCGATCGGCCGCCAAGGCCAAGGCGTTCGCCGACAAGCACGGCATCGCACGTGTGCACGACTCGTACGAGGACCTCCTGGCGGACCCGGCGGTCGACGCCGTCTACAACCCGCTGCCCAACGGCCTGCACGGCAAGTGGACGCTGGCAGCGCTGGAGGCGGGCAAGCACGTGCTGTGCGAGAAGCCGTTCACCGCCAACGCCGACGAGGCCGCGACCGTCGCCGAGGCCGCCGACGCGTCCGGCCTGGTGGTGATGGAGGCGTTCCACTACCGCTACCACCCGCTGGCGATCCGCGTCGCCGAGATCGCGCGCTCCGGCGTGCTCGGCCCGTTGCGGCACGTCGAGGCCTCGGTCTGCTTCCCGCTGCCGATGTTCTCCGACATCCGTTACGACTACTCGCTCGCGGGCGGCGCGATGATGGACGCCGGCTGCTACGCCGTGCACATGGCACGGCTGCTGGGCGGTGAAGAACCCGAGGTGCGGTCGGCGAAAGCGTTGCTGCGCGGGCCTTCCATCGACCGCGCGATGCGCGCCTCGCTGCGTTTCCCCTCCGGCCACACGGGTTCCGTGCACGCCTCGCTGTGGTCGTCGACGGCGCTCAAGCTGTCGATGAAGGCGATCGGCGAGAACGGCACGTTGAGCGTCTTCAACCCGCTCGGCCCGCACCTGGCACACCGCTTGTCGTTGAAGCTCAAGGACAAGAAGTCGACGGAGACGTTCGGCAGGCGCACGACGTACGCGTACCAGCTCGACGCGTTCACCGACGCCGTGCTGCACGGCAAGCCGTTCCCGACGACCGCGGACGACGCGGTGAAGAACATGACGGTGATCGACTCGATCTACCGGGCAGCCGGGCTGCCGCTGCGCCGGCCGACTCCCTGACGAGGTCACGAACCGATTCCGATGACCACCTGATCAGGGGGCAGCACAACCCGATCCGGGAGTACAGAACCAGCCGGGTGACTCCGAAAAGTCTCTATAGCCAGTTGAGACGCGGAGGTACGAACGGTGACGATCGAACAGCGGCCCGTCCAGCAGTGGTGTGAATCCCCGCTGGTCATCCTGGGTGTTTCGGGATCACTCGCCGTGTTGATCGGTGTGCTGCCACTGATGTGGGGCTTCAACCCGGCCATCGCGACGGCGCTCGCCGCGCTCTTGGTGGTGGCGTTCGCGATCACTGTGAAGTTCGCACCGAACCGCAAGTGAGAGCTTTAGACTCGATCGGGTGAGCGACGAGCTGGTACCCGCTGACCAGAGCCATATGCGTGCCTCGGACGCGGACCGGGAACGGATCGCGCAGGTGCTGCACCAGGCGACCGCGGAGGGCCGCCTGGACATCCACGAGCTGGACGAGCGGCTCGTGGCCGTCTACGCCGCGAAGACGTACGGCGAACTCGTCCCCATCACCGCCGATCTGGTGATGAGCGGCCTGCCGCAGACCCCCGCCGTGCCGCAGTACCAGCCCGTGAGCAACCGCATCGGCGGCGAGCCGGGCAGCGCGGTGTCGGTGGCGTTCTGGTCGGGCGTCAACCGCAAGGGCGGCTGGGTCGTCCCGCGCATGCACAACGCCGTCGCGATCATGGGCGGCATCGAGATCGACCTGACCCACGCGAACTTCGCCGAGGCCGAGGTGACGATCAGCTGCTTCGCGTTCTGGGGCGGCGTGGAGATCCGGGTGCCCGACGACATCAACGTCAAGGTCGACGGGTTCGGGTTCATGGGCGCGTTCGAGGAGCAGCTGCCGAGCCGCCGCCACATCCCCGGCGCGCCGACCGTGCGGATCACCGGACTGGCGATCATGGGCGCCGTCGAGGTGAAGGGGCCCAAGAAAAAGAAGAAGGGCATCCTGCGCGAGCTGCTCGAGTGATGAAGGTCGCCGACCTCCTCGAGCTCGCGGGGTTCGCGGGCGCCTCGATCACGTTCAAGATCGACGGGGAACGCGCCACCCACCGGTGGACCGTGCTGATCACGTACGAGGACCTGGACTTCCGGTATCGGCGTGACGTCGACCGCACTGTGTTTTGAACGAGTAGGCAGTACAGGCAGGGTGTTGCCCAAGCGAGCGCCGGGGCGCCTTCACGGCGCCCCCGCAACTCGTTCACTGAGCGCTACGAGGAACTGGGTCACCGAAGTGCGATCGTTCTCGTCGGCGGCGAGGCGCCGGGGGCGTGATTGCCCTCGTCGGCGGGGTGGCGAACAGACCGTCAGAGCGGCCTCCATCACAGCCTGACCTGGGCGAACCTCGTCACTTAGGACGGGCGTCCCATTCCGCTTAGACTCCAGGACATGGCTGCTCCAACGACACTGCCGTCGGCCCTGGCTGACGCCGTGCGCGACGAATCGTCGCTGCGGCGTTTCCTGCACGGGCTCCCCGGCGTCGACCAGGTCGGCGTCGAGCAACGAGCCGCGGGCCTCGGCACGCGGAGCATCAAGAAGGCCTCCAAGCTGCACGCCATCGACCTGGCGATCAGCATGGTCGACCTCACCACGCTCGAAGGCGCGGACACGCACGGCAAGGTGCGCTCGCTCGCCGCGAAGGCCCGCAGGCCCGACCCCGACCGGCCCGACGTGCCGAAGGTCGCGGCCGTCTGCGTGTACCCGGACATGGTGAAGACGGCGGCCGACGACCTGGTGGGCACGGGCATCAACGTCGCCAGTGTCGCGACCGCGTTCCCCAGTGGCCGCAGCACGATGGACATCAAGCTGGCCGACACCCGGTTCGCCGTCGAGCAGGGCGCGGCCGAGGTCGACATGGTGATCGACCGCGGCGCTTTCCTCAGCGGCCGGTACGGGCAGGTGTTCGAGGAGATCGTCAAGATCAAGGAAGCCTGCGGCGACGCGCACCTCAAGGTCATCCTCGAGACCGGCGAGCTCGTGACGTACGACAACGTGCGCCGCGCGTCGTGGCTCGCGCTGCTGGCCGGTGGCGACTTCATCAAGACGTCGACCGGCAAGGTGCAGCCCGCCGCGACGCTGCCGGTGACGCACGTGATGCTGCAGGCCGTGCGGGACTGGAAGGACCAGACGGGTGAGCTGCGCGGGGTGAAGCCCGCCGGTGGCATCCGGACGACCAAGGACGCGATCAAGTACCTGGTGGCCGTGCACGAGGTGGCCGGTCCGGAGTGGCTCGACCCGCACCTGTTCCGGTTCGGCGCGTCGACGTTGCTCAACGACCTGCTCATGCAGCGTCGGACCCAGTTGGACGGCCACTACAGCGGCCCGGACTACGTGACGGTGGACTGAAGACATGTGGGAATACGCCCCCGCGCCCGAGTCGCGGGACATCGCGAACCTCAAGCCCTCGTACAAGATGTTCGTCGACGGCAAGTTCGTCGAGGGCACCGGCGAGCCGCTCAAGACCATCAACCCCGCCACCGAGGAGGTGCTCGCGGAGGTCTCGACGGCGAGCGAGTCCGATGTGGACACCGCGGTCAAGGCCGCGCGCAGGGCCTACGACCGCGTGTGGTCGAAGATGCCCGGATCCGAGCGGGCCAAGTACATCTACCGGATCGCGCGGCAGATCCAGGAACGCGGCCGTGAGCTCGCGGTGCTGGAGTCGCTCGACAACGGCAAGCCGATCAAGGAGTCGCGCGACGTCGACGTCCCGACGGCGGCCTCGCACTTCTTCTACCACGCGGGCTGGGCGGACAAGCTCGGCTACGCGGGCTACGGGCCGGACCCGAAGCCGCTGGGCGTCGCGGGCCAGGTGATCCCGTGGAACTTCCCGCTGCTGATGGCGGCGTGGAAGATCGCGCCGGCGCTGGCGTGCGGCAACACCGTCGTGCTCAAGCCCGCCGAGACCACCCCGCTCACGGCGCTGGTGCTCGCGGACATCATCCAGCAGTGCGACCTGCCGCCGGGCGTCGTCAACATCATCCCTGGTGCCGGTGACGTCGGTGCCGCGCTCGTGGGCCATGAAGACGTCGACAAGGTCGCCTTCACCGGCTCGACCGACATCGGCAAGATCATCCAGGGGCAGCTCGCGGGCACGTCGAAGAAGCTCACGCTGGAACTGGGCGGCAAGGCCGCGAACATCGTGTTCGACGACGCCCCGCTCGACCAGGCCGTCGAGGGCATCGTCAACGGCATCTTCTTCAACCAGGGCCACGTCTGCTGCGCCGGGTCCCGCCTCCTCGTGCAGGAGTCCATCGCCGACGAGCTGGTCGAGAAGCTGCACGCGCGCGTCAGCACGCTCAGGGTCGGCGACCCGCTGGACAAGAACACCGACGTCGGCGCGATCAACTCCCGCGAGCAGCTCATCAAGATCAAGGAGCTGACCGAGTCGGGCGAGGCCGAGGGCGCGACCCGCTGGACGTCGGAGTGCCCGTTGCCGGACAAGGGTTTCTTCTTCGCCCCGACCGTCTTCTCCGGGGTGTCGCAGGCGATGCGCATCGCCCGCGAGGAGATCTTCGGCCCGGTCCTGTCCGTCCTGACCTTCCGCACGCCGGAAGAGGCCGTGGCCAAGGCGAACAACACGCCGTACGGCCTGTCCGCCGGTGTCTGGACCGAGAAGGGCTCGCGCATTCTCTGGATGGCACAACGCATGCGCGCCGGCGTCGTCTGGTCCAACACGTTCAACCGCTTCGACCCGACCGCCCCGTTCGGCGGTTACCAGGAGTCGGGCTTCGGCCGTGAGGGCGGCCGCACCGGTCTGGAGGCCTACCTCGATGTCTGATCGCATCACGGTCGCGAAGACCTACAAGCTCTACATCGGCGGCAAGTTCCCGCGCTCCGAGTCGGGCCGCAGCTACCCGGTGACGGACGCGAAGGGCACGTTCCTCGCGAACGCCGCCCACGGCTCCCGCAAGGACGCGCGCGACGCGGTCTCCGCCGCCCGCAAGGCCTTCGCGGGCTGGTCCGGCACCACGGCCTACAACCGGGGCCAGGTCCTGTACCGCGTGGCCGAGGTCCTCGAAGGCCGCCGCGAGCAGTTCATCGCGGAGGTCGCCACCTCGGAGGGCGTCGCGGCGAAGAAGGCGCAGTCCCTCGTGGACACCGCCATCGACCGCTGGGTCTGGTACGCGGGCTGGACCGACAAGATCGCGGCCGTGCTGGGTTCCTCGAACCCGGTGGCGGGCCCGTACTTCTCGTTCTCCACCCCGGAACCGACGGGCGTGGTCGCGGTGCTGGCGCCGCAGCAGTCGTCGTTGCTGGGCCTGATCTCGGTGATCGCACCGGTGATCGCGTCGGGCAACACCTGCGTGGTCATCACCTCGCAGGACCGCCCGCTCCCCGCCATCACGCTGTCCGAGGTGCTGGCCACGAGTGACGTGCCCGGTGGCGTTGTCAACATCATCACCGGCCGCACGGCGGAGATCGCCCCGTGGCTCGCCTCGCACGGCGACGTGAACGCGCTGGACCTGACCGGTGCGCCGGAGTCGATCCGCGCGGACCTGGAGCGGGCGGCGGCGGGCACCGTGAAGCGCGTGCTGCGCAACAAGCCCAGCGAGGACTTCGCGGTCACGCCGGACATGTCCCGCCTGCGCGCGTTCCTGGAGACGAAGACGGTCTGGCACCCGATGGGCGTCTAGACCCTCACTCGGCGGCGTAGGCCTTGTCCTGCGCCGCCAGCTCCTCCCCCAGGATCCTGACGGCCTTCGGCCCGACGCCGTGGATCTGCAGCAGCGTCTTCGCCGACACCTTCGTCAGCGACTCGTACGTCGTGTAGCCGTTCGCGACCAGTTCCCGGTTGGCGACCTTGCCGATGGCGCGCGGGAACTCGGATCCCGGCTGCTCGCTCACGAGTTCACCAGCCCCGCCCGCCACGCCCACGAGGCGATCCCGACGCGGTTGCGCACGTTCAGCTTGGTCTGCACGGAAGCCAGGTGGGTCTTCACCGTGGACAACGACAGGAACAGCGCGGACGCGATCTCCTGGTTGCTGAGCCCTCGTGCCACCTCCCGCACCACGTCCTGCTCGCGAGCCGTCAGCAACGACAGATCAGGCCGCTGGGCAGGCCGGGCGAAGTGCTCCAGCATCCGCACGGTGACCTGGGGCGAGATCAACGCGTTCCCGGCGGCGGCAGCGCGAACGGCCTCCACCAGCAGCGCCGGACCGGCGTCCTTGGTCAGGAACCCGGACGCCCCGTTCTCCAGCGCCGTGTGGACGTACTCGTCCAGGTCGAACGTCGTCACCACGACGACCTTCGTGGTCGGCGACAGCTTCTTGGTCACCTCGAGCCCGTCCAGCCCCGGCATGCGGATGTCCAGCAACGCCACGTCGGGGTTGTGCTCGCGGGCGGCGGTGACCGCCGCGATCCCGTCGGGGACGTCCGCGACGACGGTGATGTCCGGCTGCTTCTCCAGGATCATCCGAAACCCGACGCGGACCATCTCCTGGTCGTCGGCGATGAGAACCGAGATCACTTCTTTCCCTTCAAAAGGGGAGGAATCCGCATTCCCCCACACGCAGGCGACTCGACCGGCTTCGTAACGGTCATGTGGTTTCCGGTACGTTGTGTTTCGTGCGGACAGCGTACAAATGTCGGGCTTACCCGACTCCGGAACAGGCTGCGGTGTTCAATCGCATGTTCGGATGCGCACGCCTGGTGTGGAACAAGTCCCTGGACGAGCGAACCGCGCGTTACCGCGCTGAAGGTGTACCCACGTCGTACAGGGAAACCGACGCTGCCCTGACCTCGTGGAAACGAACCGAGGAACTTGCTTTCCTGTCGGAGGTGTCCTGTGTGCCGTTGCAGCAGACGCTGCGCCACCAGCACACCGCATTTCAGAATTTCTTCGCCGGACGCGCGCGCCGCCCCAGGTTCAAGTCCCGCCACGGCCGTCAAAGCGCGCACTACACCCGTTCGGCGTTCCGCATGCGCAATGGCGCGCTCACCCTGGCCAAGACCAGATTCCCACTCCGGTTCGCTTGGTCGTTCAACCACGTGGACTTGACAGTCCTGGCCCCGACGATGGTCGTGGTCTCTCGCGAACAGGACGGCCGCTGGTACGTCACCTTTGCCGTGGACATCGGCGCACCCGCGCCCGCCGGACCGACAGGTCACGTCATCGGGGTCGACCTCGGCTTGACGAATCTGCTCGTGACCAGCGACGGCGAGCGGAAGGCCACCCCGCAACAACTCGAGATCAAAACCAGGAACCTCGCCCGCTACCAACGCCGAATGGCGCGTTGCCTGCGCGGTAGCCGCAACCGCCTCAAAGCGAAGGTCAAAGTCGCCGCTGCCCATCGAAAAGTCTGCAACGCACGGCGAGACTTCCTGCACCGCACCACTGCGCAACTGGTGCGCGCAGCTGACACGATCGCAATCGAAGATCTTCACGTTGCGGGCATGATCCGCAACCGAAACCTCGCCCGCGCCATCTCCAACGCGGGCTGGGGCGAACTCCGGCGACAACTGGAGTACAAGTGTGAGCGAGCGGGCCGCACGTTGATCGTGATCGACCGTTGGTTCCCATCCAGCAAGAAGTGCTCTGCATGTGGACATGTGCTCGTCGAACCCACGCTTTCCACCCGGCACTGGACGTGTCCGAACTGCCGCACCCGGCACGACCGGGACCTCAACGCGGCGAAGAACATCCTTGCGGCTGGTCGAGCCGTAGCCCGGGAAGTCTCGGGCGATGCCTGCGGAGCTGATGTCAGACGGCAAGGGCTTGCCCTTCCGCTGTCGGCTGTGAAACAGGAAACCCGTGCCGCGAGGCACAGCGCGTAGCGCAATCCACCACAAGGTGGATGGGGCCCCGTCGTTCAAGCCGGGGAAAGTCAATTGTTCCCTTCCAGGGGTAGCTCGGCGAGCACCTGCCAGCCGTTCTCACGCGGGCCCGCCGAGAACAGGCCGCCGAGCAGGTCGACCCTCTCACGCATGCCCACGAGACCGTAGCCACCCTGGTTCAGCTCGTGCAGCTGACCGTCGTCGGCCACGATCACGCGCAACGCCCCGGCGGACGTCCGCGAGATCTCCACGTCGATCATGGTGGGCGAGACGGCGTGTTTGTGCACGTTGGTGAGCGACTCCTGGACCAGGCGCAACACCGAGCGGCCGAGCTCGGGGGCCACCACGTCGGGCAGGTCGATGCGCAGGCGGGTCTCGAAGCCGAGCTCGCGGGTGCGTTCGACGGCCGCGATGACGTCGGCGGCGAGGTCGGTGGTGGCCGCCTCGTTCTCGCCCTGGCGCAGCGTGCCGACGAGGCGGCGCATCGCCCCCAGTGCCTCGGTGCCCGAACGGACGATGCCGGGCAGCAGCCGGTGGGCGGCGTGCGGGTCGTCGTCGGAGACCTCCAGCGCGGCCTGGGCCTGCACGAGCATGCCCGTCACGTGGTGGGCGACGACGTCGTGGAGCTCGCGGGCCAGGGCGATGCGTTCTTCCTTCTGCGCGTCGGTGACGGCGGCGGCGATGAGGCGGCCGCTCTCCGTGTCGCGGGCGCGGAAGTACAGGCCGGTGCCGACGGCCGTGAAGCCCAGGACGAGCGAGCCGAGCATCTCGTTGTAGTTGCTGCCCGACAGCCAGTTGTCGCGGACGATGGCGGCGAAGAAGCTCACGGCGACCAGCGAGCCGACCGACCACGTGGCGGCGCGGCGGGGTTCCTCCCGCACGACGACGGCCGTGATGACCAGGCACGCGGCGGTCTCGGCGATGGTCAGGGGGCTGAGGATAGTCGGCACGTTCACGTGGAAGTACGCGATGACGAACGACGAGATGAAGATCGACAGGACCGCCACCGGGATGGTGAAGGCCCTCGACTTGAACGACGTCACGGCCGCGATGCACACCGGCACCGTCAGCAGCCACACCAGCGCCCCGGCGCTGCCGGGCTCGCCCATGATCAGAAGCTCGCCCACCATCAGCAAGGCGAGAACGGCGGCGATCGGCCATTGGCCCCGGTGACTGTCCACGGGAGACAACGGTAGGACCACCAGACCTCTCCGGCCTCGGTCATCCGGCTGATCCGGTGTGTCGTCAAGGCTGAGGTTTTACGGCTCGCCGCACGGCACCTTGAGGAACATGAATTCGGTTCTGGCCGCTCGGGGCCTGGTCAAGACCTACGGCGACGTGCACGCGCTCGCCGGGGTGGACATCGACATCAAGGCCGGGGACGTGCTGGCGGTCGTCGGTCCGTCCGGGTCCGGCAAGACGACGCTGCTGCACGTGCTGTCCGGCATCCTGCGCGCCGACGGCGGCGACGTGTTCCTCGACGGGCGTGCGATCGGCGAACTGAACGAGACGGGCCGCAGCGCGTTGCGGCGCACGGCGTTCGGGTTCGTCTTCCAGTCGGGGATGCTGGTGGCCGAACTGACCGCCGAGGAGAACGCGGCGCTGCCGATGCTGCTCGCCGGCGGGTCGCGGGAGGAGTCGCTCGGCGCGGCCAGGCTGTGGCTCTCGCGGCTCGGCTTGCAGGGCTTGGAGAAGCGGCTGCCGAGCCAGCTCTCGGGTGGGCAGGCGCAGCGCGTCGCGATCGCACGGGCCCTCGCCCACAAGCCGCGGGTGATCTTCGCGGACGAGCCGACCGGCGCCCTCGACACGCGCACCGGCCAGGAGATGATGACCGCGCTCCTGCAGGCCGCGGAGGAGACCGGCGCGGCCGTCGTCATCGTCACGCACGACAAGGCGATCGCGGACAGGGCGCTGCGCGTCGTCGAGATCCAGGACGGGCGCATCGCCCAGAGGATCAACACGGGGGTGTCCGCGTGAGGATCGCTCTCGCGGTGCTGCGCAGGGACCGCCGCAGCCAGGTCGCGACCGTGCTGGTCGCGCTCGGCGTGATGATCGCGGTGTCGCTGGTGCTGTGGCTCCTCGCCGCACCGAACGGCCTGCAGGCGCGCGCCGACCGCACGGCGTGGCGCGACGGAGCCAGCCAGGGTGACAAGGGCACCATTTCCGTTGCCGCGAGCCAGGATTCCTACGACGGCAAGCTCATCGAACGGTTCGACGTCGCCCGCACCGAACAGGGCGCCGTGCCGGTCGCGGCGGGCATCGCCAGGTTCCCGGAAGCGGGCGAGGTGCTGCTGTCGCCCGCCCTCGCCGACCTCGTGCGCACCACCCCGCCGGAGAAGCTGGGCAACCGCTTCCCCGGCAGGCAGATCGCCGAACTGGGGCCGGAAGCGCTCAAGTTCCCCGGCGAACTGGTCGCGATCGTCGGCCACGAGAAGGTCGAGAACGGCTGGCCCGCAGCGGACCTGCGCGGTGGCGCCGGCTCCTACCGCGACGACTACCACGGCATGCTCTACCTGCTCACGCGCGTCGGGCTCGTGGTGCTGGTCGTGCCATGCCTGGTGCTGGTCGCCTCGGCCGCCAGGCTGACCGCGGCGAAACGGGAACGGCGCCTCGCCGCGCTCAGGCTCGCCGGCGCCAGTCCGCGGCAGGTCGTCGTGATGACCGCCGTCGAGACCGCGATCGGCGCGGTCGTCGGCAGCGTGCTGGGCGTGGTGCTGGCACGGCCGTTCAGCCACCTCACCGCGAAGGTCCCGTGGGAAGGCGGCACGTGGTACCCCGGCGACTTCGTGCCGGAGCCCGCGGTCGTGGCGGCGGTGGCCGTGCTCGCGCCGTTGCTCGTCATCGGGGCCGCGATCACGGGGCTGCGGCGCGTGGTGAACCAGCCGCTCGCGGCGGAGGCGAAGCGCGGGGTCAGGTCGTGGCGGCTGCTGACGATCGCCGGCGCGCTGGGCGTGTTCTTCCTCGGCGTCATGTACGCGCAGCAGGCCGGCGGCGACGGCCAGTTCACCGTCGTGCTCCTCGGTCTGGGTGCGGTGGCGCTCGCGCTCGTGCTGGCGGGGCCCGTGCTGACCGCGTGGGTCGGCCGGTTCTTCGTCGGGCGGTGGCGCAGGCCGTCGACGTTGCTGGCCGGACGCAGGCTCGCCGGTGACCCGGTGGCGGCGTTCCGCGGCTCGGCGGGCGTGGTGATCGCCGTGTTCACCGGCTCGATGGCACTCACGATGCTGCCGGGGCTGGAGAGCCAGGTCCCGTACCGCGACTCGACGTGGCTGGAGAACGCGATCGTGGCGGAGCAGGTGACGCACGACGTCACGCCGTTGCGCCTGGCGCTCTCAGGGCCGATCGTCACGATGCTCGACGGCACGATCAACAGTGGCGGCAGCGGCCCGTACGTCGTCGTCGGTGAGTGCGCCGACATCGCGAAGGTGCTGACCGGTCTCCAGTGCCGGCCAGGACCCGCCGTCTACGCGCCAGGACCGTTGCAGGGCAACGAGTTCGAGTCGAGCGGCAGCAAGGACCCGGTGACCGCGCGGCTGCCGGCGAGCTACGAGACGCGGCCGTTCGAGGGCAGTGGCAGGGTGAGTGCGGTCATCGACCGCGGACTGCTGCCGTCGCTCACGGGCGAGGTGTCGATGGTCGGCGTGCCGACGACGCCGGAGAACCGCGACGCCGTGCACACCGCGCTGATCGGCACGCTGCCGGGCGTGCGGCTGGTGGACGGCGAGCAGCGGGGTCTCTTCGGCGACACGCTGATGGCGGATCTGCAGCGGGCCACGATCATCGGGCTCTCCATCGCGGCGGTGCTCGGCGGCATCGGCGCGGCGGTGTCCGCGGCCGGGTCGGTGATCGACCGCAGGCGCACTTTCGGTGCGTTGATCGCGGCAGGCACACCAATTCGTGTCCTGGCTCACGCATTGCGCCGAGAAGTGATGTTGCCGGTGTTCGCCGTCACGATCGCGGCGTGTGGTGCGGGAATTGTCGTAGGCCTCGGATTGCTCACCCTGGCACGCGGACTGGTGGGGCACGGAGAAATGCCGATCACGCCGTGGGTCATCGCCCCGGTGGGCGTCGGCGTCGCGGTCGCGCTGGTAGCGGCGCTGGCGTGCGGTCCGGTACTACGAGGCATCAGCCCGAGGGATTACGCGGCGGAGTAGCACTCGGCCGGAAGTACGAGAGTGGAACCGGCCCTCAGCGCGATGTGCGCCGAGGGCCTTTTTCATACCTTTGATTCATGACGAATGCACAGCTCGCGAGCATCCAATGGGGCGTTTTCCTGTCCGTCGTCTTCCTGCTCCCGCAGCTGTTGTTCCGTCAGCTGACCTTCCGCAGCGCCACCATCACCGTCTACGCGAGCATGCTGTTCGCGGCGACGTTCCTGCCGATGCAGACCGTCGCACCGCGCCAGTCCGTGCAGCTGGTCCCGTTCCAGTGGATCGCCGACACGTTCCGCGACGGGCAGATCGCGTTCGACCAGATGACGCTGAACGTGCTGCTGTTCGTGCCGCTCGGCGCGATGCTGCTGTTCTGGGGCAAGCGCTCCATCGGTCAAGCCGCGCTGATCGGCTACGGCGTGTCGCTGCTGATCGAGGGCTCGCAGCTGCTGTGGGCGAACCGGATCTTCGACGTCGACGACCTGATCACCAACACCACCGGCACCGCACTCGGCTGGCTCGGCGCGCTGACCGCAGTGAAGGTGTATGCCCGCGTGAAGACGGCCGCGGTGCCGCAGCGGGAGCTCGTCAGCGCACGTTGACCTGCGGATTCCAGAAAACCTGCAAGGGCCGTGTGGATGCTGGGCAGTATGAGAGCCAAGCGAACGATCGCCGTCACGGCCGCTCTGCTCGGCGTCACAGGTCTCGTCTGACCCCACGTTCACCCGGCGGCGTGAGGTGACGCGCGCCGCCGGGCCCTTACCGCGGGGCGGTGGCGGATGGCGCTCACCTCGACTAGGCGGAGCCGCCTCCTGCAGGACAGGGCCTCACGTGGTTCGCCAGCCCAGCTCGCCCGCCGTGTTGACCTCCGGCAGGCAGTGCCCGACCGCGCCTCGCGTCTCCAGGGCCGTAGCGACCTGGTCGAACATCTCGAGGATCGACGTCCACTCCGGCTTGACCATCTCGTTGCGCTCCTGGTCCCACTCGACCACGCAGCCGCGCAGCACGCCGGGGCGCAGGTCCACCGCGAGCACGTCGCCGGTGCCGTCGAACGCGATGGGGAGCCACTCGGGGTGGAACCCGCTGGTCGGCGCGCCCGCCTCGGAGGCGTCCACGGGCTTGCTCACGTGGGTCTCCCTGAGCACGAACGCGCGGTCGGCGCCCAGCGGCGTGTAGAAGGGCGGCAGGATCTCGGCGAAGAGGCCTTCCTCGGTGCCGCCGTAGACGCTCCACCACAGCTGCAGATCGATCGGAACCCGAAGATCCGGTAGCGCGTCATACCTCGGACGCAACACGGCGCGGGTGGCCGGAGCGTGCTCCGCCAGCCATGCCAGGATCCGGTTCCAGTGCTCGATCACACCCACCGTTCCATGATCTTGGCGGAACGACGGGCGAGGTACCGCCCATCGGGGCAGGATCAAGGCGAACGGTTCACTACTGGGGGAAGAGCTTTCAGATGGCGGAACAAGGCCTCAAGGTCGACTTCGACGCCTTGACCGGATACGCGTCGGCCGTGAGCGGTCTGGCGAGCGAGGTCGGCACGGTCGGCACGGGCACGTTGAACGGCACCACCAGCCTGCCGGGCGACTGCTTCGGCAAGCTGGGCAACGAGGTCGGCCTCAACGCCGCGTTCCAGGCGGCCGCGCAGGCACAGCTCGACGCGCTGAAGGCGGCGTCGACCGGCCTCGCGGGCCTCGGCACGGCGGTCTCGAAGGCACGCGACGCCTACGTCGCGCAGGAAGACGCGACCAAGGCGGCGCTCACCAAGGCGGCGCGGGCATGAGCGTCGAAGGGCTGCTGAGCCAGTTCATCGCGCCCATGAAGGAAGACCTCGCGAAGCTCGACGGTGACACCGGCGGCGCGACTCGTGCGGGTGACGCCTTCGGTCGCGCCCAGACCGCGATGGCCGACCTCGGCACGCGGCACGCCTCGGCCTCGACCGCGGTGCTGAACACGTGGTCCGGTGACAGGGCGAACGCCTTCACCGCCCGCGTCTCCACCTTCGCCTCGGCCACGAACCTGTTGTCCTCCAACGCTTCCGCGCTCAAGACCGCGGCGTCGACCGGCGTGACCGCGGTGACCGGCGGGCGCACCGCGATCCAGGGCCTCATCGACGAGTTCACGTCCAAGGCGACCCCGAAGCTCGCCGCCGCGCTCGCCCTGTCGCTCGTGGCCGGGCCGGGCGTCGTGCTGGCGGCCGTCGCCGACCTCGCCGGGATGGCCTCCGGTTACCAGGGCAAGACCGCCGCCGAACTGCAGAAGGTGCGCGACCAGCTCACACAGCTCGTCGGGCAGCTCAACGCCCTGCAGAAGCCGGACGCGGGCGCGCTGGCGAAGCTCGGCGACCCGCTCGGCGGCGACGAGGGCACCACCTCGACGGCCGGAGCCTCCGACACCAAGAAGCAGGAGTCCGCTCCCAGCTCGAACTCCGGCAACGGCTCCGGCGGTGGCAGCGGTGGCGGTGGCGGCGGTTCGGGCGGCGGTGGCGGCGGAGGATCGGGCGGCGGTGGAGGTGGCGGCGGCTCCGGCCCGCGCCTGCCCGTCGCGATCCCGCCGCAGCCCGGTGAAGGCGTCGGCGTGAACCTGCCGGACGGCAGCAGCGCCGAGGCGCCGAACGAGACCGCGGCCAAGGCCGTGCGCAACGCGTTGTCCGCCCTGGGCACCCCGTACGTGTGGGGCGGCGCGAACCCGCCCCAGGGCACCGACTGCTCCGGCCTCACGCAGTGGGCGTACGGCGGCGCCGGGTTCGACATCCCGCGCCCGGCCTCGTCCCAGGCGATGGGTGCCTCGGTGCCGGCGGACCAGCTGCTGCCCGGCGACCTCGTGGTGTGGGACGGGCACGTGGCGATGGTGATCGGCAACGGCCAGATGGTCGAGGCCGGTGACCCGGTGCAGGTGCAGCCGATCCGCACGACGAACAGCGGCATGTCGTTCTACGGCTTCTACCGCCCCACCGGGTGATGCCGGGCTACTTCGTGCCCTGAGCCAGGGCCTTGAGCTCGGCGAACTTCACGATCTGCCCGCCGGCGCCCCAGGTGCCCTCGGGCTGCTCGTGGATCAGCACCCACACCCGCATGGCGTCGGCCTCGCCCAGTCCGGCGGCGGCGAGCACCAGCGTCGTCGCCTCCCCGACGAGGCCGGCCTTGCGCCGGTCGGACAGCGCGCCCACCGGCACCCGGACGTCCACCCGGAACCGCGGCGCGTCGTCCTCGGCCGTCGTCTGCGCGCCCGCGGGCAGTTCGTGCAGGTAGGTCCAGGCGACCGAGCGGAAGAACTCGTTGTCCGGCGCGCCCTCCCACTTGAGCAGCAACGCGGCCAGGTCGCGCTGCACGGACGCACGCCCGGCCTCGGTCAGCGCTCCGGCCGGCGCGGTCAGTTCGATCATCGGCATGGCGTTCCCCGATCTATGACGACTGTTATAAACCCGGGCGGACGCTAACCTATGACGAGCGTTATAGCCAGAGAGGCCCGACAGATGTCCCGAGAACAGATCGTCACCGGCGCGGCCGACATGATCCGGCGCCGCGGCCTCAACGCGACGAGCATCCGCGAGGTGGCCAAGCACGCGGGCACGCCGCTCGGCTCGACGTACCACTACTTCCCCGGCGGCAAGACGCAGCTCGCGACCGAGGCGGTCGAGTGGGCGGCCGGCACCGTCTCGAAGGTGCTCACGGCCAAGCTCCGCAAAGGACCGGTCGACGGCCTGAGGGCGTTCTTCGCGCTGTGGCGGCAGATCGTCACCGAGTCCGGTTTCCAGGCGGGTTGTCCCGTGCTCGCGGTGTCCATCGAGGAGAACGCCAGCCCGCAGGCGCTCGTGGCCGCGGCGGACGCGTTCAGGGCGTGGTCCGGTCAGCTCGCTGCCTCGCTCGAAGAGCACGGCGTGGCTTCAGGCCGTGCGCGCAGCCTCGCCCACCTCTGCGTTTCCGCGGCGGAGGGCGCCGTCGCGTTGTGCCGCGCCCAGCGCTCCATCGACCCCCTCGACGACGTCGCCGCCGAACTCACGGCCTTGCTACAAGCCGCCACCGAAGATCCTGAGATGCGGCACACTGTCCACAACAGGGGGTGATCGGAGTGGACGACGACGTCCAGCGCGCCGCGCGGAAGGTGCGCGATGTCGAGCAGGCCGTGTCGGAGCACGTCACGCGCAGTGGTCCCATCACAGGACGGGCGTCCTCCCCGGACGGCGCGGTGACGGTCGTCGCCACGCCCGGCGGTCCGCCCCGGCAGGTCACGGTGAGCCCGGCGGCGTTGCGGATGGGCCCGCAGGGGCTCGCCGCCGAGATCATGCGCATCGCCGACAAGGCCCAGCGCAACGCGAACACCCGCCTGCACCAGACGCTGGACCGAGTGGTCGACCCGCGCGAACTCACCGCGCTGGGTGTCGAACGCGGCCAGGACGAGGACGACTTCGGGTGGCAGCGGTGAACGAGGACCGCATGCGGGCCACCGAGCAGCTCCAGCGCGATCTCGGCGTCCTCACCGCCACGACCGAGCACCCGAACGGGCTGTGCATGGTCACGGCGACACCCAAGGGCGAGATCAAGGCCCTGCACCTGCACCCGGCGCTGCTGGGCCAGGGCGCGCAGGCGGTCGGCCAGGTCGTCACCGAGACCGTCCAGCTCGCGACGAACGCGGCCGTGCAGGCCAGCTTCAACAAGATGGCGCTGGCACTGGGTGACGGGATGGCGATCGACGTCGAGTCCATCGCCGGCGACTCACCCTTCCGATCGACCTGGAACCCCGTCGTGCCGCCCGAAGCCCCTGCTGAGCAGGCACCACCGGAGCGCAGGCAGAGGGCACCGCGCGTCGAGGACCCGGACGAAGACGCGTTCTTCGAGAACCCCTCGTGGCTCCGGTGATCAGCACCGTTAGGCTCGTCGACGGCATCAGGCAGGCGTGACCGGGAGGTCAGGATGGCGCAGGACATCGTCCCCATCGAGCTGGGGCTGACGCAGGGTGACGTCGTCACCCTGTGGGCACCCCGCTGGCGCGAGAAGGGCGAGGAGTGGGAGGCGTTCCTCGGCGACGAGGAGGACCTGTTCGTCTTCCCCGACGCCGCGCACCTCGCCGCGTTCGTGCGCACCGCCGAGGAGCACGACCTGACCGACCACCCCGCGTGGCCGGTCGTGCCGTCGCTGGGCGTCGCGGACCTCTCGCCGGACGACAACCACCAGTTCGACCTCGTCGGCGTCCCCGAGCTCGTCGCGGAGGACCCGGACACCTGGACAATCGGTGAGCTCGCCGACGTCATCGCGATCGTGCGCGCCCTCGCGGAGGTCTGCGACCTGGAGAAGGTCCACGAGGTGCTCGACAGCGCCGAGGGCTTCTCGCTGCTGCCGCAGGGCACGCTGCCGTTCAGCGGCCGCGACGGCGGCAAGCTGTGGGGCGAGCTGTCCGAGGTCGTCTCCGAGAAGTGGGACGAGGTCCTCGACGCGATCGACAGCGTGGTGAACACGCCGGAGGTCCCCGAGAAGGAGCTCGCGGTCGCCCAGGAGGAGCTCGCCGCGCTGGAGGCCGCGACGGCCGCTGCCGCCGTCGACTCCCCCGGTGAGTCCGAGGACGAGGACAAGGCCGAGCCCACCGGCTTCTGGGCCGAGGTCGGCGTCGACCCGATCAAGATCATCACGTCGGCGGGCGAGTTCTACACGCTGCGCTGCTACCTCGGCGACGACCCGGTGTTCCTGGGCCGCCGCGGCAAGATCGAGGTCTTCACCTCGCAGCGCGCCCTGAGCCGCTTCGTCGCCGAGAACGACGAGCACGACCTGGCCGAGGTCGAGACCTGGAACGACATCAAGGTCAAGGCCACCGCGGGCGAGCTCGACGTCGAGGTCGACGACGACAACGTCTACGTGCTGACCGGCATCGCCGAGGACATGGAGGAGGGCCCCGACGCCCTCGACCCGCAGCAGCTCGACCTCGCCGTCGAACTGTTCGAGGACGCGGCCGAGTGGGCCGACGACGAGTCCGTGAAGGACGCGCTCGCCTCGTCCGAGTCGCTGGGCTGGCTCGTGTCGTTCGTCGTGTCGCCGGACCCGACGCGCCTCGCGCCGTCGGCGCCGTACGACGCCGAGGTGGCCGCGTTCCGCACGCTGCAGGCCACGTTCGAGGACCGGCTCAACACCAACTGAGTCCGTTGACGCGAAAGAGGGCCACCCGCTCGGGTGGCCCTCTTTTTGTTGCTGCCTAACGGACCCGGTAGCTCACCGCGTCGAACGGGTAGTTGCCCCAGTGCAGGCTGCCGAGGACGTAGTAGAGGTCGCTGGACTCGCCGGGCCGGCCCTTCTGGCAGTCCGCGTTGAAGAAGACCTCGATCTCGGAGTTCGAGATGTTGGTCGCGGACTTCTGGGGCGCGATGTTCACGCACTCCCGGTTCGTGAGGTCGACCGCGGACTTGGTGCCGGTCAGGTTGGTGCCGGTGTAGAACGCGGCGTGCTCGCCAGAGGCGTTGGCGGGCAGGACGAGGGCCATCGAGGCGAGGACGGCGAGTCCGCCGGAGATCAGTGCAGGGCGCATGTCTCCACTTTCCCAGCGATAGCTGTCGATCAGCTGTCATCCACGACCGGAACGACATCCGGTTGCGCTGCCTGTATGATACAGGTTTATGACAGGTTCGCGGTCGCAGCGCCTCGCCACCGAGCTGCGGGAACGCATCACGCTCGGCGACTACGGCCCGGCGGGGTCGATCGAGAGCGAGGCCGAACTCGGCCGCCGTTACGAGGTCAGCCGCGTGACCGTGCGCCGCGCTTTGGAGCAACTGCGCGACGAAGGCCTGCTGGCGTCGCGGAAAGGCGCCGGCTGGTACGTGGTGTCGTTCGCGCAGCCCCTGGCGCTCGGCACGTTCCAGCACGCGCAGTCGGCCGTCGCCGAAGCCGGTGTCTCGCTGGTGCGGACCGTTCTCGAGTACGGCTACCGCGAGGCTTCCGCAGGTGTCGCGTCGACGCTGGGCGCCGGCGAGATGCTGCGCGTGCGTTCGTTGCGCCGCACCGGGGACACGCCGCTGGACGTCGTGACGGAGTGGGTGCCCCTGGCGCTGGCCGCACCGGTCAGCCGTGCCGACGCCGAGTCGCCTGGAACGTGGGAGACGTTGCGCCGCAACGGGAACCAGATCGCCGTCGTCCGGCAGAGCATCGCCGCCGTCGCCGCGGGCGACCTCGGAACCCTCCTCGGCGTCACGGCCGCCACGCCGGTGTTGCTCGTGCGCCGCATCGCCCTGGACACCGCGGAGCACCCGATCGCCCTGTCCGAACACCACTACCTGGGCCACCGGTTCCAGCTGGAGGTCGAGTTCCGCGGCTGGCCCGGCGCGGAACCTCCCGGCGTCGCCGCGATTCCCTCGGAGGACTGACCATGCGCGTGCTCGTCACCGGTGCGGCCGGGTTCATCGGCTCGCACTTCACCCGCTACTGGCTGCGCGAACACCCCGCGGACGAGGTCGTCGCGCTCGACGCGCTGACCTACCGCGGCACCCGCACGAACCTGCCCGCCGACGTGCCGTTCGTGCACGCGGACATCGCGTCCGCCGAGGTCGAGGGCGTCGACGTCGTGGTGAACTTCGCGGCCGAGTCGCACAACAGCCTGGCGGTGCTGGACCCCGGCCGGTTCTTCCGCACGAACGTCCTGAGCACGCAGGCGTTGCTGGAGTCGTGCCGTCGCGCGGGCGTTCAGCGGTTCCACCACGTGTCGACGTGCGAGGTGTACGGGGATCTCGCGCTGGACGCCACCGAGGCGTTCCACGAGGAGTCGCCGTACCGGCCGCGCACGCCCTACAACGCGTCGAAGGCCGGCGCTGACCACGCCGTGCGCTCGTACTTCGAGACGTTCGACCTGCCGGTGACGATCACCAACTGCGCCAACAACTACGGCCCGAACCAGTTCCCCGAGAACGTCCTGCCGCTGTTCACGACCCGCGCGTTGAACGGCGAGCAGCTGCCCGTCTACGCGTCGAGCGACAACCGCCGCGAGTGGATCCACGTGCTGGACCACTGCCGCGCGATCGACGCCGTGCTGCGGGACGGCGTCGTCGGCCGGACCTACCACGTGGGCACCGGCGTCGAGGCGAGCGTCGACCAGATCGCCGATCTCGTGCTGGACGAGCTCGGGCTGCCGGCGTCGCGGAAGTCGGTCGTCGCCGACCGGCCCGGCCACGACCGCCGCTACCTGCTGGACTCCTCGCGGATCGGCCGCGAGCTCGGATGGCGCCCGGAGATCGGCTTCGAGGCCGGCGTCCGGGACACCATCCGCTGGTACGCGGCCAACCGCGCCTGGTGGGAGCCGCTGCTGGGGCTCAGCACGATCGACGAGAACGCCTGGGCCCCGCGACAGCTCACCCGGTGAGCGAGGCGTACCCCGGCTTGACCAGCTCGTTGATGATCGACAGCCGCTCGTCGAACCCGATGAACGCCGACTTCATGGCGTTGATCGTGAACCACTGCAGGTCCGCCCAGCCGTAGCCGAACGTCTCGGCCAGCGCGGCGAACTCGCTGGAGAGCGAGCAGTCGCTCATCAGGCGGTTGTCGGTGTTGACGGTGACGCGGAACCGCAGCTTCGCGAGCAGGCCGATCGGGTGCTCGGCGAGCGTCGGCGCGGCACCGGTCTGCAGGTTCGAGGTCGGGCACATCTCGAGCGGGATGCGGCGGTCGCGGACGTAGGCGGCCAGCCGTCCCAACTCGGCGCCGGCAGCGTCGTTGTCGGAGACCTTGATGTCGTCCACGATCCGCACGCCGTGGCCGAGCCGTTCGGCGCCGCAGTGCTGCAGCGCCTCCCAGATCGACGGCAGGCCGAACGCCTCACCGGCGTGGATCGTGAAGTGCGCGTTCTGCTGGCGCAGGTACTCGAACGTGTCGAGGCCCCTGGTGGGAGGGAACCCGGCCTCGGGGCCCGCGATGTCGAAGCCGACGACGCCCAGGTCGCGGTAGCGGACGGCGAGCTCGGCGATGCGCAGCCAGCCCTCGTTCTGGCGCATGGCGCACAGCAGGGTGCCGACGCGGATCTTGCGGCCGGTCGCGGCGACGCGCTGCTCGCCGACGCGGAAGCCCTCCTGGACGGCCTCGACGACCTGCTCCAGCGAGAGGCCCTTGTCGGTGTTCAGCTCCGGGGCGTAGCGGATCTCGGCGTACACGACGCCGTCCGCGGCCAGGTCCTCCACGGCCTCGGCGGCGACGCGGACGAGAGAGGCCTCGTCCTGCATGACACCGCACGTGTGGGCGAAACCTTCGAGGTAGCGCACGAGCGAGCCGGAGTTGGCGTTGTCGCGGAACCAGCTGCCGAGGACGCCCGCGTCTGTGGTGGGCAGGCCCTGGTAGCCGGAGGCATCGGCGAGTTCGATCACCGTCTGCGGGCGGAGGCCACCGTCGAGGTGGTCGTGCAGCAGCACCTTCGGCGCACTGCGGATGGTCTCCAAGGTAAGCGGCGTACTCATTGCTACACGTTACTCCAGGCGCCGCAGCACGAACCGGTGCTCGCTCGCGCACCCCGCTCATGACGATCGGGGCTTCACCCCGAGTGGACGGGAACCTGCGACAGCCCGCCCGCGAATCCGGCCCGAGCCCCACCACCGGCCCTCACCACCGGGTACAACATGACGACACGCCGCTTACACATCGCCGAAATGATCTTGCGCTCGATATGATCATTTGCTGGGTCAACGTCGTTGCAGATCCGTGATCAGCAACTTTCTGCAACCAACGCGAGGCTTGAGTCACCCCAAGGTAGGAACATCATCGGTGGCTACTGCCCGCTTTCAGCCGATCACTTGGCGTTCAGAGTAGTCAGGTAACCTGATCGGGTTAGTTGCCCGTCCGTACCCGGCCTTTTTCTGGCGGGGGTGGTACAGCGACGTCCCGTGACGCGGATAGGCTCCCGTGGTCTCCCCCTCCCCTGGACGAAGGCACTCAGCCGTGACAGAGAACAACAACTCCACGATGTCCTTCGATCGGATGCGCAACATGCTCACGCGCGCCGCGGAGATCCGTGAGAGCGAGCAGCAGCAGATCTTCGACGCGCTGGACGAGATCCACGCCCGGATGTCGCCTCTGGAGTCGCTGGGTTCGGTTCGCAAGCGCCTGTCGGAGCTGCCGGACCGCACCGAGGTCAGCGTTCTCGCTGAGCGCCTGGACGAGGCCCTCGCCAAGCTGGAGGCCCAGGACACCGCCGTCGCCGACATCGGTCGCGCGGTCGACGCCCTGGTGGACAAGCTCGCCAAGCCCTTCGCCCAGCTGGACGGCCGCCTCGACGGCGTCGCCGGCCGCTTCGAAGGTGTCGCTGGCCGCATGGACGGCCTGGAGGACAAGCTCTCCAGCATCCACAAGCGCATCGACGACCTCGACGGCCACATGGACAAGCAGGACGGCAAGGTCGACGCGATCCCGGCCGCCGTCACCAACCCGCTGCGCGAGCGCGTCGAAGCGCTGGAGGCCGCGCTGCGCGGCCGTCTCGACGAGGTGGACGAGGGCGTGCACGAGCACCTCGACGGCACCCGCGAGGCCCTGCAGAAGATCCTCGCCGAGTCGTTCTCGAGCGTGCACGGCCGCGCCGACGAGCAGCGTGACGCCCTCGCCGCTGCCCGCACCGAGCTGGCCACCGCCATCGCCGAGAGCCGCGGGGAGCTGGCCGGAGCGATCAACGACAGCCGCGAGAAGCTGGTGTCCACGGTCACCGACCGCCACAACCAGCTGGCCGCGTCGCTCACCGAGACCCGCACCGAGCTGTCCGGCGCCGTGGCGGAGACCCGCGGCGAACTGGCCGGCGTCGTGGCGGAGACCCGCGACTCCCTCGTCGGTTCCCTGGCCGAGACGCGCGACTCGCTCGCCGGCTCGCTGGCCGAGACCCGCACCGAGCTCGCGACGGCCGTCGCCGACACCCGCGAGGTCGTCAACGGCAAGCTCGACGAGGCCCGCACCGCCCTGTACGCGGCGATCGAGCAGTCCCGCGACCAGGTCGACTCGGCGGACCGCCTGGAGGCCCTCGCCGGCCGCCTGGAGCAGGTCACCTCGAAGCTCGACACCATGACGGACCGCCTCGACAAGGTCGAGGACGGCTTCGCCACCCGCATCTCCGAGCTCGGCGGCTCCGTCGACGCGGGCCTGTCCAAGGTCGCCGAGACCGTCGGCGCCCGCCCGGACGCCGACGCGCTGCAGTCCCTGGTCCGCAAGTCGAACCAGGAGTCGGAACTGCGCATCGGCGGCCAGCTGGACGAGGCCATGGCCACCTTCGCCGAGCTCATCCTCGGCGGCGGCTCGCCCACGCCTCCCCCGCCGCCCACCGCCCTGCCGCGCCCGCAGCGCCGCACCCGCAAGAACGGCGGCCCCAAGCCGGCGAACGGCGGCAAGGACATGGACGACGACGACCTGGCCGCCGAAGGCGCCTGACCGCCCCGAACCACCTGTCCTGACGAACGGCCCCGGAGCTGCTGCTCCGGGGCCGTTCCGCGTGTTGAGGTGAACCCGCGCGAGGCGACACACGTGACCATGACGAGAGCGCTCACACAGGCCGTGGTTATGCTCGCCGCCATCTGGGGGTGACCAAAGGGCTGCCAGGGGCGTCCGGAAGGGAAGTCCGTGCAACAGCGACTCGTCGCCAACCGCTACGCACTGCTCGTCGAGCTCGGCCGAGGTGCGATGGGTGTCGTGTGGCGCGCCCAGGACCAGGTGCTCGGCCGCGCGGTCGCGCTCAAGGAGCTGCACCCGCCGCAGGGCATGGCAGCCGCGGAGCGCACCGTGCTGGAGGAGCGCATGCTCCGCGAGGCGCGGACCGCCGGCCGGCTGAACCATCCGGCCGTGGTCACGGTCTACGACATCGTCCACGAGCACGACCGCACCTACCTCGCGATGGAGCTGGTCGACGCGCTCGACCTCGCCAGCATCGTGCAGAAGCACGGGCCGCGGGACTCGACCTGGATGGCGGGCGTCGCGTTGCAGGTGCTCGGTGCGCTGGAGGCCGCGCACCAGGCCGGCATCGTGCACCGGGACGTGAAGCCCAGCAACATCATGGTGCGTCCGGACGGGGGCGTGAAGCTCACGGACTTCGGCATCGCGCAGGCGATGGACGACCCGCGGCTCACGCACAACGGCGGCATCGTCGGCTCGCCCGCGTACATGTCGCCGGACCGGCTCAGCGGCTGGGAGGCCTCACCGGCGTCGGACCTGTGGGCACTCGGCGTCACGATGGCGCACGCGGTCGAAGGTGTCAGCCCGTTCGAACGCACGTCCACCGCGTCTACGTTGCACGCGGTCATGAACGAGCCGCCGGTGCTGCGGCGGGCCTCGCCCGCGCTGGCCGACGTGATCCGCGGTTTCCTCACGGTGGACCTGGCCCGCCGGCTGACGGCGCCCCAGGCGCGTCACATGCTGACGGCGATCGTGCAGGGTGGCCCGCCGGTTCCGTTGCCGCAGAACAAGAAGGGCAAGAGCACGGCTGTCAAGGTCGCCGCCGTGGCCGTGGGTGTCGCGGTGCTCGCGGGTGCCGCGTTCGCCGGCTACCAGGCCTTCAAGTCCGAGCAGTCCAGCGCGGGCCAGAACACCGGCACCAACCAGCCCTCGGAGAGTTCCACCGAGTGGACCGAGGCAGCGTCGTTGCCGGTGGGCGCGCCGCTGCCGTCACGGCGCATCGCCACCTTCGGGCGCGGCGGTGACGTGCCCGAGTGGAACCTCTCCGGCACGCAGTGCGCCAAGGACTTCCTGACACAGGGGTCGCCGGTGCGGACGGACGTGCCGTGCGACGGGCCGCACGGCATCCAGCTCTTCTCGGCCGCGACCCCGTTGTGGGACAAGCCGAAGGACATCGCCTACCCCGGCACGCAGTGGCTCGCCGACTTCACCAAGAACTACTGCACCGAGCAGTTCAAGGTCATCGAGCCGAACGTCAAGGAGCCCATCGGCTTCACCGGGCTCGTCCCGACCCAGAAGGAGTGGGAGGCCTACAACGACGCCGCCGCGCCGGGCCGCCAGGAGGTCCTGTGCGTGCTGTGGAAGCAGGACAGGTCGCCCCTGGCGGGCTCGCTCGTCGGCTAGGGCCTGTATCGAAGTCTGGTTCGATGTGAGTCGCGCTCGAGGTGGTTCCTGGTGGTGCGGGCGAACCGCCCGCATACCGGTGTTGTATGTGGGCGGTTCGCCCGTGCCGCCAGGGGCCGCCTCGGGCCCGGCTATCGCGGATCAGACTTCGATACAGGCCCTACCCGCGGATGGTGTCGATCACCAGCGGCGAACGCTCCGGCGCGGAGTCGCGAACCTCGTAGGCGCCTTCCAGCGCCTGCAAGGCTCCTTCGACCGCGTCCGGGGTGTCGGTGTACAGCTCCAGCAACGGCTGCCCGGCCTCGACGGGGTCCCCCGGCTTGGCCAGGCAGAGCACGCCGGCACCGAACTGCACCGGGTCCTCCTTGCGGGCACGGCCGGCACCGAGCCGCCACGCCGCCACCCCGACGCCATAAGCGTCCAGAGTGGACAGAACGCCGGAGGCGGGCGCTTCGACGACGTGCTTGTGCGAGGCGACGGGCAGGGCGGCATCGGGATCGCCGCCCTGGGCCCGGATCATCCGCGCCCACACCTCGTACGCCTCACCGGATGCCAGCACCTTGGCCGGATCAGCGGAGATCCCGGCCAGCGACAGCATCTCGGAAGCCAGCGCCACCGTCAGTTCGACCACGTCGGCAGGTCCGCCGCCACGCAGCACGTCGACGGACTCCGCCACCTCGACCGCGTTGCCGACAGCGCGTCCCAAGGGCACGGACATGTCGGTCAGCAGGGCCGAGATCCGCACGCCGTGCTCGACACCGATGGCCACCAGGGCCTCGGCCAGAGCACGCGCGTTGGCCAGGTCCTTCATGAACGCGCCGGAGCCGACCTTCACGTCGAGCACCAGTGACTCGGCGCCCTCGGCGATCTTCTTCGACATGATCGAGGACGCGATCAGCGGAATCGCCTCGACGGTCCCGGTGACGTCCCGCAACGCGTAGAGCTTGCGGTCGGCCGGAGCAAGTCCTTCGGTGGCAGCGCACACCACGGCTCCGACCGAGGACAGCTGCGAAAGGATCTCCGAAGTGGACAGCGCTGCGCGCCACCCCGGGATCGACTCCAGCTTGTCCAGGGTGCCGCCGGTGTGGCCGAGACCGCGGCCCGACAGCTGTGGCACGGCGGCGCCGCAGGCCGCGACGAGAGGTGCCAGCGGCAGCGTGATCTTGTCGCCGACACCGCCCGTCGAGTGCTTGTCCACGGTCGGCCGGTCGACGTGCAACGCCAGCCGCTCGCCGGACGAGATCATCGCCTGCGTCCAGCGCGCGGTCTCCGCCGCCGTCATGCCGTTGAAGAAGATCGCCATGGCCAGCGCGGACATCTGCTCGTCCGCGACGGCACCGCGCGTGTACGCGTCGATGACCCAGTCGATCTGCGCGTCCGACAGCACCGCGCCGTCGCGCTTGGCGCGGATGACGTCCACCGCCGAGAAGCTCATGGCAGGTCCTCCGGTCCGAACGCGTCCGGCAGCACCGACGACATCGGCAGGATCCCGGACGGCGTGTCCACCAGGCAGTCGCGGCCGCCCAGCTCGTAGAGCACCTGGCGGCACCGGCCGCACGGCATCAGCAGCTCGCCGGCACCGGAACGGCAGGCCACCGCGACGAACCGGCCGCCGCCCGTGAGCTGCAGCTGACCGGCCATCGCGCACTCGGCGCAGAGACCCACGCCGTACGAGGCGTTCTCGACGTTGCACCCCGTCACGATGCGGCCGTCGTCGCACAACGCCGCGGAACCGACCTGCAGCCCCGAGTACGGGCAGTGGGCGAACGACGCCGCCTCCACCGCCCGTGCCCGCAGCAGGTCCCAGTCGACCTCAGCCACGGCGGTACACCAGACCGTCGGCGGCCGGCATTCGCAACCGTTGCGACGCCACGGCCAGCACGGCCAGGGTCACCATGTGCGGCGCGTAGGACACGAACTCGCTGGGGATCTCGTCGAGGCTGATGTACAGCAGGTACATCAGCACGGCCACCGCGATGGCCGCGGCCGCGGAGAACCACTTGCGGCGGATGAGCTGCCACACCACGATCACGCCGAGCAGCAGCACCACGCCGTAGACCAGCGCCAGGACCGTCTCGCCACCCGAGCGCAGCTGCAGGCCGTCGGCGTAGCCGAACAGCGCCGCACCACCCAGCAGGCCGCCGGGCCGCCAGTTGCCGAAGATCATCGCCGCGAGGCCGATGTAACCGCGGCCGCCGGTCTGCCCCTCCAGGTAGGACAGCTGGCCGGGGTTGAGCACCAGCGCGGCGCCGCCCAGACCGGCCAGACCACCGGAGACGATCACGGCGACGTACTTGTGGAAGTACACCTTCACGCCCAGCGAGTCCGCCGCGTGCGGGTTCTCGCCGACCGAGCGCAGGCGCAGGCCGAAGCGGGTGCGCCAGAGCAGCCAGTACGACAGCGGCAGCAGCAGGATCGCGATCATCGTCAGCGGCGAGACGCCGGTGACGAGGCCGCGCAGGATGCCCGCGACGTCCGAGATGAACAGGCGCTGGTCGGCTTCGAGCTCGCCGAGCCAGTCACCGAGGCCCGCCGCCGAGAACGTGTCGAACGACTGGACCGGCGGCGACTGCCGCGGGTTGTTCGACAGCGGCAGGAAGATCAGCGTCGACAGGTACTTCGTCAGACCGGCCCCGAGCAGGTTGATCGCCACACCGGAGACGATGTGGTTGACGCCGAACGTGACCGTGGCGATCGCGTGCAGCAGGCCACCGAGCGAGCCGAACACGACGGCCGCGACGAGAGCGGCCCACGGGCCCCACTGGTAGCCGGCCCACGCCGCGCCCCAGGTGCCCATGATCATCATGCCTTCGAGGCCGATGTTGACCACGCCGGCGCGTTCCGCCCACAGGCCGCCGAGACCGGCGAGCAGGATCGGCAGCGCGAGCCGGACCGCCGTCTGGGTCGTGCCCGACGACGTCAGCTGCGGGAAGTTCGTCTGGTACGAGGTGATCGAGAGCAACGCGATCGCACCCGCCACACCGAGCATGGCCACGGCCCAGCCGGGCACCTTGCGCTTGCGAGGCGCCGCCGGGATGTGCGGCTTCTCCTCCAACGTCGAGATCACGCCGCACCTCCGACAGTTCCGAGCTCACGGCCGACGCGACGCTGCTCCGAGGCGAGCTCGAAGCGGCGCACCACCTCGTAGGCGACGACGACCGACAGGACGATCGAGCCCTGCATGATGGTGACGATCTCCCTGGGCACACCGACGTTGTCGAGCGCGAGACCCGACTTGTCGAGGAACGCCCAGAGCAGAGCGCCGAACGCGATGCCACCGGGGTGGTTGCGGCCGAGCAGCGCGATCGCGATGCCCGAGAAGCCGATGCCGGCGGTGAAGTTCAGGCTGAACGTGTGGTCGCGGCCGAGCAGTTCCGGCAGCGAGATCAGGCCCGCGATGGCGCCCGAGAGCAGCATCGAGACCAGGATCATCTTCTTGGCGTTGACGCCACCGGCCGACGCGGCCGTGGACGACTCGCCGGACGCGCGCAGCTCGAAGCCGAAGCGCGTCTTGTTCATCATGATCCAGTAGCCGATGCCGAGGGCGACGGCCACGAAGATGAAGCCGAACATCGTGCCGGAGCCGCCGAACGAGATGCCGGGCATCCAGCCGCTCTCCGGGATCTCCGGGGTGCGGATGTTGTTGCCCCGCAGCTCACCGAAGACGTCGCGGCGGATCAGGTAGGCGGACAGGCCGATCGCCAGGCCGTTCATCATGATCGTCGAGATGACCTCGTTGACGCCGCGCGTCACCTTGAGGATCGCGGGGATCGAGGCCCAGGCGGCACCGGCGACCGCGGCCGCGATGATGATCACCATCGTGTGGATGCCGGTGGGCAGCGCGATCGAGCCGCCGACCACGGCCGCCACGACGGCTGCAACGCGGTACTGGCCCTCGACACCGATGTTGAACAGGTTCATCTGGAACCCGATCGCCACCGCGAGCGCCGCGATGTAGTAGATGCCCGTCGAGTTGAGGATGTCGACGAGCGTCGTGCCCTTGCCGACCTGCGACACCATCGCACCGAACGCGCTGAGCGGGTTCGCGCCGGAGATGATGAGCGCGACTCCGCACAACAGCAGTGAGAAGACGATCGCCAACGCGGGCGGCAGGAGTTTGCCGCGCAGGTGTCCCATCAGTTCTCGCCTTCCTCGACGACAGCGGTCTCCTGGACCGCTGCGCTCGTGCTGCCGGCACCGGTCATCGCACTGCCGAGGTCCTCGGGCGTGACGGTGCTCGGGTCGGCGTCGGCCACCAGGCGTCCGCGCAGCATGACCTTGATCGTGTCGGACAGGCCGATGAGCTCGTCCAGGTCGGCGGAGATCAGCAGCACGGCGAGACCGGCGGCACGGGCGCGCTTGATCTCGTCCCAGATCAACGCCTGCGCGCCGACGTCCACACCGCGGGTCGGGTGCGACGCGATCAGCAGCACCGGGTCGCCGGACAGTTCCCGGCCGACGACGAGCTTCTGCTGGTTGCCACCGGACAGCGCGGCCGCGGGGACGTCGATGCCGGGCGTGCGGACGTCGAAGTCCGCGACGATCCGCTCGGTGTCCTTCTTCGCGCCGTCGGTGTCGAGCCAGATGCCCTTGGCGGTCGGCCTGCGGGTCTGGTAGCCGAGGATCCGGTTGTACCAGAGGGGTTGCGTGAGCAGCAGACCGTGGCGGTGGCGGTCCTCCGGCACGTAGCCGATGCCCGCCTCGCGCCGGGCCAGCGTCCCGAGCTTGGTGAGGTCCTTGTCCTGCAACGTGATCGTGCCGCTGCCGGCCTTGCGCATGCCCATGATCGTCTCGACGAGCTCGGTCTGGCCGTTGCCCTCGACGCCGGCGATGCCGACGACCTCGCCGGAGCGGACCACCATGTCGATGTCGTCGAGGATCGGCCGGGAGCCGTCGGGCGTCATCAGCCTGAGGCCCTTGACGTCCAGCACGACCGTGTCGGTGACGGTGGACTCGCGGGTCTCCGGGCTGGGGAGCTCGCTGCCGACCATCATCTCGGCGAGCTGCCGGGAGCTGACGGTCTTCGGGTCCGCGCTGCCCACTGTCGTGCCGCGGCGGATCACCGTGACGGAGTCCGCGATCGCGCGGACCTCGTCGAGCTTGTGCGAGATGAACAGGAACGTGTAGCCCTGCTCCTGCATGCCGCGGACGGTGTCGAAGAGCTCGTTGACCTCCTGCGGCACGAGCACGGCGGTCGGCTCGTCCAGGATGATCACCTTGGCACCGCGGTAGAGCACCTTGAGGATCTCGACGCGCTGGCGGTCCGCGACGCCGAGCTGCTCGACCAGGACGCCGGGGTCGACGTTGAGCCCGGTCTTGCCGGAGAGCTCGATGATGCGCCTGCGGGCCTTCTGACCGATGCCGTGCAGAGCCTCGGCACCCAGGACGACGTTCTCCTGGACGGTGAGGTTGTCGGCCAGCATGAAGTGCTGGTGCACCATGCCGATGCCGGCCTTGATGGCGTCGGACGGGGTGCGGAACCGCACCTGCTCGCCGTTCACCTCGATGGTGCCCTCGTCCGGCGGCTGCATGCCGTAGAGGATCTTCATCAGGGTGGACTTGCCCGCGCCGTTCTCACCGCACAGGGCGTGGACCTCGCCACGGCGGACGGTCAGGTGGACGTCGCTGTTGGCGACCACACCTGGGAATCGCTTGGTGATGCCTGTGAGCACCACCGCGGGGTGTTCGTCCGTCCCAACGGACGTGGAACTGCTCATCGTCGAGTGCTCCTCCTACCACGCACCAGGCCCTGTGAGTGCGAAATCCTCACAGGGCCCGGCAACGTGCAAACGACTGAACGGCAGACGGACTACGGCTTGTCCGCGACCTTGATCTTGCCCTCGATGATCTGGGCCTTGTAGCCCTCGAGGATTCCCTGCAGCTTCGCGTCGATCTTGCCACCCGACGTGGAGTAGCCGACACCGTTCACCTTGAGGTCGAAGACCTTCGGCAGCGAGGCGATGTCGTTCTTGGCGACGGCCTTGACGAAGTCGTAGACCGCGACGTCGACGCGCTTGAGCATGGACGACACGATGACGTCCTTGGTGTCGGCGACGGTCGCCTGGTTGTACTGGTCGGAGTCGACGCCGATGGCCAGCACGCCACCCTGCTTGGCAGCCGAGAAGATGCCCTTGCCGGAGGCACCGGCGGCCTGGTAGATCACGTCGGCGCCCTTGTCGATCTGGCCCTTCGCGGCTTCCTGGCCCTTCGGGGCGTCCTGGAAGCCCGTGAAGTCACCGGCCGGCGTGATGTACTTCTTCTCGACCTGGATCTTCGGCGCGGCGGCCTTGGCACCCTGGGCGTAGCCGGCCTCGAACTTCTGGATCAGCGGGATCTCGACGCCGCCGACGAAGCCCACGTGGCACTTCTTGCTCTGGTACGCGGCGATGACGCCGGCCAGGAAGGAGCCCTCCTGCTCGGCGAACAGCAGCGGCGTGACGTTGGCAGCGCCCTCGACGGACCCGTCGACCAGGCCGAACTTGACGTTCGGGAACTCCGCGGCGACGAGCTTCATCGACTCGGCGTAGGCGAAGCCGACACCGATGATCGGGCTGAAGCCCTCGGACGCCAGCTGGCGCAGACGGGTCTGCTTGGCGGACTCGTCCTCGTTCGGGGCGGCGGAGAGCTCGCGCGTGTTCTCCTTCTTCACGCCCATGTCCGAGATGGCCTTGTCCAGGCCGGCAGCGGCGGAGTCGTTGAACGACGCGTCGCCACGGCCACCGATGTCGTAGGCCAGACCGATCTTCAGCGCACTCGCGTCCACCTTGTCACCGTTGGCGGCGCTGGTGTTCGAGGTAGCAGGCGCGCTCGGGGCCTCGGCGAACTCGCAGGCGGCACCTGTACCGGTACCCGCGTTGTTGCTCCCGCCACCCGAGTCCTTCGCGCAGGCGGCCATAGTCATCACGCTGGTCAACGCGATCGCGGCGACCGCGACACCACGCATACGACGACGCACGGCTCGTCTCCTCCCTGAGGTTCCTCCCCAACGACGTTGTTGGGTCCTAGAGGCGGCACCGTACCTCTTAGTAACCAACCCCGTTGCCGTCAGCACCTACAAAGACCCCTATCGGTTACGCATTCGACGCTTTGGCCGTACGAGTGGTGATCACTCGTGTTCAAGGCGTGGCGAAACGTCCTCTTCCGCCGCTTCTCGGCACCGATCTTCGTCCGGTTGGAGCAGTTGCGCTCGCCGAACCCGGTCGTTCCCACGTTCACATTCGGCGTTGGACGAAATTTCGCCGCGCCGCGTTGAACCATTCACGGGCTGTCCGTCGTGTGGAGGGTGGCAAGTGCCCTTGCCGACGACGGCGACCCGGACCCCGGCGGAGGTCCGGGTCGTCGTCCTTTTGTGGCGTGGACCGCATTTCGGGATCGATAAAGACCGCTTGGCCGATCGACAGCGTGTCTCATCGATCACAGAGCGGGTGCGCCTGCTGGGATCGGTCCAACGTGCGGGACTAGGATTTTCCGGTCATGGTCGGGAAGAGAGAAATGTTCGCCGACCACACCACCACTGACGTTGGAGGCCGCGGCGCATGACCAGCGCAGGCGCACCCGAGCGGTCGGGCACCACCCGAGGGGGTGGGACGCTCTACCGCGGTGATCTGGGCATGTGGTCCTGGGTCGCCCACCGGATCACCGGTGTCCTCACGTTCTTCTTCCTCTTCACCCACGTGCTCGACACCGCCCTCGTGCGGGTCTCCCCGAACGCGTACGACGCGGTGATCGAGACCTACAAGAACCCGATCGTCAACCTCTTCGAGGTCGGTCTGGTCGGCGCGGTTCTCTACCACGCGCTCAACGGCATCCGGGTCATGCTCGTGGACTTCTGGGAGAAGGGCGCCAAGTACCAGCGTCCGATGCTGTGGGTCGTGCTCGGCGTGTGGATCGCCGTGATGATCCCCGGCGCCTACTTCATGCTGGTGCGCACGATCTCCGAGCTGGTTGGGGGCCACTGACCATGTCGCTCGCACTCGACAAGCCCCGCTCGCCGCGCCGCCCCGCGGCCCGCCGCGGCAACGGTGAGCTGTACAGCTGGCTGTTCATGCGCCTGTCCGGGCTGCTGCTCGTGATCCTGGTGCTGGGTCACCTGTTCATCATGAACATCCTCGACGGCGGCATCCACCGCATCAACTTCGGCTTCGTGGCCGGCCGGTGGGCATCGCCGTTCTGGCAGTTCTGGGACCTCGCGATGCTCTGGCTCGCGCAGATCCACGGCGGCAACGGCGTCCGGACGATCATCAACGACTACGCCCGCAAGGACGCCACCCGGTTCTGGTTGAAGATGCTGCTCTACGTCTCGATGGTGCTGATCATCGCCCTCGGCACGTTCGTGATCTTCACCTTCGACCCGAACATCTCGAACTGACCCGCGCGGGGAGCCCACCACAATGCAGTTCCACAAGTACGACGTAGTCATCATCGGCGCTGGTGGTGCCGGAATGCGCGCGGCGATCGAGTCCGGCCAGCGCGCCCGCACCGCGGTGCTCACCAAGCTCTACCCCACGCGTTCGCACACCGGCGCGGCCCAGGGCGGCATGTGCGCCGCCCTGGCCAACGTCGAGGAGGACAACTGGGAGTGGCACACCTTCGACACGATCAAGGGCGGCGACTACCTGGTCGACCAGGACGCCGCCGAGATCATGGCGAAGGAGGCGATCGACGCCGTTCTCGACCTCGAGAAGATGGGCCTGCCGTTCAACCGCACGCCCGAGGGCAAGATCGACCAGCGCCGGTTCGGCGGCCACACGCGCAACCACGGTGAAGCCGCCGTGCGCCGCGCCTGCTACGCCGCGGACCGCACCGGCCACATGATCCTGCAGACGCTCTACCAGAACTGCGTCAAGCACGGCATCGAGTTCTTCAACGAGTTCTACGTGCTCGACATCTGCCTGACCGAGACGGAGAACGGCCCGGTCTGCACCGGCGCCGTCGCCTACGAGCTCGCGACCGGCGAGATCCACGTCTTCCAGGCCAAGTCCGTCGTGTTCGCGACGGGTGGTTTCGGCAAGGTCTTCAAGACCACGTCGAACGCCCACACGCTGACCGGCGACGGCATGGGCATCGTCTTCCGCAAGGGCCTGCCCCTGGAGGACATGGAGTTCTACCAGTTCCACCCGACCGGCCTCGCCGGTCTCGGCATCCTGCTGACCGAGGGTGCGCGAGGCGAGGGCGCGATCCTGCGCAACGCCTCGGGTGAGCGGTTCATGGAGCGCTACGCCCCGACCATCAAGGACCTGGCGCCGCGCGACATCGTGGCCCGTTCGATGGCCCTCGAGGTGCTGGAAGGCCGTGGCGCCGGCCCGAACAAGGACTACGTGCTGCTCGACTGCACGCACCTCGGTGCCGAGGTCCTGGAGACGAAGCTGCCGGACATCACCGAGTTCGCCCGCACGTACCTCGCGGTCGACCCGGTCGTCGAGCCCGTCCCGGTGTACCCGACCGCGCACTACGCGATGGGTGGCATCCCGACGAACATCCACGGCGAAGTGCTGCGGGACAACGACAACGTCGTTCCCGGCCTCTACGCCGCGGGTGAGTGCGCCTGCGTGTCCGTGCACGGCGCGAACCGCCTCGGCACGAACTCGCTGCTGGACATCAACGTCTTCGGCCGCCGCGCGGGCATCGCCGCCGCGGAGTACGCGCTGTCGCGCGAGTCCCACGTCGACCTGCCGGAGAACCCGGCCGCGTCGGTCGAGGCCCAGGTCGCGCTGGCGTTGTCGGAGCACGGCCAGGAGCGCGTGGCGGACATCCGCACCGAGCTGCAGGCCACCATGGACGCCAACGCGTCCGTGTACCGCACCGAGGACACGCTGAAGAAGGCGCTGCACGACGTCCAGGCCCTGAAGGAGCGCTACGCGCACATCTCCGTCCAGGACAAGGGCAAGCGCTTCAACACGGACCTGCTGGAGGCCGTCGAGCTCGGCTTCCTGCTGGAGCTGGCCGAGGTGCTCGTGCACGGCGCACTCGAGCGCAAGGAGTCCCGCGGCGGTCACGCCCGCGAGGACTACCCGAACCGCGACGACACGAACTTCATGCGCCACAGCATGTTCTACAAGCAGGGCGACGGTCTCTCGGCCGACATCCGCATGGACTACAAGCCCGTGACCTTTACCCGGTACAAGCCGATGGAGCGCAAGTACTGATGACCGCCACCGCTGAAACCACTGCAGGCTCGCGCGGCTCCCAGCCGCCCGTTCCGGACGGCGCTGTCACGGTCACCGTCAAGATCCGCCGGTTCAACCCGGAGATCGACGACGAGCCGCGCTGGGACTCGTTCGACATCCCGGCGCTCCCGTCGGACCGCGTGCTGAACCTGCTGCACCACATCAAGTGGTACGTCGACGGCACGCTGACCTTCCGGCGTTCCTGCGCCCACGGCATCTGCGGCTCGGACGCCATGCGCATCAACGGCGTGAACCGCCTGGCGTGCAAGGTGCTGCTGAAGGACCTGCTCGAAAAGGGCGACAAGCACACCACGATCACCATCGAGCCCATCAAGGGCCTGCCGGTGCACAAGGACCTGCTCGTCGACATGGAACCCTTCTTCGAGGCGTTCCGCGCGGTCAAGCCGTACCTCGTGACCTACGGCAACGAGCCGACGCGCGAGCGCATCCAGTCCGCCGCCGACCGCGAACGGTTCGACGACACGACGAAGTGCATCCTGTGCGCCTGCTGCACCACCTCCTGCCCGGTCTACTGGACCGAGGGCTCGTACTTCGGCCCGGCGGCGATCGTGAACGCGCACCGGTTCATCTTCGACTCCCGGGACGAGGGCGCTGAGGAGCGGTTGGACATCCTCAACGACGTCGACGGCGTTTGGCGTTGCCGGACGACGTTCAACTGCACCGATGCTTGCCCTCGTGGCATTCAGGTGACCAAGGCGATCCAGGAAGTGAAGCGCGCGCTGCTGTTCAAGCGCGTTTGAGTTTTGGGTTTCGAAGCGCCGCGTTCCCGTTGGGGGCGCGGCGCTTCGGCGTTTTACGGGTGGGGCGGGTCGGCTTGCGGGCGGGTGGTTCCTGTTCCAGCGGGGTTGGTCGCGTTCCCTGCGAGAGGTCGCCTTGCGAGGGTGGGCGCGCGGGTCGTGACGGAACTGCGCGGGGTTGCGATTGGGGCTTGAAGGGCCAGAACCGCTACCCGGCGCCCTAGGTTCACACGGCTCGCTTCGCATCGCCACGCCAGGACTCGTACGTGGTCGCCTTGCGAGGGTGGTTGCGCGGGTCGTGACGGAACTGCGCGGGGTGCTCAGGTCACCTCCACGACGTGCACCGGCGGCCTCGGCCTCGCCGCTGCCGCCCGATGCGCCGCCTTGAGTTCGCGGGCCACCGACTCCGGGTTGTCGCGCAGGCGGGTTGGCAGGGTCTGCACCACGAGGATTCCCGCTGCCGCGTAACGACTGTTGCGGGCGAGGGTGCGTTCGTAGTCGCGCGGGCCGTAGTGGAACGCACGGGAGTCGATCTCCCAGGCCAGGCCCACGTCGTCGTACCAGGCGTCGGGTCTGCCGATGATGACGCCGTCGGCGCCGGCGATCGTGGCGTTCCAGTGTGGTGTGGTCAGGCCGATCTTGCGGGACAGGCGCCTGGCGTCCCGCTCTGCCACCGATTCCGCGCGGCCCAGGTCCTCGAGGACGGTTCGGACGAGCTTCGTGCCGAAGCGGTTCGTGCGGGCTTCTGCTTGGAGGGTTGCGGGCGTGCAGCGGCCTCGTTGGATGGCGGCGGCGATCAGGGCGGTGGCCTCGTCCTGGGAGCGCATGAAGCGGCAGGCGTCCACCACGGCTCTTGCTGCGGGCACCAGCGGGAAACCGCCCACGTCGGATGCGGCGGGTACGGGCGAGGCTCGCTCCAGGACCAGCGTGCCGCTGCCTCGTGCCGTGCCTGGCACGAGCAGGTGGATCTCGCGGGCACGGGCGGGCAGGCCGTGAAGGCGACAGGCCCAGGCCCCGGTGACCACGGCTCCTGGGCCTGCGCGCAGGAGGGCCGCGGTCAGCTGTTGGTCCGGGGTGGGCGGGCCGTTGTGCAGCAGCACCACGCCTGGGTACATGCGCTGCCACGGCCCGCCCGAGGCGCACCTCCGCCACGGATTGGTGACACCCAGTGACTTCAGGGTGCCGGCACTGATGACGCCGAGATCGCTGCGTTCGCGCAGGTGTTCGATTCGCACGTCATCAGTGTGACGAAGAGCACCGACAGTTCTCGGCGGTCAGCGCCGGGTGAACCGCCTGGCGCGGTCGAGCAGCATCAGAGCCGTGCCGCCGACCAGGAGCAGGACGCCGAGCAGCAGCATCCACGTGGTCGACGCGCCGGTGTTGGCCAGGCGGTTGTCCTGGTGGACCACGGGGGTGACCGAGGTGGTGGTCACCGGAGGGGTCGTCACGGGCGGGGTGGTGATCTTCGACGTGGTGGTCGTCGTCACCGGCGGCGTCGTGGTGGTACCGGACGTCGTCGTGGAGGTCGGCGGCGTCGTCGTGGAGGACGTCGTCGAGTCCGTGGTCGAGGTGGTGGTCGACGTCGTGGTCGAGGTCGACGTCGGCGGGGTCGTCGTCGTGGTCGTGGACTCAGTCGTGGTGGTGGTCACCGGCGGCGTCGTCGTGGTGGTCGAGGTGGTCGTGCACGGGGTGGTGGTCGTCGTAGTCGGGGTGGTCGTGGTCGACGTCGGAGGCTCTTCACCTCTCGGCGACGGCACGCGCCAGTCCGGACGTTCCTTCGGGCACCACGCAGCGGCGCACACCTGGCCATCCCCGGAGGCCGAGGCTTCCGGGGCGGCACCGTGCAGTGAGACGACCGTCAACACTGCCCCGGCGGTGAGCACACCGATATAGGCGATACGTGACATGCCAGGGATGGTTGCGCGCAGGTACAACACCTGGTGCGAAAAGCACCCCTACGTCACCCGGCAGTGCCGGAGACATCCCCCGATCAGGTCCAGAAGACCGCGACACCGATGTTCAGCACGACGAGCGAGGCGGCCGTCGGCAGCAGCCAGGACGGGGCCTTGGGCTTGTTGACGTTGATCGCCACGACGACGGCGATGGCGACGACGACCAGCAGCTTGACGCCGATCTTGACGTGGTCGTACTTCACCGCGTCGACCAGCGGGTCGATGCCGACCAGCGCGACACCGGTGAGCAGCTGCAAGGCCGCGCCGTGCAGCCAGCCCTTGTTGACCGGCGCGTCCTTGCCGGCCCTGGCCTGCAACATGATCATCGCGACCAGCATGCCCATGCCGAGCAGGTGCAGGAACACCAGCAGCAGGCGTACGAACTCCACAGCTTTTCCCTATCGACGTCGAGTGGCCAGGAAACCCCGCACGCCCAGCACGCCGATGACGGTGCCGAACACGAGCGAGGCGATCACGAGCACCAGGTGCACCGTGAAGAAGGCGGTAGGTCCGTCGCTAAACGAACGTGGGTCCTTCCAGATGTTCTTCAGGAACGTGGGCCAGATCACCCACGACCACACTCCGAAAGCCACCAGGAAGAGTGACATCGGGCGCGAGAGCTTCACGTTCACCAGTATCAGACGTGGTGCGTGCACGCGGCTAAACGGGGGTGGATAGCCTGAACGTGTGCCCTTCCCAAAACGGCTCATCGTCGCCCTGGTCCTAGCAACGGCCACAGCCGCGTTCGCCGCACCGACCGGCACCGCACAACAGGCCGCCGGCTCGGCACAGTGCGCGAACCGCGAGACCCCGCCGCCACCGGTGGACACGTCCGAGCAGCCGGCGCCGGGCCAGAAGGCCCCGACCGCGCTCGAGGTGCCGGAGAAGCCCGTCGGCGGTGATCGGCTGGGCGAGTGCGGCCTGATCCTGCCGCCGAACTCGGCTCAACCGCCCAGCGGCATCACCGCGGCTTCGTGGCTGCTCGCGGACATGGACAGCGGCGCCGTCATCGCCGCGTACGACCCGCACGGCCGTCAGCGCCCCGCCAGCATCATGAAGGTGCTGCTCGCGATGGTCGTCGCCAAGGAACTGCGGGGCGACCTCGTCGTCACCGCCAGCGCCGAGGACACCCAGCAGGAGTGCACCTGCGTCGGGCTGAAGGACGGCGGCCAGTACACGGTCCGCCAGCTGCTGCACGGCCTGCTGCTCACCTCGGGCAACGACGTGGCGCACACGCTGGCCCGTCAGCTCGGCGGCGTGCCGAACGCCCTGCGCAAGATGAACGCGATGGCCAAGGAGCTCGGCGCCCTCGACACCCGCGCCGTGACCCCGTCCGGCCTCGACGCGCCCGGCACCAGCACCTCGGCCTACGACGTCGGCCTGATCTTCCGCGGCGCGATGAAGTACGACGAGTTCGCGCAGGCCATCAAGCTGCAGCAGTCGCAGTTCCCCGGCCGCAACGGCGGCACGATCATGCTGCAGAACGACAACCGCCTGCTCCAGAACTACCAGGGCGCGCTCGGCGGCAAGACCGGCTTCACCGACGACTCGCAGCACACCTACGTGGGGGCCGCGGAACGCAACGGCCGCCGCCTCGTCGTCGTGCTGCTGCGGGGTCAGCAGACCCCCACGCGCATCGACGCCCAGGCCGCGAAGCTGCTCGACTACGGCTTCGCCATGGGCCCCGGTGGCGTGGGCAAGCTCGTCGACGGTGCCCCGCAGCCGAAGCAGAACGTCGTTCCCACGCAGAGCACCGACACCCAGGACGACGCGGCCGCCGTCGACTCGCGCACGGGCCGCCCCACGCCCACCGCGTTCGGCACCGTCGGCCTCCCGATCACGGCCGTGGCGGGCCTCGGCCTGCTGGCCGGTCTCGTGCTCTTCATCCGCAGCAAGCGCGCCAAGGCGGCCAGGGCCCGCCGGCAGGCCGCGCAGGCGGCACAGGGCTTCTGAGGCACCGAAGACGACGGCCCCAGCGCACACGCGCTGGGGCCGTTCTCGTTCTGGACGCTGAACGCTACTTGCGGCGCCACCGGAGGCCGAGCACCGCGCCGACGACCGCACCGGCACCCAGCATCAGCGAGGGCGAGGGCCCGGACCGCATCTCCACCACCGGAGAGATCACCGCGGGCGGCGGGGCCTTCACGACCTCGGGCTCGAGGTTCTCCCTGGCGGTGGCCGTCCAGGCCGTGATGAACAGGATGAACTGCGCCACCAGGTTCGCGAACACCAGCACACCGATGACGGACCCGAACGCGGCCGAGGTCGGCGACTTGGTCGTGAACGACAGGAAGATCGTCGCCGTCTGCTTCAGCACCTCGAACCCGACCGCTCCGGCGAACGCGCCCTTGATCGCGCTGCGCCACCCGACGGGCTTGCGCGGCAACCGCGAGAGCACCCACAGGAACACGAGCCAGTTCGCGAGCAGCGACAGGACGATCGTGCCGATCCGCAGCAGGACGTGCGCCCAGCCGGCGTTCTCGAGCCCCATCCACCTCAGGACCAGCTCGGCGAACCCGGTCCCCACCGCCGTGATGCCGAACGACAGCACGATCGCGAGGCCCAGGCCGAGCAACGAGAGCAGGTCGCGCCACAGCGTGCCGAGGAAAGGCAGGTTCTCCTTCGCGTGACCCCACTGCGCGGTCAGGGCGTCGCGGAGGTTGCTCATCCAGCCGAGACCGGAGTAGGCGGCGCCGAGCAGACCGATGATGCCGACGATGCCCTTGGAGTCCAGGGCGCTGTTCACGGACTCGTTGACCTGTTCACGCAGCTGCGGGTCCGGTACGGCCTCGGCGATGTTCGATCGCAGCGAGGCCAGCAGGTCCGGCTGCGACTGCAGCACGAAACCGGCGATCGCGAACCCGATCATCAGGATCGGCACCAGCGACAGCACGCTGAAGTACGTCACCGCGGCGGCGTAGTGCGTGCCGTACCTCTCGGTGAAGCGCTCATACGCTCGCATGATGTGGTCGAACCACGCGTACTTCCGCCGCCACTTGTCCACGCGCAAAACGCTAGTGCAAGTGCACTACTCAGGCAGAACAAAGCCGATCTTGTCGTACGTACGGCGCAACGTGACGGAGGCGACCTCACGGGCGCGCTCGGCGCCGCGGGCCAGGATCTTGTCCAGCGACGCCACGTCGTCGAGGTACATGCGGACGCGTTCCTGCACCGGCGTGACCCACTCGGTGAAGACCTCGCCGAGGTCCTTCTTCAGGTCGCCGTAGCCCTTGCCGTCGTAGTCGGCGACCAGCGACTCGACCGTGCGGCCGGTCAGGGCCGAGTAGATCGTCAGCAGGTTCGAGACGCCCGGCTTGTTCTCGACGTCGAAGACGATCTCGCGGCCCGTGTCGGTGATCGCGGAACGGATCTTCTTGGCCGAGCGCTTCGGGTCCTCCAGCAGCTCGACGACGCCGCCGGGCACCGACTTGCTCATCTTCGCCGTCGGGTCCTGCAGGTCGAAGATCTTGGCCGTGTCCTTGACGATGTACGCCTCGGGCAGCCGGAACGTCTTGCCGTGGCGCGAGTTGAAGCGCGTCGCGAGGTCGCGCGTCAGCTCCAGGTGCTGGCGCTGGTCCTCACCGACCGGCACGTAGTGCGCCTGGTACAGCAGGATGTCCGCGGCCTGCAGGATCGGGTACGTGAACAGGCCCACGCCGACGGACTGCTCCTGGCGTGCGGACTTGTCCTTGAACTGCGTCATCCGCGACGCCTCGCCGAAGCCGGTCAGGCACTGCATGACCCATCCGAGCTGGGCGTGCTCCGGGACGTGCGACTGCACGAACAGGGTCGCCCGATCCGGGTCGATGCCCAGCGCGAGCAGCTGGGCGGCCGAGACGCGCGTGTTCTGGCGCAGTTCCTTCGGGTTCTGCTCCACGGTGATCGCGTGCAGGTCGACGACGCAGTAGAACGCGTCGTGCGCCTCCTGCAGGGCCACCCACTGCCGCACCGCACCCAGGTAGTTGCCGAGGTGGAACGACCCGGCCGTCGGCTGGATGCCGGACAGGACGCGGGGGCGCTTTACGGGCTCTGCAGGCGCGTTCTCCGTGGACACGGACGAAATCTTCTCAGACCAGGTGGATCAGTGGTGCGCGGTGTCCTGCTGGACCAGGTCGATGCGCTGGTTGGCCGCCACGACGGGAGCCGGCTTGCGCCGCTTCACCAGGCCGTACAGCAGACCGCCCACGCCCGCGGTGACCGCGATCAGACCCACGGGACCAGCCGCGGTACCGGTCATGCTGCCTTCGACCGCCGCGCTCAGAACCAGACTCATGCCGTGCACTTGCCGAGCCTCCCCAAGGCACAGGTTCACCCCGGAACGGGTGAACCTCGCTGACTGATTGGCCGCCAAGCTACCGATGGCCGGTAGCGTCTATGCGCCGAATCAGACTATCGGTCATGGATGATCGGATCGCACTCGCCCATATGTCGTAGTCCGCTGACGCGCGTTACGCCCAGCTAGTGAAGCCAGGGTCTGAAGCTCACTCACAGTGCGCGCCGACCCGTGCTCGGATCCCGCCATGCGGCTGATGGTCTCCTCCATCAACGTGCCGCCGATGTCGTTCGCGCCGCCGTTGAGGATCTCCGCAGTGCCTTCGTCGCCGAGCTTCACCCAGGAGCACTGGATGTTGTCGACGCGTCCGTGCAACGCCAGCCGTGCGAACGCGTGCACGGCCCGGTTGTCGCGGCGGGACGGGCCGGGACGGGCGACTCCTGCCAGGTAGATCGGGGCGTTGCGGTGCACGAACGGCAGCGCGACGAACTCGGTGAGCCCGCCGGTCCGGTCCTGCAGTTCGGCCAGCACCCGGAAGTGCGTGAGCCAGTGGCCGGGGTGGTCCACGTGGCCGTACATCATGGTGCTCGACGAACGAATGCCCAGCTCATGGGCCGTGCCGACGACGTCGAGCCAGGTCGCGGTCGGCAGCTTGCCCTTGGTCAGCACCCAGCGCACGTCGTCGTCGAGGATCTCGGCCGCCGTGCCGGGGATCGTGTCGAGGCCGGCTTCCTTCAGCTCCGTGAGCCACTCACGGATGCTCACGCCCGCCTTGGCCGCGGCGGAGACGATCTCCATCGGGCTGAACGCGTGGACGTGCATCCCGGGCAGGCGCTTCTTGATCGCGCGCACGACGTCGGCGTAGTACGTCACCGGCAGCTTGGGGTCGATGCCACCCTGCATGCAGACCTCGGTGGCGCCGTCGTCCCACGCCTCCTGCGCGCGGTCGGCGACCTCTTCGGCGCTCAACCTGAAAGCGTCCGCGTCGCGCTCGCGTTGGGCGAAGGCGCAGAAGCGGCAGCCGACGTAGCAGACGTTGGAGAAGTTGATGTTCCGGTTGACCACGTACGTGACGTCGTCGCCGACCACCTCGCGCCGCAGGTCGTCGGCGAGGCGGGTCATCTCCTCCAGCGCGTCGCCGTCGGCCGTCAGCAACGCCATCGCGGCCTCGGTGTCGCCGAGCAACGCCGCCGGGTCGTTCGCGGCGATCTTCAGTCCACGTTGGACGTCGTCGGGAAGTCGTTGCGGGACAACGGGAACCTTCAGCTCGTCCCAGTCGCCGTAGACCTCGTCGAAGTCGCCGCGGCGGTCGCTCGTGCGGCCCTCGGTGTCGATCGCGGTGTTGAGGTCCGCGCGTCCGAACGTGTCGAGCCCGCCGTCCGGCTCCTGCCACTCGCGGCCGGTCACCGGAGCGTCCGGGTTCGCGAGCCCGTTTTCCAGTGCCAGCGCGGAAACGTGCCCGGTGAGCCGGGTGTCGATCCACTGCCCCGCCGCCGCGCGGACGTAGCGCGGGTAGACGTTCAGCCGTTCCCGCAAGGAGAAACCGGCCTCGCGGGTGATCTCCGCGAGCTGGTCCACCTGCGGCCACGGCTTCTCGGGGTTCACGTGGTCGGGCGTGACCGGCGAGACGCCGCCCCAGTCGTCGACGCCCGCGCGCAGCATCAGGCCGAACTCGCCGCCGACGAGGTTCGGCGGTGCCTGCACGCTCACGGTCGACGGCATCACAAGGCGCGCAACGGCAATCGTCGCCGCGAGCTCGGTCAGGTCGGCGTCGGGCATGCCGCGCATCGCCGTGTCCGGCTTGGCGCGGAAGTTCTGGATGATGACTTCCTGGATGTGCCCGTACTGCTTCGCGACCTGACGCATGGCGAGCAACGACTCGGCACGCTCGGCGATGGTCTCGCCGATGCCGATCAGGATCCCGGTGGTGAACGGGACGTTCACGCGGCCGGCGTCGGTGAGGACGCGCAACCGGACGGCGGGATCCTTGTCGGGGCTGCCGAAGTGCGGGCCGCCCTTCTCGCTCCACAGCCGTTCGGCCGTGGTCTCGAGCATCATGCCCATGCTGGACGCGACGGGCCGCAGCCGCGTCAGCTCCTCCCAGCTCAGCACGCCGGGGTTGAGGTGCGGCAGCAGGCCGGTCTCCTCCAGCACCGCGATGGCGCTCGCCCGCACGTAGTCCAAAGTGGACTCGTAGCCGCGCGCGTCCAGCCACTCCTTCGCGGCGGGCCAGCGGTCCTCCGGCCGGTCGCCGAGCGTGAAGAGGGCTTCCTTGCACCCCTGCGCGGCGCCGGCGCGGGCGATCGCCAGCACCTCGTCGCGTTCGAGGAACGCGGCGGGCAGCTTGTGCGGCACGGTCGCGAACGTGCAGTAGTGGCACCGGTCCCGGCACAGCCTCGTCAGCGGGATGAACACCGACCGGCTGTACGTGACGATCCCGGCACGCCCCTCGGCGAGCAGGTGCGCGTCCCGCACCTTGCCCGCCGCCGTCAGCAACGAGTCCAGGTCGTCCTCGCGCGCGTGCAGCAACACGGCGGCTTCCGTCGCGTCGAGCACGGCACCGTCAGCGGCCCTGCGCAGCGCACGCCGCATGGCCGCCGCACTCGGACGAGGCTGCGGTGGGATTAGCGAGATGTCCACTGCCACGTCAACGACCTTAGGCCGCCGAAATTCCTGATCAGGTGCGACTGGCTGTGGGACATCCCACTCAGCGCACCGCGACGAGCAGTTCCGTGTTCCGGTCGAGCGGCGTGCCCAGGGGGTTCGTCCGCGAGTGGATGTCGTTGTAGGTGATCTCCCGGGACAGGCTGGCGAGGGCCGTGTCACTGCGGTCGTCGTAGTCGACCTGGTAGGGAGCATCCGCTTCGAGCAACGTCGTGAACAGCGACAACGTGCCGTCACCGTTGTCCGCCACCTCGATCACGCGGGCGTGCTGCGGGTAGTCGACGTGCGCGGCGGTGTTGATCTCCCAGAAGCTCCTGCTCGCCGTGGCGTGCCGGTGCGGGGTGATCACATTGCGGTGCGTGTGGCCGTTGACCCACGCCAGCACGTTCGGAAAGCGGTGCAGGAGGTTCACGAGCGCATCGCCGTTCATGCGCGGGTCCAACGGCCGGCGCTTGTCCGGCAGCACGTTGCCCATCGTCGTGCTCGTGTGGTGGCTGAAGAGCACGAACAGCTCGTCGGTGACGTTCTGCCGTTGCGGCAGACCGAGCCAGTCGTAGTAGAGCGAACTGTTGCGCCTGAGGGTCTTCTCGATCCAGTTGAGCTGGTGCAGCCCGATGGAGCCCGTGGAGAACCCAGCGAGGTTCGTGGTGTCCATGCTGATGCCGGTGACACCGGGCGCCATCCGGAACGAGTAGAAGACGTCGACACCGTCCGCGTTGGCGTCCGTGTACCCGTGCCCGCCCGTCGGCAGATGCTTGCGCACGAACTCACCGGTGCTGAACAACCTCCGCCGGCTGTCCGGCGTCACGGTCCGGACGACGCCGCCACTCGCGAGGATGGCCATCGCTTCCGGAATGGCCTTGGGATCGTTGAACGCCTGCGCGACCTTCGCGTTCTGCACGGGATCACCGAACCCGACGATCTTCTTGCGGCCGGTGTACCAGCTGTCGAGCAGTCCGTCCGGCAGCGCGCCGACCACGCTGTCGTCGTGGTTGCCGATCGTGGAGTACCAGGGGATGTCGAGGCCGGGGCTGGTGAACTCGCGCACCGCCGCGTCGAGCAACCCGTTGAGCTGCGGGAAACCCTTTGCTTTGTAGTCGTCGGCACCGCTGAGGTCCGGCTGCCAGAACGTGCTGATGCCCGCGTTCTGCACGCCCTCGTACCTGGCGTCGCCGGTGTTCGGCGTGATGCGGCCACCGTTGAGGACCGTGAGGTACCAGTCGAGCTCGATGTTCTCGTGGTTGTCGGTGTTGTCGCCGGTCGTCATGAGGAAGTCGAACGGCCTGCCGGTCAGCGGACCGTTCTTGACGGCGTTGACCCGCCGCACCAGGCTCGTCGAGCCCTGCGTAGTCAGCGCCTCCTGCGGCCGGTGCGCACTGGAACCCATGATCGGGTGCAGGTACTCGAACCGGAGCGGGCTCTGCGCGTCGCAGATGTGCATGTCGCTGAACTGCACGAAGCTGGCAAGGGCTGTGCGCCGGGCCTCCCGGTTGGCCTTGGCCTGAACCAGGTCGCCGCGCACGACCGTCGGCCAGCCCGGTCCTGCCGCGAGCCTGCGGTAACCGCTGGTGCCGATCGGTGCGGCCGTGGTGTCGAGCGTCGTGCCCGCGGTGGACGCAAACGCTTGGCGGTCCAGGAGTGGCACGCCTGCGGCGCTCACGCCCATCGCCAGGAGGAAAGACCGCCGGTTGAACCCTGTCATGCCGCCCCCGATTCATTGATGGTGAATCGTGTTCATGTTCAGGGAGCAGGTGGGTCGAATCGAGCCGTCAGGTGGGTGACAAGAGCGATAAAGGCTGTTCGGGCTGGGTCAGTCGGAGTAGCTGCGGCAGGCACCTCGCGGTTGACGAACTGGGGGCGCGCCGGTCGCTGACCGACGACCGTGTAGCCGGGATCCGAGAACTCCGCCACCAGCACCGGGCACTTGAACTCGCCGCGCCTGGCCGAGGCCATGGTCTAGTTGTGCCGACACCTGAAACCTTCACCGCCAACAAGGATCGGTGCCTGTGTATCGCGTGGTGTTCGTATCGGCCGTGGACTACCCGATGGAGGTGCATGAGGCCCTCGCGGCAGCTGTCACGGACTCGATCAACGAGCACGTCAGACTGGGGTGGCAGTACATATCCTTCATCCCCATGCCCGAGAGCTACGGGGCGTATCTGACGTTCGTGGCGGTTCCGGAGAGTTAGATCCACTTCGCTGGCATGTCGGCAAACTAGGGCTTGGGGTGGTCGAACGTGCACGTCACGGGCGCGTGGTCCGACCAACGCTCGGCGTACGTCGCCGCCCGCTCCACCACGGCCGAGGTCGCCCGAGCCGCCAGCCCGTCCGTGGCGACCTGGTAGTCGATCCTCCACCCGGAGTCGTTGTCGAAGGCCTTCCCCCGGTACGACCACCACGAGTACGGCCCGACCACATCGGGATGCAGCGAGCGCATCACGTCGTTGTAGCCCGACGAGAACACGGAAGTCATCCACTCCCGCTCGTACGGCAGGAAGCCGGACTCCTTCTGGTTCGTCTTCCAGTTCTTCAGGTCCGCCTGCTGGTGCGCGATGTTCCAGTCGCCGCACACGAGCACCTCACGGCCCGAGACGGCCGCCTTCTCCCGCAGCGACACCAGGTACGGCAGGAAGGCCGCCATGAAGCGGTCCTTCTCGTCCTGCTTCGCCGTGCCGACGTCACCGGACGGCAGGTACAGGGACGCGACGACGACGCCGGGCAGTTCGATCTCCACGTAGCGGCCGCTCGCCTCGAACTCGGCGGTGCCGAAGCCCACACGCACCGATGAAGGCTCCTGACGAGACAACACACCCACGCCCGCACGGCCCTTCAACGAGGAAGGCGCGTACACGCCGTGCCAGCCCAGAGGTGAGTGGACGTCCGGCGCCAGCTCGGACGGCTCGGCGCGGACTTCCTGCAGGCACACCACGTCCGCGGAAGTGGAAGCCAGCCACTCGAGGTAGCCCTTCTTCGCGGCGGCGCGCAGACCGTTGACGTTGACCGTGGAGACCGTGAGCACGACGGAGGAGCCTACTGGGAGGCCAGGCCCCAGGGCTTCGGGTACTCGGCGTCGCAGCGTGCGCAGCGGGCCGTCAGGTCGAGGTAGCCCACGAGGGTGGCCATCTCGTCACGGGGCAGCGCCAGCTGACGTTCGCCGTAGACCTCGGTGTAGAGGCCCTGCCACTCCGGCTCGCAGGAGCACTGCGTGACGCTCTTGCCTCTGCCCCAACGAAACATGTTCCGCAGCATGCGTGCGAGTTTACTTGCAGGTCGAATCGCTGGTCAGCGCGACGAACGACTGGCTCACCCAGCGGCGGTCGCTCAGCATCCGGTAGCCGTTCTCGACGCGCGCCTGGGCGCCTGTCACCGCGTCGCGCGGCATGGTCGAGACGATCGGCTGCATGTCGCCGGGCCCCGAGCGGACGTTGAGGATGTCGGCGGTCACCGTGATCTTGCAGATCTCGGCCCCCTTGTCGCTGTCGATCGGTTTGCCGCCGTTCACCGCGTACATCACGCCCGCGACCCCGAGCACACCGATGACGATCATTCCCCGAACCGGTACACCGAACATCCCGCTGCCTCCACCCGCACAAAGCCCTTGGAACAGCAGATATATCGGCTGCGAGACCTGTGTGGACGGCTCGGCGCGGCAACCACCCGCAAGAGGAACCGACCGGGTGACGGGCAACGCGAAAGGCCACCCCGGTGTGACCGGGGTGGCCTTCTCACGTGCTCGAATCAGGCGATCAGAACGACGCCATCTTCTTCTTGAGGTTCTCGTCGAGCGCGGCGAGGAAGTCCTCGGTCGTCAGCCACGCCTGGTCCTTGCTGATCAGCAGGGCCAGGTCCTTGGTCATCTGGCCGGACTCGACGGTCTCGATCACGACCTCCTCGAGCGCCTCGGCGAAGCGGATCACCTCGGGGGTGCCGTCCAGCTTGCCGCGGTGCATGAGGCCACGGGTCCACGCGTAGATCGACGCGATGGGGTTCGTGGAGGTCGGCTTGCCGGCCTGGTGCTGGCGGAAGTGACGCGTCACGGTGCCGTGCGCGGCCTCGGCCTCGACCGTCTTGCCGTCCGGCGTCATCAGGACCGACGTCATGAGGCCGAGCGAGCCGAAGCCCTGCGCGACCGTGTCGGACTGGACGTCACCGTCGTAGTTCTTGCACGCCCAGACGTAGCCGCCCTCCCACTTCATGGCCGCTGCGACCATGTCGTCGATGAGGCGGTGCTCGTAGGTGAGGCCCTTGGCGTCGAACTCCGCCTTGAACTCCTCGTTGAACACGCGCTCGAAGATGTCCTTGAAGGCGCCGTCGTAGGCCTTCAGGATCGTGTTCTTCGTCGACATGTAGACGGGGTAGCCCCGCTGCAGGCCGTAGGAGAACGAGGCGCGGGCGAAGTCCTCGATGGACTTGTTGTAGTTGTACATGCCCATCGCCACACCGCCCTCCGCCGGGAACTCGGTGACGACGTGCTCGATCGGGTCCGAGCCGTCCTCCGGCTGGAACGTGATCGTGAGCTTGCCGGCGCCGGGCACCTTGAAGTTGGTGGCCTTGTACTGGTCGCCGTGCGCGTGACGGCCGATGATGATCGGCTTCGTCCAGCCCGGCACCAGCCGCGGGACGTTCGAGATGATGATCGGCTCGCGGAAGACGACACCGCCGAGGATGTTGCGGATCGTGCCGTTGGGCGAGACCCACATCTTCTTGAGGCCGAACTCCTCGACGCGCGCCTCGTCCGGCGTGATCGTGGCGCACTTGACGCCGACGCCGTGCTTCTTGATGGCGTTCGCGGCGTCGATCGTGACCTGGTCGTCGGTGGCGTCCCGGTGCTCGATGCCCAGGTCGTAGTACTCCAGAGTGACGTCCAGGTACGGGTGGATCAGCTTGTCCTTGATGAACTGCCAGATGATCCGGGTCATCTCGTCGCCGTCAAGCTCGACGACGGTGCCCTGAACCTTGATCTTGCCCATAATCCTGGGCGCTCCTCTCGCGACGATGCAAGCAGGACAAGCGTACTGGTAAACCGTCCGTCCGTGGCTGCGACCCTGGTTACACCGGTTCAGGGTTGCGGTCGGTCGACCGGCTCACGTGCTCCCACTTGTCGATTTCCGCATTCCGTGCCTGGTCTGCCAGGCGCACCATATCCACCGCGTCGCTACCGAGCAGCAGACACAACGGCGGCTCGTCCATGGCTACCACGTCGAGCACGACCTTCGCCGCCTTGGCCGGGTCACCGGGCATGCTGCCGTCCGCGCCGCGGACCATGCCCAGCAGTACCCCGACAGACGGAACGTAGTCCGGTCCGTGCTCGGTCACCACCAGAGAGCTGCCCGTCCAGTCCGTCTGCATCCCGCCCAGCTCGATCAACGTCGACCTGACCCCGAACGGCGCGCACTCCGCGGCGAGCGTCTCGTTGAACCCGCGCAGCGCGAACTTCGACATCACGTACGGCCCGAGCCCGCCGCCCAGCGCCGTGTGCCCGGCGGTCGACCCGGCGTGCAGGAAGTGCCCGGACCGCTGCTCGCGGAGCACGGGCAGCGCGGCACGGGTGACGTTGACGGCGCCCCAGAGGTTGACCTCCAGCTGCTCGCGGAAGTGCTCCTCCGAGCACTCCTCGATCGAGGTGACCCGGCCGGCGCCCGCGTTGTTCACGACGACGTCGAGACGGCCGAACTCGCGCACCGCCGTCGCCACGGCCTCACGCGCTTGAGCGACGTCACGCACGTCGAGTGCAACAGATCTGACCCGATCACCGTGTTGAGAGACGAGGTCGTCGAGATCGCGCGGGTTGCGGGCGGTCGCGACGAGCCGGTGCCCGGCGGCGAGAACCGCTTCGGCGATCTGACGGCCGACGCCGCGGGAACTGCCGGTGATGAGCCACACCTGCGCCATGTCCGGACTCCTTTGGATGGAGATGGTTGTCCGGACATATGGAGTTCTGGCTCTGGCGCCTGATACCTGCGACTACTGTTTTCACTGACGGGTGATCACTAGAAGGGGCGTAAGTGTCAACTGGGCCAACACATGCGATGAGTGGGCTGCTCGCCTGGAGCGCTGTCACCGCACTCGCGTCAAGTCACCCGATCGGCCAGCTCTCGCCGCAGAGCTGGGCCGTTGGCGCGGTTCTCGCCACCGGCGCGGCACTCCTGCCCGACCTGGACCACCCCGGTTCGACCATCTCGCGCACGTTCGGAGCACTGAGCAGCGGGCTGTCCGCGGGCATCAACGCGTTGAGCAGCTTCGTCTACCGGACGACGCGCCTGAAGCGGGATTCCAAGAGGGACGGCGGACATCGCGGTCTCACCCACACCCTCGTCTTCGCCCTGTTCTCCGCCGTCTTCACCGCCGCGGTCATCCAGAACAGCCAGAAGTGGGCGCTGCCGGTGCTCATGTTCGTGTTCGCCGGTCTGGCGGTGCGCGGCATCATGAACGACTGGTGCCCCAAGCAGGACGCCCTGCTGATCACCGTGGTGTCGGCGGGGATCACCTGGGCGATGATCGCGTGGACCTCGCAGACGGACGCGTCCGCCGCGGCGTGCGGGATCGCGGTCGGCATCGGGTGCTTCGCGCACTACATCGGTGACGCGATCACCGAGCAGGGCTGCCCGATCCTGTGGCCGATCCCGATCTTCGGCAAGACGTGGTACCCGGTGGCGCCGCCGAAGATCATGCGGATGAAGACCGGCGGCGTGGTGGAGATGGCCGTCGTCGGGCCGATCGTGACGGTCCTGTCGATCTGGCTCGGGCTCGCCGCGTTGCAGGGAACGGGCGCGCTGCCGTTCCTGGACTGGGTGGACCTGCTTCCCGTCTAGTTCATCCGGCGTCCACCTGCGCCTCATCCGATCGGCCTAGCCTCCACGCACCCCGACCCGTCGCGTGGAGGTCCAGCCATGTCCGAAGTAGCCCGCAGACGCTTCCTGCAGGGGGCGGGCGTGCTGGGTGTGGCGGGAGCGCTGGGCACCGGCACCGCCTCGGCGACCACCCGCTACCAGTGGCTCTCCGGCGATCACCACGCGCACACGCAGTACTCGTACGACGGCATGTACACCGTCGAGCAGCAGATCCGCGGTGCGTTGCGGCACGGCACGGACTGGCTCGTGATCACCGACCACGGCCACGCGTCGCACGAGGCGCACTCGGTCGAGGCGACGGCGGCCGATCTCCTGCACGCCCGGCGGAAGTTCCCGCAACTGCTGCTGTGGCACGGGATGGAGTGGAACGTCCCCGGTGCCGAGCACGCGACGTTGTTCTTCGAGGACTGCCGCGACGAGGCCGGGGTGCTGCGCGACTTCGAGCGGCAGTTCGACTGGCGGCTGAACGGCGCCGAGGCGTCCAGTCCCGCCAACGAGAAGAAGGCGCTCGACGCGATCCGGTTCCTGCAGACCAAGATCCGCAACGGCACGATGAAGTCCGCGCTGGTGTTCGTGAACCACCCGATGCGCAACGGCCGGGTGGCGCCCCACGAGCTCCGCGCCCTGCGTGACCTGGCTCCCGACATCGTTGTCGGCATGGAGGCCGCACCTGGAGCGCAAGGGGACGGCGACCCGTTGCGCGGTCCGGGCGGGCACCGGGGCGGGTACTCGAACAGCCCCGGCTCGAACTCGTACGCGCCCTACCCGCCCGAGGCCTACCGCACCTACGGCGGCTTCGACTGGATGACGGCGAAGGTCGGCGGTGTCTGGGACTCGCTGCTCGCCGAGGGCCTGGGCTGGTGGATCACGTCGAACTCCGACTCGCACTTCAACTCGCGCGACACGATCGTCCGCGTGCCGGAGCCGGGCGGCCAGTTCGACCTCACGGGCAAGCACCTCGACCCCGTCGACTCCGGTCCGCCGCAGGTCTCGCCGCCCTACGTCGACTTCTTCCCCGGCGAGTTCTCCCGGACCGTCGTCGGCGCCACCCGGCGCACGCGCGGCGCCGTGATGGAAGGTCTGCGGGCAGGCCGGGCGTGGGTCTCGCACGGCGGCCTCGTCGATGATCTTCGATTCGACGTTTACGCATCCGGTGGAACGCGGACGATGGGCGGCCGGCTGCGCGTCCGGCGCGGCTCGGACGTGAGCGTGCTGGTCAAGGCACGTCTGGCGACCCGGCCCAACAGCGCCGGATTCATCCCCAGGTTGCGCCGTTTGGACCTCATCAAAGGTGCTGTAACCGGACGATCATCATCTGAAACGTTGGCCACGCCACATGTGAAGGTCGAGCGATCCTACGAGCCGCGCTGGCACTATGCGGTCTTCACGCACACGTTCCGCAACGTCCGGGAGCCCTTCTACCTCCGGTTGCGCGGAACCGACGGCAACCGCGGCGCGTTCGAACCCCAGGCGGACACACCCGGAGCCGCGAACCCGTGGGAGGACCTGTGGTGCTACACCAACCCGATCTTCGTGGAGGTCAGGTGACCAGCACCTTCGTCGGCATCGACGCCGGCCATGAAAACCGCTGGGAAGCGGAGAAGATCGCGCTGGAGCTGCACGACACCGTGCTGACCACGGCCCGAACGGTCGCGGTGCACGAGGTCGACGCCCACCACGCGATGTCCTTCCTCCTGCCGGTCTCCCCGTCCGACGCGGTGGTGAACTCACTGGTCGCGCAGGGTTTCGGCGTCGCCGTGCGCAGCGCGTCCTCAGGACGCCTGGTAGGCCCGGAGGCGCTTCGAGCAGGCGCCTCCACTGCTGCCGAGGCCCATCAGTACCGCCGCGAGGGGCGCGCTCTGCGATACCAGGGCCAACGGTCGTTGCGCGGCCGTCACGGGGTGTCGGACATCATCGCGTTCACGGCCATAGAGGCCGTTTTCCCGCGCGGCACGCACACGGTCGACACGCGCGGGAACCTGACGCCGTTCTTCCGCGACGGCAAGTTGGTGCTGGTCGTCGACTAGTTTTGCGGATGTGCGTGACATCGCTGTCTTCAGTGGTTCTGCCCATCCCTCACTAGCCGCCGAGATCTGTGGTCACCTCGGCGTCGAGCTCTCCCCCAGCCGTTTGACGCGGTTCGCCAACGACTGCCTGGAAGTGCAGCTGCAGGCGAACTGCCGTGAGCGGGACGTGTTCCTGATCCAGCCACTGGTGCCGCCGGTGCAGGAACACCTCGTCGAACTCCTGCTGATGCTCGACGCTGCCCGTGGCGCTTCGGCCGCGCGCACGACCGTCGTCCTGCCGCACTACGCGTACGCGCGTTCGGACAAGAAGGACGCACCCCGGATCTCGATCGGCGGCCGCCTGGTCGCCGACCTGATGGTCGCCGCCGGCGCGTCCAGGGTGCTGGCGATGACGTTGCACTCGCCGCAGGTGCACGGCTTCTTCTCGGTGCCCGTCGACCACCTGCACGCCCTGCGCGAGCTCGCCGCGCACTTCTCCCAGTACGACCTCTCGAACACCGTCGTGGTGTCGCCGGACCTCGGGAACGCCAAGGAGGCCGCGCACTTCGCCCGGATCCTGGGCCTGCCCGTCGCGGCCGGCGCCAAGCAGCGCTTCGCCGACGACAAGGTGCAGATCCAGACCGTGATCGGCGAGGTCGCCGGCCGGGACGTGATCGTGCTGGACGACGAGATCGCCAAGGGTTCGACGGTGATCGAACTGCTGGACAAGCTGCGGGAGCGCGGCGCCGGGTCGATCCGGGTCGCCTGCACGCACGGGCTGTTCTCGGCCGGTGCGCTCGACCGGCTGCAGGCGTTCGACGACGTGCTGGAGGTCGTCGCGACCAACACCGTGCCGATCCCGGCCGAGAAGTCCTTGCCGAAGCTGAAGGTGCTGTCGATCGCGCCGGCGATGGCCGAGGCGATGCGGCGGATCAACGTCGGCGAGTCGGTGTCGACCCTGTTTGAGGCCCCCTAGTCACTTCAGGTGCGCGAGTGCCCTGATCAGCCGGTCACCGACGTCGGCGGGTCCGGGCATCTTGCGCACCACGGCCCGTTGGTGCGCGAGGCCGTGCAGTCCCAGCCACAACGCCACCGCGTCGCCGAACAGGTCGTCGCTGCCGTGGGCGATCCCCTCTTCGACGCACGCGCCGAGCACGTCGACGAGCAGCGTGAACGCCTCCACGCCGAGTGAGTCGAGGTCGGCGTCGGTGATCGAGGTGTCCTCGACCGACGGCGTCCACAGGCCGCCGAACATGATCCGGTAGCGCTGCGGGTGCAGCTTCGCGAAGTCCAGGTAGGCGTTGCACACCGCGAAGAGCCGCGCCCGTGCGTCCGGGGCCGCGGTGTCGCCGGCCTCGCGCAGGACCTTCGCCAGCGCGTCCATCTCCTGCTGCACCACGGCCAGCATGATCGACGGCTGGTCCGCGAAGTGCGGGTAGATCGACGGTGCCGCGATGCCCGCCTTGCGGGCGACCGAGCGCAGCGTGACCGCGCGTTCGTCGCCGCCCTCGTCCAGCAGCGCGAGGGCCGCCGCGATGATCTCGTCCCTCAGTTTCCCGCCTTCGCCCCTGCGGTTGCGCCTGCGCGGTTCGGTGTTCGTCACGGCCGTAACCATACACCTGAAAGTTTATCGGTGTTAGGCCTTGCGCTCTCAAACTTACGGGCGTTAGCTTATGGGCGTAAGCACAGCCGAGACCGAGGAGCCACGATGAACGCCACGACCACCACCACCCGCGCCACCGAGATCGTCCTGCCCGGTGTGGTCGAGCCCGACGGCCTGCACGTCCAGGTCCGCGACCTGCCCGCGCCGAGCCAGGGCCAGGTCGTCCTGCGCATGGACGCCACGGGCGTCTCGTTCGCCGAGCAGCAGATGCGCCTGGGCAAGTACTACGACCAGCCCGCGTTCCCGTTCGTGCCCGGTTACGACGTCGTCGGCACCGTGGTCGGGACCGGGCCCGGCGTCGACCGCGACCTGCGCGGACACCGGTTCGCCGTGGTCACGAAGGTCGGCGGGTGGGCCAGCCACCTGATCGTCGAGGCCGCCGACCTGGTGCCGGTGCCCGACGGCGTGGACGCTGCCGCCGCCGAGACCGTCGTGGTCAACGGCGTCACGGCGTGGCAGATGATGTACCGCACGGCGAAGGTCGAGCGCGGCGACACGATCGTCGTGCTGGGCGCGAACGGCGGCGTCGGCTCGACGCTGGTGCAGCTCGCCCGCCACGCCGGCATCAAGGTCATCGGCACGGCCTCGGCCCGCCACCACGACGCGGTGCGCGAGCTCGGCGCGATCCCCGTCGACTACCGCGACCCGACCATGTACGCCCGCATCCGCGAGCTGGCGCCCGAAGGTGTGCACGCCGTGTTCGACCACGTCGGCGGCCCCGCGCTGCACGACTCCTGGAAGCTGCTGCGCAGCGGCGGCGCGCTGGTCAACTACGGTTCGGCCGCGACCAAGGACGAGCCGGGCAGCGGGACGTTGCCGGTGCTCAAGCTCTTCGGGCAGCTGATGGTGTGGAACGCACTGCCCAACGGCAAGCGCGCGGGCTTCTACAACTTCTGGGCCGGCAAGCGCTTCCGCCCCGCCTCGTTCCGCGCTCGCCTGGCCGCGGACCTCACGCAGGTGCTGGAGCTGGTCGAGGCCGGTGTGCTGAAGCCGCAGATCGCCGCGCGCATCCCGTTGTCGGAGGCAGGCGCCGCGCTGGCACTGGCCGAGTCGCGCACCGTGCTGGGCAAGGTCGTCATCGTCCCGGAGCCGTGAGCAGGCCGGGCTGCCGCCGGCTGATCGTGGCGGCGGCGACCGCCCTGGTCGACCGGGAGCACGCCGTGACGCTGCGGGCCGTGTCCCGCGAGGCGGACGTGCCCACCTCGTCGATCTACCAGCAGTTCCCCGACGTGCCGTCGATCTTGCTGGCCGTGTGCCACGAGACCTTCCGCGAACTCGAGGTCGTCGTCCTCGCCGCGCCCGACGCGTACGCGGCCGGCGTCGCCTACCTGGACTTCGCCGTTCTGCACCCCCGCCGCTACCGCGTGATGTTCGGTGCGGCCGACCTCTCCTCACAGGCCTTGCGGCTGTTCACGCGGGTCCTCCCGGACCCCGATCGCGCCATGACGTTCTGGCTGGGCCTGCACGGCCTCGCCGACCAGCGCGCCTCGATCCGCCGCTCGCCCCAGTTCGTCGTCATCGCACCACGCCTGATCGCTTCGCTCATCTGAGCTCGTCCGACTTCACGGGAGTCCCCACCATGAACGCCACCGCTCTGCGCGCCACCACCGTCGCGTCCACCGAGGTCGACAACCGCGCCGCCTACCTGGGTTTCGCGTTCGGCTACGTCTTCGGTCACGGCGCCGCGCTGCTCTCCAGGTCCGGCGCGGTCGTGATGCCGGCGTGGCTGCCGATCGCACTGCTCGCCACCGGCCTCCTCGCCGGCACCGTCCTCGCCATGACCGCGTCGCTGCGGGCCCAGAAAGCCGCCTCGGAAGCGCGCCGACGAGCCGAGAAGCTGGTCGGCACGGCCTGGATCACCGGTTTCACCGCACTGGCGTTAGCGGTCACCGGCCTGAGCACGGTGTTCGACGAGCCGGAACTGCAGACCGTGCTGTGGCCCGCCGGCTCGACCATCGTCGTCGGCCTGATCTACATCGCCGAGGGCGCGATCCGCGGCAACGCCCTGCACTACAACCTGGGCACCTGGCTCATGCTCGTCGCCGCCGCGACGCTGTTCGTCCCGGGAGCCGGATTCTTCGGCGTGCTGGCCGTGCTGGGCGGCGGCGCCTACCTGGTGGCGGCGTTCCTGGAGCGTCGACGCCTTGCCGCGTAAGGCTTCTACAGCTGCACTCGCACCGTGACACGGCCCTTGTCGTCACGGTGCGAAGTGGCGTGTCCGGTCTTCTCCGCGCCGTCGAGCTCGAGCGTCAACGGACCGCCCTCGCCGTCGAAGTTGCGCCACCACACCTTCGCGTCGGGCATCATCACGCGGATCTCGACGACATCGCCTTTGCGTTGGTAGCCAACGGGTGTGCTGATCGTGCGACCGGACCGCCTGCCCGTGTACGTCACGACGGTGAGCCCCTTGCGCACGAGCTTCCCCACGAGCGGGGCGTCGCGCAGTCCGACGACCCACTTGTTGACCCTGCGCACCATCGGTCCCTGAACCCTCATGAGTTCCAACGTAACCTGCTAAGTGGAGACCCCCGTCCGCTTGAGGCGAAGTGAGAAGAAGTGACCGCTGAACCGTCTCAGATGCGCGCCGACGCACGGGAGAACCGGGCGCGAGTGCTCGCCGTCGCCCGCGACCTGTTCGCCGAGCGCGGGCTCGAGGTGCCGATGGCCGCGATCGCACGCAGGGCAGGTGTCGGCGTCGCCACCCTGTACCGGCGCTTCCCCACCAAGGAATCGCTGGTCATGGAGGCCTTCGCTGGACAGTTCGCCGTCTGCCAGGGCGTCATGGACGACGCGCTGCAGGACCCGGACCCGTGGCGCGGGCTCCGCACGGTGATCGAGAAGGTCTGCCTGCTGCAGGCGTGCGACCGGGGCTTCACCTCAGCGTTCATGGCCTCGTTCCCCGACCTGCACTCCGAGGCGCGCGACCGGACGTGGCTCGGCCTCGTCGCACTGGTGCAGCGGGCGAAGGACAGCGGGCAGCTGCGGGCCGACTTCTCGCCGCACGACCTGACGCTGGTGCTCGTGGCCAACGGCGGACTGTCGAGCCTGCCGGCGGAGGTCGCGGTGGCAGCGTCCCAGCGCCTGGTCGCGTACCTGCTGGAGTCGTTCCGGGCGGGCACGGACGCCCTGCCACCGCCCGTGCCGCTCAACCTGGACCTCGTCCTGGGTTAGCCGGGATGCGCGCCGACGGTGTCGCGGATCATCGCGCCCAGGTCGGCCGACCCCTTGCGCGCGCAGTGGGCGCAGCAGAAGAACTTGCCCTCCACCTCCACGCCGTGCCCGATCACGCGGCAGTCGCAGTGCTCGCAGCGCGGCGCGAGCCGTTGGATCGCGCACTCGAAGCTGTCGAACGTGTGCACACCGCCGCCGACGGTGCGCACCTCGAAGGCCATCCAGTACTCGTTGCCACAGACGTCACAAGTCGCCATGCGCGGAAGAGTGCGACAGCTCAGTCGGGTCGGCAACTCGAGGCGCCGAGTTGCGCGACCAGCGCCTTCGGGGCAATCACCCGATAGGCGTCCTCGACGAGATCGCCGATCACGTCCCAGTCGAGCGGGACGTCCAGGTACACGCCGAGCCAGCCGCGATGGCCGACGTAGGGCGGGCGGAAGTACTTCTCGGGGTCCTGCGCGACGAGCGTTTCCTGGACACCAGGGCCCGCCGCGCACCAGAACGCCGTGCGGTCGTCGTGGTGGTGGTCGGCCGACGTCACGAAGGTCTTCTTGCCGCGGACGAACCAGGTGGGTTCGCCGTGGCTCAGGCGTTCCGTCACCTCCGGCAGCGCGAGGCAGAGCCGGCGCAGCTGTTCGAGCGCATCCACCAGGACATCCTCCGCCACCACACCCCGTCGCACCAGGTGCGCGACAGAACGTCCACATAGGACACATGGTCTGCTGAGGTGCGAACAGCGCGGTTCGCCTTCTCCGCGAACGGAGATCCCCTGAGAGCGGGACCGGCCGGATTCGAACCGGCGTTCTCCCTCCTCCGTTCAGGAGGGCGCGTCGACCACTGCGCTACAGGCCCCATCGCCACCGCGTCTCCCACCCTAGCCGGGGAAGTCCGGGCCGTATGCCCTGCGAAAGTGTTGGACCCAATAAGGTTCACGGACCAACCCCGAACTGGACGGTGTCGTGCCAGGGATCGACTACTACGAGTTGCTCGGTGTCGACCGGGGCGCCAGCGCCTCGGAGATCAAGTCGGCCTACCGCTCTCTCGCCAAGGTCATGCACCCCGACGCGGGTGGGACGTCTGGCGGCTTCCGCCTGCTCCAGGAGGCCTACGAGACGCTGAAGGACCCGGTCCGGCGCGCCGACTACGACCGCCCGGCCCCACGGACACCTTCCGTGGTGCGGCCGCAGACAAGGCCACGACCTCGTAGAACAGGCCACACGGGCAGGCTGCGCGACTTCGGCGAAGACCCGAACTACCGGGCGCCGCGCCCCCGTGTCGACCTCGGTTCGACGGAGTGGTGGCACCGCATCGACCTCGGCGCGCGCGTCCGCTACGTCCCCGCCACCGGCCTCGGCCACGCCCCCGCGGCGGCCGCGATCGGCGGCTGGTTCGTCCTGCTCATCCCGTTGACGATGACGTTGTCGCCGCTGCTGCTCGCCGTCTGGCTGCCCCTCGTGGCGGGCGCCGGTTACGGGGCGTTCCGGTTGGTGCGCCGCTACATGACGGTCGCGCGGGCCGAACGGGCGTTCGCCGGTGAGTACGACGGGAACACCATTTTCGGCCGTCCGGGTGAAAACAGACGCGAACGGCTGACCGCCGGACTGCTCACCGAGTACATGACCCAGCTACCGGGCGTGCGCATCTTCCACGGCCTCGCCTGGCCGGGATCGGTCTTCACCGACATCGACCACGCCCTGCTCTGCGGCCGACGCCTGGTCCTCATCGAGTCGAAGTCGTGGCTCCCCGGCCACTACTACTGCGACGAGGACGGCGAACTCTGGCGCAACGGCCACCCGTTCCGCGGCGGCGGCACCCAGCTGATCGAGGGCGTCGAACGCTTCGCCGAGCTCCTGCCGTGGCTGGAGGTGCGCGGCGCCCTGCTCGTCTACCCGAGCCGCGCCGGTGAGGTCACGTGCGACGACGACCTCGACTTCGAGGTGCCGCCGATGACCCCCGAGCAGTTCGTCAACGAGATCGGCGACTGGCTCGCCGACGACCCGGCCACCGTCGACCGCGAGGCATTGCGCATCCTCGTGCGCCAGGTCGTCTCGGAAGTCCGCGTCGCCGGCGCGTAACTCGTTCCGCCCCACACGAACAACCGGTCCGATTAAGACAAAAAGAGCCTTGACTGACGACTGGCAGCCTGAAAGATTGGCATTGTTCCTGGGGGGAGCAAGTTAGCGTCGGGGGACGCCCTCCCATGGACTTTTCAGTCACGCACACATGGGGGATTCGAAGTGAAGAACGTCATTCGCAGAGTTTCTGTTGCCATTGCAGCCGGCGCCGCCCTGATGTCGATGGTCACCGCGCCGGCCTCGGCCGCACCGAAGTTCGAGCCGTACGACCTGCCGGGCGTGGGCAAGCAGACCCAGGCCAAGGCCGCCGCCGCGGGCGAGGCCATCTGGACCGCGATCATCCCGAAGACCACCGACGTCAACCACGGCTCCACTGTGGACCGCTGCGCGGACATCGCCTGGAACTCCGTGGACAACGGCGCACGCGCCATCCTGTTCGACTGCTACGGCACGAACAACCAGAAGTGGGCCCCTGTCTGGGTCGCGGGCACCGGCACGCCGTACGGCACCGCGATGTTCATCAACGCCAACTCCGGCAAGTGCCTCGACCTGTCCGGCAGCGCGCCCAGCAACGGCTCGCACGTGATCCAGTGGAACTGCCACAACGGCCCGAACCAGCAGTGGGAGGTCGTGCTGCCCGCCGGCGCAGACCCGGCCACCTACGACGGCCCGGTCCTGTTCAAGAACCGCGCCACCGGCAAGTGCCTCGACACGGACAACGGCGGCATCGCGAATGGCACGGGATTCCTGCAGTGGGACTGCCACGGCAACCCGAACCAGCTGTTCTCGCTCTACCGCTGGATCTGATGATCTGAAGTACACGTGAAATGGCCGCCCGCACATTTCTGCGGGCGGCCACCGCTATTTCCGCACAACTCCGCCGCCTGTCACCGGGGACCGCCACCGGCGATCTTCGGCCGGTCATGACATCCTTTCCGCCATGACCCGCACGGTGTGCCTCGCACAGAACCCCGACGCGGACGCACTCCTCGCGTCGGACATGTTCGCCCTGCTCACAGGAATGCTGCTGGACCAGCAAATCCCGATGGAGAAGGCGTTCTCCGGCCCCAAGGTCCTCGCCGACCGCATGGGCGGCCTGGACGTGCGCCGCATCGCCGAGGCCGACCCCGAGGCCTTCGCCACCGTCATGGCCACGCCGCCCGCCGTGCACCGCTTCCCCGGTTCGATGGCCAAGCGGGTGCAGGCGCTGTCGCAGTTCGTCGTCGAGACCTACGACGGCGACGTCACGCGGATCTGGGCCGACGGGGACGGGGCCGAGGTGGTGAAGCGCCTCAAGGCGTTGCCCGGGTTCGGGGAGCAGAAGGCCAAGATCTTCCTTGCACTTCTGGGCAAACAGTTCGGCGTCACGCCCGAGGGGTGGCGTGCGGCGGCCGGTCACTACGGGGACGAAGGAAGCCGACGTAGCGTCGCCGACGTGCGTGATCAGGCGTCGTTGCTGGAGGTGCGCGACTTCAAGAAGGCCGCGAAGGCCGCCGCCAGGAAGTAGCACTGCCGTTCATCGTCTGGTGCACTGGAGGTCCGCCGCCAGCTTGCACGAGGTGCGATCTTGCCGCCTCGTGAGAGAAGGGGCGTTTGCGTTGCGCATCAAGGTGATCGGCGTGTTCACGGTCCTCGTGCTCGGGTTGACGGGCCTTCCGGCGGGAGCGGCGACGTCGTGGCCGGGTGACTCCGCCACGAAGTACGCGGACGGGACGAACGTCTTCGGCAAGAACCTGAGCGGGGTGTCGTTCGAGAGTTCCGGTGTCGTGTGGGCGGTCAAGAACGGGCCCTCGACGCTGTACCGGCTCGTGCCGAGCGGGAGCACGTGGAAGGTCGACCAGAAGCGGTCGCTCAAGTTCGCGGACGGGCAGGGTGATCCCGATGCCGAAGGGGTCGTGAGCACGCCGGACGGGCTCTTCGTCGCTGTCGAGCGCGACAACGACGACGGTGACGTGAGCGCGCCGAAGATCTTGAAGTACGGCACCGGCAGCAACGCGGTGGCCGAGTGGGAGCTCGGCGGCATGCCCGAGGTCGACCCCAACGACGGGCCCGAGGCCATCTCGTGGGTGCCGGACTCGTTCCTCGTGCAGAACGGCTTCAAGGACGACGCCGGCAAGACCTACAACCCCGCCGACCACCCCGGCCACGGCAGCGGGTTGTTCTTCGTCGGTCTGGAGGCCACCGGCGAGGTGTACGTGTACGCCCTGCAGGGGTCCGGCGCCCAGTTGCTGAGCAGGTTCGCGAGCGGGCAGAGCCAGGTGATGGACCTGGAGTTCGACGGCGGCAAGCTGTGGAGCCTCTGCGACAACCACTGCAGCGGCCGGACGACGACGCTCGCCATCAGCAGCGGCAAGTTCAAGGTCACGGCGACGTACAACCGGCCGTCGACGCTGCCGAACGTGAACCTCGAAGGGTTCGCGATCTCGCCTAGCTGCACCAACGGCAAGAAGGCCGTTCTCTGGTCGGACGACGACAACACGAGCAGTCACGCGCTCAGGAGTGGTGCGCTGACCTGCACGGGCTAGCCTCCGGATTGTCGGGGTGCGGAACTAAGCTGCCGCGCGTGACCGCACCCCACATTCCCGGCCTGACCGACCTGAGACCGTTGGGCGCGGGCGGGTTCGCCACCGTCTACACCGCCCACCAGGCACAACTCGGTCGTGACGTCGCCGTGAAGATCGACAACCGGGTCCTGGTCGACGAACGGGACCGGAGGCGGTTCCTCCGCGAGGCGCAGGCGGCGGCCAAGCTGTCGGGTCATCCGCACGTCGTCGGGGTGCACGACGCGAACATCACCGGCCGCGGCACGCCGTACATCGTCATGGAGCTGTGCACGGGCGGGTCGCTCGCCGACCGGCTCGACCAGCAGGGTCCGTTGCACCCCGAGCAGGTGCGCGACCTCGGCATCAAGCTCGCCGACGCGCTCGCCGCGGCGCATCAGGAAGGCGTGCTGCACCGGGACATCAAGCCCGCCAACATCCTCGTCGACCGCTACGGCACGCCGAAGCTCGCCGACTTCGGGCTCGCCGCGCTGCTCGACGCACAGGGCGGCAGCACGGTCACCAGGGATGCCCTGAGCCCCAGCTACGCGCCGCCCGAGGCGTTCGCGATGGCCGAGCCGACGCCGCAGGCCGACGTCTACTCGCTCGCGGCGACGCTCTACACGTTGCTGGCCGGGAAGCCGCCGCGTCCGGTGCCGTGGCCGATCACCAGCTTCGACCAGCTCGGCGAGATCCTGCGCCGGCCCGTGCCCGCGGTGCCGGGGGTGCCGCCCGCGTTGCACGAGGCGCTGGCGAGGGCTCTGCACCCGGACGCGAACCTGCGCACGCCGAGCGCCACGCAGCTGCGGGACGAGCTGATCGACCCGATGCGGATGCCGACCGTGCCGGTCCCTCCCCCGCCCAGGCGCAGGACGTGGCCGCTGGTCGCGGGCGCGGCAGCGGTCGTCGTCGCGATCGTGGTGGGCCTGGTCGTGTTGAACCCCTTCGGCAAGGAGCAGAAGACCGCCCAGGGTGCCGGACCGTCGACGACCCAGCAGGGCGGTGCCGAGGACATCCCGCCGTACCTCAAGAAGTGCGACGCCGGGTTCTGCATCGAGAAGTCGACCTGCTTCCGCGGCGTCACCAACATCGGCGGCATGCCCGCGGTCGCCCGGAAGGTCGGCAGTTGCGCGGACCTGCACTACTGGGAGGCGTTCTCCGGCGGCTGGCTCTCCGGGGATGTCCCGGCGGTCGACTCCGACGAACTGATGGCCTCGCCCGAGCTGAAGGACGTCTGCACGCCCGCGGTGATGAAGGCGAACTCGCGGCCGACCGTCGACACCTCGGGCTGGGAGATGACGGCCGTGGGCTTCAAGGACGGCAGCCGCAACTACTTCCTCTGCCTGGGCTCGCAGCCGGGAGCCGGCGAGGTCGTCACCAGCGCGTTCGGCAGTTGAACAAATCCACTTGCGACGGTCACTAACGTTGACCGACGTGCGTGTTCACGCCGATTTGATCATTGCTGGATTCCGAAGGTACTCGACCTACCGACAAGCGATGCTGGCCGGGATGACCGCGAACGTGGTCTTCGGCCTGCTGCGGGCCGCCGTGCTCGTCGCCGCTCTCAAGGCGGCGAACGGCGAGATCGCGGAGTACGGCATCGCTGCCACCAACACGTACGTCTGGATCGGGCAGGGGCTGCTCGGGTTCATCCTGTTGTGGGGGACCAACGAGCTCGCCGAGCGCGTGCGATCCGGTGACGTCGTCGTCGACCTGTACCGGCCGTGGCACCTGCAGAGCGCTCTGCTCGCGCAGGACCTCGGCCGTGGCGGTTACGCGTTCCTGACCAGGCTTGCGCCGCCCGTGGTGTTCGGCATGCTGCTGTTCCCCTTCCAGTTCCCGGCCGGCCTGGTGCAGTGGCCGCTGTTCCTGGTCAGCGCGGTCATCGCGCTGGTCATCAGTTTCGCGTGCCGGTTCCTGATCGACGTCAGCGCGTTCTGGCTGCTCGACAACCGGGGGCTGTACGGGTTCTGGAACGTCACGTCCGGTCTGTTGTGCGGGCTCACCGTGCCGGTCGCGTTCTTCCCCGAGTGGGCTCGGGACGTGCTGTGGATGACTCCGTTCCCCGCGTTGATGCAGGCGCCGATCGACGTGTTCCTCGGGCACGGCGATCCGGTGCGAACCTTGCTCTACCAGGTGTTCTGGGCCGTGGCGTTGCTCGTGGCCGGTCACCTGCTCCTGCAACGCGCGGTGCGCAGGGTGGTGGTGCAGGGTGGCTGACACCATCTACCCCCGGCTCATCGGCGCGCGGTTGCGAAGCCAGATGTCCTACCGCGCGTCGTTCGCGCTCGACCTGGTCACGCAGGTGCTGGCGCAGTGGATCGAACTGGTCGTCATCCTCGTGCTGTTCGGTCACATCAGTGCGCTCGGCGGGTTCACCCGGGACGAGGTGCTGCTGATGTACGCGTTCGCGGGCATCGCGTTCGGCATCGCCGACCTCTTCGCCGGACAGCTCGACAACCTGCCGACGTACATCCGCACCGGCACCTTCGACGTGCTGCTGATGCGGCCGCTCGGCACTCTGCCGCAGATCATGGTGTCGGACGTGCGCCTGCGCAGGGTCGGGCGCATCGTCGGCGCGATCGCCGTGATGGTCTACGCGCTGACGCACGTCGGCGTCGCATGGACGCCCGCGAAGGTCGCGCTGACCGTCGTCACGCCGCTGGCCGGCGCGGTCATCTTCGGCGCGATCTGGGTCGTGACGTGCTCGGTGTGCTTCTGGATCGTGGAGGGCCGTGAGTTCGCCAACGCGTTCACCTACGGCAGCAACGCCTTCACGTCGTACCCGGTCAACGTCTACACCGCCCCGCTGCGCTGGGTGATGGCGTTCATCGTGCCGGGGGCGTTCGTCGCGTACTACCCGAGCCTCGCGCTGCTCGGGAAGCAGGACCCGCTCGGCCTGCCAGGCTGGGTCGGCTGGACATCACCGCTCGTCGCGGCCCTGGCGGCGGCCGTCGCCGGGTTCGTGTGGCGGTTCGCGGTCAGGCACTACCGGGGAACGGGATCATGATCGAGGTCAGGGAGCTCCGCAGGGAGTTCAAGGTAGCCACGTCCAAAGGCCTGCGCCGCAACTACAAGACCGTCACGGCGGTCGACGGCGTCACGTTCGACGTCGCTGCGGGCGAGGCCGTCGGCTACGTCGGGCCGAACGGTGCCGGCAAGTCCACGACGATCAAGATGCTGACCGGCATCCTGGTGCCGACCAGCGGCCACATCACGGTGGGCGGCGTCGATCCGTCGAAGCAGCGGCGCGATCTCGCGAAGCGCATCGGTGTCGTGTTCGGCCAGCGTAGCCAGCTGTGGTGGGACCTGCCGCTGCAGGACAGCTTCGACCTGCTGAGGTCCATCTACCGCGTGTCGGCGGAGGACTACCGCAAGCGGCTCGACGAGTGCGTCGAACTCCTCGGCCTGCAGGAGTTCCTGATCACGCCCGTGCGGCAACTCTCGTTGGGGCAGCGGATGCGCGGCGAGATCACCGCCGCGCTGCTGCACGCCCCGGAACTGCTGGTGCTGGACGAGCCGACGATCGGCCTGGACCTGGAGTCCAAGGAACGCCTCAGGGAGTTCCTCGCGGACATCAACACCCGCCGCGGCACGACGCTCCTGCTCACCACGCACGACCTGGACGACATCGAACGCCTCTGCCCGCGGCTGATGGTGATCGACCACGGCCGGGTGCTCGCCGACGGCCCGCTGGAGGAGCTGCGCGCCGAGGTCACCCCCGACCGCGAGCTCGTCATCGACCTCAGGGAACCGGGCCCGGCACCGGACGTCCCTGGAGTGACGGCGGTGCGCAGCGAGGCCAACGGGCTGCGGCACCACCTCACGTTCCGGAGAGCGGAGACGACGGCGGCACAGTTGATCACCCAGGTGGTGCGGCAGGTGGAGGTCCACGACCTCGCCGTCGTGGAGCCGGAAATCGACGACGTCATCCGGAAGCTGTACCAACGGCAACTCGATCAAGACGTACGTCGGTAGAGTCATCAGTAATCGAACCGGACACTTCGGGCACAAGGAGAGCGAATGCGCCTAGTTGGACCGCTTGCCGCGGCTGTCATCGCGCTGGGCAGCTTGACGGCATGCGACGCGATCCAGGGCGTCAGCAACACCGCGGACAAGGTGAAGCTGTGCGCCGACGCGATCTCGCTCGTGGGCTTCTCGCCGGACATGAGCGACCCGCAGAAGGCGCTGGAGGAAACCCAGGCCAAGGCGAAGGAGCTCGAGACCCTCGCGAGCTCCGCGCCGGACGAGCAGGTGAAGAAGGCTCTCGAAGAGGCCGCCAACGGCATGCAGAACGTCAACTCCGCGGCGGACTGGGTGCAGCAGAAGGCCGATCTCGCCGCGAAGGTCTCCTCGGCCTGCGGCGGATGAGCACTTGAGCCCTGTTGCGCACCTCCGGTGGCGGCTTAGGCTTTGACGCGTTCATCGTGCCAAGCCTCACGCCGCACACCGGAGGTGTTGCAGCACCATGCAAGCAACAGTGGGTGACAGGCTCCACGTCCACAGCCGTTCCATCGGCCTGGAGGAGCGTCTCGGCGAGATCCTCGAAGTGCGCGGGAGCGACGGCCATCCGCCGTACCTCGTCCGCTTCAACGACGGCCACGAGGGCCTGGTGTTCCCCGGCCCCGACTGCGTCGTCGAGCCCCGGGGCACCGTCTAACCGCCGAGAACCGTCGCGATCAACTCCTCGGCGAGCTGAGGAGTCGCTGCCGCCACGCCTGACCACCGGTGGGTGAGGTCGGGTTCGAAGTGGAACGGCCGCCCGTGCAGGTCGACCAGCACGCCTCCCGCGGCGGGCACGGTGACCAGCGCCGTCGCGAGGTCCATGATCCGGTGCGTGTCGCTTCCCGGATCGATGAAGGCGTCGACTGTGCCTTCCGCGACCAGCATGGTCTCCAGGCAGGTCGTGCACAGCACACGGATGCGGTCGGCGCTGTTCGCGATGCGCAGCCACGCGTCCTGAGTGCCCGTCTTGGGGCGCATCAGGCACACCGACGCGCCCTTCAACGTCGTGCGCCCGGTGGTGCGGAACGCCGTCGGCACTCCTGCGCGCGCGTGCCACGCACGGCCCGTGTCGAACCACGTCGTCAGAGCTTCTTTTGCCGTGCCGTCTTCGACGAGCGCACCGGCGAAGCAGGAGAGGGGAACGCCGAACGCGGCGTTGGCGGACCCGTCGACCGGGTCGATGACGAGCGTGGTCGAGGAGCCGTTGTCGACGAATCCGGCTTCCTCGGAGAGCAGGTTCACGCGATTGCGGTGGATCGACTCCAGGATCGCGTCCTCGACGATGCGGTCGACGCGCATCGTCGGTGTTCCGTCGGCGCCGTCCGCCACTTCTTCGCGGAGCTCGAGGCGCGTGTGCAGAGATCGGGCACGCCCGTACGCCGCCGACGCCGCACGGGCGGCGTCAGCGAGCGCAGGGTGCACGTCATCGGAGAGCTGTGGCTGGGGAACGTCCCATGGGATCAGCACGTTCCCCACCCTGCCACGAAAAACTCAGATCAGGCCGAGGCCCTTGACCGCGTCGCGCTCCTCGACCAGCTCGGCGACCGAGGCGTCGATGCGGCCGCGCGAGAACTCGTCGATCTCCAGACCCTGGATGATCTCGTAGGAACCACCCGAGGTGCGGACCGGGAACGACGAGATGATGCCCTCGGGCACGCCGTACGAGCCGTCCGACGGGATGGCCATCGAGGTCCACTCGGTGCCGTTGACCCAGTCGTAGACGTGGTCGATGGCGGCGTTGGCGGCCGAGGCAGCCGACGAAGCGCCACGGGCCTCGATGATCGCCGCGCCGCGCTTGGCGACGGTCGGGATGAAGTCGTTCTCCAGCCACGCCTGGTCGTTCACGGCCTCGGCGGCGGTCTTGTCGCCCACCTTGGCGTGGAACAGGTCCGGGTACTGGGTGGCCGAGTGGTTGCCCCAGATCGTCATGTTCTGGATGTCGGTGACCGCGACGCCCAGCTTCTTGGCGAGCTGCGACAGGGCGCGGTTGTGGTCCAGGCGCGTCATCGCGGTGAAGCGCTCGCGCGGGACGTCCGGCGCGTGCTGCTGGGCGATGAGGGCGTTGGTGTTGGCCGGGTTGCCGACCACGAGGACCTTCACGTCGTCAGCGGCACCGGCGTTGATCGCCTCGCCCTGCGGCTTGAAGATGCCACCGTTGGCCTCGAGGAGGTCGCCGCGCTCCATGCCCTTGGTGCGGGGGCGGGCGCCGACGAGCAGGGCCACGTTCACGCCGTCGAACGCGGTCTTCGCGTCGTCGGTGATCGTGATTCCCTTGAGCAGCGGGAAGGCGCAGTCGTCCAGCTCCATCGCGGTGCCCTCGGCGGCCTTCAGTGCCGGGGTGATCTCCAGCAGCCGCAGGTTGACCGGGGTGTCCGGGCCGAGCAGGTGGCCGGAAGCGATGCGGAAGAGCAGTGCGTAGCCGATCTGGCCGGCTGCACCGGTGACAGTGACGTTCACGGGCGTGCGGGTCATGAGCCTTCCCGAATGACGATCGTCCTCGTTGACGTCGGGCAGGTCGCCCGGCGTCCCGCACGTTACCAACACGTGGCCGATGGCAGAGTGTGAGAGTGGACAACCTGGTCGAAGAGGTTGGCGAGGACTACGCCGACGCGAACCTGCACGGACAACACTGGGAGAAGCGGTCTTTCACCGACTGCGACTTCACCGAGGCCGACCTCCGCGAGCTCGTCACGGCGGGGTGCACCTTCACCCGGTGCGACTTCACCCGGACGGACCTCGGCGAGTCGAAGCACACCGCGACGGCGTTCCGGCAGTGCACCTTCGACCGCACGGTCCTGACCCGGTCGAGCTTCTCCTCGTGCAGCCTCATGGGTTCGAACTTCGTCGACTGCGTGCTGCGGCCGATCACCTTCACCGAGGTCGACTTCACGCTCGCGTCGTTCGTGAGGGCGCCGCTGCACGACCTGAAGCTGGGCGGTCAGCGGTTCCGCGAGACGAACCTCAGCGAGGCCGACCTGCGCAACACCGACCTGGGCCAGGCGGACCTGATGGGCGCGCGGCTGCTCGACGCCAAGCTGGACGGCGCCGACCTGCGCGGGGCGAAGCTGGACGCGAACGGGCTCCGGCAAGCCAAGCTCGCCGGAGCCCTGATCGACGTCGAGCAGGCGATCGCTTTCGCGGCCGCCTACGGACTAGTTGTCGGTTGATCCAGTGATCTCCACCAGAACGCCTTCCGCGACCATCTCCTCGACGGACTTCGGCAGCAGGTAGGCGGTGCCGCCGCCCGGCTGCTCGAACCACGGCACGGCCACGCCGGTCAGCACCTCGAGCGGGCGGCGCAACCGGTACACGCGGTACGGGCGGTTGATCCACGACGGCACGAGGCTGCGTTCCGGGAACGGGGTGCCCGCCACGTAGACGAGGTTGCCGCTCTGGTCGCCGTAGCGGTCGACCTCGGTGCCCGCCGGCAGCTCGAACATCTGCTTGTGGCGGAACAACGTCAGCGGCGGCTCGCCCGCGAGCGGCGAGATCGGGAACTTCCGCTTCGACGGTTCCTCCTGCGCCACGGCGGCGGCGATCGGCGAGGGTGCCGGTGCCTGCTGTGGTGCGGGTGGCGGCGGGACCGGCTGCACCTTCGCCGGGGCGGCGGCCGGTGCCGGCATCGGCGCGGGCGGGACCTGCTGCACCTGCGTCGGAGCCAGCTGCGGTTGCGGTTGCTGCGGGGGCAGCGGCGGGCGCGGTGGCGCGACGGGACGGCGCGGCTCCTCGCGGAAGCCGTTGGTCATCGGCCGCTGTGGTGGCTGCGGTGACTGGGGTGCCCGCGGGGGGATCGTGCGGAAGTTGCCCAGCACCAGCCTGCCCACCAGGTACGCCGACGCGTCCTCGACCTTCTCGAACCGCACCGGGTTCTTGGGGCCGTGGTCGAACCAGCTGACCTCCCAGCTGTCACCGTCGAGGCGCAGCGACCACGTGCGGTCGGCGGGCTCGCCACCGATCCGGAACACGCCGTGCGGCACGTTGAGGTCGTCCAGCGCACGGCGGGTGCCCGCCAGTTCGCGGTCCTCCTCCGGCGTGACATGGCGCGGCGGCCTGACCGGTTCCGGTTCGGGCTCCGGTTCGGGTTCGGGCTCCGGTTCCGGTTCGGGGTCCTTGAACAGCGCCGCGTCGAACTGGGTGGTCTCCTCCGAACGCGTCGGCTTGGGCACGGGGGCCAGGGGCAGGACCTCGGGCTCCGCGACCGGTTCCGGTTCGAAGTGCGAGTCGAGCCGCACGTCGAACCGGTCGTCGAGCTCCTGCTCGACCGCCGCTTCGAACGACGTCGTCGACTCGATCTCGTCCTCGGCGAGGTCCGGCTCGTCCTCGGCCACGGGGACGACCGGGTGCTCCTCGGTGACCTCGGACGCGCTCTCCAGCGGCTCGTCGAGGACCGGGCTCCACGCCATCGTGTCCTGCATGACGTCGCGCGGACGTTCCTCGGTCTCGGCGTCCAGGTGGTCCGTGAGCTCCGCGTCGCGCTGGTGCGTGAGGAGCACGGGCTCGTCCGGCCCTGCGGTGGGGATCTCGGGTTCCTCGACGACGTCCACGTCTTCGTGTTCGTCCAAGGCGGCCGTTTCGTTCGGTTCCTCGGCGACGAACTCGTCGACCGGCTCCGGAACGACATCCCGGACGGGCTCGCGCACGGGCTGCCGGACGATCTCCGGTGCCGGCTGCCGGACGGGCTCCGGTGCCGGCTGCCGCACGGGCTCCGGCTCTTCCGCGAGCTCGCTCGGGTGCGGGGCGAAGAGGTCCATGCCCGCGCCGTACGTGTCGCGCAGAGTCCTCTCGTCGACCGTGGCCGACACACCGTCCGAGTCGAAGACGACCCGGTAGGGAGGACCGTCACCGGCCAGCGGCGGCGCTGCCACCGCGAGCGTCTCGCCCAGGTCGTCGGGCTCCGGCGCGACCTGCGGCTGCTCGGTCGTCACCTCGGCCGCGACCGGCTCGGGGTACATCGGCTCGAAGTCGTACTCCTCCGGCTCGTCCTCGGCCTCGACCTTCGGAGCGTCGAACCTCGGAGCATCGGACTTCGGGGCCTCGAACTTCGGGGCCGCGACGAACTGCGTCGCGGCCACCTCGGGTGCGGGCTCCGGTTCGGGTTCGACCGGCGTCGGCACGACCGTGCCGGGAGGCGCGGCGGGAGCGCCCAGGTTCGCCGCGGCGCCGAGCCTCGACTCCTCGCTGACCTCGGGCAGGCCGAACCCGGCGGCACGCGCCCGATCGACCAGCTCCGGCTCGGGCGGGACGCCGTACTTGCGCAGGTAGTAGGAGACCCCGGCGGGCCAGATCCACACACCGTCCGTCTGGAACCCGGACGGCACGACCGGCGGCGCGTCCGGGTGCAGCACGTCGTTGTCGAAGCCGCGACCGGCCACGGCGACCGGCGCGTTCGACAGGTACGCGAGCAGCGGCGCGACCTCGGGCTCCGGCACCGGCGGGCGGTTGACCGACGGACGACCGTTCGGTCCGGCGCCGTCGAACACCCGTGCCGTGCGGAACACCGGCGTCGGCGGGTTCATCCTGCGGCGCAGCCAGTCCGGGATGTTCTCCTCGACACGCGGGAAGAACCGCATCTCGTCGGCGTACGCCTGCTGGGGCGGCGGGGTCTGCCAGCTCGGCTCCGCGCGGTCGAAGTCGAGGTTGTAGCTGGAGGGGTGGTCGAGCTGGTACCTGGCGTTGGTCCAGCTGCCCCGGCCCTCGCGGTGCATGCCGGCCCGCAGCCGCGCGAACAGCGAGGCCACCTCCTGGGGCACCTGCCACGCCCGCTTGGACCCGTCCTGCAGCTTGAGTTCGGCCTCCAGTTCGAAGTACCGGCCCGTGGCGCGGTACTGCGCGGTCACACTGCGCCAGTCCTCTGGTGCGGCCCGCATCAGAGTCAGGCCGATCTGCTTAACCAGAGCGTCCTGCTCGGTAGGGTTCAACGGCTTCGGCTCGGACACGCCAACATCTTCCCCCGCAACTCGCCGGATCGCACACGTCCCCCGCCACTGCGCCGAACGGTGGAGGCCCGACCATAACGCGGTGGACGTGCAAGGTTAAAGCTGATCAAGAACACCTTTGACCTATCTGGAGGCCTTGTGACGCGGTCCGCGCAGGTGACCGGCGGTCTGCTGGCGGCGGCGGGCGGAGTGGCGATCGCGGTCCAGGCGCGCGTCAACGGATCGCTCGCCCAATCGCTGGGGAACGGCCTGCTGGCGGCGTTGATCTCCTTCGCCGGAGGGTGGTTCGTGCTGCTCGCGGTCGTCCTGACGCGACAGTCCGGGCGGGACGGCCTGCTGCGACTGCGGGAGGCGCTGCGCCGGCGCCGCATCCGCTGGTGGGAGTGCATCGGCGGCATCAGCGGCGCGGTGCTCGTGGGCTCCCAGGGGCTGGCGGTCGCGACCATCGGTGTGGCGGTGTTCACGGTCGCGGTCGTGATCGGGCAGGTCGTGAGCAGCATGGTCATGGACAACCTCGGGGTCGGTCCCGGTGAGTCGAAGCCGATTACAAGAACACGTGTCGTCGGAGCGGCCGTCGGTGTTATCGCGGTCACCGTCGCCGTGTCGCACCAGTTCACGTCGCCCGGCGCGTTGTGGCTCGCGGTGCTGCCGCTGGTCGCGGGCCTGCTGATGGGCTGGCAGCAGGCGGTGAACGGGCTGGTGCGCGAGGCCGCGGCCAACTCGATGGCGACGATCCTGGTGAACTTCACCGTCGGCACGGTGGCGTTGTCGCTGGTCAACGCCGTGACGTGGAGCGGGGTGCTCGGCGCGTTCCCCTCTGCCTGGTGGCTGTACCTCGGTGGGTTGCTGGGCATCGTCGGCGTGGGTGGCGCGATCACGTCGGTGCGGTTCATCGGCGTGCTGATGGTCGGGCTGTGCGGCGTGTGCGGCCAGCTCATCGGGGCCGTGCTGCTCGACGCGGTGAGCGGGCACCTGGCGTTGCCGACGGTGATCGGCGTGGCGCTGACGCTGGTGTCGGTGGGCGTCGCGGCCCTGCCCAATGGGAAGATGAGGACGTGACTGCGACGCTGCTCAACGGCAACGAAACCCGGAACGCGCTGTTCGAGGACCTGAAGGCGCGGGTCGCCGCGCTGCCCGGCTCCGTGGGCCTGGCCACCGTGCTGGTCGGCGACGACCCCGGCTCGCACTCGTACGTCAAGGGCAAGCACAGGGCGTGCGAGAAGGTCGGCATCAAGTCGATCCGGCGCGACCTGCCCGAGTCGATCACTCAGCAGGAGCTGGAAGCCGTCATCGACGAGCTGAACGCGAACCCCGAGGTCACCGCGTACATCGTCCAGCTGCCGCTGCCCAAGCACCTCAACGCGAACGCGATCCTGGAGCGCATCGACCCGGCCAAGGACGGCGACGGCCTGCACCCGGTCAACCTCGGCAAGCTGGTGCTCGGCGAGGAGGCCGCGCTGCCCGCCACGCCGCGCGGCATCGTGGAGCTGCTGCGCCGCTACGAGGTGCCGATCGCGGGAGCGAACGTCACCGTGATCGGCCGCGGCGTCACCGTGGGCCGCCCGATCGGCCTGCTGCTGACCCGCCGTTCCGAGAACGCCACCGTGACGCTGTGCCACACCGGCACCAAGGACCTGGCGGCGGAGGTGCGCCGGGCGGACATCGTGATCGCCGGCGCCGGCAGCCCGGGCCTGATCACCGCGGACATGGTCAAGCCGGGCGCGGCCGTGGTCGACGTCGGCATCACCCGCACCGAGGCCGGCCTCGTCGGCGACGTGGCCCCCGAGGTCCGCGAGGTCGCCGGCTGGCTCGCCCCGATCCCCGGTGGCGCGGGCCCGATGACCGTCGCGATGCTGCTGACCAACACCGTCGAAGCAGCCGAGCGCGCCAATGCAGCGGTCTGACGCGCAGGCGCTCATGGGCGAGACGCGCTGGCGGTCCGGTCCCGGCAAGCACCTGCCGTTCGCACTGGTGCTCGGGGTCGGCGCGCTCGGGCTGGTGCGGATCTTCCAGTACCACTGGCGGCAGGGCGCCGTGCTGCTCGGCGTGTCGTTGCTCGTCGCGGCCGTGCTGCGAATCCTCGTGACCGACGAGCAGGCGGGTCTGATCAAGATCCGCGGCCGGGGCATGGACGCGTTCCTCTACTCGACGCTGGGCATCGTCGTGATCGCCGTGGCGCTGACGATCACCGGCGGCCCGCTCAGCCGATAGCGCGGTCCACCATGACCTCGACCAGCTCGTCGAGGTCCATGGTGGCCACCACGTCCGGCAGCGTCAGCCGTTCGTAGATCAGCCCCGTCATCGCGAAGTACAGCGAGACGACGGTCATCCGGTCGCCCGGCAGCTTCGACTCCTCGTTGAACGCGACGTTGTCCTCGATGTTGCCGGCGATCGTCCTCGTGAGCGCCTCCCGGATCTCCGGCCTCCTCGTGGCCTCCAGCCGCAGCTCCATCATCGCCAGGTAGCAGGCCTTGTCGGCGTCCGCGCGCTTGATGATGTCGTGCATGAACTTCACGGTCAGCGACCTGTCGCGCGGCAACGCGAGCGACTGCGCGACCGACTCGTCGGACGGCATGAGCCTCTCGTGCACCCGTGTCATCACCGCCGACATCAGCTCGTCGCGGTTCGCGAAGTAGTTCGACGCGGTACCCGCCGGCACCTCGGCCTTCGCGTCGATCGCGCGGTAGGTCAGCCCCCGCGCGCCCTCCTGCGCCAGGACGTCGATCGCCGCGTCCAGCAGTGCCGTGCGCCTTGCCTCGTTCCGGACCACGCCGCCTCCTTGACAACCACTACAGCCATAGTACTACAGTTGTCGTGGTTGAACTACTGAGGGGATGATCGTTTTGCGAAAGCTCGTTTACTACGTCGCCGTCACACTCGACGGGTTCATCGCGGCCGAGGACGGGACCTTCGACGGGTTCATCTACGAGGGCGACCACATGGCCGGCATCAACGCGCACTACCCGGAGACGCTGCCGACCCAGCTCCGCGAGCCGTTCGGGCTGGCCGACGCACCGCACCAGCACTTCGACACCGTGCTGATGGGCCGCCACACCTACCAGGTCCCCGGCGGACTGGCCTCGCCCTACGCACACCTGCGCCAGTTCGTCGTGTCCACCCAGGTGACCGACGTCCCGCCCGACGTAGAGGTGATCAGCTCCGACGTCGTCGGCCGCGTGCGGTCGCTGAAGGCGGAGGACGGCCTCGACATCTGGCTGTGCGGCGGCGGCAAGCTGGCCGCCGAACTGCTGCCCGAGATCGACCGGCTGCTGCTCAAGATCCACCCCGTGGTCTTCGGGCGCGGTATCCCGTTGTTCGACGGGAAAGCCGACATCAGGAAGTTCCAGCGCACCGATGCGCGACTGTTCGAGAGCGGAGTTTCGTTCATGACTTACGACCGCACTTAAAAAATGATTGACGGCGAGCAGCATCCGCCGCAATACTTGTGCCACACACCGAGACCAAGGGGAACGTCATGGCGAGCTCGCAGAGTCAGGAGCGGCGATTCAGCAGTGCCGTCGCCTGCGTGCGACCGTCATCGCTCCCCAGCTCCTCGCGACCGTTTTCGCAGGTGAGCTCCTTGTAGTGGCATGAGCACCAAGGCCACTCAGGGAGCCGCCCATCGGGAAACCGATCAGGGCGGCTCTCTTTGTTTGCTGCGCATTTAATTCTTGCCCTTGTAGCTCAATGGAGAGAGTGCGGCGCTACGAACGCCGAGATTCAGGTTCGACTCCTGGCAGGGGTACTTCCGGGTGCGAGGGAGACGGCAACCCACCTCATTTGGGATGAGGACACACCGCGTTCGACTCGCGGGCATCCGACGGAAAGGCGTCCTGCGGGACGCGCAAGGCTCTTTAGCTCAACCGGCAGAGCACCGGGGTGAAGACCCGGTGGTCAGGGTTCGACTCCCTGGGGAGCCACGCAGGACGAAGGAGGGCTGGCTGAGTGGTAAGGCACCGGATTGCTGATCCGTGGTCCAGCATTGCGTCTGGCGCGCGTTCGAACCGCGCGCCCTCCGCGTCCTGAAAGGAGGATTGGCCGAGCCCGGTAAGGCAGCTGTCTCGAAAACAGTGGTCAGCGCGCGAGCGCTGCGCAGGTTCGAATCCTGCATCCTCCGCTCCACCCAGTTCGTGTCCTCTGAAGTGCTGGCGGCGGCACGCCCGACTGTTACGCGGGAGGACCAGGTTCGAATCCTGGCAGGGGAACTCAGCAGATCTGCTTCAAGAACGAGCTCCACGCATCCGAAGAGATCCCCAGGACGGGCCGGTCGGCTCGCTGGTCCTTGCTGTCACGCACCAGGACGCCACGAGCGTCGAGGTTCACCTCGACACAGCTGCCCGAATCGTTGCTGTAGCTGCTCGTGAACCATCCACGGCGGCAACGGGGCGATGCCGAGACTTCCTGGCCGATCAATCCAACTCCTCGATGCGCTGATGAATGAGTTCCAAAGACTTCTGCGCGCTCAACGCACGGTCCTGCGTGTCCAAAAAGGTGAGCTTGATGTCCCTCACCTGACTGCTGTCGTCGATGATCGCTCGCGTCGTAACGGACTCCTGGTACATCACCGTCGGCAACCTGGCCACCGGAAAGTCGAGGAGCTGGACGGTCGACGACCCGAACAGCCCGCACGCCTTGGCGGTGAAGGGAATGACCCGGACTTCGAGTCCGTCCCGGTTGTCTTCGATGCTGCGCGCCAGGTGCTCCAGTTGCCGACGAAGCACAGCGGGACCGCCGATCTCCTGCCGGAGAGCCGCCTCGCTGAGGACCGCGACCAGTCGTAGCGGCGATTCTCCTACAAGCCGTTCCTGACGCCTCTGCCGGACTTCGATCCGCTGGTCGACCTCAACCGTTCGGGTGGTGACGGCGGGGGTCATGATGGCCCGGGCGTAGTCCGCCGTCTGCAGCAGGCCGGGAATGAGCAGACTCTCGTACCAGCGGATCGTGTCGGCGCCGGCTTCCAGACCGATCAACCGCTGCAGGTCGTTGTCGAGCAGGTTCCCGTACCGCGTCCACCAGCCGCGTTCCTTGGCTGCCTCACGCAGGTCGAGCAGTTCCTGCCGGTCCCGCGGGTCGAAGTCGAGCAGGTCCAGCAGCTTGACCAGGTTCTCTTCGGAGAGGATCTTGCGCTCGTTCTCGACGGCAGACCAGTAGTTGCGCGTGAAGCCGAGTGCCTGGGTGATGGTTCTGACGTCCACACCCTCCCGTTCGCGCTGCTCCTTCAGCCTGAGCGCGAGCTCCCATCCTGCGACGACTGGCGACGTCGGCATCGGCACGACCTCCCCGTTCGGCAACCGTCCCAACTGGACCGCACAGGTATATCACGCCGTTAAGCTAACCGGGGGTTTGTGCGGTTACCGTAACCGAATATGTAGCGCTACCTGTAACCGGCGTCCTATCGTGAGACGTGACTCGCCGGTCGAGTCGAACGCGCGAAGGGGGAACGATGATGAGCGGGCTCTTACCCGAGCCGCGCGGCGACGAACTGCTGATGGTGAACACGGCCCACTGCACGGTCATCGCCGTGGACATCGAAGGTTTCGGGCAGCGCGATCCGAGCGACATCAACCAGGTGCGGATGCGGCACGGCATGTACAAGGCCATGCACGCCTCCTTCGCCACCGCGGGCATCCCCTGGTCATCGTGCCGTGACGAGGACAGAGGCGATGGCATGCTCATCCTCGCCTCCGCGGACGTGCGCAAGAGACCTTTCGCGGACCACCTCCCGAACGCGCTGGCCGAGGAGCTGTCCGCGCACAACCGGCTTCACCGGCCGCGGGAGCGGATCAGGCTGCGGCTCGCGCTCCACGCGGGCGAGGTCAACTTCGACCGGCACGGCGTGACCGGGTTCTCCATCAACCACACCTACCGGCTCCTCGACTCCGAAGTCCTCAAAAGCGCGCTGGGGAGTTCGCCCGCGGTACTGGCGATCATCAGCTCCGCCTGGTTCTACGAAGACGTCATACGGCGCAACGAGCTGAGCCGCCCCAACACGTACCGCCGGGTGGACGTGACGAACAAGGAGACCCGGACCGAGGCCTGGATCCGCCTGGTCCGGCCACCTGTCGCGCGTCGCGCGCAGGCACCGCTCAGCGACCAGACCGCCTGAGGTCAGCGGAAGTCCCGTGACTTCGACGGGATCCGCAGGTCCAGGTGTTGCAGCCGGTCCGCCAGCAGGCTGATCACGCCGTCGGCCGACTCCACCACGCCCCGCACCAGCATCGCCCCGCTCCCCCGAGCCACCTTCCGGTACCGCGCCCACAACCCCGGCGAGCACACGACGTTCACCATTCCCGTCTCGTCCTCGATGTTGAGGAACGTGACGCCGCCCGCCGTCGCCGGCCGTTGCCGATGCGTCACCGCGCCGCCGATCAGCACTCGCGTGCCGGGGTCGACGGAGCTGAGCGCGTCCACCGGCAGTGCGCCCATCGAGTCCAAAGTGGACCGCACGAACTGGGTCGGGAAGCTGTCCGGGGACAGGCCCGTGGCCCAGACGTCCGCCACGGCCAGTTCGACGTCGTCCATGCCGGGCAACGAGGGTGCTTCGACGCCTACGACGGTGCCGGGCAGGCGGTCGGAGCGGATGGCGGCCACCGCGCCTGCCGCCCAGAGGGCCTCGCGGCGTTCCAGGCCGAAGCAGGAGAAGGCGCCTGCGGTGGCGAGGGCTTCTACCTGGGCGGCGGTGAGCTGCACTCTGGTGCCGAAGTCCTCCATGTCGCGGAACGGTTGTGCGGCAACGATTCGTGCTGCGTCCGCGTCGCCGATGCCGCGCACGGCGGACAGGCCGATGCGGACGGCGTTCGCCCCCTCGAACGGTTCCAGGCCTGCCCAGGGAAGCGAGCGGTTCACGCACGGGCCGTGCACGGTCACGCCGTGGCGGCGGGCGTCGATCACCAGCGACTGCGGTGAGTAGAAGCCCATCGGCTGGGCTCTGAGCAGAGCCGCGCAGAACGCCGCCGGGTAGTAGAGCTTGAACCACGCGCTCACGAAGACGAGGTGCGCGAACGACAGGGCGTGCGACTCGGGGAAGCCGAAGTTGGCGAACGCCAGCAGTTTCGCGTAGATGCGGCCGGCCAGCTCGGAGTCGATGCCCTGCTCGGCGCAGCCTTCGTAGAAGCGGTCGCGCAGGCGTTCCATGCGGGCGGTCGAACGCTTGGCGCCCATCGCGCGGCGCAGTTCGTCGGCTTCGGCGGCGGTGAAGCCGGCCACGTCGACCGCGATCTGCATGAGCTGTTCCTGGAACAACGGCACGCCGTAGGTCTTCTTGAGCGCGTTCTCCAGCAACGGGTGGTCGTAGTCCCACTTCTCGACCCCGTTGCGGCGCCTGATGTACGGGTGCACCGAACCGCCCTGGATCGGGCCCGGCCTGATCAACGCGACTTCGACGACCAGGTCGTAGAACTCGCGCGGTTTCAACCTGGGAAGGGTCGCCATCTGCGCGCGGCTCTCCACCTGGAAGACGCCGACCGAGTCGGCCTTCTGCAGCATCTCGTAGACGCGCTGGTCGTTGAGGTCGAGCCTGCCGATGTCGACCTCGACGCCCTCGTGGTCGCGGACGAGGTCTATCGCGTAGTGCAACGCGGAGAGCATGCCGAGGCCGAGCAGGTCGAACTTCACCAGGCCGATGGACGCGCAGTCGTCCTTGTCCCACTGCAGGACCGTGCGCTTGTCCATGCGCGCCTTCTCCACCGGGCACACCTCGCTGACGGCGCGGTCGCAGATCACCATGCCGCCGGAGTGGATGCCCAGGTGGCGCGGGAAGTTCTCCAGCTGCGCGGACAGTTCCAGCACGTCCCGCGGGATGTCGCAGTCGTCGGTGGTGGTGCCGAGCGGGCCCCACCTGTCTATCTGCTTGCTCCACGCGTCCTGCTGGCCCGGCGAGTGGCCGAGCGCGCGGGCCATGTCGCGCACCGCGGAACGGGCGCGGTAGGTGATGACGTTCGCGACCTGCGCCGCGTGCCTGCGGCCGTACTTGGAGTAGACGTGCTGGATGACCTCCTCGCGCCGGTCGGACTCGATGTCGACGTCGATGTCGGGCGGGCCGTCGCGGGCGGGGGCGAGGAACCGTTCGAAGAGCAGGTCGAAGCGGACCGCGTCGACGTTGGTGATGCCGAGCGCGAAGCACACCGCGGAGTTCGCCGCGCTGCCCCTGCCCTGGCAGAGGATGTCGTTGCGCTTGCAGAAGTCCACGATGTCGTGCACGACGAGGAAGTAGCCGGGGAAGCCGAGCTGTTCGATGACCTTCAACTCGTGCTCGATCTGCCGGAACGCTTTCTCGTCGCCGTCGGGGTACCGCCGCCGCGCGCCCTCGTAGGTGAGCCGGCGCAGCCAGGTGATCTCGGTGTGGCCGTGCGGCACGTCGAACGGCGGCAGCTTCGGCGCGACCAGCCGCAGGTCGAACGCCAGCTGCATGCCGAGCAACGCGGCGTTGTGCACGGCACCGGGGAAGCGGCGGAACCGGTGGAACATCTCCTCGCCGCTGCGCAGGAACGCGGCGGGTGACGGCGGCAGCCAGCCCGCCATGTCGTCAAGGCTGCTCCGTGCGCGCACGGCTGCCATCGCGGCGGCGAGCCTGCCACGGCTCGGGGTCGCGTAGTGCACCGCGTTCGTTGCCACGACAGGGAGTTGCAACTGCTGCGCCATCGCGTTGAGGATGTCGTTGCGCCTGCTGTCCTCGGGCAGGCCGTGGTCGGTGAGCTCGACGTAGACGCGTCCCTTGCCGAACAGGTCGGTGAGCCTGACGATCTCCTCGAACGCCGCCTCCGGGCCTTCTCTCACCAACGCTCGGCGCACGGTTCCCTTGCGGCAGCCCGTGAGCACCACGACGTCGCCCTTGGTGTCGGCGACGATCTGGTCGACGTCGTAGACCGGTTTGCCCTTCTCGGCGTTGTCGTCGAGGTGTCCGGTGGTGAGCGTGCGGCACAGCGCGTGATAGCCGGGCTGCTGGCGTGCCAGGAGAAGCAGGTGGTCGCCCTCGGGATCCGGTTCGCCGTTGGCGGGTCTGCTCAGTCCGATGCTCAGCTCGGCACCGAACACCGTGTGCATGCCGAGTTCCTTGGCCGCCTCGGCGAACCGCACGACGCCGTACATGCCGTCGTGGTCGGTGATCGCGATGGCGTCGAGCTTGAGCCGCTGCGCCTCCTCGACCAGTTCCTCGGGGTGGCTCGCGCCGTCGAGCCAGCTGAAGTTGGAGTGGCAGTGCAGCTCCGCGTACGGGACGCGCTTGCGGGTGACCGCCATCTCGTCCGCGTGCAGCGCGAAACCCGGTGGGGCGGTGTACCGGTCGCGGTGTCTTCCCCACCCCGGACCGTCACCGCCGTCGGGCTTCTGCTCGTAGGGCTTGCCGGAGAGAGCCCGTTCCAGCTCCCGCCAGCGGACCGGCGGGTTATTCCAGCCCATCGGCTTCCTTGCGCGGCAACGGGATCAGGGTCTCCAGCAGATCCCAGTACTCGTCTTGCATCAGTCGTACACCCCTTCCAGAAACCACTTCTTGTTCCTGCGGATCAGCAGGAACGCCTGGTCGTCCGTCTGCACCTGGATGCGCGCGGCCCGATGCGGATCCGGTGCCCACCACCGCTCGTCGACCGGCCACGGCCCGGCCCACGCGGTGATCTCGCGCGTTCTCCCCCTGACGGTCAGGGCCTTCGGTCTCGCGGTGAGTTCGAGCCTGCCGGTCACGCCGACCTCGGCGCCCTCGGAGTCCCTGAGCTCCGCGGGGTCGTCGGCGAGCGTCGCGGGCGCCCTGGTCAGCCGGCCGGGCCACGGGTGGTCCGGGTTCGCCGCCGGGGTTCGCTCGTCACCCCACGGCACGAGCCTGACCTGTTCCCTCGGTCCCCTGCCGCCGTCGATGACGCCGGTGAGCACGCCGTCCGGACCGAGCAGCCCCTGGACGTGCAGCAGCGCCCGCACCGCGCGTTCGTCGTCGTGGCCCCACAACCCGAGTTGGAGCGCGGTGCCGTTGACGACCTCGACCGGTTCGAGGGTGAGCGTGCGGATGCCGGAGGTGAGGCGTTCGCGGGTGAGCCAGCCGTCGAGCTGCCAGCGCACCCGGTCCGCGATCCCCCTCGGTGTCAACGGTTCCGCGGCCCGCCACACCCGGCCCAGCTCCTCGTCGTTCTCCGTGCGGGCGTGGATGCCGAGCCGCGTGCACGCGAGACCGCGGGCCGCGAGGTTCTCGTGCAGCCGTTCCGAGAGGATCTTCGCGGCGAACGCGGCGGCGTCGATCCGCTCGACCGGTTCGTCGAAGGTCTCGGTGACCGCCAGCTCCGGTGCGGGCCTGCGCTTGTCGAGCGGACGTTCGGGCAGCCCGCGCGCCAGCCGGTGCTGCCTCGTCGCCGGCCCGCCGAACCGGGACGCCACCGCGTTCTCCGGCACCTCCGCGAACGCGCCGAGCGTCTTCAGCCCGAGTCTCCTGAGCAGGTCGACGAGCTCTGGAGCGTCGAGTTCGTGCACTCCCAACGGCCGGAGGAACTCCGCGGTCCGCTCCGGCGGCACGATCACGTTGCGGTGCGCGGCCTTCGTGGCCGCGAACAGGCTGTCGGCCACGCCGACCTGGGCCTCCGTCCCGGTGCGGCTCGCGACGTGGTCGACGATCCGCTCGGCCGCCTGCTCCGCGGTCCCGAAGTAGCCGACCGGGCCCTGCGCCGGCACCGCGACCAGCCCCGGCTGCACGACCTCGATGCCGGGCGCGAGCTCCTCGACGGCCTCCGCCACCGGCTCGAAGAACCGGGCGTCGCGCTGCGGGTCGTGTTCGAAGGTGATCAGCTCGGGGCACATCGCCTCGGCCGCGCGCCTGCGCATGGCCCGCCGGATCCCCTCCTTGCGCGCCACGGCCGAGGTGGACACGATCTCGTTGCCGTCGACCACCGCCACCGGCACGTGCGGGGCGGTGCCGGTGGCGGCGCAGGCGGCGATGACGGGCCAGTCGGGGCACCAGACCGCGAGCAGACGCGTCTCCCTCATGCCGACGGGCCCTTCCGCGCCAGCCTGACCAGGCGCTCGACCGCCTCCGTCCGCCTGACGGCGGCACTGTCCGCCCGCTTGGCGGCCAGTTCGTCGGCCCGGTCCGGACCGGCATCAGCCGGCTCGTCGGAACGGGCCGGTCCACCGGCCACCAGCGGGAGCTCGATCTCTTCCGCACCGAACGTCAGCAGCGCGTGCTTGGCCTTCCCGGCCGAGCCGCGGCCGCCGCTGCGCACGGTGATCTGCTGGCGCCGCAACGTTTCCGCGCCGTCGTCCAGGGCGTTCCAGCTCACGGACTCCGCGGTCAGGGCCACGTCGGCCGAGGGCCAGGCGCCGAAGGCGATGAGCACGGCGCGGCGCTGGCGGGCGCGGGCCGTGAGGCGGCGGGCCAGCGAGGGAGGTAGCGGGCAGGCGACGGCCACCAGGTCCATGCCGTCGAGCAGGGCCGCGATGACCGGGCCCGGGTCGGAGCCCGGACGGGGGACCAACGCCAGGCGCTGCACCGCCACGCCCAGTTCGGCCGCGGCCAGCACCCCGATCTGGGGCAGGCCGACCACGGCGGCCCAGCAGCCGTCGGCGGTCGCACCCGCGAGAAGGGCGAGCAGCAACGATGTCGATCCGCCCACCGACACCGTGCTGCCCCGCCGCAAGCCGCCCCACGGGAGCAGGCCTGCCAGTTCCCCGCGAACCGGCAGGACCCGCCCCGTGCTGTGGTCGGTGGTGGTACTGGTCAGCTCGCTGGCCGGGTTCACCCCGAGCGCGGCCAACGACGCCGTTGCCGACCTGGACACTCCACCCACCTCCCATCACGGACCGTGCGCACCCCTGTGCACGGCCGCCGTGGGAAGTTCGGCGACTTGCTTATTCGAACGCTTGTTCGAACGAACGAGATGATCGTAGCGCGTGGACGCACCCCTGTGTCAATCCCACGGCGTCACCCTTTTGGTGGACACGGCCACACGGGTCCGAAAGGTCCTCTACGGTGGCCGACGACGTACCGCGAACTGGGGAAACAGTGACTCAACCACCTCCGCACGGCTGGCAGCAGCAACCGCCACGGCACCAGGGCCGGCAGCAGCCGCCTCCGCACCAGGGCCGGCAGCGACCACCACCGGGCTGGGGTCCGCCGCAGCCACCCAGGAAGAGCAAGGCGCCACTGGTCCTCGGCATCCTCGTCGGTGTGCTGGTGCTCGCCGGCCTCATCACCGGGCTCGTGCTGTACCTCAACATCAACAAGGACAGCGGCACCAGCAGGCGTGCAGACGAACTGCCCTCGGTGTGCGGCAACGTCTCCGAGGCCGCGCTCGCCAAGGCGCGCACCACGAACCCGAACGGCCTGGGCTCACGCGAGACGGAACTCTCGGACGGCACGCGCACGAGCTGCTCGTGGAACCAGACCAAGGGCGTCGACGGCAAGGGCCACCGCAGCACCGACGTCTACGTCTCCAGCGAGCAGGAGCAGGCGGAAGCCGACTTCGACCGGATCGTGGCGCAGCACATGCTGAACAAAGAGGGCACGCCCCAGATGAAGCCCCTCGAAGGGCTCGGCGACAAGGCCGCGGTCGTGCTGGTGGAGACCGACTCGGCGTTCACCGAGATCTCGATCATCGTCCGCAAGGACGACGCGATCGTCGAGGTGGACCACCTGGGCTGGGACGCGGGGCTCTTCAGCAACACCAGCCCCGATGTCGCGGAGCTCGAAGCCGCCGCGAGGGGCATCGCCGAAGAGATGGCTGCGAAGATCTGACAGCGCAAAGGGGCCGCTCCCCCACGGGAAGCGGCCCCTTCGAGCAGCGACTCTAGTGAGCGAAGTGGCGCGTGCCCGTCAGGTACAGCGTGACGCCCGCCTGCTCGGCCTTCGCGATGACCTCGGGGTCGCGCACCGAACCACCGGGCTGCACGACCGCGCGCACGCCGGCCTCCAGCAGCACCTCGAGCCCGTCCGGGAACGGGAAGAACGCGTCGGAGGCACCGACCGCGCCCTGGGCCCGCTCACCGGCGCGCTTCACCGCGAGGTGCGACGAGTCGACCCGGTTGACCTGGCCCATGCCGACACCGACGGTGGCGCCGTCGTTGGCCAGCAGGATCGCGTTCGACTTCACGGCACGGATCGCGCGCCACGCGAACTCGAGGTCCGCCAGCGTCTTCTCGTCCGCGGGCTTGCCGCACGCGAGCGTCCAGTTCTCCGGCGAGTCGCCGGAGGCGTCGACGGCGTCGCGCTGCTGCAGCAGCAGGCCGCCGGACACCGGGCGCATCTCGGCGCCACCGCGGGCGGGGGGCTCGGCCACGAGGATGCGCACGTTCTTCTTGCGCTGCAGCACCTCGACCGCACCGTCCTCGTAGGACGGGGCGATGACGACCTCGGTGAAGATCTCCGAGACGAACTCGGCCATCTCCACGGTGACCTCGCGGTTCGACGCGATGACACCGCCGAACGCGCTGAGCGGGTCGCACTCGTGCGCCTTGCGGTGCGCGTCCGCGATGCTCAGCTCGGACACCGCGATTCCGCACGGGTTGGCGTGCTTGATGATCGCGACGCACGGCAGCTCGTGGTCCCACGCGGCACGCCAGGCGGCGTCGCCGTCGAGGTAGTTGTTGTACGACATCTCCTTGCCGTGCAACTGCTTCGCCGAGGCCAGGCCGGTGCGGCCGTCGCCCTGCGTGTAGATCGCGGCGCTCTGGTGCGGGTTCTCGCCGTAGCGCAGCACGTTCGACCGGTTCCAGGTCGCGCCGACCCAGCCGGGGAAGCCGCTGCCCTCGTCGTCCGGCGCCAGGGCGTTGCCCATCCACGAAGCCACGGCCACGTCGTAGGACGCGGTGTGGCGGAACGCGTCGGCGGCCAGGCGCTGGCGGTCGGCCAGGGTGAAGCCGCCCTCGCGGACGTTCTCCAGCACCCAGTCGTAGCGGGCCGGGTCGACGACGACGGCCACGTTCGCGTGGTTCTTCGCCGAGGCGCGGACCATCGCGGGGCCGCCGATGTCGATCTGCTCGACGCAGTCGTCGGGGGACGCACCCGAGGCGACGGTCTGCGTGAACGGGTACAGGTTCACGACCAGCAGGTCGAACGGCGCGATGTCCATCTCGCGCAGCTGCTGGACGTGCGAGTCCTTGCGCAGGTCGGCCAGCAGACCGGCGTGCACGCGCGGGTGCAGCGTCTTCACGCGGCCGTCGAGGCACTCCGGGAACCCGGTCACCTGCTCGACCGGCGTCACGGGGACGCCCGCGTCCGCCAGCACCTTCGCGGTGCCGCCGGTGGACACGATCTCGACTCCGGCCGCGTGCAGGCCGGTGGCCAGTTCCAGCAGGCCGGCCTTGTCGGAGACCCCGATCAGGGCCCGGCGGACCGGTCGCCTCTCGGCGGGAGTGCTCCCAGGAGTCGTCACGGAATGCTCACCTTTCGTCCGTTCACGGTGCAGCCCTCACGGGCGAGTCGGCCGACTGTCTCGACGAGCAGCCGGCGTTCGACGACCTTGATGCGTTCGTGCAGGGTGTCCTCGGTGTCGCCGGGTTCGACGACCACGGCCTCCTGCGCGAGGATCGGGCCCGTGTCGACGCCCGCGTCGACCAGGTGCACCGTCGAACCGGTGACGTGCACGCCGTAGGCCAGTGCGTCCCGCACGCCGTGCGCGCCGGGGAAGGCCGGCAGCAGCGCGGGGTGGGTGTTGATCATCCGGCCGCCGAAGCGGGCGAGGAACTGCTCGCCGATGATCTTCATGAAGCCGGCGGACACGACCAGGTCGGGCTCGTACGACGCGACCGCCTCGGTCAGCGCCGCGTCCCAGGCCGTGCGGTCGGCGTGGTCGCGCAGCTTCACGGCGAAGCAGGGCACCCCCGCGCGCTCGGCGCGCTTGAGGCCCTCGATGTTCTCGCGGTCGGCGCCGACCGCGACCACCTCGATCGGGAGGTCGGCGTCCAGCAACGCCTGCATGAGGGTTCCGGAACCGGAGACGAGTACGACGACGCGCGCCGGTGTGGGAAGCCGAAGTTCGGTGCTCAGCGTCTACTCCTGGTCGTTGCAGCAGCTCAGGAGCAGCCTATGACGTCACCGTCCCGGCTTGCCGTCCAGGTCCTCCTCGGCCTCCATGCCGAGCATTTCGTCGAACTCCGCATCAAGGTCCTCTTCTTCGCCGAGGTCCTCTTCCGCTTCCGGTTCGGCGTCGTCTTCCTCTTCGCCCTCAACGTCTTCGACGTCCTCGGGTTCTTCTTCCGCGTACTCGTCCTCGTCGTAGTGGTCGTCGTCCTCGAGGTCCTCGTCGACCTCGAACTCGTCGGAGTCCACGACCTCGAGCTGCTCGAACTGGTCGGTGAGCTCGGCGTCCTCGAACACGACGTCCGGGTCGGCGGTCTCCTCGTCGTAGTCCGGCTCGACGAACTCGGCGGCGTCGTCCGCCGCCACGGCCTTCTTGCGGCTGCCGGCGAGCCACGCCACCAGCGCACCCGGCACCAGCACCCACAGCGCCACGAGCAGCGCGAGCAGGCCCGCCGGCACCGTCACGGGGTCGAACGCGCCGCCCGCCAGCCGTCCACCGGCCGTCGCTGCGAGCACGAGGCTGCCCACCCCCGCCGTGATCGCGGCCACCAGCACCGCGCGCAGCCGTGAACTCGGCCGGTCGGACACCTTGCGGCAGGTCCAGCCGACCAGCACGCCGAGCACCGCGCCACCGACGAGCACGGCGGGACTCCACACGAACTCGTTCTCCGGCATGGCCGCCAGCAGCGGCACCGGCGGCACCTGACCACCGACGAACCGCAGCGGCGAGACCTCGACCCCGCCCATCGAGAACCCGGCGCCCGCGACGTACGAGAAGCCCGCGATGATCGCGTTCGGCAGGTAGGCGAGGCACAGCAGGAACACGCCGAGGCCGACGCCGAACGACGGACCGGCCCCCGCGAAGAGCTCGCTGGTGCGCGGCCACGAAGCCGCGAGACCGGCCGCCACCGCCAACGAACCAACGCTGACCAGTGCGAACAACGCCATGAAACCGGCGCGCAGCCCGTGCAGCGCCACCGGGTCGAGCTTGTCGAACACCACCTCGTACAGGCCACAGCGGCGGGCGACACCGATGGTGGCCGCAAGACCGGACACCGCCGCGCAGCCGAAGAACGCCACGGCCGGTGTCGCACGCACGACGCCGTCGCCCATCACCAGCGCGATCGCGCCACCGACGACCGCATGCGATCCGGCGATGCTGAGCACGACACCGCGGGCCTGCAGCGGTTCGTAGAGGCCGAGGCGGTCGGCGGTGCCCGCCGCGGTGCGGCCGACCAGCAGCATCAGCAACGCGGTGGGCAGCAACGGCAGCACACCGAGCTGGCCCGAGTCGAAGCGCAACGGCACGTGGTGTGCCGCCAGCCAGGCGGGCGCGGCGGCGCTGAGCACTCCTGACGTGGAGAAGTCGGCGTACGTGGCCGTCGCGGAGACCAGCGCGAGGACAGCGGCGACCGCGGCATAACCGACGACCACCGATCCGACCGCGGCCGCGACGAGCACGCGCAACCGTTCGGACCGCGAGAACTCCGGTGGGCGCACGGTGTTGACCTCGCGGGTCACATCGCGTTGCAGCACGGGCACTTCTCCACTGTGTCAGGCCGGCTGGGCCATTCAGGGCAGGCACGCCGGGTCATACGACAGGGGTGGCACCGGAGAACCGGCACCACCCCTGAGGTCGAACGGTGTGCGGACCTTACTGCTGCGGTCCGCCGAAGCCACCGGGCGGCGTGCCCGGCGAGCCGAACTGGCCCGGCTGCGGCATGAAGCTCGTCTGCTGCGGCGGCTGCCCCGGCTGTGCGGGCTGCTGCGGCTGCTGACCGAACTGCTGCTGCTGACCGAACTGCGGCTGCTGCTGCGGGGCCTGCTGCTGCTGGGGCGCACCGTGCTGCGGGTGCTGACCCTGCTGCGGGAACGCGCCGGACTGCGGGTTCCAGCCACCCGGCTGCCCTTGCGGCTGGCCCGCGTACGGGTTCGCCGGCTTCGGCTCGAACTTGACGATGCCCTCGGCGAGCAGGAACGCGAGCACGACCGCGGCCGTCTCGAGCAGCGCGACGATGAGCAGCACGATGTCGAGGCCCTGCACGGACGGCGACTTGATGATGCCCTGCAGCTGCAGCAGCGTCTGCACGGCCGCCAGGACCGCGGCGACCGGCACGAAGCCCTTCGGAGTGCTGGGGAGCACCGAGAGGCCGGCGAGCAGACCTGCGGCGAGCAGGTAGGTCACGTTGCCGCTGACGTCGTCGGCGAACGCGACGAGGTACGCCACGAGGCCGAGGCCTGCCGCGGCCAGCGGGAGGATCAGGGCCAGGTTGATGCTGTTGGCGCCGGGGGCCCCGTGGGCCGGCGGCGGAGCCTGGTGCTGTGCCGGACCCGGCGGCTGCTGTTGGGGTGCGCCGTAAGGCACGGACATGTCGAGGTCTCCTCCTCAAACCAGGGTGCGTCGATTGACGCTAGCAGTGCTCTGCACCCGCTACTAAGACGATGGACCGATCATGCCGGTTCCGCCAGACGAGCGAGGGCCGGACTCCGAAACTACTCAGAATCCGGCCCTGGCGTTGCTCTATGTGTATGAGATCAGAGACTCGAGGTCAGAGAGCCTGCATGATCTCGCGCATCAGGTCAGCCGTCTCGGACGGCGTCTTGCCGACCTTGACGCCGGCGGCCTCGAGGGCCTCCTTCTTCGCCTGCGCGGTGCCCGCCGAGCCCGAGACGATGGCGCCGGCGTGGCCCATGGTCTTGCCCTCGGGAGCGGTGAAGCCCGCGACGTAGCCGACGACCGGCTTGGTCACGTTCTCCTTGATGTACGCCGCGGCGCGCTCTTCGGCGTCGCCACCGATCTCACCGATCATCACGATCGCGGTGGTCTCGGGGTCCGCCTCGAACGCCTCGAGGGCGTCGATGTGCGTGGTGCCGATGATCGGGTCGCCACCGATGCCGATCGCGGTGGAGAAACCGAAGTCCCGCAGCTCGTGCATCATCTGGTAGGTCAGCGTGCCGGACTTCGACACCAGACCGATCTTGCCGCTGCCCGCGATGTTCGCGGGGATGATGCCGGCGTTCGACTTGCCGGGGCTGATGATGCCGGGGCAGTTCGGGCCGATGATGCGGGTCTTGTGGCCCGTCGCGACGGCGTGCGCCCAGAAGTAGGCGGTGTCGTGCACCGGGATGCCCTCGGTGATGACGACGGCCAGTTCGATCTCGGCGTCGATCGCCTCGACCACGGCGGCCTTCGAGAAGGCCGGCGGGACGAAGATCACGGTCACGTTCGCGCCGGTGGCCTCCATGGCCTCCTTGACGGTGCCGAAGACCGGGAGGACGGTGCCGTCGAAGTCGACCTTCTCGCCCGCCTTGCGCGGGTTCACGCCACCGACGATGTTCGTGCCGGACGCGAGCATGCGCTTGGTGTGCTTGGTGCCTTCGGCACCGGTCATGCCCTGGACGATGACCTTGCTGTTCTCGTTGAGGAAGATAGCCATCTGACTCAGACCCCCGCAGCCGCGAGCTCGGCGGCCTTGGCGGCCGCGTTGTCCATCGTGTCGACAACGGTCACCAGCGGGTGGTTGGCCTCGGCGAGAATCGCGCGGCCCTCCTCCACGTTGTTGCCGTCGAGGCGGACGACGAGCGGCTTGGTGGCCGAGTCGCCGAGGATCTCCAGCGCCTTCACGATGCCGTTGGCGACGGCGTCGCAAGCGGTGATGCCACCGAAGACGTTCACGAAGACCGAGCGGACGGCCTCGTCGCCGAGGATGACGTCCAGGCCGTTGGCCATGACCTCGGCGGACGCGCCGCCACCGATGTCGAGGAAGTTCGCGGGCTTCACGCCGTACTGCTCACCGGCGTACGCGACGACGTCCAGCGTCGACATCACGAGACCGGCACCGTTGCCGATGATGCCCACCTCGCCGTCGAGCTTGACGTAGTTGAGGCCCTTCTCCTTGGCCTTCGCCTCGAGAGGGTTCTCAGCCGCCTTGTCGACCAGCTCGGCGTGGGCCGGGTGGCGGAAGTCGGCGTTCTCGTCGAGCGTGACCTTGCCGTCGAGCGCGACGATCTTGCCCTGCGGGTCGCGGACCAGCGGGTTGACCTCGACGAGCGTGGCGTCCTCGGAGACGAAGGTCTCCCAGAGCTTCACGATGGTGTCGACGACCTGGTCCTTGACCTCGGCCGGGAAGTTCGCGGCGTCGGCGATCTCCGTGGCCTTGGCCACGTCGACGCCCTTGATGGCGTCGATGGCGATCTTCGCGAGGGCCTCGGGCTTGGTCGCGGCGACCTCCTCGATGTCCATGCCGCCCTCGACGCTCGCCATGGCGAGGAAGGTGCGGTTGGCGCGGTCGAGCAGGAAGGAGAAGTAGTACTCCTCCGCGATGTCGGAGGCGGGCGTCACCAGAACGCGGTGAACGATGTGCCCCTTGATGTCGAGGCCGAGGATGGCCTTGGCCTTCTCCTCGGTCTCCTCGGGGGTGGAAGCGAGCTTCACACCACCGGCCTTGCCGCGGCCGCCGGTCTTGACCTGGGCCTTGACGACGACGGCCTGGCCGAACTTCGCGGCGATGGCCTTGGCGTCTTCGGGGTTGGTAGCCACATCGCCCGGCAGTACCGGGACGCCGTGGGCGGCGAAGAGGTCCTTCGCCTGGTACTCGTACAGGTCCACTCGGGTCTCCTGCGACGTCGGTGTCGGAACACCGCGCCTGGGTGGTCCTCAAGGGGCCAAGCGAACCCACTTGACGCGGCTGGGCCCAGACACTATCGACCTGCGGCTACCGCTCGCACGTCACCACCGGTGAGGTCGGTCTCAACTGCGGTGAGGTCGATCACGCGCACGCGCGCGCCGCAGGAAAACGCGAGTTCAAGGACACATTTCAGCGGGTCGAACGAGCTCCCATCAAGCCGGCCGCGATCAGCAGGGCGGCGATGGACGCCAGCGCGAGCCAGGTGCCGGGCGCGGCCACCGCACCCTCGACGCGGTCGCCGGTCAGCGGCAGCTCCAGTGCGCGGACGCCGAGCACCAGCGCCGCGCCGGCGAGCGTGGCGGCACCGCGAGCGGGCCTCGACCTGAACACCAGCACGAGGGTCATGATCAGCAGCGTGAGGGAGATCAGCAGCGCCCAGGAGACCGCGGGGTCGCTGTCCGGGACCAGCGTGGGCGAGGTGTACCGGTCGCCGCGCATCGTCGGCATCACGAAGGCGCCGACCGCGAAGAGTCCCGCGAGCAGCACCGCGCCGAGCTCGGCCACCGGCACCTGCTCCTTCTCGACCTCACCCGCGTTCTCCCGCTCGATCGCACCCGCGAGGCCCGTGCAGGCGAGTGCCAGCAGGCCGAGCGGGGCCTCGACGACCATCAGCCAGAACCCGGCGCCCGGTTGCGCGACACCCACCTGGCTCGCCGCCACCACCACCTCGGTCATGCCCGCCGCGGCGAGCTGCATGGCGAGGTAACCGCCCAGCAGTGCCGGACGCACCACCGCAGCCGCCGACGGCACGAACAAGAGGAGTCCGAGGACGCCGAACGCGAGTCCGGCCACCCACAGCAGGTTCACGGACGCCAGGCCGGGCGCATCACCGCCGGCGGTGAGGACGAGCTGCGGCAGGAGAGCGCCGACCAGCATCGCGACCGCGGCGAGGACGGCGAACACACCGGCGGTCACGTGCAGGCGCCGGGTGGAGGGCAGCTCGGGGTCGTGCGTCTCGTCGCGCTTGCCGCGCAGCAGTCGCACGGTCCGGCCGAGGAGAGGCACGGCGGGCAGGAGAAGAGCGGCGGTGAACGCGGAGACCGATCCCGCGCTGATGCTCAGGCCCGACGCGACTGTGCCCACGGCCAGAGGGGGCACCACGACGGCGAGGAGGGACAACGAGACGCCGATAGTTCCGCCCTGGCGGGTGTCCGGGTCGGGCGAACTGGCCGCGAGCGCGGTCGCGAGCGGCGCGGCCACCGCGACCAGCAGTCCACCGATCAGCCCGAGCACCGGCAGTTCCCACGGCCCCCGGTCCAGCTGGAACGGGTCGATCGAGGTGAACGGCTTGCCCAGCAGGCCGATCGCGGCGATCGCGGCGATGAGCACGGGGAAGGCGACCAGCGTCGGGGGCTCCGACTCGTCGGCGGGCATGCCGGCGCGCCCCGCCGAGAGCGCGCCGCCGGCGATCACCAGCACGTGCCCGGCGATCAGCAGCCACACGCCTGTCGACGGCGTCACGGCGACCAGCGTGTCCGGCCGGAACAGCTCGGGCCTCGCCACGTCCATCGCGTCGAGCACGATCTGGAAGTCGCTCAGCAGCCGGCCGACCGCGAAGACGCCGGCCGCCGCGAGCAGTCCCGCCGCCACGAACGGGCGGCCGCGCATCAGCAGCACGCCCGCGACGACCGGCGGCAACAGCGCCAGCAGTGCGAGCAGCGGCCACGACGTGAAGGCGGGTTCGGCCCCGTCGACCACGCCGAGCAGCGGCCCGAGGGCGAGGAGGAGGGAGCCTGCCGCGGCGAGGGCCCACGACGTGCGCAGCCTGGCGGCCGCGGGGGTCTGGTTCTCGAGCTCGGTGCGAGTCATCGCGGGCGAACCTAGCAAGACCCGTGTGTGGCCGGGTGTGGCCGCGCGGAGCCTGTTAAGACGAAATTCGTTCGCATGTGGAAAACAGTCCGCGGGTACTCCTAGCCCGTGACTTCATCACTTACCGTCGCTCACATGAGCGAGAGCGGCCGGTCGTGGATCACGCGTCTGACTGACGCGGCTCTCGACCGCGCCGGCTGGGGCGTCCACACCGCCCGGGACGTCGCGGAGGAAGTGAAGGTCGCGCTGCGGGCGATGGCCACGCCCGGCGGCATGCGCGGGGTCGCGATGGAAGCGGCCTGGCTGACGGCCCACGCGGTGCTCTACCCGTGGGGTGCGATCACCGAACAGCTGCGGCCGGACGGCCAGTACCGGCACTACCGCACCGACGGCCTGCCGCCCCGCAAGCGGGGGCTGGTGGTTTCGGCGATGGACGCGGCGGGCACCCCGATCGTGTTGGTGCATGGCATCGGGGACAACCGTTCCGCCTTCGCGGTGCTGTCGGGGGCGCTGCGAAGGCGGGGCTTCGGGGTAGTTCACGCAATCAACTACAGCGTGCTGACGGCGTTGACCGGAGACGTCCGCCGTTCCGCCGCCCTGCTCGGCGCGCACATCGAGCGCATCTGCGAGCAGACCGGCTCCGATCAGGTACATGTGGTCGGCCATTCGCTGGGCGGTCTCATCGCCAGGTATTACGTGCAACGGCTGCATGGCGACTCACGCGTTCGCTCACTCGTCACTCTGGGTACGCCGCACAACGGCACCCTCGCCGCCTACTTGCTGCCGACGCCTCTGACCCGGCAGTTGCGGCCCGGTTCCGAGCTGCTCGCGGAACTCGCCGAGCCCTGCCGGCCGTGCCGCACACGCTTCGTCGTGGTCTGGTCCGAGATGGACCAGGTCATCGTTCCCCAGCGCAACGCACGGCTGGAGCACCCCTCGTTGGTCGTCGAAGAGCACCAGATACGTGATTCAGGTCACCTTTCTTTGCCGGTTGACACGAGGGCGCTTCACGTAGTTGTGACGGCCATCACCCGATCGGATGACTTGTCAACTCACCCCATCGCCGCTGGCGGTGAGGCGTGTCGGCCGTCTCAGATCACCGATGGTCACAGTTGACAGATAAAACCTGCAGGTTGCCGCCCATTGGGGGGACATAACGAACTGGGGTTTGCCCTCCGAGGCTTCCCGCCGTTATCGTCCCCCGGTCCGTTGTCACGGTCTGATCACAGAAGGACACCGAGTCAGAACCCCGAATCCTGACTCACCGGGATCCCCCGCCCGGCCGTCCACCCGATCAGGCTCCCCGAAGGCGGAAGGGCAAGCTTTGAGTCACCACCGCTCCCCCGGCGGCCATGAACGCAGTGCTGCGCTTGAAGAGGCAGTCGACCGCGCCACCACGCGCCCGGTCAGCTCTCACCGGCTCCCCCCGCCACCCTCGGCGCTTCGCGGACGCATCGTCGTCGCCGCCGTCGCAGTAGGCGCGTTCGCAGCGGCAGGCGCAGGCCAGATCGGCCAGGCCGCAGCGGACGACACCAAGGACGTCCAGCTCGCGAACCACGCCGACGGCGCCGCCACCTTCGACGGCATGGGCGGCGACACCGCCTCCGCGCCGCAGATCCTCGCGGTCTCCAAGACCACGACAGAGGGTTCCGCCGAGGCCGCCAAGCTCCTGCGCAGCCAGCAGCTCACCACCGAGCGCGAGGTCGTCGAGGCCGAGAAGAAGCGCCCGAAGTTCGTCCGCCCCGCCGCCGGCGAGTTCACCTCCGGCTACGGCGGCCGCTGGGGCACCATGCACCTCGGCATCGACATCGCCGGCCCCATCGGCACCCCGATCGTCTCCGCCGCCGACGGCGTGATCCTCGAAGCGGGCCCCGCGTCCGGCTTCGGCCTCTGGGTCCGCGTGCAGCACTCCGACGGCACCATCACCGTCTACGGCCACATGGACACGATCGGCGTCCGCGAAGGCCAGCAGGTCAAGGCCGGCCAGCAGATCGCCCGCATGGGCAACCGCGGCTTCTCCACCGGACCCCACCTGCACTTCGAGGTCTGGAACCCGGACGGCCAGAAGGTCAACCCGCTGACCTGGCTGAACGCTCGCGGTGTGACGGTCTGATCCACCTGGGTCTTTCGGCAGCTGGAGCTACGGGGTCTTCGGATCTCCTGGTTCGAGACTTCTGGAACTACGGCTCAGTAGCTTTCTGACGCTCGTTCGCGGCTGGCCCACCTCGTGGTGTGGGTCAGGGTGTTTGGAACGGCTCAGGAGGCTCGTGTGGCCCAGGAGCCTCTAGCGTCGCTCTAGTCGCGCCGTAGTCATGCCGCCGGAGTCATGCCGCCGGAGTCATGCCGCCGTAGTCATGCCGCTGTGGTCGCGCGCTTGGCGGATGGACCGCTCCTTGGGGGCGTGTCACGGCTTTCGGAGTTGTGGCTCTGGGCGTTACAGGCCTACAGGTCCGGGCGGGCGAAGTAGGTCGCCGCTGTGCGCCAGACCGAGCACATGTGTTTGCGCCAGCGCGGGCCGCAGGCCTTGCAGGCCCCGCTCTCCGTTGGTGCGTGGTGGTGCAGCAGCGTGCGCCAGGCTTCGACCAGCCTGAGCGTTTCTGGAGATTCCAGCTGCTTGAGGATTGCGAACACACGTTCGTGCAGGGCGCCGGCCAGTACGTGGTCCAAGGTGAGCTCTCCCGCTGGGGTTGTGGCCTCATGCGGTTGATGATGCTCCGGGGGTCTGACAATTTTTGGACGTTGTGGGGCTGACCTGCGTTGATCTTCGGGTTCGCCGGGTCGATCTTCGGATTGGCTGGCGCGTCTTGGACTGTGCCTGCGCTGTGCGCGGTTCTTGGTCCTGAGAAGACAGTGCGGCCGGACCGCTCTCCCGTTCGGTCCGGCCGCACTTCGCCGCGAAGTTGGGCCCCCGCCGTCCCTTCGCTCCCCTGTGTCTGCAGGCTGCTCGTTGTGCCTTGGACCGCCCCGAACGTTCCCTGGCTGTGCTGCTTGCGACACCCACATAGACGTACGTCTTGGCTTGCCGTTGCGCTGTTTTTGAGATTTTTCTGGAGAAAGTTTTGGGTGGGTTTGGTGGGACTTGGGCGTTCCGTAAGTCTGGCCTTGTCCTGGCTTGTTCCTGGGGCTCCGCCCCAGACCCCGCCAATCTGATCCGAAGCCGGGGTCTACGCCGTGCGCGGGTTGATGGCACGCCTGTTGCGTTGGGCGGAGGCGCGTTGCTTTGAGGGGCGCGTTGGTGGGGTGGCTTCGTCACGAGCCGCACCAAGAGCGGGCCACATGCCAGAAGGGGTGTCAACCCGACGAAAAGCGTGTCGGGTTGACACCCCTTCTGGCATGCAGCAAGTGCTGCGGCACGACTCGTGACGAAGCCACCCCACCCAGCCCGCGCGGTAAGGACGGCTCGCCTTCGGCTTCGCGGGTGGGATGTGTGTCGGCTGCGCTCGTTAGAGCTTTGTCATCGGGACGCTGCCGATGAGCATCAGGCGGACTGTGCCTGCGCCGCCGAAGTCGATCGTTGCTGTGGCCCTTAGGCCCGCGCCGTCCACCGCTACTACTCGGCCCAGGCCGTACTTGTCGTGGGTTACTCGGTCGCCCACGTCCAGCTTCAGGGCTGGGGCGTCCTTCCAGCCCGTCTTGCCTGGGGCTGGGCGGGAGAGGCCTCGGGAGGCTATGCCGCCGCTTGAGGCTGAGCGGCCCCACGTTGTGGCTGCTGCCGGGCCTGAGCGGGAAGGCTCTACTCGGCGCCAGTCCAGCAGGTCCTCTGGGATCTCGCCCAGGAAGCGGGAGGCCGGGTTTGCCGAGGGCTGGCCCCAGGCTGACCTCACCAAGGCCCTGGAGAGGTAGAGGCGGCGCTGGGCCCTGGTGATGCCCACGTAGGCGAGGCGGCGTTCTTCTGCCAGTTCGACTGGGTCGCCTAGGGCTCGCATGTGCGGGAAGACTCCGTCTTCCCAGCCCGTGCTGAAGACGACCGGGTACTCGAGGCCCTTGGCCGTGTGGATGGTCATGAGGGTGACCACGCCGTCCGAGTCCGCGTCCGGGATCGAGTCCGCGTCTGCCACCAGGGAGACGCGTTCCAGGAACGCCGGTAGGGACGGGACCGGGTCTGCGCCCTCTGGGAGCTCCAGTTCGGTGAACTCCCTGGCCACGGTGACCAGTTCGTTGAGGTTCTCGATCCTCGTGTGGTCCTGCGGGTCTTCGCTGGCTTCCAGTTCGGTGCGGTAGCCGGTCTTGTCGAGGACCGACTCGAGGATGTCGGCCACGTCGTCCTCGCGGGCGACCATCTCGCCGAGTTGGTCCATCATTTCGACGAAGCCCGCGATTGCGTTGCGGGAGCGCGGGTTCAGCAGTGGGACTCGGTCGTTCACCGCTTCGCGGAGGGCCGCGGCGAAGCTGATCCGTTCGCGTTCCGCGTAGGCCGAGACGCAGGCTTCCGCCCGGTCGCCGATGCCTCGTTTCGGGACGTTCAGGATTCGGCGCAGTGAGACCGTGTCGTCCGGGTTGGCCAGGGTGCGCAGATAGGCGAGGGCGTCGCGGACTTCCCTGCGCTCGTAGAAGCGGACGCCGCCCACCACCCGGTACGGGAGGCCCAGGCGGATGAAGATCTCCTCGAAGACCCGCGACTGGTTGTTGGTGCGGTAGAAGACGGCGATCTCGGAGTTGTTGACCTCGCCGCCGTCGACCAGGCGGTCGATCTCGTTGGCCACGAACGCCGCTTCGTCGTGTTCGTTGTCCGCCACGTAGCCGACGATCTTCTCGCCCTCGCCGAGGTCGGACCAGAGCGACTTGTCGCGGCGGTTCGGGTTGCGGGAGATCACCGCGTTCGCGGCCGTCAGGATGTTCTGGGTGGAGCGGTAGTTCTGCTCCAGCAGGATCGTGGTGGCGTCCGGGTAGTCGCGCTCGAACTCCACGATGTTGCGGATCGTGGCGCCGCGGAAGGCGTAGATCGACTGGTCCGCGTCGCCCACCACGCAGAGTTCGGCCGGCGGGAGCTCGCCGCCCGCCTTGCCCACCAGTTCGCGCACGAGGGTGTACTGCGCGTGGTTCGTGTCCTGGTACTCGTCGACCAGGACGTGGCGGAAGCGGCGGCGGTAGTGCTCTGCCACGTCCGGGAAGCGCTGCAGGAGTTCGACGGTCCTCATGATGAGGTCGTCGAAGTCGAGCGAGTTCGACTCGCCCAGGCGGCGCTGGTAGACGGTGTAGACCTCGGCCACTCGGCGTTCCAGGTCGTTCGTGGCCTGGGCGGCGGCGGTCTCCGGGTCGATGAGCTCGTTCTTGAGGTTCGAGATGTGCACGGCGAGGGTGCGGGCCGCGTACTTCTTCGGATCCAGGTCCAGGTCTCTGGCGACGAGCGTGATGAGGCGGCGCGAGTCGTCGCTGTCGTAGATCGAGAAGTTCGACGACATGCCCAGGACCTTCGCGTCCCTGCGCATCACGCGCACGCACATCGAGTGGAACGTCGACACCCACATCGAGCGGGCGCGGGCGCCCACCATGTCGGCGACGCGCTCCTTCATCTCGGCGGCGGCCTTGTTCGTGAACGTGATGGCCATGATCTCGCCGGGATGCACGTCACGCGCCGCGAGCAGGTACGCGATGCGGCGGGTGAGGACGCGCGTCTTGCCGGAGCCGGCGCCCGCCACCACGAGCAGCGGTGAACCGGCGTGCTCGACGGCACGGCGCTGCGCGGGGTTCAGGTCGTCGAGCAGGTGGCCCGCGCGGGAAACGGGGGGACTTGAAGGCAAGTCGAACAAGGCGCTCATCGTCCATCCACGGTACCGGGCGGCACCGACGAATCCGGTACCGCCCGACCATGTGTTCGACGAACAGGAACTATCAGGTGCTGGTGTCGATCATGAAGTTCTGCCCGGCGTGCACCGCTTCGTGGCCGCCTGCCTCGGCGTACACGTCGATGCTGTCCTGCGTCCAGACGGAACCCGCCCTGGTCTCGACGGTGAGCGTCGGCCACGCTTCCTCGTGCACGATCAGGTGATCCTGCGTGCACCGGATCCCTTCGGCCCCGGGCCCCTCGGCGACGTCCCAGCAGTCCCAGCCGTCGCCCTCGTAGCCGGTGACCTCGAGCCGGTCGGCCGGGAACGAGACGAAGACCGACAGGCCCTGCTCGTCGTGACCTACGACGTTCGTGACGACGACGTCGAACTTCTGCCGCGCCGTGGTGCCGCCTCTGGTGGTCCAGTAGGTGGCGGGACCCGACCAGCCCGAGACCTTCGTGAGCTGGACGGTGGCGAAATCGGGCTCCGCCGAAGCGGGCGGAGCGACCGCGAGGGACAGCGTCAGAGCAGCCGCCATCCCGAGTACGTACTTCATGTGACCCCCAGGTCTTCGAGCGTGTACGCCACGGACTGTAAGTCGGCATCGGCCCTTGGGATAGAGCAGAAGAAGGAATCTGACGCGTGGACGTCCCACCTGGTGAGCCCGTTCGCCGCGCGGACTTGGCGGGCCCGGGAGGTTCTGTGCAACACTGAATCCATGCGCGCGACGTTCTTCGAGTTTTTCTACGGGACCCGGACTCCGGCTCCCGTGGTCGCATAGCGCTGAAAAGCCACCACGAAGCCCCGGAGTCCTCGGACCCCGGGGCTTCGCTGCTTCCGGGCCAGGACTCGAAGTTCTCGAGAGGTCACCAATGATGGACACCACCACCGACCCCGACATCAACGAGCTGCGCGAGGAGATCGACCACCTCGACGCGGAGATCCTCCGCCTGGTGCAACGACGCGTCGAAGTTTCCAAGATCATCGGCGCGGCCCGGATGGCGGCCGGCGGCACGAAGATCGTGCACAACCGCGAGATCGACGTGCTCAACCGCTACCGGCCGCTCGGCCCGGAGGGCAAGGACCTCGCGATGATCCTGCTCAAGATGGGCCGCGGCCCGCTCGGCAGGTAGCGGGTCAGACGGGCCCGGCGTCAGAGCACGCCGGGCCAAAAAGGCTTCAGGGCGGCCTTGACCCGCCCGAGGTCCGCGTCCGCGAGCCGGCTGTCGTCCGGCACGTACGCCAGCGGGTCCTCGAGCAACGGCTCCGGCAGCCGCAGCAGTCCCTCGACCAGCGCGTGCAGGCACAGCGCCGAGTAGCCGCGCAGGTAGCCGCCCTCCTGGGTCAGCACGACCCGCGGTCCGAACGACGCCACGCGCCGCCCGATCTCGCGGTACCCGTCCGCCGTGAGGTTGTGGCGCCCGTTGGGGTCGAACGCCGAACCGTCGAACCCGGACGCGCACACCAGCAGGTCCGGCTCGAACTCTCGCAGCAGCGGGAAAGCGATCTCGTCGAGCGCGCGCATGTACGTCGTGTCGCCCGCACCGAGCGACAGCTCGATGTTGACGTTCCTGCCGTTGGCGCCCACTTCTGATGGCGCGCCCGTCTGCGGGTGGTTGGTGCCCCACGCGCCGTGCCGCATGTGCACCGAGATGGTCAGCACGTCCGGCCGGTCGAAGAACACCTCCTGCGTGCCGTTGCCGTGGTGCACGTCCCAGTCCAGGACGGCGACCCGCATCCCTTGCCGTCGCGCGGTTTCCGCCACCAGGGCCGCGTTGTTCACGAAGCAGTAGCCGTCTGCCATGTCCGGCTGCGCGTGGTGCCCCGGCGGCCTCACGAGCGCGTACGCCACGGGTGCACCGGACTCCAGCGCCGCCAACGCGGTCCCCGCCGCCGCGGACGCCGCCCGCCACGTCTCCGGGCCTACGACCGTGTTCACCTCCAGCGCCACACGCTCCGACACGCGCAACGAGTCCAAGTACCCCGCCGTGTGCACGCGCAGAAGCTCTTCGACGGACGCGTGCCGCCCCTCGTGCCACTTCAAGTGCGGCGCCACGGGACCGTGCGTCAGCGCGTGCCGGAACGTGCGCAGCCGCGCCGCGGTCTCCGGGTGCGGTTCGGGGACGTCGAGCCACGGCCAGGAGCCCGGCAGCTCCCACAGGCCCTCACCGGCGTCGTGCTCGAGGCAGTCGTCGTGCCAGAACATGTCCACACCGAATCGGATATCAGGGCGATCACGGATGGTCCACCGAAAAATTCTCGGGGCACACTGGAGGCATGGGCCTCATCGCCGCACTGATCGCCATCGCCGGCCTGCTCGCCGCCTTGGCGCACGACGCTTACCTGGGCTTGCTCGGTTCGGCCGCGAACAAGAAGGGCCTCTCCGGAGCACCCGTCTCCCAGTTCGTCCGCAGCCGCTGGAAGACCGCGATCATCACGACCGCGGGCGCGGTGATCGGCTTGCTGATCACCAACGGCGACACGCTGGGCGCCGACGTCATCGGCTCGCTGATCGCGGGCGGCAGCGGACTGGCCGCGCTCAACGGCGTGCAGAACACGCGCAAGCAGCTCAACAGCGGTCAAGCTCAACTTCCGCCGCGCTGAGCGAATTCACACAAAAGAGTGTCACTCGTCCTGAACACCCCCATTTGGTTGCTTCGGCACCGCCGGACAGCCCTACCCTGATTGCGTCGCAGAGGGGTGTCGGGGATGGACGAACTGCCGGGCAAACATCGTCTCGACGACGGGCCGCAGCCGCTGTACGCGAGGCCCGTCGCCGGGGGCGACCGCATCCCGCTGCCCCGCCGCCGCCAGATCGACCCGCTGCAGGACACCGACGGCCTGCGCAAGTTCAACATCGGGCTGGTGCCCGCCTCGGTCACGCCGCCGCGCACCTGGAAGCGCGCGGCCTGGTTCGCCGTCGTCTCGTCGGTGCTCGTGCTGGTCGGCCTGAGCGTCGCCGCGGCCAAGCTGGTCGGCGGTGGCGGCGAGGTCGAGACGGTCGGGCTGCCCGGCTACCCGTCGGACGTGCCGACGATCGCCGCGCTGCCCACAGGCGGCACGAGCCCCTCGGCCACCGGCCGCTCCACGCCGTCCGCCGCGCCCACCGGCAAGGTCGCTCCCGCGCCGGGCACGGGGGCGAGCAGCGTGCCGCGCACGAGCGGCCAGGCGTCCGCCGCGAACCCCCAGCCCTCCGGGACGGCCCCGCCGGTCATCACGACCGTGCCGGTCTCCCAGGCACCGGTCGTCGACGGCGGGAAGATCGCCGAGCAGACCGAGCACTTCTACAAGACGATGGCGACGAACGCCGACACGGCGCTCGCCATGACCACCGACACCGTGCGCTCGAACGCCGACGCGTTGCTCGAGGGCAGGGTCGCCGACATCTCGCTGATCGAGGTCAAGGAGATCCTGGTCGACCCGAGCAAGGGCCTCACCGTGAGCCTGCTGCAGGTGACGAAGAAGGACGGCTCGGTCAGCACCGAGAAGCGCGAGCTCACCTTCACGGTCGGCGACCTGCCGTTGATCAACGGTGAACGGTTGAAGCTCGGCGGCTGAAGTGCCTCAAGGTCACGCCTGGAGCTACCGAACGTAGTAAGTAGCACCATCGAGTGAATCGTGATCACCACTGGCCGCCACGGACGAGTGAAGTCCACCAAGAAACTGGCGCCATCACGTGAGGCCACGGTACGTCTTCAGCTGAACACGGACAGTACGGAGGACCAGAGCAGTGCAGCGTCCCGCGGTGACGACAGGACGGCGGCACAACCGCGCCGGCTCGATCAGCGTGGCCGAGCTGATCAAGCAGCAGCCGGCACCGGCACCGATGCGCATCCTGTCGAGCGAGGAAGCAGCCACCGACGCTCTCGTCACCTCCCTGCTCGGTCCCACCGAGAACATGACGGCGACGACGACCGTGATCCCGGTCGTCCCGAACCGCCGCCGGCGCACGAAGTCGAGCCGCGTCGCCAGGGTCGCCGGACTGCTGGCCGGCGCGGTCGTGCTCGTCTCGTCCATCGCGGGCGCGGCGATCCTCGCGGGCAAGCGCCCGGCGAACGTCGGCGTCCCCCTGTCCGAACGGCCCGTCGCGCTGTCGGGGTCGAGCGCGCTGCGTCCCGACGTCCTGTCGGCCCAGCTGCCGCACGAGCGGCCGCCGCTGCAGACCACCTCCACCGCCGTGATGCCCATGCCGCAGCCGTCCGCGTTGCTGCTGCAGACCGCCGCCGGGACCACCGAACCGTCCACGCCCGAGGTCTCGGTGGGCCCGTTGCCGCAGGTCGACGTGGTGAAGAAGTTCTACGAGCTGCTCGCGACCAAGCCAGCCTCGGCGGCCAAGCTGCTCTCGCCGGAGCTGGTCGGCTCGAACCCCGGGGAGTTCGCCCGGTCCTGGGGGAAGATCAAGACGGTGAGCGTCGACCAGACGTCGGTGCGGCCGGACGGATCGGTGCTCGCGGTCGTCTCCATGCAGGAGATGGACGGCGGCTGGCTGCGCATCGAGCAGCTCTTCTGGCTGACCAGCACGACCCAGCCGCGGATCGTCGCCACCGAGGTCCTTTCGGCGCAGCGCAGCTAGCCCGGGCAGTTAGGTCGCACCCAACTGCTTCGCCGTTCGCAGTCGAACGGTGACCGCTCGTCGCGAAACCAGGGTTTCGGCCGTGAAAATTCCCCCATAGGGGTTACATCTCGGGTCACGATTCGGTATCCATGGTCCCGCCAGTGCGCGTACGCGAACTTGGAAGGGTGAACGAGCGGTGTCGATTGAGGACCATCGTCGGCGGTTGAACGGAACGGCCGAGTCGACCGGCCAGCTGTCCGTCGCCGAGCTGATCGCCCGCCGCGAGGCGGAAACCGTGGAGATCCCGGTGATCACCGACGACATCACCCCCGAGGCGTTCGAGCCGACGATCAAGTTCAAGTCGGTCAAGGCACCCGGCAGCAAGAAGAAGCAGCCCATGAAGGAGCTGCACATCACCGAGCTGCTGCGCCGCGAGGGCCGCGCCGACGACACCCAGCGCGGCGGGTTCACCGTCGGCAAGCTGGCCGCCGCCGCCAGCGGTGGCGTCATCATCTGCGGTTCCGTGGCGTTCGCCGCCTCCTCTTGGCTGTCCTCTCCGGACGAGCGCCCGCTCGCCGAGGTGCGGTTCGACGAGCGCGCCCAGGCCCGTGGGGCGAGCGCCGGCACCGAAGGCGTCGTGAAGCTGCCGTCGAACAAGACCCAGCAGGCCGACGCCACCGAGACGCAGCAGGCCGACCCGACGACGTCGGCGGACCCGACCACGCGCGTCGCCCCGTACGTCCAGACCCAGCAGCAGCGTCCGACGCAGCAGGCCCAGACGCCGACCCAGCAGCCGACGCAGCAGCCCACCTCCCAGACCTCGACCACGCCGTCGACGTCCACGGAGACCAGCACGCCGAGCACGCCGCCGTCGAGCGAGACGCCGCCTCCGCCGCCGAGCTCGTCCACGGCCACCCCGCCGAGCGGCAGCACGCCTCCGCCCAGCTCCGAGACCCCTCTGCCGCCGCCGTCCAACCCGGTCGACGTGAGCGTGGACCTCGGCCTCCTCGACCCGGTGCTGAACACCGTGGGCGACACCGTCGGCGGTTTCGACTTCTTCGCCCCTGTGAACTGATGTACGACAGGTAGCTCAGCGGCGGGCCCCGACAGGTACCCTGTGCGGGCAATTCCGGACGACCGCCGACTACCGCACGAGGAGCACGAGCGTGGGATCTGCTGCCGCAGCCGCAGTCACGCCTTCGAGCACCCCTGAGGTGGGCTTGTGACGACGTCCGGCACCTCGGACGGCCGTCTGATCGCCGACCGCTACCGCTTCCTCGACCGCATCGGCTCCGGCGCGATGGGCATCGTCTGGCGCGCCCACGACGAACGCCTCGGCCGTGAGGTCGCGATCAAGCAGCTGCTGCTCGCGCCCGGCCTCGACGAGACCGAGCAGGACGAGGCCATCCAGCGCGCCATGCGCGAGGGCCGCATCGCCGCCAAGCTGCACCACCCGAACGCCATCGCCGTGTACGACGTCGTCGAGGAAGACGGCGTCCCGTGCCTGGTCATGGAGTACCTGCCGTCCTACAGCCTGGCCGACGCGCTCGCCGAGGGCGGGCCGATGGACCCGGTCGAGGTCGCCAGCATCGGCGCCCAGTGCGCGGCGGCGCTGGCCGCGGCCCACGCGGCGGGGATCGTGCACCGCGACGTGAAGCCGGGCAACGTGCTGATCGCCGAGAACGGCGTCGTCAAGATCACCGACTTCGGCATCTCGCGCGCGTCCGACGACATCACGGTCACCAAGACCGGCCTGATCGCCGGCACGCCCGCGTACCTCGCGCCGGAGATCGCGCGGGGCCAGGACCCGACGCCGGCCTCGGACGTCTACTCGCTCGGCTCGACGCTGTTCGCCGCGATGGAGGGCGAGCCGCCCTACGGAGTGAGCGACAACACCCTCGGTGTGCTGCACGCCGTCGCGGCCGGGCGGATCAACCCGCCGACCGTCGACCACCCGCTGTCCGACACGCTGCTGTACCTCCTGAATTTCGAGCCGGACGACCGGCCCACCATGACGCAGGCGCGCGAGGTGCTCAACGCGGTCGCGCACGGCCGTTCGCCGTCGTTCAGCGGCCTGGCGGTGACCGAGGGACCCGACCCGACGACGATCGTGGAGCCCGACCGGACCCGAGTGGTCCGGCCGGTGCCTCGGACCGCACCACCGCGGACCGCTCCGCCGATGGCTCCCGCCAGGAGCCAGGAGAACAACAAGCCCCTGGTGATCGCCGCTGTCGTACTGGCGTTGCTGCTGGTCATCGGCGGTTTGATGGTGGCGCTCGGGGTGTTCAACAAGGAACGGCAGAACCCGTCAGCGCCGCCGTCGAGCTCGTCGCAGACGGTGGAGCCGACGACTTCGTTGCCCGAGGTGACCACAACCACGCCCGAGGCAACGACAACGCAGCAAACGACGTCTAGCACTACGACGACCACAACCACGACCACCACTACGACCACTACGACTACGACGACCACCACGACGACTGCTCCGAAGCCGTCGTCCTCGGTTCCCGTCGTGACAACCACGACGGTGCCGCCACCGCCTCCTGCGGGCTAAGCGTCGTTACACCGTAGAAATCTCGTAAGGTGGGTACGCACACCTGATGGGGTGATCTGAACCCGAAGGTGTGATCAGCCGTTGAACAGAGAGCAAGTGACCGCACAGCGGGGAGCAACTGTGACCGACGATGGCCGATTGGTCGCTGGTCGCTACCGATTGAGCCAGCGGATCGGCAGCGGCGCCATGGGCGTCGTCTGGACGGCACATGACGAACGCCTGCACCGCACAGTCGCGGTCAAGCAACTCCTCCTGCAGCCTGGACTAGCCGAAGCTGACACGGACGAGGCCAAGAGACGTGCCATGCGCGAGGGCCGTATCGCCGCGCGCCTGCAGCACCCCCACGCGGTCGCCGTCTACGACGTGGCCGAGGACGACAGCCAGCCGTGGCTGATCATGGAGTACCTGCCGTCGAAGAGCCTGTCCGCGGTGCTCTCCGAACGCGGCACGCTCCCTCCGCGGGACGTGGCGTCGATCGGCATGCAGGTCGCGTCCGCGCTGGCCGCCGCGCACAACGCGGGCATCGTGCACCGCGACATCAAGCCCGGCAACATCCTGCTCGGCGACGACGGCACCGTGAAGATCACCGACTTCGGCATCTCCCGCGCGACCGGTGACGTCACGGTCACCGCGACGGGCATGCTCGCGGGCACCCCCGCCTACCTCGCACCCGAGGTGGCCAAGGGCTACGACCCGGGCTCGCCGTCCGACGTGTTCTCCCTGGGCTCGACGCTCTACGCCGCGATCGAGGGCGAACCGCCGTTCGGTCTGAGCGAGAACACCATCGCGCTGCTGCACAAGGTCGCGTCCGGCAAGGTCAACCCGCCGCGCAACGCCGGCCCGCTGACCGCGCTGCTGATGCGCCTGCTGCGCGCGGAGCCGGAAGACCGCCCGACCATGGCCGAGGCCCGCGACGCGCTCGCCGCCGTCGCGAACGGCCAGGCCGCTCCCGCCTTCACCCCTGCCGTGGTCGCGCCGACCCACCCGCCGTCGTGGCGCGGTGCGCCGGTGCAGCAGCCGCAGCAGCAGGCCGCCACGCGGGCCCTCACGCCGCCGCACGGGCACCAGCAGGCCCCGCCGCCGCCCAACGCGACGCGGGTGGACATGCACACGCCGCCGCCGCGCACGGCGTCCGCGCAGCAGCCCCCGTCGAACCACCGCCCGGCCGCGGCGCCGCAGTACTCGCAGCGCCCGAGGCCTGCGGCGGCCTCGTCGTCGTTGAAGAGCAAGAAGTCGACGGTCTACACCGCACTCGCCATCGTGGCGGCGGCGGTCATCGGCATCATGTTCGCGAGCATGATCTCCAACGGCGGCGACAAGGGCACCGACAACAACGCGGGCGCGAACACCTCGACGCAGCAGACCCAGGGCAACGACCCGACCAAGCAGTCGACGCCGCCGAAGTCGGCGGGCAAGGCCGGTCAGTGGACCAGCTCGCCCCAGCCCGACGACATGAAGGCGTTCCTCGAGGAGTACTTCGACACCGCGCCGAAGTCCCCGGAAGAGGCCTGGAAGCTCGGCAACGGCAACTTCCAGGGCAGCTTCTCCGGTGGCTACAGCGGTTTCCAGACCTTCTGGTCGGGCATCAAGGACGCCAAGATCGTCAAGGCCACCGAAAAAGAAGGCTTCTACTGGGAAGTCGACGTCGAGTACACGAAGAAGAACGGCGGGACGACCAGCGAACGCCGGGGCATCTCCTTCGAGTGGAAGAGCCCGAACTTCCTCCTGCACAGCGACAAGTCGCTCGGCTCCTACTGATCGCTACAGCCCTGGTCAGGAGGCCCTCGCGGCCTTCTCCAGGGCTTCTGCGAGAGTCAGCACGGCGGGGTTCCACGCGGCGTCTTCGCGGTACACGACGTGAATGTGCCGGACGGGCTCGGGATTGCGCACCTTGCGCACGACGACGCCGGGGTGCGCGTATCCCAGCCCGAGCCGGGGAATGATCGTGACGCCCAGCCCGGCCGCCACGAATCCCTGAGCGGTCGCGTAGTCGTCGCTCTCCACCGCCACCTTCGGTGAGAAACCGGCGCCCGCGCAGGCATTCCGCACGAGGTTCGCGCACAGACCGGTGGCGCCGCAGTCCGCGTCGATCCACGGCTCGTCGGCCAGGTCACCGAGGTCGAGCACGCGTTTGCGGGCCAGGGCGTGGCCCCGCGGGAGCACGGCGTACAACGGGTCGGCGAGCAGGTGCCGCGCGACCATGCCCTCCGGGGCGGGCGCGTCGGGTTCGAGGACGGTGATCGCCACGTCCGCGCGGCCCGCCGCCAGTTCGACGAACGGGTCGGCCGGCTCGGTGAGCTTCAGGTCGAGCTCCACCCCCGAGCGCTCAGCCCGGAACGCCGCCACCGCGGGTGGTACGAGCGCCGCTCCGGCCGTGGCGAAGTAGCGGACGCGCAGGACGCCGGCGCAGCCGTTGCGCAACGCCGTGAGGGCGCTCTCGGCCTCGGCCAGCTGTTCGGCGAGGCGGCCGGCGTGCTCGGTGAGCAGGCGGCCCGCCGCGGTCGGCCGGATGCCCCTGCCGACGCGTTCCAGCAACGGCATGCCCGCCTGCTTCTCCAGGCCCGCGACCTGCTGTGAGATGGCGGACGGGGTGTAGCCGAGGTTCGTCGCCGCCGCGGTGATGGAACCCGTGCTCACGACGGCCCTGAGCACCTGCATTCGTCGCACGTCCAGCATGGCTCGACCTTACAGCGGTGCTTAAAGGTTGCCCACAACTATTAAATTGTTTTCACGTGTTCGCAGGCGCATGGTTGATGCGTGAACCAACGCGGAACGTTGATCAGGATGGGCGTGCTCGCCCTGCTGTGGGGATCCAGCTTCCTGTGGATGAAGCTCGCGCTCGGCAGTCTCGCGCCCCTGCAGATCTCGCTCGTGCGGACGTTCTTCGGGGCGGTCGTGCTGTTCGTCGTGCTGGCGCTGGCGAAGATGAGCCTGCCGCGGGACCGGAAGATCTGGGGTCACATGCTCTTCGTGGCCCTCTTCGGCAGCGCCGTCCCGTTCACGCTCTTCGCGTTCGGCGGCCAGACCGTCGACTCGGGTGTCTCCGGAGTGCTCAACTCCACGACGCCACTGTTCGCGCTGGCCATCGGCCTCGTGCTCGGCTCGGAGAAGATCAGCAACTTCGTCCGCTTGCTCGGCCTCGCGCTCGGTTTCGCGGGCGTGCTGGTGATCTTCGCGCCGTGGCAGTCGGCCAACAGCATCGCGAGCTGGGGTGCGGTGCTGTGCCTGATCGGCGCCGCGAGCTACGCCATCGGCTACTCCTACGCCGGCCGCTACCTGGTCAACACGGGAGCGACCTCGACGCAGCTCGCCGCCATGCAGCTGACGACCGCGATGGGGATGCTGCTGCTGGCGACGCCGTTCGGCGGCCTGGAGCCGCTGCACCTGCACTGGGTCGGCATCGTCGCCGTCATGATCCTCGGCGTCTTCGGTACCGGCGTCGCGTTCATCCTCAACTACCGCGTCATCGCCGACGAGGGAGCCACGACGGCGACTACTGTCGGTTACCTTCTGCCGGTGGTGTCCGTACTCCTTGGAGCGATCTTCCTCGGGGAGCAACTCAACGCGAGGATCGTCATCGGCATGCTGGTGGTGCTGGTGGGCATCGCGCTGACCCGGAGGAGGCCCGTCTCGGCAGGTCAGACCGTCTCACCAAACGAGACGTGCGACCTGGTCAAACGCTGAGAGGTGAGACGCACGTCTCCCCCGTTAGGATGGTTCCGAGACGAATCGCGTCCTTATCAGGCTGCTCAGCCGTCTCCTCTTGTGAGCGGACACGGAAACCAGCCCGGAAAGGACATCGACATGAACAACGACAACCTGAAGGTCACCACCCGGACGACTTTTCAGCTACTGGCACCCGGCGCGCCCCCCGCGCCGGTCGAGGCCGAGCTCGTCTACGACCCGGAAGACCCCTACGCCGTCGCCATCGTCTTCTTCACGGGCTCCGGCCGCGTCGAGTGGATGTTCGCCCGCGACCTGCTGGCCGACGGCCTGCTGACGCCGTCCGGTGAGGGCGACATCCTGGTCCGTCCCGCCTCCGACGACCCTGAGCGCGTCCTGGTCGAGCTGAACGCGCCGACCGGGTTCGCCATCCTCAGTGCCGTCGCCGAGGACGTGGCGGAGTTCCTGGACAGCTCCTACGACGTCGTCCAGCCGGGCGAGGAGGACCTGTGGATCGACTTCGACCGCGAGCTGCAGAAGCTCGTGTCGACGATCGACTAGTCCGGCTGGTGATGGTCCGGGGTGGTCGTACGGGCGCGGGGCGAGGTGCCGGCACGCGGGGCAGCGTGGCCGACCAGCTCGTCACCGGAGACCGACCGGGACCAGCGGGTATGCCGAGGAGTTCCACACGCGAGTCCCCACCGGTGGACCGACTCGGCGCGATCTGCACCACCCGGCTGCAGGGGAACGCCGGATGCACGTCTGCGCGATTGATTAGTCTCAGGGTGTGACAACCATCGGGGGCCGCTACACGCTGCTCGAGCGCATCGGCAGCGGTGCGATGGGGGTGGTCTGGCGGGCACGGGACGAGGTGCTGGCCCGCGAGGTGGCGGTCAAGGAGCTCATCACCGGTGACCACCAGCGGGCGATGCGGGAGGCGCGCAACGCCGCCCGGCTGCACCACCAGCACGCGATCGCGGTGTTCGACGTCGTGGGCAGCGACGACGAAGAGCCGTGGATCGTCATGGAGTACCTGCCGTCGCTCAGCCTCTCGGCGCTGATCGCCGAGCGCGGGCCGCTCGAGCCGGCCCAGGCCGCGAGCATCGGCGCCAAGGTCGCCTCGGCACTGGCCGCCGCGCACGCCGCCGGACTCGTCCACCGCGACGTCAAGCCGGGCAACGTCCTGATCGGCCACGACGACACGGTCAAGCTCACCGACTTCGGCATCTCCAAGGCGACCGGCGACGGCACGATGACCGACACCGGCATGATCTCGGGCACCCCCGCCTTCCTCGCACCCGAGGTGGCACGCGGCGAGCAGCCCGATGAGGCGTCCGACGTGTTCTCACTCGGCGCCATGATCTACACGGCCATCGAGGGCGAGTCGGTCTTCGGGCCGAGCGACAACAGCTTCGGCCTCATCTACCGCGCCGCCAGCGGGCAGCTCCGCGATCCCAAGAACGCCGGTGAGCTCACCCCGTCGCTCATGCGGCTGCTCTCCCAGGACCCGAAGGACCGGCCCACGGCGCAGGAGGCCGCGGACCTGCTGGCCGACGAGCCGCAGCCTTCGCAGCCGCTGGAGATCCCGAAGCAGCCGCAGAAGAGCGGACGCCGGGCGCCGAACAGGCGGATCCTGGTGATCCTGGCCGTCATCGCGGTGCTGGCGATCGGTGGTGGCGCGGCCGCCGCGTACTGGAACGGCACCCAGGGCGGGGGCACCACCCCCGTCCACCAGTCGGACTTCCAGCCGCAACAGCAGCAACAACCCCGCTACTTCACCGCGAGCGAGGCGGCCGGGTTCGTGCTGGACCACTACGGCCAGCTCCCCGCGCACGCCGACGTGGCGTGGCGCAACCTCTACGAGCGGGCGACCGAGCCGCAGGAGAAGTACGTGGCGCGGTGGAAGGGCTACTCCTCGGTCAGGTGCTCCCTGTCCAGCGTGCCCGTCCGGTCACACGGCCCCAACTGGGTCGTGACCTTCGACCTGGCACTGCAAACGGACCAGGGCGAGCAGAAGAACGGCGTCTACGAGGCCGAGGTCGCCGCCGTCGACAACGAGATGCGGATCACCAGCACCACGCAGATCAGCTGAGCAGCCAGAAGCTCCCGCCGCCGACGACCACGCCCATCACGGACCCGGCCGTCACCTGCGCCGTCGTGTGGTCGCCGAGCTCGACGCGGGACCACGCCACGAATGCCGCGGGCAGCGCCAGAAGCAGCCACCACGGGCCGTGGACGACCGCCAGCGTCACCACGGCGGCCCAGGCCACGGCGGCGTGCAGCGAGATCTTCCACTTCGCCCCGAACGTGATCGCCATGCTGACGACCAGCGAGGCGAACATGCTGCCCGCCAGCGCGAGCATGCTCCGGGGCGCGTCGCCCAGGAACATGATCACCGTGCCGGCCGCCAGCGACGCTCCCGCCGTGACCAGTGGCACGACCCTGCCCTCGCGGTTCGTGACGTGGTGGCCGTCCCACTTGCCCCTGCGCGCGCCACGCACGATGACGGCCATCGGGATGACGGACGCCGTCAAAGCGACCACGAACCCCCACAGGAGCGTCTTCCCCAGGCTTTCCGTGGCCGCCGCGACGCCGAACGGCAGCAGGACCACCCAGACCCACGGCGCCAGCACCTCGGTAGCACCGCGGGCGACCTTCTTGATCAAGTCCGTCAGACCAGTCGGCGATCGGTGGCCCAGCGGGAGAGCTCGTACCGGTTGGACAGCTGCGTCTTCCGCAGGACGCTCGACACGTGCGTCTCCACCGTCTTGACGCTGATGAACAGCTCCGACGCGATCTCCTTGTAGGCGTAACCACGCGCGAGGAGGCGCAGGACGTCACGTTCGCGCGGCGTCAGCAGGTCGAGCTCGGGGTCGCTGATCGGCGCGGCGCCCGGCCGGTCGGCGAACGCGTCCAGCACGAACCCGGCCAGGCGCGGCGAGAACACCGCGTCGCCCTCGGAGACCCGCACGACGGCCCTGACCAGCTCCTGGCTGGAGATCGTCTTCGTCACGTACCCGCGCGCACCGGCGCGGATGACGTTGATGACGTCCTCGGCCGCGTCGGAGACCGACAGGGCGAGGAACGTGACCTCGGGGATCTTGGTCCTGATCTGCCGCAGCACCTCGGCGCCGCCGCCGTCGGGCATGTGCACGTCCAGCAGCACGACGTCCGGCTTGTGGTGAGCGATGCCCGCCACCGCCTCGCCGACGCTGCCCGCCTCGCCGACCACGTCCACCTCGTCGGTGATCGTGTCGAGCTCGGCCTTGACCCCCGCGCGGAACAACGCGTGGTCGTCCACCAGGAACACCCTGACGCTCATGTCCTGGCCTCCAGCTTCCTCGGCATCTCGAGCTGCACCTCGGTCCCCTCTCCCGGAGCCGTGCGCAGTCGCACCTCCCCGCCGTGCCTGGTCATTCTCCCCCGGATGCTGCCCGCGAGGCCATGGCGGTCCTCCGGAACCGCGTCGGGGTCGAATCCCTTGCCGCGGTCGCGCACGAACACCGTGACCTTCTCCGGCTCGACCTCGGCGTAGACGCTGACCTCGGCCACCCCCGCGTGCTTGGCCGCGTTGACCATCGCCTCCTTCGACGCCTGGACGAGAGCGAACATCCCGTCCTCCAGCTCGCAGTCGCCGACCACGACCTGGGAGACGGCGATGGCGAAGTCGTCCTCCACCTCCGCGCACGCCTGGGCGATCGCGACACTGATGGAGTGGGGAAGTTCGCCCAGCTCACGGCCGTAGAGCCAGCTGCGCAGCTCGCGTTCCTGGCTGCGGGCCAGGCGCTTGACCTCACGCGGCGACTCGGACTGCTTCTGGATCAGGGCCAGCGTCTGCAGCACCGAGTCGTGCAGGTGGGCGGCGATCTCGGCGCGTTCCTCGGTGCGGATGCGCGCACGGCGTTCCGAGTCGAGGTCGCGCACCAGCCGCATCCACAGCGGCACGGTCAGCACCGCGACACCGATCAGCGTCGCCAGCACGGAGAGCACGACAGTGGAGAGGTTCTGGACGGAGTCGTTCACCACGAGGAACGCGGCGACCCCCGCCACGACCAGCGCACCACCCGCGACCGTCCGCACGATGCCCGTCTTCCCCTGCGAGAAGGCCCCGTCCCTCCAGCGGCGTCGCTGGGCCTCGTCCGCCTCACGCCACACGACCGCGGCACCGATCAGCGCCACGGCGATCGGCCCGGTGATCCACCCGCTCCACGCTCCCCCGAGCAGGCCGGTGAACACCGCGACGCCGATGCCGAGGGCGGCGAGGCCCACGGCCTGCTGCCACTCCTTGCGGTCCTTGTCGGTCTCCGGTTCCGCGACCGCCGACTGCGGGACGAACATCCAGAGCAACGCGTAGGCGATGATCCCGGCCCCGCTGAACGCGCCGAGCACGGCGAAGATCGCGCGCACCCAGAAGACGGGTGCGCCGAGATGGTCGGCCAGTCCGCTCGCGACGCCCGCGACCACCCGGCCGGTGCGTCGACGGCGCATCGGCTCAATGCGTGCACTCACGAACTGATCGTCACACGTCATGGCCGGTTGTTCATCAGGGATGACCCCGGTTCCGCGAATCAGGGCTGGTCCCTGATGTGGTTCCAGGCGTGACAGCGCACTGTTGTCGTCGTGAGCGGGACTGAGAAGGCAATGCAGGGCGTGGCGGACACGCTCAGAGAGTTCTGGGCCCACCGTCCGGTGCGGCCCCGTGCAGGTCGCAAAGCCGGTGGTGTGGCCACCGGTATCGCCCTGCGCTACCAGATCGACCCGGTGATCGTCCGGATCGCGTTCGTCGCGCTCGCCCTGGCGGGCGGCGTCGGCCTGCCGGTGTACCTCGCCGGCTGGTTGCTGCTGCCCGAGGAGGGGGACGCGGTCTCGCCCCTGGAGGCGCTGGTCAACAAGGGCTCCAGCTCGATGTCGCACGGCCAGACGGTCCTGCTGGGCATCCTGATGTTCCCCGTGCTGGCGTTCACCTTCGGGAGCAACAGCGGGTTCGAGGTCTTCGTGACGCTGGCCGCGACGATCGCGTGCGTCTACCTGCTGCAGAAGAACCGCGGGCACCTGCAGCCGGCCGCCACGCTGACCGAACCCTCACCGGTGCCACCGGCACCGGGAGCACCGGCCTGGGACCCGCTCGGCGCCGCGCCGTTCGCCTGGGACCTGCCCGAACCCACCCCCGTCCCGACGCCCCAGCCGCCGGTGCACCGGCCGAGCAAGCCGCGCATCGGGCTGATGACGCTGGGCGTGGCGACGCTGGTGGTCGCCGGATCCGCGATCGCGGGTGCATGGGTGCCGTGGTTCACCGTGGCGCACACCATCGGCCTCCTGATCGCGGTGCTGGCGGCGGGCCTGCTGATCGGTTCGTTCACCGGCGGCGGCCGCGGCCTGGTCTGGCTGCTCGTCCCGCTGTCCGTGGTCGGCTTCGGCCTGACCGCCGTCGACTTCGACGGCAGCCCCAGCAAGCTGAGCAGCTTCAACGAGACGCCCAAGACCGTCGGCGACGTCCGCGACCGGTACGAGACCAGCGTCGGCAGCGTCATGCTCGACCTGCGGCAACTCCCGGACGCCGGCGAGGTGCGGACCGCGATCGAGGTGGAGCTCGGCGAGGTGGAGGTGCACGTGCCGAAGAACGCGGACGTGACGTACCGGTGCGAGGCCTCGTCCCTCGGCGACCTCGACTGCCTCGGCAAGCGGGCGGAGGGCAGCAGCGTGGACGTCAGCGGCAAGGACCTCGGCGAGAACGGCGAGGGCGGCCTGAAGATCGAGCTCGACGTGCAGGCGAGCGTCGGAGAGGTGAAGGTGCTCCGTGGCTGAGCAGGGAATGCGCAGGCGGATCGACCCCGTGACGCTGGTCTTCGGGATCGGCGGCGGGCTGGTGGCGGCCTACGTGCTGAGCAACGGGTCGTTCTGGTTCGACTTCCGGTGGGCGCTCGGGGGGACGGCCATCGTGGTCGGCCTGGTGCTGCTGACGAACTCGCTGCGGCGCAAGAACCACTGACGCACGAGACTTACGAGAAAGGCCCCGGTCTCCCGGGGCCTTTCTTCACTTTCGGGTGACCGTCCCACAGATCCCCCTTTTGCCCTTCTCGACGGCACCTAATGTGCTGGCGGTCCGCCGCTGGGAGGAGGGAGCCCATGACAGACGGAGGCGATGGTCCGGATCCAGTACCACCGCTCGACGGAGTCTGCCGATGACCGCCCGCCAGGAGCAGTTCAGCCTGGCGTTCGTGAGGATGATCGCCGCTGCGGCCGGCTGCTCGATCAAGTGGCACGAGACGGACTACGACGGTGTGGACATCACCATCGCGTCATCGGCCGAGTACGTGAAGTACTACTGCCCGGAGTTCGAACTCCAGCTCAAGTGCACCACCCAGCAGGACCGGCTCCGAGACGCGCACTTCTCGTGGAGGATGGAGCGCGACCCGTTCCTGAAACTCACCCATGGCAAGCGGTACAACGAGGCCTTCCTAGGCGTGCTTGTGATCCCTCGCGACGAAGAGCCGTTGGTGAGTCTGAGCGAGCAACGCCTTCTCACCGCCAGCCGGATGTACTGGCAGCACGCCAGGCTTCTGGGTGACATCAGCGACGAAGCCACCAGCAAGACAGTGCATCTGCCTAGAACTAACCTCTTCGACGTAGAGAGCTTGCAGAGCATCATGCAGAGGGTCGGCGAAGGAGGTGAGTGGTGAGCAGCCCATCACTGGACGACTACCGCGAGCTCGCCGACAGCCTCAACCCGCTGGCCGTCCAGCGGTACCTCGCCGCCAACGACTGGCAGCTCGAAACGCAGGTTCCCGAAGTGCGGCAGATCTGGCGCCTGAACGACGAGGCTCGGATCATGCTTCCGCTGGCCACCGACTTCGTCGACTTCGCCCAGCGCTTCCGCGACACCCTGCGCACCCTGGCCACCGTCTACGACTGGGATCCCGCGCACCTGGCCGAAAAGATCACGGCCACCCGCGCCGACCTGTTCTTCGTCCGCTTCGACCAGATGATGGTCGACGGGACTTTGCCGTTCAAGCAGGCCGAAAAGTCCCTGGACGCCCTGTTCAAGATGATGAAAGCGGCTGCGAACTCGGCTGACGATCCGTCGCACCCCCATCGCGGGCGCCGTTCCAGCACGGTGACCGATTTCCTCGACGAGGACGTTCGGCTCGGCCACACGAAGCGCGGCAGTTTCGTGTTCACCATCGTGACGCGGCTCGGCGATCCACTTCCCGAGTCCGATACCTCGGCCGTCCACGTGACCCCGTTCCCGAGACGCGTGATGGAAACGCTTGCCACTGGCCTGTTCGCAGCCAAGGACCTGGCGCTGAACTGGGATCCCAGTGCTGTCGAACGTGCCGCTGAACGTGGCCTCAGCGCCAACCTCGTGGAGTCGCTCCAAGATCTGACGGAATCGGACTCGTTGCGCGAACTGGACCTGTCCTTCGACTGGGCTGCCAGCGAGCCTCGGCCAGAGGTTCCCGCCTCCCGGATCGTGGTCGACCGTGACGCGATGAGTGGGCTACCACGTGTTCGCGAACGCCTCGTCCGGCGCGAAGAGCCGCCGCGCACGGAGACCGTCGTCGGTCAGGTCCGATCGCTCACCCGCGAGGATTCGAGCGGAGACGATCAAGAAGAGACGACGATCGTGCTGAGTGCCGAGGTCCGAGGACGAACGAGGAAGATCCACGTCCCCTTGAGCGGCGAGGACTACGACTGGGCGATCTTCGCGCACCGGAGCAGGCTGCCGTTCACGGTCACGGGCAACCTGGCCTTCGAACGAGGAGCGTGGCGCCTGACCGGGCCTGTAGCCGTCGACTCCAGTTTTCTCCAGCACCAGCGGCGCTGACGAGAAAGGCCCCGGTCTCCCGGGGCCTTTCTTCACGTCACTCCCACTCGATGGTGCCCGGCGGCTTGGACGTCACGTCCAGCACCACGCGGTTGACCTCCGCCACCTCGTTGGTGATCCGGGTCGAGATCCGCTCCAGCACCTCGTACGGCAGGCGCGTCCAGTCCGCGGTCATCGCGTCCTCGGACGACACCGGGCGCAGCACGATCGGGTGGCCGTAGGTGCGGCCGTCGCCCTGGACGCCGACGCTGCGGACGTCCGCGAGCAGCACGACCGGGCACTGCCAGATCTGCCGGTCGAGACCGGCCAGGGTGAGTTCCTCGCGTGCGATGGCGTCGGCCTGGCGCAGCGTGTCGAGGCGGTCCTGGGTGACCTCACCGATGATGCGGATGCCGAGGCCGGGGCCGGGGAACGGCTGGCGCTGCACGATCGTCTCGGGCAGGCCGAGCTCGGTGCCGACGCGGCGGACCTCGTCCTTGAACAGCGCGCGCAGCGGCTCGACCAGCTCGAACTGCAGGTCGTCCGGCAGGCCGCCCACGTTGTGGTGCGACTTGATGTTCGCGGTGCCCGCGCCGCCGCCGGACTCGACGACGTCCGGGTAGAGCGTGCCCTGGACCAGGAACTTGTAGTCGCCCTCGGCCTTGAGGTCGCGCTCGGCCTGCTCGAACACGCGGATGAACTCGCGGCCAATGATCTTGCGCTTCTCCTCCGGGTCCGTGACGCCGGCGAGGGCGTTGAGGAACCGCTCGCGCGCGTCGACCGTCACCAGGCGGATGCCCGTGGCGGCCACGTAGTCGCGCTCGACCTGGGCGCGCTCACCGGAGCGCAGCAGGCCGTGGTCGACGAAGACGCACGTGAGGCGGTCGCCGATGGCGCGCTGGACCAGGGCGGCCGCGACGGCGGAGTCGACGCCGCCGGACAGGCCGCAGATCGCCTTGCCGTCACCGATCTGCTCGCGGATCCGCGTGACCTGCTCGTCCACGATGGACGAGGTGGTCCACTGCGGACGGATGCCCGCGATCTCGTGCAGGAACCGGCGCAGCACCTCCTGGCCGTGCGGCGAGTGGTGCACCTCGGGGTGGTACTGCACACCGGCGAAGCGGCGCTCGGTGTCCTCGAACGCGGCGACGGGCGCGCCCTCGCTGGTCGCGGTGACGGTGAAGCCCTCGGGCGCCTTGGTGACGGCGTCGCCGTGGCTCATCCACACCGGGTGGCTCGCGGGGAGCTCCTGGTGCAGCGACCCGCCCTCGGCCGGCACGCTCAGGTCGGTGCGGCCGTACTCGCGGGTGCCGGTCTGTTCAACTGCGCCGCCAAGTGCGCGCGCCATCGCCTGGAAGCCGTAGCAGATGCCGAAGACCGGGACCCCGGTCTCGAACAGCTTCGGGTCGACCTGCGGCGCGTTCTCCGCGTAGACGCTCGACGGGCCACCGGACAGAACGATGGCCAGCGGGTTCTTGTCGAGGATCTCGCTGACGGTCGCGGTGTGCGGAACGACCTCGGAGTAGACCTGGGCCTCGCGGACGCGGCGGGCGATCAGCTGCGCGTACTGGGCGCCGAAGTCGACGACGAGAACAGGGCGGTTGCTGGTGTCGGACACGCCGCCAAGGATCTCATGCGTGGACGGTGAACTGCTGACCGGTGGCGGGCTGAACCAGGTGTTCAGGGTGGGTGACGCGGTGCGACGGCCGGCCGGGCCGTGGGCTCCTCGGGTGCACGAGTTGCTGCGACGCTTGGCGCCTCTGGGGATCGCGCCGGTTCCGCTCGGGCTCGACGCCGGGCACGAGCTGCTCAGCTACCTGCCCGGTGACGTTGGCCACGTGCCCCCTTCGGGCGACACGACGTTGATCGAGTCGGCCCGGTTGCTACGACGGCTGCACGACGAGACGTCTCGTCTCGTTGGAGCTTCCCGAGACGAGACGTCTCGTCTCGCCGAATCGGAACGAGACGAGACGTCTCGTCTCGGGATCGGCCTGGACGGGTGGCAGTTCGCGGCCAGGGAGCCGGTGGAAGTGGTGCTGCACGGAGATTTCGCGCCGTACAACATCGTGTTCGCGAACGGGCACCCCACGGGCGTGTTCGACTGGGACGGCGCGCACCCAGGTCCGCGCTGGTGGGACGTCAGTTGGGCGATCATCCAGTTCGTGCTGGCGCTACCGGACGACCGCGAACGGCGCACCCGGCTGTTCTGCGAGACGTACGGAATCGAGTACGTGGCCGAGCACGTGCTGATCCGGCTGGACGACATGATCCAGACGATTCGGAAGCATCCGGCATTCGTGCTCCAGCGGGCCGAACGGCATGACGACCACTACTTGAAGCTCAGCGAGTACGTGCAGGCCAATAGGGCTTAACGTGGTTCTCATGGACGCGTTCACGCCGCAACCCAGGCCGTGCTGGGTCGCCGGCCGCCCCGAGCAGGGCGAGCAGGCGCTAGAGGTCTTCCACCCGTTCGACGGCACCGCGGTCGCCTCGGTGGCCGTGCCGGGCAGAGATCAGGTGGAACGCGCGGTCGCGGCGGCGGTGGCCGTCGCGAAGGAGTTCCGGCGAACACCCGCGCACGTGCGCGCCGAGGCGCTGCTGCAGGTGTCGCGGACGCTGGCCGAACGCGCTGAGGAGATCGCCGAGACGATCACCGCCGAGAACGGCAAACCGCTGAAGTGGGCCGAGGTCGAGGTGCAGCGCGCGGTCAACACGTTCCGCTTCGCCGCGGAGGAGGCGCGCCGGTTCACCGGTGGGTTGCAGCGGCTCGACACCGATGCCGGTGGCGTGGGACGGATGGCGATCGTCCGGCACGTGCCGCGCGGGCCCGTGCTGGCCGTGGCGCCGTTCAACTTCCCGCTGAACCTGGTGGCGCACAAGGTCGCGCCGGCGCTCGCGGTGGGTGCGCCGGTGATCGTGAAGCCCGCCTCGGCGACGCCGCTGAGCTCGTTGCTGCTGGGCGAGGTCCTGGCCGAGACCGATCTGCCCGAGGGCGCGTTCTCGATCCTTCCGGTGCGCGGCAAGGACATGGACGCCCTGGTGAAGGACGAGCGGCTGCCGGTCATCTCGTTCACCGGGTCGACGAAGGTCGGCTGGTCGTTGATGGAAGCCGCGCCGCGCAAGCACGTCGTGATGGAGCTGGGTTCCAACGCGGCCGCCATCATCTGTCCTGACTGGACTGACCTGGACCACGCGGCGCAGCGCATCGCGACGTTCGGCAACTACCAGGCCGGGCAGTCGTGCATCGCCGTGCAGCGGGTGATCGTGGACCGGTCGAAGGCCGGGGAGTTCGTGCCCAAGCTCGTGGAAGCCGTTGCCTCGCTGAAGACCGGCGACCCGCACGACCCCGAGGTCGAGGTCGGGCCGTTGATCGACGAGGACAACGCCCGGCGCGTCGAGGAATGGGTCAACATGGCCACCGACGTCGGCGCGAAGGTGCTGCTGGGCGGCAAGCGGACCGGGGCGACGGTCGAGCCGACGGTGCTCGCGGACGTGCCGAAGACCGCCAAGGTGTGGACCGAGGAGATCTTCGGGCCGGTGCTCGTGGTGTCCGTCGCGGACGGCGTCGAGGACGCGTTCGCGCAGGCCAACGACAGCAAGTACGGACTGCAGGCCGGGGTGTTCACCCGTGACGTGCAGGTGGCGTTCGAGGCCGCGGCCGAGCTCGAGGTCGGTGGCGTGATCATCGGTGACGTGCCGTCCTACCGCGCCGACCAGATGCCGTACGGCGGCGTGAAGGGGTCGGGCACCGGGCGCGAGGGCGTCCGGTCGGCGATGGAGGACTTCACCGAGGAACGGGTGACCGTGCTGACCGGGATCCAGATCTAGAGCCCCTGCGGGAACGCCAGCACGCGGTCCGGGTCGTGACGTCGCGCGACCTTCCTGAGTCGCGCGAGGTTGCGGCCGTAGTAGGCGGTCGGCCAGTCAGGCATCTCCGGGTCGATGTAGTTCACGTACCCGGTGTTGCCCACGCCGAGCCCGTCCCGCACGCCCGCGAGCACCCGGCGGGCCTCCGCCTCCGTGCGGTCCTCGGCGCCGAAGAAGATCTGGGCACTGGCACGGGCGTCGCGGTGCGGGAACGCCGTGGCGTCCGGCGCGACCCTGGCGAGCGCGCCGCCGAACGAGTCGATGAGGATCGCGCCGTCGCGTTGCCCGTCCATCAAGCCCGCGACCCGCTCGCCCGGCACGTGGTGGCGGAGCATGCGCGACGACGCCGTGAACCGGAAGCCCGGTCCCGGATTGCCCGCGTAGTAGCGCATCGTCTCCAGGTAGCCCATCTCCTGGACCTCGCGCGTCCCGGCGGGCATCTTGTCCAGCAACGGCACCAGGTTCTTCTTCGGTCCCACGTAGACGCCGCCGACGTTCGGGAACGACACCGGGCCCGCCTCGATCTTGCAGCTCGACCACAGCTCGTCGGGCGCCTGGGCCATCCACTCCTGCCAGGCGTCGAACACGTCCGCGGACGCCCCGACCGGATAGGCGAGGTTGAACACGGTCAGGTCGGGCGCGGGATCGGTGCGGAAGGTGAACTCCGTGACGATGCCGAAGTTGCCGCCACCACCGCCGCGCAGCGCCCAGTACAGGTCGGGTTCCTCGTGCGCGGAGGCGGTGCGCAGGCACCCGTCCGGCGTGACGATCCTGGCGCTGACCAGGTGGTCGCTGGTGAGGCCGTACTTGCGGCCGAGCACGCTGATGCCGCCGCCGAGCGCGAGCCCGCCGATGCCGACCGAGCGGCAGGTGCCTGCGGGCAGGGCCTGGCCGGCGGCGCCGATCGCCTCGTACACGGGCAGCAGCTGCGCGCCCGCGCCGACTCGTGCGCGGTTGCCGGCGACGGTCACCGCGGACATCGCGGCGAGGTCGACGACCAGGCCGTTCTCGGGCAGCGAGTAGGCGGCGTAGCTGTGCTTGCCGCTGCGTGCGGCGACCGGGATGCGTTCGTGCGACGCGAACTCCAGGCACGCCTGCACGTCCTCAGGCCGGACGCACCTCGCGATCGCGGCCGGCCTGCGGTGCGCGTAGATCGTGTTCCACGGCACGCGGAGCGCGTCGTAACCCGGATCCCGCGGCAGCACGAGCCGCTCGCCCAGCCTCCTGCGCAGCCTCGCCCAGTCGGTGCCGGCCGCTGCGGCGGTCGCGGTGCCCATCCCCAAGCTCGCGACGCCGAGTGCGGTCCCCTGCAAGAAAGTTCGCCTGTTCACCCGCATGACGTGGACACGTCCGGTTCGCATCGTGGGTTGCCCTACCAGCCGAGCGCGCGCCGTTTCACCTGTTCGTCGCAACGGTGTGCGGCGACGTGCCCGTCCGGCCTGATCAGCCACCCGTCCTGCGTGGTGAAGCCCGGCCCCGCGGTGCGGGAGTCCGGGATCAGCTCGCCGCCGTCCGTCGTCAGCGGGGAGTTCTCGTAGGAGAAGGGGGTGAAGAGCCTGCCCGAGTCGATGCCCTCGCCGGATTCGAGCGCCTGCCGCCGGTGCGCCCGCTCCTCGGGAGTGCCCGGCACGAGGAACCGCATGGTGTCGCCGGTGATGCGCAGGTTCTCGTCGGCGGCGGCACCGCGTTCGGCGTCGTAGGAGTCGAGCAGGTGCGGTCCGGCCTTACCATTGCGGTCGGCCGCGATCTTCCAGGCCGCGTTGTCGGCGTCGCAGATGCCGGAGTTCAGGCCGCGGGCGCCGAACGGGCTCATGACGTGCGCCGCGTCGCCGGCCAGCAGGACCCTGTCGTCGCGGAGCTTCGCGGCTCGGCGCTGGTGGAAGCGGTAGGTGGACTGCCAGACGACCTCGTACGGCTTGTCGCCGACGATCGCGCGGACGTGGGCGTCGGTGAGCTGCACGTCCTCGGCGACCTGCCAGTCGATCCGCCAGACACCGTTCGGTTGAGGGTGCAGGAGAACCTGCCTGGGTCCCACTCCTTCTTGGCGAGAATTCCACGGCGGGTCGAAGTAGAAGCGGCGTTCGGGCGTCTCGAAGTCCAGGTCGACGCGGACGTCGGCGATGATGAACCTGTCGTCGAACGAGAAGCCCTCGAACGGGATGTTCAGGAGCTGCCGCACGGTCGAGTGCACGCCATCCGCCGCTATGCAGTGGGTGGCCCTGATTCCATCCTGTGTGGACACACCCTCCTCGTCCTGGTCGAGGGCTTCGAGGGCGTGTCCGTAGCGGAGTTCGACCAGCGGTTCGGCGCGGACCCGTTCCTCCAGCAGCTGTTCGACGACGGTCTGCGGGGTGTTCACGAACGGCGGGAAACCCTTGGCCTCCGGGAAGGTCAGCGTCAGCACCTCGCGGTCGCGGTGGTAGGTGCGGCCGGTGTACCAGGTGACGCCCGCGTCGGCGACGGCCTGCCCGACTCCGATCCGTTCGAGGATCTCCAGGACGTCGCGCTGGACGCAGATCGAACGGCTGCCGGTCTGCGCGCGCCGCGGCTCCTTCTCCACCACGATGCTCGGCACACCGGCTCTCGCGAGGAACAGCGCCGACGCGAGCCCTACCGGCCCGGCACCGACCACCAGCACCGTCATTGCAGGGCGTCCCAGACGGCGCGGTCGCGTTCGGCGGTCCAGATCTCCGGCCAGTCCTTGCCGTCGCACTCGTCCCAGTAGCGCTTCACGTCGAACGGCAGGCAGTGCTCGAAGATCGGCCAGCGGCCGTAGCGGGCCACGAGCGTCGCGTGCGCCAGTTCGAAGGCCTGCTTGAGCGTGCCTCCCTCGGCGTGGACCCCGCCGACAGTGCGGCGCAGTTCGTTGAGGAAGTGCCTGCTCTGGTTGATCGCGGCCTCGACCTCGATGCGGTCGCGCGCGACCTTGCCGCGCCCGCCGACGAGGACCTCGGCGCCCAGGTCCTCGATCTCGTCCAAAGTGGACGTCGCCCACTCGTCGTGGAACGCGTCACCGGTGTAGAGCGCGGCCTGCGACTCGACCAGGTCACCCGCGAACAGGATGCGTTGCTGCGGCAGCCACGCCACGATGTCGCCGGCCGTGTGCCCGCGCCCGAGGAACTGCAGGACCAGGTCGCCGCGCTCGTCGCCGAGCGGGATCGTCATGCGGTCGGAGAACGTCAGCGTCGGCCACGTCAGGCCGGGGATCTCCTCCGGCTGTTCGAAGAGCCGAGGCATGCGGCCGAACTCACTCGCCCAGTCCTGCTGCCCGCGTTCGGCGATCAGCACGCGCGTCATCTCGTGCGCGACGATCTCCTGGGCCTCGAACGCGCTGGCCCCGAGCGTGCGCACGGCGTGGTAGTGGCTGAGCACGAGGTACCGGACGGGCTTCCTGGTGTGCTTGCGGAGCTGGGTGAGCCACCGTCGCGCGGCCTCGGGTGTGGCCCGCGCTTCGAAGCAGATCAGGAAGTCCTCGGCCTCGATGGCCGCGACGTTGGGGTCACCTTCGGCGGTCAGGGTGTAGACGCCCTCGGCGAGTTCGACGAAGACCTCGTCCTTGGGGGCGAGGTCGGCGCTGGAGGCGAAAGGCTTTTTGGCCATGCCTCCACCGTGTCAGGACGCCTTCACGATCGGCAACCGCAAAGCGGCTGGAGCTTGATCGGGAACCGCCGGGTTCTTCGGCTTCGTCGGGTTGATCCTGCGGTACGGCTGGTCCTGCGCGGGCCGCTGGTCCTGCTCGCCCTTGTTCGGCCACAGCGAGAACGCCCGCTCGGCCTGTGCGGTGATCGTGAGGCTCGGGTTGACACCGAGGTTCGCGCTGATCGCCGAGCCGTCCACAACGGACAGTCCGGGGTAGTTGAAGACCCGGTGGTACGGGTCGATGACGCCCTGCTCCTCGCCGCTCGCGATCGCGCACCCGCCGATGAAGTGCGCGGTCAGCGGGATGTTGAACAGCTCGCCCCACGTGCCGCCTGCCATGCCGTCGATGTGCTTGGCGGCCAGCAGGTTCGCCTCGTGACCGGCAGGGATGAACGCCGGGTTCGGCTCACCGTGGCCCTGCTTGCTGGTGAGCTTGCCGCGCTTGAGGAACGTGGTGATGGAGTTGTCGAGGCTCTGCATGACCAGCAGGATCACGGTCCGCTCGCTCCACCGGTGCACGCTCAGCAGCCGGAGCAGCCGCAGCGGGTGCCGGAAGGCCTGCTTGACGAACTGCAGCCACCGCGGCGTGCTCAGCGCGCCGTCCGTGGCGAGGGTCTGCAGCATGCCCATGGCGTTGCTGCCCTTGCCGTACCGGACGGGCTCGATGTGCGTGATCTCGTCGGGGTGGATGGAGCTCGTGATCGCGACGCCCTGCGTGTAGTCGGTGTCCGGGTCGACCGTGTAGCGGGCGGCGCCGATGATCGACTCGGAGTTGGTGCGGGTGAGCTCGCCGAGCTTGGGAGAGATCTTCGGCAGGGTGCTCGCCTTCGCCTGGTGCAGGAGCTGCTGGGTGCCCCACGTGCCGGCAGCGACCACGACCTGGTCCGCCGTGAACGTCCTGGTCGCCCTCCCACCGGTCATCTTGGTGTGGACGGTCCAGGTGCCGTTGTCTTCCTTGAGCTGCGTGACGGTGGTCAGCGGGAAGACCTGGGCGCCGAGCTTCTCCGCGAGGTAGAGGTAGTTCTTGACCAGCGTGTTCTTGGCCCCGACCCGGCAGCCCGACATGCAGCTGCCGCACTCGGTGCAGCCGGTGCGTTCCGGTCCGGCGCCCCCGAAGTACGGGTCGGCCGCCTTCTTCCCCGGCTCGCCGAAGAACACGCCGACGGGCGTCGCGTGGTAGCTGTCCTCGACGCCCATGTCCTTGGCGACCTTCTGCATCACGACGTCGCTAGGGGTCGTCGTGGGGTTCGTGACGACACCCAGCATCCGGCTCGCCTGGTCGTAGAACGGGTCCAGCTCGTCCTGCCAGTCGGTGATGTGCGCCCACTGCCGGTCCTCGTAGAACGGCTTGAGCGGCCGGTACAGCGTGTTCGCGTACACGAGAGAGCCGCCACCGACACCCGCGCCGGCGAGCACCATGACGTTGCGCAGCGTGTGGATGCGCTGGATGCCGAAGCACTTGAACTGCGGCGCCCACAGGTACTTGCGGAGGTTCCAGCTGGTCTTGGCGAACTCGTCGTCGGCGAACCGGCGCCCCGCCTCCAGGACGGCGACGCGGTAGCCCTTCTCGGTCAGGCGGAGCGCGGCCACGCTGCCACCGAACCCGGAGCCGACGATGACGACATCGAAGTTACCGGCGAGTTCACCCATGGATCGGAGAGTAGGCGTTACTTCCGGTAACGCCTAGTCCCCTATCGGTTCAGACGGGCGGGATGCGCTCATGAAATCGGTCCAGAGGTCGACTGCCTGCTCCAGGCTCAGGGCCGCGACCTGCACTGGAGGAATCCCGGCCGTGCGCACGAGACGCTGCGCCAGCCAGTCGGGCACGGGCTCGCGCGGCGGGGTCTCTTCCACGACCACGTCGCCCGCGAGGCGACCGAGCCTGCCGATGACGTCGGCCAGCCTGGCCAGCGTGGAGCCCTCGTCAGCCATCGACGCGACTCTCGCCGACGCCTCGGCGTAGACCTCTGCATCCGAACGCACACCCACGCACCAGACTTCGCACACCTCGACGGAACCGTCGGTGGTGATCCGGTAGACGATCCGCCAGTGGTTGCGCCCCACCACCAACTTGCGAAACCCGGTCAACTCGCCACCGAGCGGATGCCCGGCTTCCGGGTTGTCGAACAGGATCTGGATCTTCTTGAGGACCCTGGGCACGACGTCCGGCCCCAGGCGACGCAGGTCATCGACGGCCGCGTCGGTGAACAGAACTTCAGCCATCGAGCGAGTCGTCGTCCTCCACCGCCGCAAGCGACTCACGGGTGTGCCCGAACGCCGCCAGCACGTCGCCAAAGGACGTGCGCCGACCAGAGTCAGCAGCCGACCGCGCGAGCACGAGCGCCAGGTCCCTCAGGTCCGCTGCCGCTTCGTCGATCTCAGCCAGGCGACTCATCGGGACAACAGCGGCCACCGGCCGGCTGTGACGCGTGACGACCACCGGACCACCCTGCTCGGCGTCGGCGACGAGCCCGGCGACGCCACGCTTCGCGGCCTCCGTGACTGTCAGCTCGCGAGCCTCGTGCATTGCGGTCATGTACAGAACTATACAGAAAAACTGGATAGAAGGTCGAGGGTGCGCGGGCAGGCGCACCCGTCGACTCAGAGGATCAGGCCCTCGATGACCCAGACCATGAACGCCACGGCCAGGCCGGTGATCACCAGCCCACCGCAGACGAACAGGGTCAGCATTTTCCAGCCGATGCCCCCGACGCCCTCGTCCTCCTCGGGCGCTTCCTCGATCTCGAACTCTTGGACGTCGGCGTCCGGGTCGATCGTGTCCACATCACTGTTCTTGCCGTCGCCGAACAAGGCATCCAGATCCACGCTCACAAGGACGCACGGAGTGGCCGTCTGGTTGCAGGATCAGGTTTGGGCCCATGCGGCGACCGGCAAACTCAGGTAAACGCCCACGTCAGCGAGGCCCGTGGTGTCGCCGACGGCCGCGCACAGGGCGTCGACTCGGTCCTGGCGGTTGGCGGCGCGGCTCTCGAAGTACTTGGAGCGGACCTCGACGACGACGTCCATGCCGGTCGAGTCGAACGGGCCGCGCGGGCGGAAGCGCAGGTCGACGTCGCCTGGCTGGAGGTCGCCGTCGTAAGGCTCCTCCGGGCACTCCACCGCCACCGACACGGCGTGCGGGAGCATCGCCGCGAGTTCCTCCAGCACCGCGTGAGGGACGTGGGATGCGTAGTTGATCTCGACGAGCGGCACGGCGCCAGCAAAGCAGAGGGGCGCGTCCCCGCAGGAACGCGCCCCTCGACGTCGATCAGGCTCAGCCCCGGATCGTCAGGCCGACCTTCTGGAACTCCTTGAGGTCGGAGTAGCCGGTCTTGGCCATCGCCCTCTTCAGGGCGCCGAACAGGTTCGTCACGCCGCGCGGGTCGGCGGACGGGCCGAACAGCAGCTTGCGCAGGTCGAGCTCCTGGTCCACCGCGTCGGCGACGAGGCTGCGCGGCACGGACGGGTGCGCGGACGCCGCCGTCCAGTACAGGCCCTGGCCCGGTGCCTCGGTCGCGGCGGCCAGCGGCTCGCCGAGCATCACGGCGTCGGCACCGCAGGCGATGGACTTCGCCACGTCGCCCGAGGTCGTGACGCCGCCGTCGGCGATGACGTGCACGTAGCGGCCGCCGGTCTCGTCGAGGTAGTCGCGGCGCGCGGCCGCGGCGTCGGCGATCGCGGTGGCCATCGGCACGCCGATGCCCAGCACCGAGTCGGTGGTCGTGACGCCGGGGGCGTAGCCGTAGCCGACGATCACGCCCGCCGCGCCGGTGCGCATGAGGTGCATGGCGGTGCGGTAGTCGCCGACGCCGCCGGCGATCACCGGGATGTCGAGGTCCGCGATGAACGACTTCAGGTTCAGCGGCTCACCACCGCGGCTCACGTGCTCGGCCGAGATGATCGTGCCCTGCACGACCAGGATCTCGACGCCCGCCGCCAGCAGGTCCGGCGTGAGCTCCGCGGCGCGCTGCGGGCTGACCCGGACCGCGACGGTGACGCCCGACTCGCGGACCTGCTTGACCGCCTCGGCGATCAGGTCCATCCGCAGCGGGGCGGCGTGCAGCTCCTGCAGCACCTTCACCGCGGCCGCCGGGTCCTCGCTGTCCTCGGTCGCCTGGACCAGGCGGAACAGCGCCTCGTCCACGTCGCCGTGCCGCGCCCAGAGGCCCTCGGCGTTGAGCACACCGAGGCCACCGAGCTCGCCGACCGCGACCGCCGTGCCCGGCGACACGATGGCGTCGGTCGGGTGGGTGATCAGCGGGATGTCGAAGCGGTAGGCATCGATCTGCCACGTCGTGGAGACGTCCTTCGACGACCTCGTCCGACGCGACGGGATGATTTCGATGTCGTCCAGCTCGTAGGCCCGCCTCGCGGTCCGGCCCATGCCGATCTCGACCAGATCGCGCACCTGTGGTTCCTCTCCAAGCTGTTGAGCAAGCGTTCTAGCAGCCGAGACACCCTAACGGGTGGTGTAGTTCGGGGCTTCGACGGTCATCGTGATGTCGTGCGGGTGGCTTTCCTTCAGGCCCGCGGCGGTGATGCGCACGAGCTGCTGCTGCTGCAGCTCGGCGATCGTGTGGGAGCCCGTGTAGCCCATCGCCGCGCGCAGACCGCCGTTGAGCTGGTGCACGACCTGCGACAGCGGGCCGCGGAACGGCGTGCGGCCCTCGATGCCCTCGGGGACGAGCTTGTCCTCGTTGAGCACGTCGTCCTGGAAGTAGCGGTCCTTCGAGAACGACTTGTTCTCGCCGCGGGACTGCATGGCGGCGAGCGAGCCCATGCCGCGGTAGGTCTTGAACTGCTTGCCGTTGACCAGGATCAGGTCGCCGGGCGCCTCCTGGGTGCCCGCGAGCAGCGAGCCGAGCATCACGGCGGACGCGCCGGCCGCGATGGCCTTGGCGATGTCGCCGGAGTACTGGATGCCGCCGTCACCGATCACCGGCACGCCCGCCGGGGAACAGGCCAGCGAGGCCTCGTAGATCGCGGAGATCTGCGGCACACCGACACCGGCGACGACGCGCGTGGTGCAGATCGAGCCGGGACCGACACCGACCTTCACTCCGTCCGCACCCGCGTCGACCAGGGCCTGGGCACCGGCGCGCGTCGCGACGTTGCCGCCGACGACGTCCGCCGAGTCGCCGAGCTCCTTCTTGATGCGGGCGACCATCTCCAGCACGCCGCGCGAGTGCCCGTGCGCCGTGTCGACCATGAGCACGTCGACGCCGGCCTCGGCGAGCGTCATCGCGCGCACGAACGAGTCCTCGCCCACACCGACGGCGGCGGCGCACAGCAGGCGGCCGTCCGGGTCCTTGGTGGCCATCGGGTACTGCTCGGTCTTGACGAAGTCCTTGACCGTGATCAGGCCCTTGAGCTTGCCGTCACCGTCGACGATCGGCAGCTTCTCGACCTTGTGGCGGCGCAGCAGGCCGAGCGCGGCCTCCGCCGACACGCCGACCTGGGCCGTGACCAGCGGGCCCTTGGTCATGACCTCGATCACGCGCTTGGAGTGGTCGAGCTCGAAGCGCATGTCGCGGTTCGTGATGATGCCGACGAGCTTGTTGTTCTCGTCGGTCACCGGCACGCCGGAGATGCGGTAGCGGGCGCACAGCGCGTCCACCTCGGCCAGCGTGGCCTCGGGCGAGCACGTGACCGGGTCGGTGACCATGCCGGCCTCGGACCGCTTGACGGTCTCGGCCTGGCGGGCCTGGTCCTCGATGCTCAGGTTGCGGTGCAGCACACCGATGCCGCCCTGACGTGCCATCGAGATGGCCATCCGGCCCTCGGTGACCGTGTCCATCGCGGCGCTGGCCAGCGGAATCTTCAGGGTGATGTTGCGCGAGATCCTGGTGCTCGTGTCGACGCCACTCGGGACGACGTCCGACTCGGCAGGCAGCAGGAGCACGTCGTCGAAGGTCAGTCCCAGCATGGCGAACTTGCTCGGGACTCCATCAGCGTTGAGCTCGCTGGTCATAGCGGGTGACATGCCTTCCGTCGTGCGGTCTGCGCTCTGCCTGCCCTTTTGGGGTCCTGCGTGTCCAGTTTCCGCAGGCGGAGGCGGTGCGACCCATGGTATCTGGACGACCTCGGGGGTACGGCGGGTACCGTGCGGGGTCGTGCCGCACGACGCGTTGCCACCAGACCCCTTCGAAGGCGACCCAGAAGACCCCGCACTCTCTCTGGGCGAGCCCGACCACGACCATCCCCCGATGGACGAAGACGAGCGAACAGAGCTGGTCAGCGACCTGGCCGACCTCGCCGTCTACCAAGCGCTGCTGGAACACAGAGGCGTCCGGGGCATCGTCGTGGACTGCGGTGAGTGCCAGGAACCGCACTACCACGACTGGGCACTGTTGCGAGCCTCACTGGAGCAGCTGCTCGCCGACGGGCGCATGCGCCCGCACGAGCCGGCCTTCGACCCGAACCCCGGCGCCTACGTGAGCTGGGAGTACTGCCGGGGGTACGCGGACGGCGTGACGGCCACCGAGTCGGCCCGCTGACCTCGCAGCACGGCTGTGAGGTCGGACGCACCTGCCGGTCACATTCCACCTGACGTGTGAACGCCTGAGCATGTGAACGACCCCTGACCTCGGAAGATCAGGGGCCGTTCACACTGCGTCTCAGTTGGTGCCGGTGCTCTCGACCGACTGCCCGGTGGACTCGCCGTTCGTGCCGGTCGACCCCGGGTCCTCGCCGGGAGGCGGCGGAGGAGGAGGCGGTGGCGGGTTCTCCTCGCCGTTCGACGTCGGCGGCGCGGGGGTCTCCGACGACGGAGGCGTGGACGGCTGGGTGGTCGACGGCTCGGTCGTCGGCGTCGAGGGCGTGGTCGACGGCTGCGACGACTGGCTCGGCTGCGTCACCGGCGGGAGCGTCGAGGTGGGCGGCGCGGTCGAGGTGTTGGTGTCGAGCTCCTTTTCGAGCTCCTTGTGCTTCTCCTCGAGCTGCTGCTTGCCGTCGGCCGTGGAGACCGACTCGAGGCTCTCGCCGATCTTGTTCAGCTTCTCGCGCGCCTCGTTGACCTTGCCCTCGCGCAACGCCAGCCGTGCCGCGTCGAGGTCACCGCTGATGATGGCCGCGGCTTCGATCGACTTCGCGTGCTCGGAGTAGAGGACTCGCGTGAGACCCCAGAGAGCGTCGCCGGGCTGGGCGTCGCGGGCGACGAGGCTCACGCCGGTGAAGGCGATGGCCAGGACCGCCGCGGCACTCGCCAGCGGGATCAGGAAGCGGTGCCTGCTCACCGGCTGCGGGCGGGCAGCCTGGATCGTGGCGATGGCGGTGTCGGTGTCGACGAGCTCGCCGAACGGCTCCGTCTCCACCTCGTTGCGCCATGCGAGCAGCAACGCGTTCAGGTCGTCGTCTCCCAGGGAGCCGGCCACGCCTGGAGTCGCCGACCCCAGTGCGTCCAGCAGCCTGTCATCGGCCTGTACAGCCGAAAGATCATCTGCGACGGGTTCGTGCGGGGCTCTATCGTCCTGTCCGCGCACTTGCTCGTCGTCCTTTCCGTGTTCGTCGGCCACTCAGACCACCTCCTCCGCTGCCAGCGATTTGCGGAGCCGAGCCAGCGCACGATGTTGCGCCACCCGGACCGCACCCGGCGTCGAACCGACCGCCTCGGCTGTTTCCTCGGCGGAGAGCCCGACCACCACCCTCAACAACAGGATCTCCCGCTGCTTCTCCGGCAGGACACGCAGCAACACAGCCATCCGGCCGGAGAGTTCTCCCTGCATCGCCCGCTGCTCGGGACCAGCTTCGGTCTCCGGCGAGTCGGGGACTTCAGGAACCGGCTCGGACCGGTTCCTGGCGGCAGAGCGATGTGCGTCGGCCACCTTGTGCGCCGCGATCCCGTACACGAACGCGAGGAAGGGCCGACCCTGATCGCGGTAGCTGGGCAATGCCGTGAGCACCGCGAGACACACCTCCTGGGCCACATCGTCCGCCGAAGCGAAGCTTCGCTCCTGCCTGCCAACTCTGGCGCGGCAGTACCGCACCACGAGAGGACGAATGGAGGCCAGCAGGCGTTCGATCGCCTGGCGGTCGCCGTCGACGGCCGCGCCCACTTCGGCGTCCAGTCCGTCCCCCAAGTTGGTCATCGCAGACAGCAGCCCTGGTGTTACTCGTTGGCGTACCGACAGGAAACAGCACGAGTCACTCACAGCGACCCGTTGCAGCAGCTTCACCGTACCGGTCTTCAAGCGTTCTGTTCATAGGTGGGGTATGGACACCCCGAGTGAACAGTGGACACGCCCGAACGGATTACAGCCCGGCGACATTGTCACCGGGCTGGGCTAAACGCGCGACCTGAGGGACCACCACTTCCACGGGTGAGCCGTCTCACGCCACCGGCCCCGCTTCCCCACATGCGGCATATGAGGACGCGGGGCCGGTGCGGCAAGAGCTACTACTGGACGAGGCCTCGCCGGAAGCCGTGCGCGACCGCCTGAGCACGGTCACGAACACCGAGCTTGCGGAAGAGACGACGAGCGTGCGTCTTCACCGTGTCCTCCGACAGGTAGAGCTCGCGGCCGATCTGGCCGTTGCTCTTGCCCTGGCTCATGCCCCGCAGCACCTGGAGCTCACGCTCCGTGAGCTGCACGCCGGGGTCGGAGGGCTGACGAGGCGCCGGCACCGAGGTGCTGGCGAGCGTGTGCGCGAGGGCTGCCACAAGCTCAGGACGCGACGCGTCCCACCTCAGGTAGCCGCGGGCACCGCCGGCGATCGCCGCGGCGATGCTCCCGGCGTCGTCGGGTGCGCCGAAGACGATGACGTTTGCCTGGGGGTTCGCGGAGACGAGCCGACGGGTTGCTTCAACCCCGGTCGGGACGGCGCGCTGGGTTCCCACCAGGACGACGTCGACCGGCTGCCTTGAAAAGCGAGCCAACAACTCGTCACCGTGCGCTACGCAGTCGATGCGGCTGACCCCTGGGACAGCCGACATCACGCGGGTGAGACCCTCACGCACACTGCGCCGGTCGTCGCAAATAAGGACCGTGGTCACGGGGACTCCTTTCCTGCAGCCGAGTGACGTTCCATCTCCCCTATCGGACGCTGGCGGCCAAACCTTGACACGATCCGGTGCTTAATCCGTCAAGAAGTTCGTCTGAGGGTCTGCGTTCGGGGGTTCCCCGGAACGGAGCAGCCCGGTCGGCACCCACGGGGAATCAAGGGCGACCTGTCGGCTGACGGGATCAGCTCTGCGTAACACGCAGCTCAGAGCCTCCGTCGCCCGGTCGATGGCGACTGCGCCCACCGTGGTGGCACGACCCACCAGAAGAAGAGCGCTCGGCCAGATCAACGGATGAAGCCCCTTCGCGGCGCTGTGATTTAGCTCACACTCAACCAGTTCAACCCCGCGGTTCAGGCCGTCGGGGGTCCCCCACACGACCAATGAAGCACCCAGAACGAGTGCGGATTTGAGCTCGTGCCGCAGCGCCTTTCTGCTCGTCGCTACGCCGTACGCCGCCTCCGCGGGTTCGACGGCGGCGTGCGCGCGACCGTCCGCCAGCTCGATCTCGGCGGCTACCCAGCCCCTGCGGACCTCACTGCGCCACGACCACGTCTCAACTCGTGCGAGCAACCTGCGGGCCTCGTTCTGGCGTTGAGCACCGAGCGAATCGGCGGCGAGGCCGAGCAGGGCGTCCGTCCGGGCGCCCGCGGCGTCGATCCCGTCGAGGTCGTTCTCGCCTGCTGACTGGAGGCGCGCGAGGGCGGCGCCGTCGAGGGCGCGGGCGAGGTGGTGGGCCCCTAGCTGACGGTGGTGCGATGCGCGAGTCGAGAGGGACAGGGACGCGATCACCTGGTCGGGGTCGTGTCGGAGCTCGTCGAGCACGGTGGCGGCGGCCGCGTAGTGGCCCTGACCGCCCAGGACGACCGCGGCGAGCCACCTGGTCCTGGGGTTCGGTGCCGCGAGAGCCGGCCACACGTCGAGGTCGGGTGAGTCGCCGAACGCGGCTCGGCGCAGCTCGTCTTCGGTCACGGTGAGGAGTGTGCCCGCCGAGCGGTGGGTGACTCGGTGGCGGGCGGGGCGGTGGTGGCGGGGCGGTGGTGGCGGGGCGGTGGTGGCGGGCAGGGCGTTGGCGGGCAGGGCGGTGGCGGGCAAGGCGGCGGCGGGCAAGGCGGCGGCGGGCAAGGCGGCGGCGGGCAAG